>CAWIYX010000022.1:0-346147 GCA_963840415.1 uncultured Alphaproteobacteria bacterium | reverse complement strand
AACGATCCAGAGCTTTCTCGACTAAGGCTTTTCGCGCGCGGCCTTTTCGAACGCGGCGATCTGCTCGGGCGTTGCCGCCTTCTGGTGAGCCTATTGCCAGTCGCGATAGGGCATGCCGTAGACGATCTCGCGCGCCTCGTCCTTGGTGAGGGCAATCCCGGCCTCCTCGGCCGCCTCCCGGTACCAATCCGCGAGGCAGTTGCGGCAGAACCCCGCAAGCGTCATGAGATCGATGTTCTGCACGTCGCTGCGGCCCCGCAAGTGCTCGACGAGCCGGCGATAGGCGGCGGCTTCGAGCCGCAATCGCGTGTCGGCGCCGATATCCTTTCGCATCGTTCCGACTCTCCTGTTGCCGTTGGCGCCTCATGCAGTGGACTGGCAATGTGGTCGCGCCTCGTGCAAGTCTTCCGCCACCTCGCCTCGCGACAGGAGCCCGCTCATGATGCGGGCGAGGCGCTCGCCCCAGTCCCGTTGCCCGCGCTCCGTGCGTATGAGGTCCTGGCGCACCTCGACCATGGCGTGCGCAAGGCCGCGCCGCGTCCCGTGGCGCCACAACGTATCGCCTTCGAGGCGACCCGAGTAGGGCTCGTTGTCGCCGACGACCAGACCCTCCTCGGCAGTCAAGGCCGCGAGCAGAGGCCTGGCAAGACGCGGATCGCTGTCCCAGAGCACGGCGGCATGCCAGGGGCGCGGGCACCCCTTCCACGTGTCGGTGAAGCTGTGGATCGACAGGAGCGCAGGTGCGATACCGGCCGCGAGAGACTGATCGATCAGCCGCCCGATGGCAGAATGATAGGGCTCGTAGTAGTCGCGGATACGGCGCGCGCGCTCGGCCGCTGTGAGATGCCGGTTCCCGTCCACGACCGCCCCATCGGAGAGGCGCATGAAGAGGGTCGGATCGTCGAGCCCGCGATTGCAATCGATGAGGAGCCGGGAGTAGCGCGTCAGGATGGCGGGCGCTTCGAGCCGCTCGGAGATCGTCCGCGCGACGCTGGCTGCGCCGATATCGTAGGCGATGTGGCGCTCGAGCTCGACGGGCGGCAGGCCGAGCGCACCGTAACCCTCGGGAAACGCGTTGCCCGCATGATCGCAAAGGATGAGGACGCCCACATCGAGGCGACCCGGACGTATAGTGAATGCGTCAGCCTCCGTTGCCGCTACGACATCCCGGGGGCCGGGCACCGCTCTTTTCTGCATGAGCCCACTATAGGCTCGGCGAGTGAGCCTTTCCAAGATTTACGCCGGGCACCTTAACCTTAATGCCGCCCTTTTCCTCGCCATATACCCTCGCTCCGGTCCCGCTTTCCCACGACGGCGGGCTAGAGTAATTGAGCAGGTACGTTTGCTCCCCCCGCGAAGCTTTCCGATGTCTCGACGCCCCTCCGATCCGCTTCCTGGAGCCACCTAAGAGCCATGGGAGTGTACACTTGGCGCCTCGAATGAAAGCTCGCCGGTGCGCAGTCTGCTGCCGCCTATGCACAGCAGGCCTTTGCCTTTCCCTGGTGGCGGGGCGCGGCGCAAAGTCGCGCCGACCTCGTCCTCTGCAACTCGACCTCGAGCCGCGTCGGTGTATCGATCGGCTATCAGGACGCGAGCGGATGGACGACCGAGGGTTGGTGGAATATCGCCTCCCAATCCTGCGAGACACTGCTCAAGGGCGCGGTGCCGAGCCGTTTCATCTATGTCCACGCCATGGACTACGATCGAGGTGGCGAGTGGGCCGGGCCGAACTACATGTGCACCGCCGACAAATCGTTTGCCATACGGGGCGTGCAGGATTGCCCCAAACGCGGTTATAAGCGCACGGGATTTTTCGAAGTGGATACCGGAGAGGCGCAGGAATGGACCGTTCGCCTGACCGACCCGGAACCTAAAGGGGCAAAAAGCCAATGAGGCGCAACCGGCGGGTCAAGGTCGTCGCAACCCTTGGACCCGCGTCCGCCGCCCCGGAAGTGATCGAGAAGCTCTTCCTCGCCGGTGCCGACGTCTTCCGCATCAACATGAGCCACTCGAGCCACGAGACGGCGCGAGCGCTCGGGCGCATCGTGCGCGACGTGAGCGCCAAGCATCGCCATCCCTTGGGCATCCTGTGCGATCTCCAGGGGCCGAAGCTCAGGATCGGCGAGATTTAGGGAAACCGCGTGTTCGTCAACGACGGGGCTACGTTCCGCTTCGACGGCGTCGACGTGCCGGGATCCGCCGAGCGCGTGTTCCTGCCTCATCCACAGATTTTCGAGGCGATCCAACCCGGGCACAGGATGCTGATCGACGACGGGCGCGTGCGCATGCGGGTCGTCGAGAAGACGGCGGACGTGATCGTCGCCGAGGTCGTGGCCGGCGGTGCGCTCTCGAGCCGCAAGGGCATGAGCCTGCCCGACACGCTCGTTCCGATCAGCCCGCTCACGGAAAAGGACCGCGCCGATCTCGACTGCGCGCTGACTCTCGGCGCCGATTGGATCGCGCTCTCGTTCGTGCAGCGCGCCGACGACGTCGTCGAGGCCAAGAAGCTGATCGACGGGCGCGCGTCCGTGCTCGTCAAGATCGAGAAGCCGTCGGCGATCGACGACCTCGACGCCATCATCGCCGCCGGCGACGGCTTCATGGTGGCGCGCGGCGACCTCGGCGTCGAGATGCCGGTCGAGCGCGTGCCGGGCCTCCAGAAGCAGATCACGCGCAGGGCGCGCGGCGCCGGCAAGCCGGTCGTGGTCGCGACGCAGATGCTGGAAAGCATGACCTCCTCGCCGATGCCGACGCGCGCCGAGGTCTCCGACGTGGCGACCGCCGTGTTCGACGGCGCCGACGCGGTCATGTTGTCGGCCGAGTTCGCCGTCGGCCAGTTCCCGGTTGAAGCGATCGAGATGATGGACCGCATCGCCATCGAGGTCGAGTCGGATCCGAGCTATGAGGCCTTCGTCCACGCGACCGAATTTCACCCGCAGCCCACGGGCGCCGACGCCATCGCCGCCGCCGCGTCGACGATCGCCGGCACAGTCAAGGTTGCCGCCATCCTCTGCTACACGGCGACGGGCTCGACGGCGCTGCGCGTCGCGCGTGAGCGGCCCAACCTGCCGGTGATCGGCTTGACGCCCGTCGCGCGTACCGCCCAGTGCCTGACCCTCGTCTGGGGCATCCAGACGGTGCTCACAAGCGATCCCGAGGACCTTGCGGACATGGTGCGCAAGGCGTGCCGCATCGCCTTCGAAGAGGGTTTCGTGCGCGCCGGCGATGGCGTCGTCATAACGTGCGGCGTGCCTCTCGGCACAGCCGGCGCCACGAACATGATCCGGCTCGCCTTTGTCGATCAGCACGGACTGCCGGACGGCCATAGCCCCGATTATGTGCCCGTGGGCGGCAAGGTGCCGCTGGAGCGGCGCAGCCGCCCCGGTCACATGCCGCCGCTCTGATCGGCTAGATCCCCTGGCCTTCGACCTCGCGGTTGAGCTCCTCGAAGCTCGCGCGCGCGCCGGCGGCGAAGGGGTGGACGGCGAGCAGCTTCTTGTAGGCCTCGAGCGCGGCCTTCTTCTCGCCGATCTCCGCGAGGATCTGGGCGAGGCCCTCGAGCGCCCGATAATGGTTGGGGTCGAGGGCTAGGACGCGTCGCAGGTCGCCGAGCGCCCGCTTGTATTCGCTCTTGAGATAGAAGACGTAGGCGCGCTGGCTCCAGGCGGCGGCGTAATCCGGCTGCAGCTCGATCGTCGCGTCGAGCAGCTTCAACGCGAGGTCGTGCCGGCTCGACTGGGTCGCCGCGGCGGCGCGCTCGGCGAGGAGATCGGCCGTCGGGCTCCCCGAGTAGGCCCAGAGCCGCTCGATCGCCTGGGTGACGGGCTCCGCCTCTTCCGCGCTTTGGGCGACAGCAAGCCGTCCGTAGAGCGTTGCAAGCAGGGCGCCGCGCTGCTCGAGCGTGGTCGGCGCATCGGCCTGCGCGTCGGGCGGCGGTTGCTTCTCTGCCGACGGCCCCGGCGCAGGAGGAGACGGCGGCGGGGCTTGGGCCTGAGCCGATGCGGCGAGCGCCGCCGAGGCCAGCGCTGCCGCAAAGAGCACGGCGCGCGCGGAGCCAATCGCATGGAACGACATCATGCCGCGAACATAGGGTCTCGCCGGCCATGCGTCAAAGCGGCCGCCGGGACCTCACTCCACCTTAGCCCTGGCGGGCCTTGAAGCGGCGCTGCGTCTTGTTGATGACGAAAAGGCGCCCCTTGCGGCGGACGAGGCGGTTGTCGCGATGGCGCGAGCGCAGCGACTTCAATGAGTTTCTCGACTTTCATGTCTCACACCAGTTGCGTCGCGGATGGTGGGCACTAGAGGGATCGAACCTCTGACCCCTACCATGTCAAGAGTGGTTTCGGATGCGCTGAATAGCGATGAAACCCCCGAAAGTAAAGGGAAAAGCAAGCCTCAGAAGTGAAGGAACAGGTCGCGTTCGTGTCGTGAACAAGTCATGACCTCGAAGCAAGTGCTGGCACGATTTTGGCACGCTGGCCTTACCTCGACTTGAACTTGCGCAATGCTCGATCGCGAGCCTCGCCGAGAGAGTGAGTGCTACACGCAACAGTTCGCCACCTGAGCAGCGCCTTCGGCACAACGCTCTGACAACAGTGTCATCAGTACTGTTGAGGGTGTTGACAGCCGAACACGTCGGAAGCTGAGGGAGATGGGGCCGGGAGACTTACAGGGCCGCCATAGAGAGCAACTATCGCGTTGTGGCACACCCTCAAAGTGTGAGGCGTCACCAGGCTACGCGTGAACCTAACGGGCACACGCGGCACGGCGTGCCTTCGCAAGGCGCTCGAGAACGGCCGATGCCGGAACCACGGCGGCCTGAGCAAGGGGCCCGCACGCAAGCGGGCCGGGACCGCATTGCTGCGGCTCAGAGACAACGGCCGGCGTCGTTTCGGGCCGCACGAGTGCTCCCATGCTGTCAAGGCGGCGGTGGCCTGAATGCCGAGACCGAGACAGCGCGCCTGCCTTGAGCAAGGACTGAAGCTCGACATCAATAAACTTGCTCGTCAGGGCCTGGTCCGGCCCGGAGCGAAGTGTGGGCCCAACGGCATTCGATGGACCGAAACCTACACCGGCGACACCATCGCGAGCGGGCTCATCACCGCCAACATGGAAGGCGATGACGGAGGCCGGCTGAGGGTTCAAATCGGCAGCGTCGACCAGTGGATCGCCGTCGGCGCCCAACCTCGCCGTTTCGGTGGACGCCAGGGTACTTCAAATGCCCTGAGACGCAGCGACACTGTTCGGTCTTGTGGCGCCCGCCGGGAGCGAGGCGCTTCTGCAGCCGCCTAGCGTGGCGCCGCCAGGTCGCCTACGCCTCTCAGCTTGCAAGTCCCGTGGATCGAGCCCATCGCGGGAAGGCGAAAATCAAATCACGACTGATCGGGACCTGCGATCCCGACGAATGGGACCTGCCGCCGAAGCCGAAATGGATGCGGTGGCGCACGTATAACCGCTATGTGGAGAAGTTTGACGCCTATGAGGACATCCTCGATCGACAGGCGTGGGTGGCGGTCGGCCGCCTCATAAGCCGAGGTTAGACAAGAGATTTCGATACTTTCGCGCAAGGCCAATACCCATAGCCGGCGGCAATGCGCGGAAGTGCACGTCTGTCGGCTTAAAATGCACCAATACGCGCGGCGGCGGGCGTCATGTGGTCTTAGATGTGGAAAGTTCAGGGTACCCGCCTTGCGCGCGCGCAGGTGCCCCGGCAGCGGTCGCGCGTGCGTTGAGGCCGGCATCGACATCGATGCCGCCGCTGCTCGCGCGCCGCTAGGTCTCCGCCAGGAAGCGCGTGATGCCGCCAGTGCCGCAGCCGAGCTCGAGCACAATACATTAGCTCTTGAACCGGGGCCACCTCTCCTGGCGAAGCGGAACTCGGCAGAGGCTGATGTGGATCAAGGCACGCCGCGGCTCAGCCCACGATTATTGGGCCATGATCGACGAAGTCTCCTTTATGATTGGGGCGCTGGCATTGCTGGCAACGCCCGGACCCACCAACACACTTCTGGCGACGTCGGGAGCCACATGCGGCTTCAGCAAGTCGCTTGTTCTGCTGTGCGGCGAGCTGTTGGGCTACCTCATTGCGATCGCGGTGTTGATAGCCGCCGTCGGCCCTATTGTTGCGCTGATGCCGGCCGTTGGGTTCGCCCTTCGCATCGCGGTTGGCCTCTATTTACTGAGAGCCGCCTGGATGCTCTGGCAGCAAACCGAAGTGACGCTGCTCGGCCGGCGCGCCATTACGATCCAGCGCGTGTTTGTCACGACGCTGCTAAACCCCAAAGCGATCATCTTCGCCTTTACGCTCATTCCGTTTGGTGCAAGGGGAGACCTGACGAAATCGCTCCCCTGGCTTGGGGTTCTGTCGCTGCTGATCGCGATCATTGGCACCTGCTGGATCGCGGCAGGCATGGTGGTTCAACGAAGCGTGACGGGTGGCGTCGGGGCCCAAGTTTGCTGTCGGACCGGGGCGATCGCACTGACGCTGTTCGCGGCGTTGATCGGCGGAAGCGCCGTTCCACCACGCTGACAGCCGCTGGCTTCCCTTACCTCGATCCCTATCGGCATCCCTACCGGCACAAGGTCTATGATCGATTAGAGAAAGCCCCGCTCGGATCGGCTCCGGCGGGGCTCTTAGTTTCCCACGCCGAAAAGCGTCCCGAAGTCGTGGCCGAGGCCAAGCGGCTGCGGAGAGCCAGTCCCACGACCGGCGCGCGTCGGAGCTTGCAGAGGATCAGTGGCGAGTTGGCGGCTAAGGGCTATTTCAACGAACGCGGCCAGGCGTTCAATCCCAAGAGCGTGCGCGCCATGCTCGAACGGAAGTGAGGCCGCGACGTTGCCATCACGTCAGTTCATCGCAGGATGGCACTCGGGGCAGGTCATGATCGTAAACCGCGACCGCGAAAGCTGATTAGCGCGATCTACTTCGTGCAGAACACGGAGCACTGCCATGCCCGAAGAACGGCGCCCGTGGTCACACACCAAGGGCGCCGCAGTGTTGTACCTGGCTTCTCGTGCTTCCCAGGCGATTGGTCGCTCACCAGCCAAAGCGACGGAAGCCATACCGACGATAGCGATATGGCCGATAGTAACCGTAGTTGTAATCGCGATACGGACGATAATAGCCGTAGTTGTAATAGCGATACGGACGATAATAGCCGTAGCCATAGTGCCGGCGCCAGCGGACGGGTTGGATCTCACTATTCGCCACGACGTCATTCCCGAGAACTCCTGTACTCACCGGACCAGCTTGGGCTGAAGCGGTGAACATCAGAACCGCGGCCGCAGCGATCACACTCAGACCGTAGGTTGTTCTACTCATTGCGAACCTCCATTGCGCACAAAGGCGCATGGTGATCGAACACGCACCCCCCGCTCACTGTTCCTAATGAGTTGAAAGATGACGCCCAGGTTCGGCCAAGCGAGCGCGCCGGGATCCCTGCGACGGGGTGCTTTCTTTTGAGCGAAGGGCAAGCGCAGCAAGCGGCAGAGCGGACGGCTCAATTGGATGAGCACTCGCTCTCTCGCCAACAGCTGAACGGACCGCAGTCTCCATCAGCTCTACCCCAGACCCCGACCCAAAGTACCGCCCATCGCCTGCGAGCGAGTAGATCGGCTCCTTGTCACCGCAGTGGGGGCAGACAGGGCCTTCCGCCAGACGATGCTTTCGAGCTTGGCGAACGCCGCTGCCTCGTCGTGGAAGTGCTTCTGCGATAAGAATGACATGTACTTCCCCCCGACGAGCCTAATGGCTGTCCTGGCTTCCGAGATCCGACGCGATCGCCGAAAATAACTTGTCGGCGGCTCCATGAAGTTGTGCGGCGGTTGCTCCGGTCGGCGTTCGGCCTTCCAAGACATGCTCTCACATCATACGGGAGGCCGGCATCCGTGCAGGCCTCGGCCGTGTCCGGCCTCACATGCTGACGCCCCAGCCAACAAAGGGCACGACTCGATACACGCGCGTCGCCGGTCGGCGCTTTAAGGGCCTGTGGGACTGATCATCCCGTGGCAAACACAGCAGACCCTTTATTTCGGTGTCACCACCGCCTGCTCGGCGCCGGTTAAGGGCGGCTGGAAGCTAGATCCATAAAGCACTACTAAGGCGAGTAATCCGACAATGGCAGCCACCAAAAGGCCGATCTCACGCCTCTCGCGACGCTGATCGTCTGGACTCACGGTCGTTGCCTCCTCTTCTGTCCGAAACTCTGGAACCAACTCAGCGTTGGCTCGTCGCCCCTGCGATCCCGGCGGTTTTCGTCGCTCCATACCGGCGGGAGTATCCCCTTCCTGGCACTGGCACCCACGACTCGCACCGTGGGTGCCTTTTCCCGGTGCCGAGTTGCGCGCACGAGAGGGCCGGATGGCATGAAGGAGGGGAGTTGGGGAACAGACTCGCGCTTGCCTACTCCTCTCTGCGGCAGGAGCGGGAGGCGTAACGCGGCCCGCCCGCCTCTTGTTCCCGCGCTTGCGATAAAATGGCCCGGCTCGGCGTCTCGGCGTTGAGGGCCAATCCTGGGGCGTGGCACTCCGTTCCGATCAATTTCACCTATTCAGCTTGAACCCGACCGACAAGGCGCTGTCTTAGGCCTCGATCCAGGAGTTCTGCGGCACCGGCACTGTCGTCGGCGCGCTTTCGACCACCGATTTCGACAGCGGGGGCGGCGCCCTCACAGAGCGGGCCGTGCATGGGCTCGTCAAGCGCACCGCGCGCGCGGCCGGGATCAACGGGGCCGTCTCGCCCCACTGGCTACGCCACGCCCACGGCTCGCACGCGATCGACCGCGGCGCGCCGCTTTCGGAAGTCCAGGCGACCCTGGGCCACGCCAACGTGGCGACGACGAGCGGGTATCTCCACGCGCGCCCCGACACCTCAAGCGGGCTCTATCTCGACGAGGGGATATTCAGTTGAGCGCAAGGCTGGCTCTGGGAGCCGATTACTTGCCTTCGCGATACGGCACGAGGTTGGGCGCTTTTGTCTCGCCGTCCTTGTCGTAAGCCGTGCCGTCCTCGCGAATGAGATGACCCCGTCCACGAGGCCGTCTAATCTCTCGCTGAGTTGAGCGACCTAATGGGTGTTGGCCGCGACCTGGGCACGGGCGCAAAATCCCCCTGGTTGATCGCGCTACCAAGCGAAGCAGAGCTAAAAAAGTGGGCCGCCGAGCGCATCAGCAAGTTGGAGTAGGCCCGCCGCGAGGCTTGGGACGACGGCTACCAGACCGCCAAGGACGAGGAGGAACTCGCATGACCGATTTGCCGACGCGACTGCGGAGTGCCCACCTGACGCCGCAAGACATCGATGACGCCGCCGACGAGATCGAGCGCCTGCGCGCCCGCGTCGCCAAGCTAGAGGAGATTGAGAAAAAGCAGACGGCCCGCATCGCCGAGCTAGAGGCCGTCGCCCGCTCCCGGACCCCCGTCTTGTCAAATACGGGGTGCGAGACCACGGACGAGCCCGACGAGGGCCTCACCCGCGCCGTCCTCGCCATGGACGACACGCCCAAGGAGCCCAAGCAATGAGCTGGAACCGGGGGGTAGTGGTCGGACTAACGGACGCCGTCCATCTCATCCGCGCCCGCCTGAGCCAATCCGAAAACCTGGCGAGAAAGCACCCAATCTCCGGCCTATCTCCGCCATCGCGTGGGGTCTGAGATGGCCGCCCCCTTAGTCGTTCTTGCGGATATCGGGCGCGGTGGTCTCGCCGTTGAGGTCGTAGGCGGTGCCATCGCCAGCTCACAGCTCTCCAAATAGAAAGCCCGCCTCTTGGCGGCTGGAATTTCTGAGACTAGTTTAGAAGATACGCTGATCGGCAATGCTGGCACTCCGGCTTGCAGCGAAGCGTCGAGGTTGGCCTCGTCCCGAGGCGAGGCCAGCCTTCTGGCTTGGGGTTGGGTCCCATATTTGGCGTATGACTGATAAATTCGCCTGGATGATTGAGGTTCTGGACGAGGGAACCAGCGCAACGCGCGGCCGGTACATTGTAGGGGCTTCTGATCGCAAGTCCGCCATCGCACACCTCAAAGCCTTGCTTGGGGAGCGGGTGCAAATCACCTCGATCAGCCATATCTCCGAGAAGGCCCTCGCCATAATAGACTTAGAGGAAGGGCAGGTATTGCAGGTGTAAGTGTGGCGATCCTGCCCGAGTGCAGGGTCGTGTCTCAGTTTGAAAACAGGGGTCTTGACGCAGCCGTTGGTCGGGCGCCAGGCACTGTCTCAGTTCGGTTTTGTGCTCGGGTGCCTTCGCGCGGATGGCGTTGATCATGGCCCTTAGATTAAAGACGAGTCCGCGCGCCTCCTCAGCAAGTTCTGGCAAGCTCCCATGCGCTCCTGAATGCTTCATCGCGGCCCTCTCTCTGCGACAATGGAGGTGCCGAATCTTGGTTCCTACCTGCGCGAATTATTTTGGAACCCGTAGCAGGGACACACGTTCAAGCCCCGCCAAGCTTCCGGCTTCCCCCCCGGATGGTTCGCTCCCCCCAGCGAGCTTGGCTCAGGATGGGCGCCCTTTCCTCTTAGAAGCGGCCGCTAGTAATCACCGGACGGGGTCCTCGTCATTAGAGGGCGCACGCACACGGTCGCCCAAGCCGTGCGACGGCATTTGATCCCATAAAGAATAGGGCGGCTGCCGTCGTCGGCAACCGCCCCGCTCCCCGCACTCCCCACCTGTCCGTTTAATGGAGAGGCAGGGTAACTGCGCCATGGAGGAAGGGGCGGCCCGCTCCCTCAACCCCCCGCCGCCACCGCCCCCGGAACGGTTTAGTGGTAGAGAACCGCAGCCGGCGTGTAATCCTGGTCGCGGGCGCGCATGGCCGCGAAAAACGCCGTCTTCATTTGGAGATATTTGGCGACGATGGCCGTGACCCCGCCGCGAAACTTGAAGCGGTGATTAATGTGATGAGGCCCCATGCGCCGTAGCTCGCGCACACTCATATCGCGCGTTGACGGTTCGGCTTCATACCAAGCCCCGGCTATCGTCTTGAAAGGGAGGCTCATGCGATACCCCCGTTGTTGCCTTGATCGTTTGTCCATTCCGGGCCTCTCTACGGTGTAGAAATTTTAGGGTCGACGCCATCCCCGGAACGGGGGAGAGTTGGCCGCGTGCATAAGGCGTAGGCGCGGTCCGGAGATTGGCACCCACTGAGCCCGGAGACTTGGTCAGCGTGGCTGAGGTCGGGGCCGCTCCCGGGGATTCTCGCGTCCTTGCGTTCGCTGAAATGCCAAGCCAGACGGGCCCAATGAGCCGGAAGAAGACGACTAACCGAAACCCGCGACCTCTTGAAAGTGTCGTCCACAACTCCATATACCATCCAATCAGATGGTATAGGGATGGCGAAAGATGGCAGGTAACGTACATGAACTGCGCGCAAGGGCGGGTGATTGCGGCAAGGCCGGTTTCAGCCTGAATAAGGCAAGGAACTGACCAGTCTCGCCTCGACGACGGATGCCGTGATCCAGTGTGCTAGATTAGCAAAGTGTGGAGTTGTGATGCGACCCTCTAAGAGTAAGAGACCAGCTGGGAACAAGAAATCCGTCCGGCGCAAGAGCCGCGCTCAAGCCGCGAAAGCGGTCGCCCTTAATCGCCTGAGAGACCCTGTAAAACGGCTCGCGGGGGAGCATGACGAGGACGTTGCCCGGCGCCCGAAGCGAGGTAAACGGGCCTCGGCTCCACGAAGCGAAATGCCCCCGACGCAGGGTGGCAGCCCAATCCCCCCTGCTCGGGGCGTCCTAGAGCATCTAGGTCGCGCGCAGGCAAGGGAAGCTTCATCCAAGGAAGTTGAACCGCAGGCGCCCATCATCTCGGTCAGCGACGGGAATGTCTTCGGGTCAATGTTCGCAAGCCAGATGCAGTTGTTTGCCACCCTGTTGAGATGGCCTGTGGGACTTCTCCTGCAACAACAAGCCCTGCTGGCCCAGTTGGTATTCAATCATCACTATCCGCGGAAAGCCGACTGAAGGTCGGGCATAGGCTCCAAGTGACGGCTTGGCTCAAAGGATTTGACCTGGCCACCGAAGTGACCGGAGGCTGGGGCGGCCAGATCGGGCACTTCGACTTGAAGGGGCACGTTGGGCATGCCGTGGTCTAGCTATGGCGCAAAACCTTGCCACCGCTCGTCATTGGCTTTTTTTACGGGTTCTTGGTGAGCGACATCCGTCCCGTACGAGGGAATGACCGACCCAGCCAATAACAACGTCGTGCCCTCCCCGCCGCGCACGCGGGACAACTTCCCGCCGATGTCGCTCGAAAATTACATCGCGGCCCTCTTTAATCAGGTCAGCATTGCCCAATGATTCCGTGTTCGCTGCCCGCCACGGCGGCCCCCTGACGGAGCGGGCCGTCCATGGACTGCTGAAGCGCACGGCACGCGCGGCCGGCATCAACGAGGCCGTCTCGCCCCATTGGCTTCGCCACGCCCACGGTTCTCACGCCATCGACCGCGGCGCGCCGCTCCCGGAAGTCCAGGCCACCCTCGGCCACGCCAACGTCGCGACGACCAGCGGCTATCTTCATGCGCGGCCGGACACCTCGAGCGGGCTCTATTTGGACGAGGGGATATTTCGGTGACGTCCGGAGCAAGGGGGCAATTTGGCTTCGACGTTGGCCACTGACGGCCGGCGGCCTATCGGTCCTAGGGGGCAAGTGACCCAAACTTTTCTGGGCGCCAGCGGCCTTCCTAGAACTCGGCTACTTTCCAGCATCAAAACGGCTCGCTTTTTGAGCCCGAGTTGTAGGTAATTTCTGGACACCATAAAACGCGCGCGCGAGGGGTCGGCAGAATTAACTACGATCGCTAACCAGTCTGGCGGCGGCTGTGCTATTGGCCGATACCGCTGGGCGAGACGTCCAACCTTGCTTCGCCGTGTTGGAAGTCTCTAGGGCGCCGGGTGCGGCTGCAATCCCTAAATCCCGCCCATTCATTCCAAGAAACCAGGGAATGCGGCGCCCTGTTCAGAAGTCACCGCAAAGCACACTGGCTGTGCCCTCGGCGCAGGCGTAGACTGCTTGGCGCGGGGGCCTCCCACCAGTTGACCCCCACGGTCTATCGGGAGGCGGGCGCCGGGTGCGGGACAGAACCCTTCATCACGTCCGGCGCCCACACCCAAAGCACAATGGCCGTGCGAGCATTTGGCCTATACTTGCTAGTGCGAGACTTCCCCCTCACAGCAGCTACCCGCGAGCGTCGCTTGCAAAGTAAGCCAGGCACGTACACCCGACGACCAATACAATTAGTGCACCCAAGCCTAGTGCAGTGAACATGGCGAGCCTCCCGAAGCCGCACCCTTTCTGGGTCCCAAAGAGAGCAACAGTTGTGGACCATGGTTTGGCGAAAAGAGGGTGATACTGGGAAGCCTGCCCAGAGTGATGCAAATGGGCGCGAGCGGCGACTGAGAGCCCCGGCGGGCTGACCGAGCTTTGGCGGCGGCGAGGGGGACCGGTTTCTAAAGTAGATAGAAATAGAAACTCAGCGATCCGCGTAGGGCTGGCTTGCAGAGTTGGGCTCGACCGAGCTCAGTCAACTCAAGCTTGCAGAGGATCAGTCGCGAGTTAGCGGCTAAGGGCTACGTCAACGAGCGCGGCCAGCCGTTCAATCCCAAGAGCGTGCGCGCCATGCTAGGGCGGAAGTGAGGCCGTGGAGGACACGCATCCAGGCAAACGCAATTCTATGACCGCGTTCGCGGATCGACGCCACCGCGCAACGACTGCCAGTGAGTTGCCGTTCGAGTGGCAAACGAGTGCCAGCGTCATCCCATGTGCAGCACGAGAAACCTGCACCGGCGACCGGCAGAGGGCCAGAAAAATCCCTTCGAGTGACAAATCGCACATCGTCGATCCTTTGTTTGGCTGCAAGATCAATCCAGAATCGACATCTCGCAACATACGGCAAAATCTGCGTTATGAGTTTGGGAGTGACTGTAATTCCGCTCAGTTGCTGGAGTAAATCCGACCAGAAAGCTATTCGTGAGCAACTGGTCCGCATCCTCAAGAGCGGCCCGTTCTCGCAGTCGCGGCGCAGGCAGCGGTTCTTAGAGTATATCGTCAATGAAACACTGGCCGGGCGCGGCGAGCGGCTGAAGGGCTACAACGTCGCTCTGGAAGTCTTCGATCGTCCCGAGACGTTCAACTCTGGCATTGACCCCATCGTGCGCATCGAGGCCGCGCGCCTGCGTGAGAAGCTTCGCGAGTACTATGAGGTCGACGGCCAAAGCGATCCTATTCGTATCGAGCTGCCGAAGGGCAGCTACACACCGCACATCGAGTTTCGGCAAGCGCCAACACGCGATCCTCGGCCAGATCGACCAGAGGCGACTGCTCAAGATCGACGCCTGGGTCCCATAAAGGGGTCGATTGGTCAATTGGACGGTCGGCCCACGCTGGCGGTCCTTCCCTTCGCCAATATGAGCGCCAGCCGAGAGACCGACTTTCTTGCCGACGGCTTCACCGACGCTCTTATCACCGATCTTGCCAAGGTTTCAGGCCTATTCGTCATTTCACGCCAGTCCTCATTCGCCCATCGACACTCGACGCAACCTTTGCCGGAGATCGCAGCGGCGCTGCGAGTTCGCTATCTGATCGAAGGAAGCGTGCATACGGAAGAGGAGCGGATTCGCATTTCGGCCAATCTGATCGATACCGCATCCGATCACAGCCTATGGGCGGAACGCTATGAGAAGAACGTCCGCGACTTTTTCGCAGTCCAGGACAAGGTGTGCCGGAGCATCGTTCGCGCGCTTCGTGTCAAGCTAACGCCGTCGGAGACGGCTCGCATCGTAGAAGTACCGCCAATTGCGATTTGGGAGGAGGACTGGTCCAGACTGAAAATTCGAATTGATCAGTTACGCAATGCTGGAGTTACGGATTTTCGGCGTTATCTAAGAGAGAATCCCGCGATTCAGCCGGAACTCGTCAAGTTAATCAGATGGAAAGGCTTCAATGACGCAGCGATCGATCTATACCGAGCGGATAATCAACATGCGCTGGAACAATATTTGTCGCCAGCACCTGTCACAGCGTTTGCGGCTTACCCGGAGGCGATCGCGTCTTTCTTGGAAGGCCGTCGCTACGTCGGCATCGACACGGTTGATCGAGCGGTGGACGGAACAGAGCTTCGCATAATCGAGACGTTTCAGTTGCCCAGGGAGTGTGACCCGGACTGGTCGAGCGTGATGAGCTCCTCGCAGGATATTGCTAATCTCAAACAGGCCGAGCTTGCTGTGAGCCAGACCTACGCGGCGGCGCTGTTAGCACCGTTGCCAGAAAACTCGGTTGGCGCAAAGCCGCACGCAAAGTAGCAAGTCGGATGTCACTCTTCACATTTCGCCGCTTGACCGACCTCCAACTGTCGGAGGCGAGGCCGGGATGTCGGCCCGATCGTGCACCGCTCATTCGTCGTCGCCCTCGCCCAGAAAGCGCTTGATGAGGGCGATGCCCTCTTCGTCGAGCGTGTGGACGACCTCCACCGGCTTGCCGGCCTTGCCCGTGTGTTCGTTCTTGTCGACCACGAGCCCGAGCAGTTTGGCCTTTCCCATGATTGCAGATACCGCCGCGCTGATGCCCCGAGGGTTCTTCATCGCCGACTCGCGGGCTTCCTCGAGTTCGGCCATCAAGCTGTCGACCGTGACCTCGTGGCGCTCGGCCGCCGCTCCACGCAGCGTGGTAATCCTTGTGGCGACCTTGGGGTTATCGATGAGTGCTTTTGCCTCCCTATGGACCGTGGCGTCTTTCATACCCTTGGCATCGTATGCCGTGCGATAGGCGTCGCTCGCGTTCCCGCCGTTCTCGATGTAGGCGCGGCAGAAGGCCTCCTGTTTCGCTGTCAGCCTATCGGTCATCTGCCTCCGCTACCTCGCCGCCCGTGAGTGAATGCCCACAAAAGAAGTGCTTCGCACTGAAGTGCAAGCCAAAAACGGGTCAACATTGAGGGCGCCGATGCCCCTGATGCCATCGATGGCGCCAACGAGCTCTTGCGCTTGTCAGGCGGAAACCCGCCCCATGGTTTCGCGCCCCTGTGCGCCATGTCGCGCTGGCATGAGCGGGCGAAGCAGTGCAAGCTTAGTCACGTCTTTAAAGGAAAGCTCAGGGCCCGCTTCCTCATGCCCAGAACGAAGGTCGATCTCGAAAAGTGCTTTAGAGAGGCTGAAGAGGCCACAGGTCTCCCTCTCAGCGAGTACTTGCGGAGCCTCCTCGAGGGGCTATTGACACAGGAGCCCCTCGGAAAAATAGCAAAGCCTACCACCCGCCAGATCGTCAGCACTTGGCGCGCCATCGCGAAAAACCTGCGATCGGTCACTGCGCTAGTCGAAGGACCGAGAGGGGTCGCGGCGGCGGCCTGGCCGACGCTTCTCAGTGGCGTCAAAATGCGCGCTCAAGGCCACTATCCAATCGGCCCGCCGACAGAAATTTTGAGTATGGAACTGTCGTGGGACGAGTGGTGGCCAGCCATCAAGCATCTACTTGAATGCATGGCCGAGACGGCAACACGACATGCCACGCTCGCTGAAGGGCCCGCCCTAAAGCCACGCAGCAAGGCCGACATGACGCTCGAAATGCTGCAACAGGTTTATTGGTGTGCGGAAGCGGATTTTCGAAAGGCTACCGGTAGGGAGCCTCCTTACCGCTACCCAAATTTCGTTCGCGTCATGGGCGAGTACCTTCCGCGTCATCTCAGGGCTTACAGTCCGGAAGCATTTGCGGCTCGTCCGCGGCAGCAGCGCCGCATCGCCCTCCAAAAGAAGGGCGCCGTGAAGAGGAACAGTAAGCCTCGGAAAAAGCGCCTAAAATCCGTAGCGTAACTTTCTGGTCATCGTCGACCAAACTCTTACGTTCCCAGATCGATTGAACTCCGCCACCCAGAAAGCATCGCGCCACGCCGCGCGAGGGTGCACTGGGAGCTTTGTCATGGACAATCATTCTGCGGGACGCGACCGAGACCCCCTCGAGGACGACGGCTTCATCCTCCTGATGGACCTTCGGCCGATCGTGCCGCTGCATCCTCAGCACATTCGTAAGCTCGTGAAACGGGGGGAGTTCCCCGCCCCGTTGAAAATATCGGGGAGGACCATGTTCTCGCGACGCGCCATCCGCGAATGGTGCCGTCGTCAGGCGCAGACCGCCGAGAGCCTCGCTTAGGCAAGAAAAAGGCTCCGGTGGCGACCGAGGCCTTCGTGAGTTGCGTCCGCGTTCCGAACCAACGAGGACAGCACATGAATTCCAATACTTATGTTCGCCTGCCCGAGCAAGACCCTCACCGGCTGACGCGCGAGCAAATCCGCGAGGCGGCGCGCGACACGACCGAGTTCGCAAAGCAGCTCGCCCTCTTGGTCGGCGAGCCCGTAGGGGAGGCGTAGATGCAGGCCTGCCCCCGCTCCTCAACTGAACTCTCCGCATTCGAAGCCGCGATCGAGCAGCTCGAGACGTGCGGCTTCATGCTGGCGCGCCTTGAGACGCTAATGAAGGCCGTCCGCGACAAGCGCTTGGATCGCACCTGCCTCTTGGTCCTCGCGGTTCTCATCGAACACATGAACAAGGAGACCCTCACGACCTGGGTCGGCCGCAAGACCATCGCCGATCTCCTCGGGATCACCGAGAAAACCGTCAGCAACTGTCTATGGCGGCTGAGTTGCCTCGGCTACATCGTCAGCGCTCGTCTGCCGACCCCTCAAGCGAACAACCGCGTGATGCTGCATCACACGCTGTCGGCCCTCTCGCCGGAAGAACTTGAGGCGGCCATCGCGCGGGCCGTCTCGAGCATCAAGGGGGAGGTCTCGTCAGTTGTCGCCTTTCCGACTTCCCGTCCCGATGGGAAATCGTGCGAGGGAATTCCTCCTGTTGGAACGGGAAGTCGCCCCGATGGAGTTCCCGCCCCAACGGGAACTCAGTCCGCCACTTCCCGTCCCAACGGGAACACCGAAGCTGCGAGTTCCCGTCCTGACGGGTACAGTAACTCTAAGAGTAAAACTACTACTGTTGGAGCAAGGGGAGTGGGTGCGGGAGAGGGGGGAGAGGGACGGCCGCGCTCTCAGGCAGATGGGACCGAGAATGCCAAGGGGCGTTCGCCGTTCACAATCGCGGAAACCCGCCTCACCGATGAGGCCGTGGCGATCTGGAACACCACCGCCGAGCGTCTCCGCCTCAGCCGCTGCCAGACCGTAACCCCGCAGCGCCGCTCGCGGCTCCTCAAGCGCCTCGCCGACATCGGCGGCCTCGATCAGTTCAAGCTTGCCCTCTCCGCGATTGAGCGCTGGCCGTTCCTCGCGGGCAAGGTTCCGCCGAAAGACGGGCGGGAGCCGTTCAAGCTCGACATCGGGCTGCTTTTGCAGACCGACGGCAACCTCGGCGACGTGCTCGCCAATCTCATCGACAGGGCGGGCGATGGCGCCCACAGCTCGGCGCATGACCCGAGCCAGAACGCGCAGCGCGTCATCGACGCAATCATCGGGAGGCGCGCATGAACTTCCATCCGCAACCTGGCGAGTTCCGCACGGCGCCCCCCTCGGAGCCGGACCTGACGGAGGTCGAGCAGACCCTCATCGCGGCGTGCCTGTTCAAGCCGGAGCGCATCGTCGAGGTCATGACCAAGATCGAGCCGGGCGATATCCAAAACTCGTTCCACCGCTCGGTGCTCGGGGCGCTGTACGAGCTATTCGAGGCTGGACGCAATCCATCCGTCGAGGCGCTTGCCGCGCGCTTCGGCGACGACGAGATCGAGGCCGGTTTGCGTCCCCGCGAGTACCTCATGCGGTTGTTCCAGGGCGCGCTTACGGCGGCCTTCATGCCGTTGCAGGACGCGATCGAGGTGGTCCGCGACGCCTCAATGCGCCGCCGCCTGTCCGACGTGGGCAGCGCGCTCATCGGGCAGTCGGCAAATCCCGCCGAGCGCTTGGCGGACGTGGCGGCGCGCGCCGTGGCGAACATCGACGACGTGCTCACGACGCTGCGCAGCGATCACCGCCGCGCCTACGACGCCGCCGAAGCTGCCAGGATCGCCATGGCGCACTTCGCGTCGAGTGAGCGCGTCTATCCGACGACGGGGCTGATCGATCTCGACAAGCTCATCGGCGGATGGCCGCGCGGGCAGATGACGGTCCTCGCGGGCCGTCCCGGCATGGGCAAGAGCGCGATTGCGACTAGCGCGGTCCTCAAGGCGGCGGCTGCGGGCCATGCGTGCTTATTCTTCTCGCTCGAAATGGTCGGCGAGCAACTCGGTGCGCGGTTGCTTACAGACCTCGCCTGGACGCAAGCACGGCCGGTCCACTACGAGGCGCTCCTCCATCGCCGGACCGACGAGGTCGGTCCGCACGAGCGCCGTCGCCTCGACGAGGCGCACGCGAAGCTCGGCAGTCTGCCGGTGATGATCGAGGAGCAGCGCGGTTTGACGCTCGCCGAGATTTCCGCGCGAGCCCGCAAGGTTGCCAACGCGATGGACCGGGCCGGGCGCCGCCTGGACCTCGTCGTTGTCGATCACATGCTGCTCGTGCGTCCGGCCTCGCGCTACTCGGGGAACCGAGTGCAGGAGGTGCGCGAGATCAGCGACGGCTTGGCCACGCTGGCAAAGGAGCTCGACGTGTCGATGCTCGCCTTGTGCCAGCTCAACCGCGCCGTCGAGGGCCGCGAGAACAAGCGCCCGAGCCTCGCCGATCTCCGCGATAGTGGCTCGATCGAGGAGGACGCCTCGGCGGTTTGTTTCCTCTACCGGCCCGCCTACTACCTGGAACAGCAGCGGTTCGACGAGGCCACTGCGGAGCAAAAGCGCAAGGACGCGCTCGCCGAGGTGCACAACTTGCTCGAGATCGTCGTCTCCAAAAACCGGAACGGTCGCTGCGGCGTCGTCGATGCCTTCATCGACGTTGGCGCCAATGCGGTCCGCAACTCAACGCTTGCGAGGTGATCCCCATGAAGCAATACCAATCCGACCCTCGGATGTACGATCCGCCCCACTGGACGACTACGCCGATCCTTTGGCGCAACGGGCAATGGGCCGTCACCCGTTACGGCATCGAGAACGTGGCGGGGCCTTGCCACTACCACATCAGCGCCAAGCTCCTCACTGCGGGATGGTGGCGGGAGCACATGGCCGCAAAGAATTGGGTCGATGCCGCCTTGTTCGACGAGTGCTACGCGCACGCCGTGCGTATCCATAACGCTAGAGGGACTTGCGCGGAGTAGATCGACGGGAAGCTCTCGCAATTTTCGCGCGGTCACACCCGGCGCAACTAACGACTGCAATGCGGCGGACGCCACGTCCAACCACTAATGACCGATGGGGACCGAGACGACATGCTGAAATTGAACTTCACCGCCCGCCTGGCTGCCGCAGTGGCAGCTTTCCGCGCGAAGCCCTTGGTGGATATGGACTTGGACTCCACGTCCACCGATGGACGCCACGTCCAACCTAACGTGGACGCCACGTCCGATATCGTTGCGATCAAGTCGCCGAAGCAGGCCTCCCGCGAGTTCCTCATCGAGATGGTCGAGTTCGCTGGCGGGGGCGAGTTGCAGTGGAAGCGGATCATCCACTCCTACAACCAGATGCGCGTCGAGCGCGGGTGGCCGCCGATCGCCGACCCGATCCTCTCCCGCTTTCTCGTCGAAATGGGCTGCAGACGCCGTCGCGAGCGCGTCCAGACGGGCCGTGTCGCCATGTACGAGTTCCCCCTCGAGGTTGTGGACGACCTTGCAGAGGCGAGCTGAGGCGCGCTGATGGCAGAGGCCACGATCAAATTCCTGACTGTCGCCGACGCATTGGCGCGGCTGCCTATCCGCATGAGCGAGCGCGAGATCCGCCGGCGGCTGCGGGCGACGGGGTGCTGCCGCGAGCACCGCAAGCAGCTCTTCTTGACCGAGGCGGACTTTTCCGCCTTCCTCGAAACCCTCAAGGTGGAACCATGCCGCTCAAACTCGTCAAGAAAGGCAAGATCTGGCACGTCACGGGCACCGTCGACGGCCGACGCCATCGCGAGAGCACGGGAACTGCTAGCCGCGAGCACGCAGAAGCCTTCAGGCGCGACAAGGAGCGCGACCTAGAGGACCGCACGTACGTCCGCGCGGCGACCTTCGCCGATGCCTTCAACGTCTACGCCGAAAAGGGCGGCGAGCTCCGGTTCGCCAAGCCACTCCTCGATCGCTTCGAGGCGACGAACCTCAAGGACATCACACCCGCCGTCGTCTCGCAGTTTTCGACGGACCACTACGGCCACCTCCAGCCCGCTTCGGTCAAACGGTTCCTCTACACGCCGCTCAACGCCATCATGAAGTCCGCCCACCGGGCGCAGCTTTGCCCCCTCGTCCGCTTCGACCCGCCCAAGGTCAAGAGGAAGCCGGTCGACTACGCCGACGACCGATGGCTCCGCACGTTCCTCGAGTACGCCCACGCCCGGATCGCGATCACCGTGCTGTTCTGACCTTGACCGCGGCCCGCGTCTCCGAGGCCTGTCGGCTGACGGTCGGCGACGTGAGCCTCACCGGGGGCTTCGCCGTGCTGCGCAAGACCAAGTCCGGCAAATCGCGCCGCGTCGTCCTCCCGGCGCTCCTCGTCGAGTCGCTGCGCCAATGGATGGCGAGCGAGGAGCTTGACCGACCCCGACACGAGCGAGGTCAAGGTCCGCCGACCGAGTATTCGGCTACGCCGACCGCTGGAGCGTCAACCAGGCGATCGAGCGCGTCTGCGCCAAGGCCGGCATCCCCTACAAGAGTTCACACAAGGTCGGCCGCCACGCCTTTGCCGCGCGGCTCCTCGCCGAGGGAAAAAGCCTCAGGCTCGTCCAGGAGGGCGGCGGATGGGCCTCGATCCAGATCGTCGCCGAGACCTACGGTCACCTGGAGCAATCGGCGGTCGATCAGACCCTCCGCGACAGCGGGAGTGCCTTCATCGCGAAAATGGGTTCATTGCCCGTCGGACTGATTCGAGCCGCGAAGGATGGGTACGTATTTGGCACGATACGACGAAGCGAGCGAGAATGACGAGAGCGAAAGTTTGGCGGAGGCGCCTGCGGTTGATGGTGGAAATCGTGGTGGGCACTAGAGGGATCGAACCTCTGACCCCTACCATGTCAAGGTAGTGCTCTACCGCTGAGCTAAGTGCCCCTCCCGGCAAAAAGAGGGCGTTTCGAAGCGCCTCCTATATCGGCATCGGCGCGGGGAGGCAAGGGCGAGTCAGGCGGCGAGAAGGCGCTCGACCTCGCGCACGAGATCCTTGAGATGGAAGGGCTTGGAGAGAACACGCGCCTCCTTCGGCGCGGCGACGTCGTTGTTGAGGACGACCGCGGCAAAGCCGGTGATGAACATGATTTTTAGCTCGGGGTCGAGCTCCGCCGCCCGGCGCGCCAGCTCGATGCCGTCCATCTTCGGCATGACGATGTCGGTGAGGAGCAGAGTGAACGGCTCTTCCTTCAAGCGCTGGAAGGCGTCCTCGCCGTTGGCGAAGGAGCTGACGTCGTAACCCGCCTTGCCGAGTGCCCGCTCGAGAAATCCCCGCATCGAATCGTCGTCTTCGGCGAGAAGAATCCGATACATGGGCACTTGGGACGGCTTGGCGGTCATGACATCTCGAACCCGAAGAGGCGACATTAGCGGAGAAGTGGCGGCGTGCCACAGAAATCTGACGCGAGTTTGGTAAACGGAGAATGAAGCCGGGTTTATCGACCGCATTTCCCTGCCGCGGTGTTGCCGCATCGCGCAAGGGGGAGATTTCCACGGCGCCGAGAGCGAGGCGCAGCACGCGCCGTGGACACGGCAGGCCGACCTTGGCACACTCGGCCCCGACCGCTTCGCTCGCGCCCGCGCGCGAGCTCTTCATTGAGAGGCGATTGCCATCGATGCCCGTCCACGAAGAGGCTTCTATCGTCAGCGAGCTCAATCCGCCCTTCACGGTCGTGGCACCGGCCGTGCAGACGGCGCCGTTCGTGCTCTGCTCGCCGCATTCGGGGCGCGTCTATACGCGGCATTTTCTCGCCCAGTCGCGGCTCGACCCGATGACACTGCGCAAGTCCGAGGATTGCTTCGTGGACGAGCTTTTCTCGGGCGTTGCCGAGCTCGGCGTGCCCCTCATCGCCTCGCGCTTTCCGCGCGCCTATCTCGACGTCAATCGCGAGCCTTATGAGCTCGATCCCGAACTCTTCCACGACACGCTGCCCGACTTCGCCAACACCCAGTCGGTGCGCGTCATCGGCGGGCTCGGGACGATCGCGCGCATTGTCGCGGACGGGGAGGAGATCTACCGCGGGCGGCTGTCGGTCGCGCAGGCGCTCGAGCGTATCGAGCGCTTGTACATGCCGTTCCACGCCGCACTCGCGAGCCTCCTGGAATCTACCCGCAGACAGTTCGGCTACGCGATCCTGATCGACTGCCACTCAATGCCCTCCGCCCTCATGGCGCAATCGGGCGGCCCGCGCCCCGACTTCGTCATCGGCGATCGGTTCGGCGCCTCGTGCGATGCCCGGCTGACGCGCCACCTCAAGGAGATCCTCGTCGGCCTCGGCTATGATGCGCAGCTCAACCGGCCGTACGCAGGCGGTTACATCACCGAGCATTACGGGCGCCCGCACCGGGGCATCCACGCCGTCCAGCTCGAGATCAACCGCGGGCTCTATCTCGACGAGGCGGCGCTCGAGCCCTCGCCCGGCTTCATCGTCGTGCGCAGCCGCCTGACGGCGCTCGCGAGCCGGCTTTTCGCCGAGCTGCCCGCGGTGTTCGAGCGCCGTGCGGCAGCCGAGTAGCGCTCTCCAGCGATCCCAACAAAAAGGGCCGTCCGGCAGGACGGCCCAAGTCTAGGGAGGAACGCCCGAGAAGGGGGGAGACGTGCCCGGTGCAGCCCGGCGTTCATGCACTTACGGTATGCTGCAGCGCGACATAAGACAAGGCCCAGGAAAGCCTCGCGGGCCGTCACCCGGCACAAGCGCGGCTCGACAGCCACGAGATGCGCCTGGCACGGGGACCCCATGAGCCACCGATCAAGAGGCCGGCCATTGGGCCATTAACGATAAAAAAAGGGCCGTCCGCGTGGGACGGCCCAAGTCTAGGGAGGAAACGCCCAAGGAGGGCTACGGCACCGTGAGATGAACTCGCCGATGCCGCACTGCAAAATTGAGATGCGGCGCACAAAATTTCAAATGCAAATAATGCAGAGCTGGTATTACACCCACGGATACCCGCACGAGCCCGGGCACCGCGCGATGCGGTGCGGATCTCGACGATCTGTGCTGGGGGGAGGGCGCAAAAAGAGGCCGTTCGTGCGAGCGAACGGCCCAAGTCTAGGGAGGAAACGCCCGTAGTGGGCTACGGTAGCGAAGAAGTGCTCCTTCGAGACCGTTCTGTTCCTATGCGCTTATTCGCAAACAGAGGCAATCAAGGTAGTCCCTATGCTAGGCAATTCAAGTGGATATGATGCATTGCGGCAACATTATGAAAAGGCTCACAGAGCGTGACTTACTATTCCCTCTAGTCTAACCAGTGTTCAAGATGCGGATTTCTCAATCAAACTTCGGAACCGGCCTAGCATCGTGAAGAGAGCCTCGCCGAAATCATTCAAGACTTTCCTCGAGCTCGCACATCTCTTGGCGGATTGCGCCGGCGAGGTCATCCTCCCGCAATTCCGCAAGAAGATCGCCGTCGCCAACAAGGCAAAGCTGGGCGCCTACGATCCGGTCACGGTCGCCGACAAGAGGGCGGAGCGGGCAATCTCGCGGCTCATCGCCGAGCATTTTCCCGACCACGGCATCACCGGCGAGGAGCATGGCAGCGCGCGCCCCGACGCCCGCTTCCGCTGGGTCATCGACCCCATCGACGGGACGCGGGCGTTCATCACGGGCTCCCCGCTATGGGGCACGCTCATCGGCCTCCTCGACGACGGCGCCCCGATCCTCGGCCTCATGGACCAGCCGTTTACAAGGGAGCGCGCCTGGTCGGGCTCGGGTGCGTCCTTTGCCCGCGACGGCGATGGCACGGCGCGCCGGATCAAGACACGCGCCTGCCGCGACCTCGCGAGCGCCGTCCTCATGACGACGAGCCCGGAGATGTTCGCCAAGGGCGCGGAGAGCGAGAGGTTTGCGCGCCTCCAGGCCAAGGCGCGCATGACCCGGTTCGGGGGCGACTGCTATGCCTACATTCTTCTCGCCCAAGGCTTCGTCGATCTCGTCGTCGAAGCGGGACTGCAGTCGCATGATGTCGTCGCCCTGATCCCGATCATCGAGCGCGCGGGTGGACGCATGACGACATGGGAGGGCGCACCGGCGACGAACGGCGGTCGCATCGTCGCGGCGGGCGACCCGAGGCTCCACGCGCAAGCGCTCGAAATCCTTGCTCGCTAGAGCGGGATCACTGCGGCCGCCTATGCCACCGGCTCCTTGATCCCGAGGTAGGCGTCGAAGGTCGCCCAGAAGCGCATGCGTATGGCGTCGGCTTCCTGCAGGATCTCGTGACGCGAGCCCGGCAGCAGGATCTGTGTGCCGAGCTTGAGCCGCACGCCGAACTCCTCGATCGACCGCGTCGCGACGATCCGGTCGTTGCCGGCCGCGAACAAGAGCATCGGCACCTCAACGCGCGCCGCGTAGCTCGGCTCCGATAGCCTTGCCATCGACCGATAGGCCGAGCGCAGCCATCCGATCGTCGGCGACCCGAGCGCGAGAGCGGGGGCGGCATCGAGCACCGACTTGTTGCGCGACCAGCGCTCGCGATCCGACGTCAGCGCGTTGGCATCGAAGGCCACTTGCTCCTCGGCGTAATCGGAGCCGCCGCGAATGTAGAACCTGCCGAAGCCGAGCGACGCTCCCACTTCGCCATAGCCGCGTGCCACCCATTGCGGGAAGCCGACCTTGGCGTCGTTGAACGCCAGCATCGGCGCGGTCAGCACCATGCGCTCGAACCACGAGCCGGGATTGCCCGCGTTGCGGATGAGAATGTTGGCCCCCATGGAGTGCGCGAGCGCCGTGAAGGGCGGCGGGCAGTCCGGCAGCACTATCTCCTTCATGAAGCGGAAGAGGTCGGCGTCGAACTGGGCGAAGTCGCGGACATATCCTTTGCGCGGATTGGCGAGCGCGCGGCTGGAGCCGCCCTGCCCGCGCCAGTCCATGGTCGCGACCGCAAAGCCGCGCCGGCGCAGATCGGCCACGACCTCGAAGTATTTCTCGATGAACTCGCCGCGCCCGCCGAACAGGCACACGGTCCCGCGGCGCGGCCCGCGCGTCGCGTCCCAGCGCGCAAAGCGCAGCTTCATGCCGTCCGCTGCCTTGAGCTCGCCGACGACGGCCCCGCCCGGAACCGGGTTCCTTGCTAATGATATGAGCTCCATCCGAATCCCCGGCTGCCGCGCCCGCAAAGTATCATGGCGGCGTCGGCGCTCGAAAGGCCTGCCGGAAAGGAACGCTAACTCTCTCGAGCTCAATAGCCGTATCGGAACCCGTATCTCGACCGCGGCGGCGGCGCATAAGCCCCATACCTTCTCCACCGGTCGGGCGCGGCGTCGACGATCTCTCCCGTGCAGCGATCTATTCTCAGCGTGAAGCGGGCTCCCGTGTCGCGCCGCTCGGCTCTGAGGACGACGATGTCGCCGCGCCGCTCGATCGGGCTCAGGTGCGCCCAGCCGTCGGCACTGAGCCAGCGGCGGATCTCCCAGCGCGGCGCGCAGACGCGCTGCGGGCCATAGGGCACCTCTGCGAAACGCGGCGGGCGCGGCATCGGAGCGAGATAGCCGTCCTTGAGCGAGTGGCCCCCGTATGGCGGCCCGTCGTCCCAGGCGGGCGCGCGTTCCGCCCTCGCGCGCGGCTCCACGGGCTCCTCGAAGCCGGGGCCGGGCTCGGCATAACCGTTGTCGTCGTAGGGCGCCGCGCCTTCGGGCGCATGGCCCTCGCCGTAGAGATCGGCCGCCCGCGCCCCTGGAGCCGCGATCAGGGCCAGAGCGGTGCATATACCCAGAAACAGAGCTCGCGCTGACATCGTCCTCTCCATCCCGTTCTCCCTTGCCTCTCCACGCAAGGCTCCCCGATCGGAGCGTCCTCCTCCGAACATGAACGGCAGATGAAGGAATGACGGTTTCTGGTTTGAGGACAGCAGGTTGGGTGAGGCTTGTGTGAAATGAGCACTAACCTTGGCCCCTCTTGAAGCCGCGCGTGTCCTCCCTAAATCCAAGCTCGCGCACGCCTCGAGGAGGGTGCGCATTCGCAACCGGCCCGGCCCTTAGGGGCGGGCCTCCAAAGTCGCTTCTCAAGGAGGACTTTTCCCATGCGACACTTCGATTTTGCCCCCCTCTATCGCTCGACCATCGGCTTCGACCGTCTCGCCCAGCTGCTCGACTCGGTCGGCGGCTTCGACACCGAGACCGCCTACCCGCCCTACAACATCGAGCGCACGGCCGAGAACGAGTACCGCATCTCCATGGCCGTCGCCGGCTTCGGCGCGGACGAGATCAAGGCCGAGGTCAAGGAAAGCACGCTCTCGGTGCGCGGCGAGAAGAAGGCCGAGCCGACCGAGCCCCAGCGCCAGTACCTCCATCGCGGCATCGCGGCGCGCAATTTCGAGCGCCGCTTCCAGCTTGCCGACCATGTCGAGGTGAAGGGCGCCGTGCTCAAGGACGGCATGCTGCACATCGATCTCGTGCGCAATCTTCCCGAGCGCATGAAGCCGCGCACGATCTCGATCACGACCGAGGCTGAGCCGAAGCAGATCGAGGCCGGCGTCTAAGCGCGGATCTCGCTCCCCGATTGGCGCTTCACGGCCGGCGGCGCGCTCCCCGCGCCGCCGGTCGCACGCGCTTCCGCAGCCGGTACGCCTGCGACCCGCGAGAACGTTTAATCCCCGTAACTCGCGTCGCTTATCACCCCGCAGCATAGCTCGCCTGTTGCCTTATCGTGCACGACGCGCGGGCCCCGCATGAGGGATTTGCGCCCTTTCTTGCTTGTGCAGACGCGAGAAAAATGCAAAATTCGGCTTGAAAGGTCAGCAATCCTGTCCTTTATGCTCGGAGTGAAGGGTGCGTCGCGCACTTGCGTGCGACGCGGGGTGCTTTGCCGAGAGCCGGTCCGCACCCAATTGCCGAGAGTGTGCTTCTGGCGTTCCGAGGTTCGACATATGAGCAAATCTCCGCCAACGGCCGGCGGATTTGAGCCCCCGGCGGCTCAAGGTCTCTTCGACCCGAGTTTCGAGCGCGACGCCTGCGGCGTCGGCTTCATCGCCGATTTGAAGGGCCGCAAGACGCACAAGATGGTGGCCGACGCGCTCGGCATCCTCTGCAATCTCGAGCACCGCGGCGCGGTCGGTGCCGATCCCAAGGCCGGGGACGGCGCCGGAATCCTCGTCCAGATCCCGCACGAATTCCTGGCCGAGGAATGCCGCAAGCAGGGCTTTGCTCTGCCCGAGCCCGGTAAGTACGGGGTCGGCCACATCTTCATGCCGCGCGACCAGCGCCTCATGGCGCATTGCGAGCGAGTCTGGTCGCGCATTCTCAGGGAAGAGGGCCTGGAGCTCCTCGGCTGGCGCCCGGTGCCGGTCGACAACTCGTGCCTTTCCGACATGGTGCGCGCGACCGAGCCGGTTCACCGGCACATGTTCGTTGCTCGTCCCAGGGCGATGCGCGACCAGGACGAGTTCGAGCGCAGGCTCTACCTCGTGCGCAAGGTCGTCTCTAATGTCATACAGAACGCCTACAGGGGCCGCGACATCGGCTACTACACGGCGAGCCTGTCGAGCCGGACGCTCGTCTACAAGGGCATGTTCCTGTCGTACCAGGTCCAGTCCTACTACAAGGACCTTTCCGATCCTCGATTCAAGTCGGCGATGGCGCTCGTGCACCAGCGCTTCTCGACCAACACGTTCCCGTCGTGGAAGCTCGCCCACCCCTACCGCATGGTCGCCCACAACGGCGAGATCAATACGCTCAGGGGCAACGTGAACTGGATGGCGGCCCGCCAAGCGTCCGTGTCGTCACCCCTGTTCGGCAGCGACATCGCCAAGCTCTGGCCCATCTCCTACGAGGGCCAGTCGGACACGGCGTGCTTCGACAACGCGCTCGAGTTCCTGACCATGGGCGGCTACAAGCTCGCCCACGCGGCGATGATGCTGATCCCCGAGGCGTGGGCCGGCAACCCGCTGATGGATTCCAGGCGGCGCGCCTTCTACGAGTACCACGCCTGCCTCATGGAGCCGTGGGATGGCCCGGCCGCCATGGCCTTCACCGACGGGCGCCAGATCGGGGCGACGCTCGACCGCAATGGCTTGAGGCCCGCGCGCTATTTCGTGACCAAGGACGATGTCGTCGTCATGAGCTCGGAAGCGGGCGTCATGCCGGTACCCGAGGAGACGATCGTCAAGAAGTGGCGGCTCCAGCCCGGAAAGATGCTGCTTATCGACCTCGAGAAGGGACGGATCATCTCGGACGAGGAGCTCAAGGCCGAGCTCGCCTCGCGCCACCCGTACGAGAGCTGGGTCAAGCGCACTCAGATCATGGTCCACGACCTGCCGCTCGCCCCGAGGTCGGCCCCGGTAAAGCTCACCAACGTCAGCCTGCTCGATCTACAGCAAGCCTTCGGCTACACGCAGGAGAGCCTCAAGTTCCTCATGACGCCGATGGCGTCAAAGGGCGAGGAGGCCGTGGGCTCCATGGGCAACGACACTCCGATCTCGGCGCTGTCGTCGAAGCCCAAGCTGCTCCACACCTACTTCAAGCAGAACTTCGCGCAGGTCACGAACCCGCCGATCGACAGCATCCGCGAGGAGCTCGTCATGAGCCTCGTGTCGTTCATCGGCCCGCGCCCCAACATCCTCGACGTCGAGGGAACGTCGAAGGTCAAGCGCCTCGAGGTCGCCCAGCCCATCCTCACCAACGAGGACCTCGAGCGCATCCGCCAGATCGGCGAGGTCAAGGACAACCACTTCTCGTCGATGACGATCGACATCACCTTCCCCGTCGAAAACGGCCCCCAAGGCATGGGACCGGCGCTCGACGTGATGTGCGCGGAAGCAGAGGAGGCCGTGCGCTCGAAGGATTGCAACATCATCATCCTCTCGGACCGCGCGCTCGGCCCGGACCGGGTCGCCGTTCCGGCCCTGCTCGCCACCTCCGCCGTCCACCATCACCTGATCCGCCAGGGGCTCAGGACCTCGGTCGGGCTCGTTATCGAGACCGGGGAAGCGCACGAGGTGCATCAGTTCTGCACGCTTGCGGGCTACGGCGCGGAAGCGATCAACCCCTATCTCGCGTTCGACACGATCGAGGGCATGCTGCCCGAGCTCGGCTCCGACCTCACGGTCGCCGACGTCAAGAAGAAGTACATCAAGGCCATCGGCAAGGCGATGCTCAAGGTCATGGCCAAGATGGGCATCTCGACCTACCAGTCCTACTGCGGCGCGCAGATCTTCGACGCGGTCGGCCTGCGCACGCCGTTCGTGCGCAAGTATTTCACCGGCACCCACACCCAGATCGAAGGCATCGGGCTGCGCGAGATCGCTCGCGAGACGTTCGACCGCCACGGCGCCGCCTTCGGCAACGCTCCCGTGCTCGCCAACGCGCTCGACGTCGGCGGCGACTATGCCTACCGCGTGAGGGGAGAGGCGCACGTCTGGCGCCCGAACGTCGTCGCCGACCTGCAGCACGCCGTGCGCGGGACCGACAACAAGGACGCCATGGAAGGGCGCATTCCGCAGAAGTATCGCGACTTCGCGCGCGCCATCAACGACCAGTCCGAGCAGCTCATGACCATGCGCGGCATGTTCCGCATTCGCCTTGCGGAAAGCATGGGACGGAAACCTGTGCCGATCGAGGAGGTCGAGCCGGCCAAGGAGATCGTCAAGCGCTTCTCGACCGGCGCCATGAGCTTCGGCTCGATCAGCCGCGAGGCCCACACCACGCTCGCCATCGCCATGAACCGCATCGGCGGCAAGTCGAACACCGGCGAGGGCGGCGAGGAGACGGACCGCTTCAAGCCGCTCCCCAACGGCGACTCCATGCGCTCGGCGATCAAGCAGGTCGCCTCGGGCCGCTTCGGCGTCACCGCCGAGTACCTCGTCAACTCGGACATGATGCAGATCAAGATGGCGCAAGGGGCCAAGCCCGGCGAAGGCGGCCAGCTTCCCGGCCACAAGGTCGACGCCGTCATCGCCAAAGTGCGCCATTCGACGCCGGGCGTGGGGCTCATCTCGCCGCCGCCACACCACGACATCTATTCGATCGAGGACCTCGCGCAGCTCATCTTCGATTTGAAGAACGTCAACCCCACCGGCAAGGTCTCGGTCAAGCTCGTCTCGGAGGTTGGCGTCGGGACGGTCGCCGCCGGCGTCGCCAAGGCGCGGGCCGACCACGTCACCATCGCGGGGTTCGAGGGGGGAACGGGCGCCTCCCCGCTCACATCGATCAAGCACGCCGGGTCGCCCTGGGAGATCGGCCTCGCCGAGACGCACCAGACGCTCGTCATCAATAGGCTGCGCGGGCGGATCGCCGTCCAGGTCGACGGCGGCGTCAGGACCGGGCGCGACGTCGTGGTGGGGGCGCTGCTCGGGGCCGACGAGTTCGGCTTTGCGACCGCCCCGCTCGTCGCGGCAGGGTGCATCATGATGAGGAAGTGCCACCTCAACACCTGTCCGGTCGGCGTCGCGACCCAGGACCCGGTGCTGCGCGCGCGCTTCAAGGGCAAGCCCGAGCACGTCATCAACTACTTCTTCTTCGTCGCCGAGGAGGTGCGCGAGCTGATGGCGGCGATGGGCTTCAGGACGTTTGCCGAGATGATCGGCCAGACCGAGTGCCTGAACAAGGACCGCGCCATCGACCATTGGAAGGCGAAAGGGCTCGACTTCTCGAACATCTTCTACAAGCCCTTCGCGCCAAAGGGCGTCGCGATCTACAACAGCGAGCGCCAGGACCATGGGCTTGATCGGGTGCTCGACAACAAGCTGATGGATCTCGCCATGCCCGCGCTCGAGGCCAAGCGCGCGGTCAAGGCCGAGCTCGCGGTCAAGAACACCGACCGGACGATCGGCACCATGCTGTCCGGCGAGATCGCCAAGCGATACGGCCACGGCGGTCTGCCGGAGGACACCATCTGGCTGACGCTCAAGGGTACGGCCGGACAGAGCTTCGGAGCGTGGGCCGCGCGCGGCTTGACGCTCGACCTTGTCGGCGAGGGCAACGACTACGTCGGCAAGGGGCTCTCGGGCGGAAAGCTCATCGTGCGCCCGGACCCGGTCTCCTCCATTGCGCCCGAGGAGAGCATCATCGTCGGCAACACGGTTCTCTACGGCTCCATCGCCGGCGAGTGCTACTTCCGCGGCGTCGCCGGCGAGCGCTTTGCCGTGAGGAACTCGGGCGCCTACGCCGTGGTCGAAGGCACGGGAGATCACGGCTGCGAGTACATGACCGGCGGCTGCGTCGTCGTGCTCGGGCCGACGGGGCGCAACTTCGCCGCCGGCATGTCGGGCGGCGTCGCCTATGTGCTCGACGAGAAGGGCGACTTCGAGGGACGCCTCAACAGGGAGATGGTCGAGCTCGAGACCATCAGCGCCGATCCGGGCTCGCTCGCGGCGCTCGCCAAGCAGAACGGCAACGTCGTGGTGGCGCTCGAGACCGTGATGTCAGACATGAGCGTCCGCGACGCCGAACGCCTCCATGCGCTCGTCGTCCGCCACGCGCACTACACGAACTCGGCCAAGGCGAAGACGATCCTGGCGGACTGGCAGCACTGGCTGCCGAAGTTCAGGAAAGTCATGCCGCACGAGTACAAGCGCGCACTGGCCGAGATTGCGAGAGCGGCGGCCGGGGTCGTAGGACCCGCGGCCGAGCGCGAGCAGCCGCTAAAGAGCTGACGCGCCCGGGGGAGCGACATCGCTCGAAATTCGAGTTAGGTCTTAGGGCGGGGCCCAGCGGGCCCGCCCGCTCAGCATGAAGAATGACGATGGGTAAGCCGACGGGATTTCTGGAGTTCGAGCGCGCCGACCGCAAATACACGCCGGTCGCCGAGCGCATCAAGCATTGGCACGAATTCTACGTCCCGCTCCCCGAGAAGGAGGTCAAGGACCAGGCCGCCCGCTGCATGGATTGCGGAATCCCCTATTGCCACACGGGCTGCCCGGTCAACAACCAGATCCCGGACTGGAACGATCTCGTCTATCGCGGCGACTGGAAGATCGCGGCGGAGAACCTGCATTCGACCAATAACTTCCCCGAGGTGACGGGGCGCGTCTGCCCGGCGCCCTGCGAGGCCTCCTGCACGCTCAACATCGACGACAACCCCGTCACCATCAAAACCATCGAATGCGCGATCGCCGACCGAGCTCTCGGCGAAGGCTGGGTGGTGCCGCAGCTGCCGGAGCAGAAGACGGGGAAACGCATCGCGATCGTGGGCTCGGGCCCCGCCGGCCTCGCCGCCGCCCAGCAGCTCGCACGCGCCGGCCATGACGTGCACGTCTACGAGAAGAGCGCGCGCCCCGGCGGGCTCCTCACCTATGGCATCCCCGACTTCAAGATGGAGAAGGGCATCGTCGCGGGCCGCGTGAAGCAGATGGAGGCCGAGGGCGTCACCTTCCACTGCAGCGTCCACGTCGGCCGCGATCTGCCGGCAAGCGACCTCGAGGCGAAGCACGACGCCGTACTTTTCGCCATGGGCTCCGAGCAGCCGTTCGATTTCTTCGCCAAGTCGGCAGGGCGGGACCTCGACGGCATTCACTACGCCATGGACTTCCTGCCCCAGCAGAACCGGCGGATCGCCGGCGAGGCGCAGACGCCCGGCACCAAGGAGATCTCCGCCGAGGGCAAGCACGTCATCGTCATCGGCGGCGGTGACACTGGATCGGACTGCATCGGCACGTCGTTCCGGCAAGGCGCCAAGTCAGTGACCCAACTCGAAATCATGCCGAAGCCGCCCGAGCGCGAGAACAAGGCGCTTTCCTGGCCGCATTGGCCGCTGAAGCTGCGCATCTCCTCGAGCCAGGCCGAGGGCGCCCAAGTCGAGTACTCCGTGTCGACGACCGGCTTTTCGGGCGAGGGCGGCGCAGTGAGAAAGCTCAACTACACCCAAGTCGACACGAAGCTCGCCCCCATCCCGGGGACCGAGGCGGCGCTCGACGCCGAGCTCGTGCTGTTTGCCATGGGGTTCTCCGGGCCGGTCGAGAGCGACGTTGTGCGTGAGCTCGGCCTCGATGTGGTGCCGCGAGGGCGCTTCAAGGGCCTTGCCGCGAACGAGACCGACTACAAGATCGCGGGCCACGGAAAGCTCTTTGCGGCGGGCGACGTTCGCCGCGGCCAGTCGCTCGTTGTGTGGGCGATCCGCGAGGGCCGCCAGGCCGCCCATGCCATCGACAAGTTACTGATGGGCTCGACGACGTTGCCCAGATAGTAATCTGGACAGCGCGCCGAAACAGGAGCACGTTTAGTACATGAACCAGCTGCTCCTTGCTCCACAAGTATATGAGACCGACATCATCGCCTCGTTCGGACGGTGGCGTCGCTTTGGCTTAGATGGGCCCGTTTACGAAATCATCGACAAGACTGCTCGGCCTTCCAACCGGGGACCGGTCGTTCGCGTTCGCGTCGTCGAGACCGGCGAGGAACTCGACTACCGGCTCGAAAGCCTCATAGGCGATCCTCAGGAACGCTGATGTTCGCAATCGCCTTCGATCTGGTCGTGGCTCAGGTCGAGCAACGTCACCCCAAAGGAGTACCTCAGGCATACACCGACATTCGACAAGCATTAGAGCGCCATGGATTCACCAATGTTCAAGGCAGCGTCTACGTTTGCGAGCGCGAGGATCTGGCCAATCTCTTTGCCGCCATGAATGCCTTGAAGGCGCTGCAATGGTTCGCAGGATGTGTGCGCGACATTCGCGCATTCCGTATCGAGCAATGGTCCGACTTCACGACTTTCTTCAAATCCTAGCCCGACGCGGGCACCGAGATCCCGGCCTGCAAAAGGCCCGTTCTCAGGCGCCGCGCCAATGACTATCCTGAAATCGCAAGTCAACCGAGAGCCCCCATGGACACGCCGCTCGAGATCACATTCCAGGGCGTAGAGAAAAGCCAAGCCGTCGAGGCCAAGATCGCCGAACGAGCCGCCAAGCTCGAGAAGCATTTCGACCGCATCACGCATCTGCGGGTGGTCGTCTCGGCGCCGCACCGCCATTCCCACAAGGGCAAGATCTATCAGATCAAGATCGAGGTCGGTCTGCCGGAGCGGGCCCCCCTCGTGATTGCGCACGACCCGGAGGTCAACCACGCCCACGAGGACCTTCTGGTCGCGATCCGCGACGCGTTCGACGCAGCGCGGCGCCGCCTCGACGATTCGGCCGCGCGCATGTCGGGCACTGCCAAGTCCGAGCGCGGCCGGCGCCGGCCGCCCGCTCGGAAGAAATCCTAGAAAGCTCGATGATCTGAGCGGCTACTTGCGCGCGGCCGGGGTCTTCGCATCGGCTTTCCCGGAGTTCCCCTCGGACGCCTTCGTCGCCGGCAGGGCTCCCGTCTCGTCGATCTCCGTGTCGAGCACAGCCGCTGGCTCGGGGCGCGGCCAGGGAAGATCGTCGGCGCGCCCGGCCCGCGGGGTGAGCCGCTCGCCCTTGAACAGTACACGGTAATAGGGCGTCTGCACGGTCGCGAGCCCCCGGCGCGTGCCACCCGGTCCTGGCGCCGTGGCCAGCGCGACCGTGCTCATCACCGTGAGCCCGCCCGCGATCTGGTCGACGACGGCCTCCCCGATCTGCGAGGGCCGGTCGGGACTTTCGCGGCGCGTGACGAGCTGCACCACCGACGCGGAAATGGCGGGGCGCACGATATCGAGCGTCACCACCTCCTCGCGGCCCGCCTGGTTGACGGTCTTCAGGCTGATCCTGCCGTTGTCGGCTTTCTGCTCGCCGGTGGCCTGGCCGGCGGCGGGTTGCGGCTGGGGTGCCCCTGCTTGCGCCGCCCCCTGCCCGGACTTCGCGTCGGCGCTGCCCGGAGTCGGCTCTGAGAGCTTGGCCTTGTCGGGATTGATCTTGGCTTGCTCGGCCTCGCTGCCGGCGAGCGGGATGGTGCGCGCGGTCTTTGCCTGGTTGAGATCGCGGCGCACGTCGCGCTCGACGAAATGGGCGAGCTTGCGATTGCCCGAAGTCGTGAAGTAGACGCCCTCGCCGTCGCGCAGGCGGCGGATCTTGCCCGTGATGTCCGGACCGTACGGGCTGAACCCCCCGCTTTCGTCGACAAAGCCCGCATAGGCGTCGATGAACTTCATGCCGTTGAGGTACGACCGCTCGCGGATGATCTCGTTCATCATCTGAGCGTCCTCGTTGGCCTCGTAGCGGCGCACGTTCGGCAACCCGACCCAATAGGCGCCGATGTTGCGTTTCCTCAAGGTCTTCGCCAGGCGGTCGGCCCGCTGCGCATAGGCTCCGCGCCAGGCATCAGACCCGATGGCGACCCGCTTGCCCGACTGGTCCCTGATCGTGACGCGGTCCCAGGCGCCCAGCATGACAATGGCGATGTGGGGCGGCTCTTTCCCGAGCTCCGCGTCGACATCCTTGAGCTTGTCGTCGAAGTCCGCCCGCATCAACCCATTGACGGGCAGCCGCCTTGGCCTGAGTTGTACGCGCGCATCGCCGAGGAAGGCCTCCGTCATGCCCTCGAGCAGCCCCTCGGCGAGATCGTCGCCGATGATGACGACCTTGTAGACGTCGCCCTCGGGGAACGGCGTGATGAAGCTCGCCCCGTACGCGTCCTCTTGCGCGCGCGCCCCCCCCGATGCCGCGACGAGCGCGGCAGCGAGCATGAGATTGGCCAATATCCAGCGCAATCTACCGGGCATAGTGCCGTCAAATCCTCCTGAGAGCGCGCGCCGCGCTCGCGTTCTTTTAGCGCGACTCTCCTCGTCGAAAAAGTGATCTAGCGCGACGCGGTGGTGCGCATGTGGGCGAGCACGGCGTCCGTCGGCCAGCAATCGACCTTGAGCTTGTGATCGCGCTGATAGGCGCCGATCAGATGGCGCGTGTTCGACCCCACCTTGCCGTCGATCTTTTCGACCTCGTAGCCGGCCGCCTTGAGGCGCTCTTGGATCTCCTCGATGACGTGGGTGCGCTGCGGGCCCGCGCTCCACGGCGTCGCGAAATCGCCGCCGCCGGCAATACGGTCCGCCAGATTGCCGATGAACACGGCGTAGAGGTCCGACGTGTTGTAGCGGCGCAGAACTTTGAAGTTTTCGAGCACCAGGAACGATGGCCCATAGCCCCCGCCGGGGCTCATGAGGTAGGCCTCGAGCGCGAGCTGCCGGTCGGTCCACGGCTTCTTGTTTGCGCGTGCAAATCCGAGCTTTGCCCATTCCGCAATCGGGCGGGCCTGATTCGGCCCCTCGAGCCCGCAGTCGGCGCTCGCGGGGATCGTGATCTCGTAGCCCCACGTCTCGCCCGCGACCCAGCCCTTCCCCTTGAGCTGGTGGGCGGCGGAGGCGAGGGCGTCGGGGACCGAGCGGAAGATGTCCTTCACGCTATCGCCGTCGAGATCCACGGCGTGCTCGAAGTACTCCGACGGCATGAACTGCGTGAGCCCGACCGCGCCCGCCCACGACGAGCGCATGTCGGCGCGGGCGACGCCCGCTTCGAGCATTTTCAGCGCCTCGAGGAGCTCGTTGCGGAAGAGCTCCTTGCGCCGGCCGAGATAGGCCTGGGTGGCGATCACCTGGATGGCATCGTGCGGGAGCTTGTAGTTGCCGTACGCCGTCTCGCGCCCCCACAGCGCGAGGATGATATTGCGGTCGACGCCGATCTCCTTCTCGATCCTGTCGAGCGCTGCCTTGTGGCGGGCCGCCAGCACCTTGCCGTCGGCGGAAAGGCGCGCGAGGTAGGTCTTGTCGAGGTATTCCGACGGCGGGCTCGTGAACTCGGACTGGCCGCGGCTGTCGGCTTTCTTCTCGCGGCCGGGCAAGAGGAGATCGGGCAGCTTGAGATCAGGCTCGAGCCCGCGGAAGGCGGCGTCGAAGGTGGGCCGCGAGACGCCGCGTGCCTGCGCCTCCGGCCAAAGGCCCTCGATCCAGGCGCGGAACTGAGCGTCCGCCGAAGCTGGGCCGGCCAGCGCCACGAGAAGGAGCGCGAGGCCTGCCCCTAGTCCCTTGCCCGCGACCGCGCATATTCGGTGGAGAGTGAGACCCACGCTCATGCCCGCTGCACTGGAGCCCAACTCTGCTCCGGCGTTTTCCTGTCGGCACTTCGGGGCTTTTTTGCGACCTCGCCGAGCGCTCTCGGCCTGATCAGGAGGCGGCCTTGAAGCGCGCCAAATGGTCCTCCCAGGCAAGCGCATGGGTGACGATCGTCGAAAGGTCGTCATAGCCGGGACGCCAGCCGAGCCGGGCACGGATCTTCTCCGACGCTGCGACGATCGCCACCGGATCGCCTGGCCTGCGCTCGGTGAGCCGGACCGCGAACTCCCGCCCCGACGCGCGCTTCACCGCATCGATGACCTCGAGCACCGTATAGCCCCGCGAGTAGCCGCAGTTCATCACCTCCGAGGCTCCGCCCGCACGCAGATGGCCGAGCGCGGCCATATGCGCACGGGCAAGATCGGTGACATGGATGTAGTCGCGGATGCAAGTGCCGTCGCGCGTCGGGTAGTCGGTGCCGAACACGTCCATCTGAACGCGCTTGCCGAGCGCCGTTTCGCAGGCGACCTTGATGAGGTGCGTCGCGCGCGGCGTCGACTGGCCGGCGCGGCCCTTGGGGTCGGCGCCGGCGACGTTGAAATAGCGCAGCGCCACGTAGGCGAGGTCGTGGGCGCGGGCCGTGTCGGCCAGCATGAGCTCCGTCATGAGCTTCGAGGTGCCGTAGGGCGAGACGGGGCGCGGATCCGCGTACTCGGAGACGGGCATCTCCTTTGGATTGCCGTAGACCGCCGCCGTCGACGAGAAGATGAAATGCCGGACGCCGGTCGCCACCGCGACCTCGATCAGGGCCCGCGACTTCACCGTGTTGTTGAGATAGTAGCCGAGCGGGTCGACGATAGAATTGGGGACGACGATCGATCCCGCGAAATGGATGATGGCGTCGATGCCGTGCTTGCGCACCACCGTGCGCACGAGGTCCTGATCGCCCACGTCGCCGACGACGAGCGTCGCCTCGGCCGGCACCGCCCACCGGAACCCCGTCGACAGGTTGTCGAGGACCACGACCTTTTCGCCGGCCTCGATGAGCTCGAGTACCATGTGGCTGCCGATGTAGCCGGCCCCGCCCGTAACCAGGACAGTCATTTTGCCCACTTCCCCAATTGCGCCCCACGGTGAAAGGTGACTATCAGCTCTGGATCGCCGGCGGCTGAAGTCAATCCGGCACATCCAATCGTTAACCGCAAAGTGACGATCAAAACTCGTGCCAGAGTGCCCAAGGGCCGCAGGCCCGTCTTTTTGGAGCCCCCATGTCGCAATCGAGGACACGAATAAGGAAGGCGGTGTTTCCCGTGGCCGGACTCGGCACGCGGTTTCTGCCGGCGACGAAGGCCGTGCCCAAAGAGATGCTGACGGTGGTCGACCGCCCTGTCATCCAGCACGTGGTCGACGAGGCCCGCGCGGCAGGGATCGAGCACTTCGTGTTCGTCACGGGGCGCAATAAGGCGGTCATCGAGGATCACTTCGATACCTCCTTCGAGCTCGAGCGCACTCTGGCCGAGCGGGGAAAAGCGCGCGATCTCGAGCTCCTCGTCCGAGACCTCCCGGGCGCCGGCCGGACGAGCTTCACGCGCCAGCAGTCGCCCCTCGGCCTCGGGCACGCCGTCTGGTGCGCGCGCGACATCGTCGGCGACGAGCCGTTCGCGCTCCTGCTCCCGGACATGCTCCATCACGGCGCCTCGCCGTGCCTCGCCGAAATGATCGAGGCTTACGCATCGACGGGGGGCAATCTGATCGCAGTCTCCCCGGTCCCGGAGGACCAGGCGCACCTCTACGGCATCGTCGGCGTCGACGATGCCAGGGCCAAGGTCTCGCGCATCACGAGCATGGTCGAGAAGCCGGCGAAGGGCACCGCGCCCTCCAACTTGCACATCACCGGCCGCTACATTCTCCAACCGGAAATCTTCGGTCTGCTCGAGCGCCAGGAGAGGGGCGCCGGCGGCGAGATTCAGCTCACCGACTCCATGAAGACGCTGCTCGAATCCGGCACCCAGCCGTTCCACGCAGTGCGATTCGACGGGACCATCTACGACTGCGGAACGAAGATGGGATTTCTCCTTGCCAATGTTGCCTATGCGCTCGAACGCGAGGATTTGGGGCCTACCTTCAGGGCCGGGATTAAGGATCTCCTCTGATCATCCGCTTGCCGTTAACAACGGCGCGCGAGCCCCTCTTCAATTACGGCCAAACTGCGCCGAAGCTATGCAGGGGAACGCCCGCATTCGGCACGATGTTGCCCGTTTCCGCTGCCATTGCGTTCGGCTATGGTCGGGCGCCGACGCGACGATTGCGCCTGCCGGAGATACTCCATGGCCCGTAAGCGACAGAGCGACATTGTTCCTGGTCCGCAGCACAAATCGCTGACGCCGCCTGGCATCTTCGTCATCCGGATGCTGATCTTCCTCACTCTCGTAGGGTTCCTCGCCGCGATCCTGCACGAGCAGCTCACCGTATCGTTCATGCAAAACCCCGGCCTCAATGGCCTGATCCTCGGCGTGCTCGTTCTCGGCATTCTTTACTCCTTCCGCCAGGTGATCCGCCTTTATCCAGAAATCCGCTGGGTGAATGCCTTCCGCATCTCAGACCCCGGTCTCGCCATCGCATATCAGCCGAAATTGCTGGCGCCGATGGCGACAATGCTCCGCGACCGCACGGGCGTGCTCTCGCTCTCCACGGCGTCCATGCGCTCGATCATGGACAGCATCGGCTCGCGGCTCGACGAGGCACGCGACACCGGCCGCTACATGGTGGGGCTTCTCGTCTTCCTCGGGCTGCTCGGCACCTTTTGGGGCCTGCTCGAGACAATCCAGTCGGTCGGGCGCGCGATCGGCTCGCTCGACACGTCGGGCAGCGAGACGGTGGCCGTCTTCGACGAGCTGAAGAACGGGCTTGCCGCGCCGCTCAAGGGCATGGGCACGGCGTTTTCCTCCTCGCTGCTCGGCCTCTCGGGCTCCCTCATCATCGGCTTCCTCGAGTTGCAGGCCTCCCACGCGCAGAACCGCTTCTACAACGAGCTCGAGGAATGGCTGTCGGGCATCACCGAGCTGACGCCGGGCACCCTTGCCGCCACCGACCAGGCGAGCCGCCAGCTCACGACTGCCGTCTATGAGATGCAGCGCGCCGTCGAGGATCTCTCGGCGCGCATGCGCGGACAGACGGGCCTGCCCTCGGCGGGCGCTCCTGCGCCGGGAGCCGACGACACGGTTCGCGACCTAGCGCGCGGCGTCAATCAGCTCGTCACCCAGATGCGCGCCGAGCAGAAGGTCGTGCGCGAATGGGTCGACGAGCAGGCGGCCCAGCAGACCGAGGTCACCAACGTGCTGAAGGACCTCGCCCAGAACATCCATCGCAAGGGCAAGTAGCATGGCGGGCGGGCGGTCGCGGCGGGGCGGCGAGTACGGCGAGTTCTGGCCGGCTTACGTCGACGTGCTGTCGACGCTGCTCCTCGTCGTCACCTTCCTCATGTCGATCTTCATGCTGGCGCAATATTTCGCCATGCAGGAGGCCTCCGGCAAGGACACGGCGCTGCAGCGCCTCAACCGCCAGATCGCCGAGTTGACGAACCTGCTCTCGCTGGAAAAGGGCAAGTCGAAGTCCGCCGAGGACGAGCTCGCCTCGCTCCAGTCGACGCTCGGCGCGATGAAGGAGGAGCAGTCGAAGCTCTCGGGCTTCGCGCTGTCGGGCGACGAGAAGGCAAAGGCCGCCGAATTGCGCATCTCGGGTCTCACGACCGAGCTCGATGCGCAGAAGAAGATCTCGAACGAGGCGCTCGCCAAGGTCGACATCCTGAACCAGCAGATTCTCGCCATGCGCCGTCAGCTCGCGGCGCTGAACGAGGCGCTCGAGGCGTCCGAGAAGAAGGACAAGGAGAGCCAGGACCGCATCAAGGACTTGGGCAGCCGGCTCAACGCGGCCCTTGCCCGCCAGGTGCAGGAGCTGCAGCGCTACCGCTCCGACTTCTTCGGCCGGCTGCGCGAGCTTCTGAAGGGCCGCAAAGACATTCGCGTGGTCGGCGACCGGTTCGTCTTCGAGTCCGAGGTTCTGTTCCCCTCGGGCCAGGCGACGCTCACGCCCGAGGGCCTCGGTGCGATGGATCAGCTCGCGTCCGCCATCATCGATCTCGAGAAGGCGATCCCCAAGGAGATCAACTGGGCGCTGCAGGTCGACGGCCATACCGACATCCGCCCAATTGCGAGCGCGCAGTTCCCCTCGAACTGGGAGCTGTCGACGGCGCGCGCGGCTTCCGTCGTCAAGTACCTGATCGCGCGCGGCGTGTCCCCCAATCACCTCGTCGCCGCGGGCTACGGCGAGTTCCAGCCGCTGGAACCCGGCGTGGACGAGGAGAGCTTGCGCAGGAACCGGCGCATCGAGCTCAAGCTCACGAACAGATAGGCGTGGCACCTTTGCCGACCGACGCCGCGATACCGTCGCCGTTCTTTCTCAGGTCAGCTTTTCCTCGAGAGCCTCTCCTACGGACTTCGGATTGGTTGCGATGGTGTGCAGATATGTATTTGCTATGTCGTCTATCGGGCGTCCAGCCTCCCACCCCTCGACCGTGCGAGGGTTCAGGCGGTAGCGCATCGCAAATGCCTCCGCAGTCGCAAGACCGAGCCGTTCACGCAGCGCCTTAACGTTGATTTTTCCGATCTTTCTCACGCGCCAGACATCCACTCCAGCTGCGCGCATGTCCGTTTCGATCGCCCTTGCACTCTCGATCGTCGGCACATGGATTACGGCCTCTCCGCGCTCGATCATGTCCTCGACCGCGCGCTTCGCCATGCGGGCCGAAGCGCCCCGGCGAATGAGCGCTTGAATGGCGTCGATGCTCTTCACCCTATGAAGGGGGCCACGTGGTCTGAGGATGAGATCAGCGGGAGAACCTGATCGTACGCGGTCTGTGCCCCGGATGGGCCCCAGTCGTCCTAGGCGCGCCTTCAACGATGCCTTCATTGCAGTCCAACCTTTCGAGCAACCACGTTGCTAGGAGCCGAATGTTGCTGAGACCGATGGAGTTCGGCAGCGCATCGCTCTGAATGTTCACCCCGCGCGCCTTTAGACTTGCTCGGTCCTCGTCAATTTCAACTTCGGCCATGATTTTGATGTCTCCGGCGGGTGTCTCGACTAGGACCGTGACGATATCGCCGTCGCTGTCCTCATCTGAAATACCTCTCAACACCAACTGATCAGAGGTCCAGCGCATCGTGCTAAATGTACGCTGTCTGCGTAGAAATAACAACCTGCGGACCTCATTGTCGGATTCGCCTTGCTCGTCGCCCTAGGCCGCAGAGACCAGGCCGCGATAGTCGGCGAGGGCGCCCGCCTCGAGCTCGGCGGCGAGCAGGCGCGCGGGGTTGACGGGGCCGGGCAGCGTGATCTGGCCCGGTGGCACCGGCCCGAAGCCGAAGCGTCCGTAATAAGGCTCGTCGCCGACGAGGAGGACGAGACGAACCTTGGCTTTCCTCGCCTCCTCGAGCGATTGAGCGACGAGCGCCCGCCCGTAGCCCTGCCCGGCGATGTCGGCCGCGACCGCGAGCGGACCGAGCAATAGCGCGCCCTCTCTCCCGCCGACCGTGATCTCAGTGAAGCGCACGGCAGCGACAAGGCGGTCGCCGACGAAGGCCGCACGGCAGAAGCGGGAGACGGCATTTGCCGCTCCCGGCCGCCGCTCGCGCACGCGGTAGGCGGTGCGCGTGAAGCGGCCCGGACCGAAGACCTCGGCATGGAGCTTGGCGATGAGGGGGAGATCGGCCGGCGTGACGGGCCGGTTCAAGACCTTGGGCGACATGGAAGAAGACTCTCGAGCGGACGGCGCAACTGGGCAAACGGCGGAGCGTGGGCGGCGTTCAGCGCCGGCGCGCGGCCGCGCGAGCCGTGCGCCGGGCCATCAAAAGCAGCAGTGTTGGCCGTCCGAGGGTCATGGCGCGCCTTTAGCATGACCGAAGCCCACGGGTCCAGCGACGGGGGCCGGCCGCAATCCCGGCACGGCTCAGGGCTTGGCCTCGTGCGCCGTCGGTTGGGGGGAAGTTGGCGCTGCCCAACCCTTGACCCGCTCTCGTAGCCTCTGGAAGACGACGTAGAGCACGGGGATCAGGAAGATGCCGACGAGGGCCGCCGCCAACATGCCGCCGAAGACGGCGGTACCGACGCCGCGGCGGCTCAGCATCGCGGCACCCTCCGCTGTGACGAGGGGCACGAGGCCGGCGATGAAGGCAAAGCTCGTCATCATGACGGCGCGGAAGCGCTGCCTCGCCCCTTCGGTCGCCGCCTCCTCGATCCCGAGCCCCGCTTCACGCCGCTCCTTGGCGAACTCGACGATCAGGATGCCGTTCTTGGCGGCGAGCGCGATCAAGACGACGATGCCGATCTGGGCATAGAGGTTGAACGGGAGCCCGGATACGAGCAGCGCCAGCATGGCGCCGGCCACTCCGACGGACACCGAGAGCAGCACGGGGACCGGGATGCTCCAGCTCTCGTAGAGCGCGACGAGGAACAGGTAGGCAAATAGAATCGCAAGAGCGAGAATGGTCGTCGTCTTGCCGGCGGCTTCCTTCTCCTGGAGCGCGGTCCCCGTCCACTCGTATCCGTAGCCGGTGGGCAGCGTCGTCGCCGAGAGCCGTTCCATGGCGGTGATCGCCTCGCCTGAGCTGCGGCCCGGCGCGGCGTTGCCATTGATCGTAACGCTGCGGAAGTTGTTGTAGCGGATGACCGACTGCGGACCGAGGATGAGCTTGGCCTCGGCGAAGGCGCGGATCGGCACCATGTCGCCGGCCTTGTTGCGGACGTTGATGCGGTAGATGTCCGAGATTTTGGCGCGCTCGGAGGCCTCGCCCTGCACGGTTACCTGCCAGGTGCGCCCGAAGAGATTGAAGTCGTTGACGTAGGCGCTGCCGAGGACGGACTGGAGCGCGGCGAATACTGCCGAAATGTCGACCCCGAGCGTCTGCGCCTTTCCGCGATCGATATCCAAATAGAGCTGCGGCGTATTGGCGGCATAGGTGGTGAACACGCCGCGCAGGGCCGGATCCTGGTTCGCCGTGAAGACAAGCCCGCGCGCGACTGCGGCGATGTCCTCGGCCGAGCCGCCGCTGAGGCTTTCCAACTGATACTCGAAGCCGCTGCCGGTGCCGAGGCCGATGACGGGCGGCAGGTTGTAGACGATGACGTTCGCTTCTTGGATGGCCTGAAACTCGCCTCTGAGCTTGGCGATAAGGCCGTTCGCCGAGAGCTCCGGGGTGCGCCGCTCGTCGAACGGTTTGAGCGCCAGGATGAGGAGAGCGCCGTTGGATTTGGTCATGCCGTCCAGCAGGGAGTAGCCGACGACGGAGGTGACGTTGGCGATCCCCTCCGTCTCGCGCAGCATGGCCTCGATCCGCTGGGTGGCGGCATTCGTCCTGTTGACGGAGGCTCCCTCGGGCAGCTGCAGCTCGGCGAAGAGCGCGCCCTGGTCCTCGGCCGGCAGGAACCCGGTCGGCGTCGCCTTGAACAGCCATGCCGTTCCCGCGAGGACGACACCCAGAGCAACGAGGCCGAGCACGGCCCGGCGCACGATGTGCGTCACGACGCCCGTGTACCCGTCGCGCGCCCAGTCTATCCCCGAGAGGACATAGCGGATGAGACCGCGCTTCGGCCCGTGATGCGGCTTGAGCAGCACGGCGCAGAGAGCCGGCGACAGCGTCAGCGCATTGATGGCCGAGATCACCATGGACACGGAGACGGCGACCGCGAACTGGCGGAAGAGGACGCCGGCAATGCCGGGAATGAAGGCGACGGGCACGAAGACGGAGAGCAGCACCAGCGTAATCGCGATGATGGGCGCCGTGATCTTGCCCATGGCACGGCGCGCCGCCTCGGCCGGGGCTACCTTGGGATCCTTCTCGAGCTCGGCCTCCACCGCCTCGACGACTACGATCGCGTCGTCGACGACGATGCCGATCGCGAGCACGAGCGCCAGGAGCGAAACCGTGTTGGCAGTGTAGCCGAGGGCCAGCATGACGGCGAATGTGCCAATCAGCGACACCGGCACGGCGATCAGCGGAATTAGGGTTGCCCGCAGGTTGCCGAGAAAGAGGTAGACGACAATGACGACGAGCGCGAACGCCTCGACGAGCGTCTTTACGACCTCGTGCACGCTCTCGCTCACGAACGTCGACGTGTCGTAGGTGATCGTGTAGGTGAGCCCTTCGGGGAATGACGGAGCGAACTGCTCGAGGATCTTGCGCACCGCCGCGGCACTTTCGATCGCGTTCCCGCCGGGCGCCTGATAGAGCCCGATCACAGCCGCCGGGTTGCCGTCGAGGCGCCCGACCGACTCCGAAAGGCGCGCGCCGAGCTCCACGCGTGCGACGTCGCCGATGCGGACGAACGAGCCGTCGGGATTGGCGCGCACCACGACTCTTTCGAATTCCTCGACGGAGGTGAGCCGGCCCTTGGTCTGGATGGAGAGCTGGAATTGCTGATCGGGGAGCGCCGGCTGGGCGCCGATGCGGCCGATCGCCGCCTGAACGTTCTGCCCTTGGAGCGCGCTGATGACGTCGTTCGGCGTGAGATTGAAGTTCGTGAGCCGGTTGGTGTCGAGCCACACGCGCATGCTGTAGTCGGCGGGGGAGAACAGCGCCACGTCGCCGACGCCCGGCACCCGCTTCAGACTGTCGATGACGTTGATCGTCGCGTAGTTCGACAGGAAAAGCTGGTTGTAGCGCCCGTCCGTCGAGGAGAGCGCCACGACCTGGAGCAGCGCCGACGACTTCTTCTTGACGCTGATGCCCTGCGCCTGCGCCTCCTTGGGCAGCTTCGGCAGCGCAAGGTTGACGCGGTTCTGGACGTTGACGGTGTTGATGTCGGGGTTGGTGCCGACCGCGAACGTGACGGTGAGCGTATAGCTTCCGTCGTTGCCGCTCGTCGACTTCATGTAGAGCATGTTGTCGACGCCGACGACCTGGGCCTCGATCGGCTGCGCGACCGTCGCCTCGACGACGGAGGCGCTGGCGCCCGGATAGAGCGCCGTCACGGAGATCTGCGGCGGCACGATGTTGGGGAACTGCGCGATCGGAATCTGCGTGAGCGCGACGAGGCCCGCTAGCGTGATCACGATCGAGATGACGATGGCGAGCCGCGGCCGGTCGATGAACACGCCCGAGATCATGGCTCATGCCTCCGGCTGGAGCTTGACCTCGGTCGGTTCGACCACCTGCCCGGGGCGCACCTTCTGGAGTCCCTCGGTGACGACGAGCTCCCCGTCCGACAAGCCCTTGGTGACGACGATGTTGGCGCCGCGTGTCTGTCCCGTCTCGATCCTGCGGACCTCGATCTTCTTCTCCGCATCGACGACGAGCACGTAGGGGCCCGACTGATCGATCTGCCGGGCGGCTTCGGGTATGACCACGGCCGGCTCGGCCTTGCCAGCTTCCGTGACGACGGTGACGAGCTGTCCGTCGACAAGATGATTGTTGGGGTTGGGGAACACCGCGCGCACCTGCTGGGTGTCGGTGCCGGGGTCCACCTTGACGTCGACGAAATCGATTTTCCCGGGCTGCGGGTAGCGGCTTCCGTCGGCGAGCTCGATGTGGACGATGACCTTCGACACGTCGGGATCGCCGCCGTGGACCTTGCGCACGGCGAGGACCTCCCGCTGCGTCACGGGAAACGTCACATAGATCGGGTCCAGGCTGACGATGGTTGCCAAGACGCCGCTCGAGGGACCGACGAAGTTGCCGACCGAGACCGCAGAGCGCCCGATGCGGCCGCTAATGGGGGCGCGGATCTCTGTGTAGCTGAGTTGGAGCTCGGCCTTTTCCAACGCCGCCTTCTGGCCCGCGACGTCGCCGCGCGCCTTGCCTTGCTCGGCGGTCACCTGGTCCAGTCTCGCCTGTGTCCCGGTTTGGCGGGCGACGAGCTCCGTCTGGCGTGCAACCTCGACGTCGCCGAGCTGGAGGCTTGCTTCCGCGGACTGAATGGCGGCTTTCGTCTGCTCGATCGTCGCCTTGTAGGGCGCCTGCTCGATGACATAGAGCAGGTCTCCCTCCTTGACGTCGGCGCCCTCCGTGAACAGGCGCTGCTCTAGGAAGCCCTCGACGCGCGCCCGCAGATCGACCTTGTCGGTCGCAACCACACGGCCAGTGAACGTGAGGCTCGGCCGCAGGTCCTCGGACTGAACCTTGACGACGGTGACGGCCGGCGGCGGCAGGGGGGCTGCTTGTTTCTCGCCGCTGTCCCCGCATGCGGAGAGCGAGATCGCGGCGATCGCCGCGAGGCAGAAAACGACTCTGGCCTTCATGGTGCCTCCCCGCCTCGCCGGACAGCTTCGGGGCCAATGTCATGCGAGCCCGCTCGACACGATTGCGCAAAGGCAAGTGCATGTCACCCAGGTTTTTGCCCGCTTACCATTGCTCCGAGCGCGCTTTCCCGCCGACGACCTCCGCAAGACGCGACGCGACCGGCGGGTTGAGCGGCTTGGGCAGTTGATCGAGCGCGAAGAACCCGTGCGCCGCGATCTCGCGGTTGGGCTCCGGAACCACGGGCCGGCGCCAGCTGCGAATGACGAAGAAGGCGATATGGTCGCCGGGAAATGCGCGAAAATTGGTGTAGATTCCGAACAGCTCCGGGGCGCCCTCGATAATGATGCCCGCCTCCTCGACGAGCTCTCGGCGCAGGGCCTCGGCCACGGTCTCCGACTTCTCCACGCCCCCGCCCGGAAAGTGCCATCCGGGCCGATAGGTGTGGCGGACGAGAAGCACGCGACCGTCCGCGTCGAGCACCATGCCTTGCGTGCCGAGAGTGAGACTGCGCGTCTGGCGCCAATAGTACTGCAATACCTTGGTGACGAGCTTCGCCTTCGGCACCGCGCGCGCCTCCCCTCCTGCCTCCTGCCCCGATACAGGCCAACCGGCTGCTTTGGCAAGATGACCGGCGGCAGGGCATGGTAGGCTGACAACCGCGCTCGAGGTGAATGACAGCTCCGATGGTAAACGCGATCACGATCGCCCACATCTCCGACGTCCACCTGGGGCCGATCACGGGCTTTCACCCGCGCTACTGGAACGTGAAGCGCGGGCTGGGCTTCCTCAACTGGCATCGCGGCCGCCGCTTTGTCCACAAGAAGGAGATCGCCGACAGGATCGCCGCGGACGCGCTCGCGCAAAGCCCGGATCACATCGCCGTCACGGGCGACCTAGCCAACATCGGCCTCCCCTCCGAGTACGACGCGGCGTTCTCCTGGCTCGCCGGCCTCGGGACCCCCGAGCGCGTCAGCGTCGTGCCCGGCAACCACGACATCTACACGGCGCGGCTTCACGGGGCGTCCTGCCTCAAGCGATGGGCCCCGTACATAGCCTCCGACGCATTCGGCGCCGGCGTGACGCGCGCAGGCGCCTTTCCGTTCGTGCGCAAATTTGGCGACGTGGCTCTGATCGGCCTCAACTCCGCCGTCCCGACGCCGCCGTTCGTCGCCGCCGGCCGGCTCGGGGGCGAACAGATCGGCGCACTCGCACGGATCCTCGAGCGGCTCGGTGAGGAGAACCTTATCCGCGTCATCCTCATCCATCACCCGCCGCTTCCCGGCCAGGCCCCGCCGCTCCGCGCCCTCGCCGACGCCGCCCTCCTCGAGGAGACCCTCGTTCGCGAGGGTGCGGAGCTCGTGCTTCATGGCCACAACCACCGCGACATGCTGGCGTGGCGGCAATGGACGAGGAGTCATATCCCGGTCGTCGGCGTCGCCTCGGGCTCGGCGGGCCGGCTGCACAAAGCAGAGCCCGTTGCGCGCTACAATCTATTCCGGCTGAGCCGAGAGGCGGCCGGCGGCGTCAGGATCGCCTGGCAGGTCCGCGGGCTCGCCGAGCCCGGCGGCGAGATCGTCGAGCTGTCCCGGCGCATACTCGAGCCCGACAGCCAACAAGCCAACCCAGCTCTCGAATTACACGCGCTGCGAGGATGAACGCCACATTAAAACAGCGTTCAGGCTGAATTCAAAGGCGATCGGGCAGTCTCCGCCCCATCACCACGCGGCCCGGATCAGCCGACGCCGCTCACCAATCGAACGGAGACGACCCCAATGACCAAGATCATGACTCTCGCGGCCGGCCTGCTCGTCGCGACGAGCGCCACCGCATTCGCCAGCGTCATCGACGACCGCCAGGAGGCGCAGGGCCGCAAAATCGAGATCGGCCGCGAGACCGGCGCCATCACGTGGCGCGAGGGCCTGATGCTCCAGAAGGAGCAGCGCGAGATCGCCCGTCTCGAGGCCGAGTTCCTCGGCGACGGCAAGCTCTCGAAGCCCGAGAAGCGCACGCTGAACGAGATGCTCGACGAGGCGGCCCAGCATATCGCGTTCGAGTCCAGCGATCGCTGGCACCGGCTGTGGTTCATGCCGCGGTTCGGCAAGTAACGGCCGGCTCTCTCGAGCCCTACGAAGACACAACCCCAAGGAGACTTCCGTGAAGACCCCCATGCTTGTTGCCCTCGCCACGCTCTCTTTCATTGCGCCCCTCTCGCTCGCGGCCAAGGCCGGCGACGTCCAGGGCGATGCCTACTCCTGTGAAGAGCTCTGGGTCATGCGCAACCAGATGTACAAGGACAACGCCTTTTGCTTCCAGTCGACCCGCGCCATGACCTATTTCGGCAACGGCGGCTGCATCTATCACGACGACGATGCCGTGCCGTTCTCCAAGTCCGAGCGGCGCGTGCTCCACATGATCAAGGCGTCGGAAGCGCGTCAGGGCTGCTGAACGAGCCAGCGAATCTCTCGAGCGATTCTCTCTCTTGTCACGCTCCGGGTGGCCTTAGGGCCGCCCATTTTTTCGCGCTACGCCAAGTGCTTCCAAGGCCTGTCCCGCCCCTCTTTGACTTCGACTTCGGGCAAGGGCAAAAGGAGGCGCCGCGAGGGGGGATCTCATCTTGACGGGCAATCCGGAGCTGATCGAGCAGTACCGGCGCATCCATGAAACGAGCGCGTACGGCACGTCCTCGGTCAAGAACCTCCGCTTCATCCGCCCGGAGATCAGGCTGTTGAGACCGGCGTCGATCCTCGACTACGGGTGCGGGCAATCGCGCCTTCTCGACATGCTCGACCTCGGCTATCCGGCGATTTTCTCCCGTTACGATCCGGCCATCCCCAAGTATGCCGAGAAGCCTGCACGAGTGTTCGACCTTCTCATCAACGTCGACGTGCTCGAGCATATCGAGGACAATGACCTCGACGCGGTGATCGAGGAAATGCGCGCGCTCGGCCGCGAGGCCCTGATCATCGTCGACACGAAGCCCGCGACGAAGCTGCTCCCAGATGGGCGCAACGCCCACGTCACGATCCGTCCTCACGGGTGGTGGCGCGAGCGGCTCTCGGCGCATTTCGGACCGCTCGAGCCGATGGCGACGGCGCGCCGCTCGCGCGCCGGGTTCAGGACCTGGCGCCGCAGCCATGTCGCGACCTTGTCCTACATGGCGCTGCGCGCCGAAGAGGAGCTTCGCTACTGGAGCCGGCGCGCCGCCGGCAGGAGCCGATACGGCATCCCGGAGGACCGTTCGGCCACGCGCCAGCCCATGCTTCGATGATCATCTCGCATAAGCACCGCTTCATCTTCCTCAAGACGGTCAAGACCGCGAGCTCGAGCATGGAGATCGCGCTCTCCGGGCTTTGCGGTCCCGAGGACGTGATCACGCCGACGCGCGAAGACCTCGGCGAGCAGCGCGCAATCCCCGCGCAGAATTTCCGCATCGAGCATCCGCTCAAGCCGAAGCGGCCTCTCTGGAAGCGCCTGCTCGGCCGGCCGGAGCGCTTCTACCACCCGACCGTCGGCTACTACGAGCACATGCCCGCCTGGCGCGTGCGCCAGTACGTGGGCGAGGACATCTGGCGCGACTACTACAAGTTCACGTTCGTCAGGAACCCATGGGACGCGCAGGTCTCCTTCTACTTCTACAAGACCCGCAACGAGTGCGAGCGGCCGACCTTCCAAAGGTTCATGGGCAGCAGGAAGCGCGCCAAGCTTCAGTCGTGGGAGATCTTCGCCATCGACGACCGTATCGCCGTCGATTTCGTCGGGCGCTACGAGGCGATCGACAGGGATTTCGCAAGGGCGCTGGAAGCGGTCGGCATCAGCGAGCCTGTCGCATTGCCCCGGGCCAATGTCTCCGACAAGCCGCGCGATGCCTATCGCCAATTCTATGACGAGACGCTTCGAGATACGGTCGCTCGCTGGTACGCCAATGAGGTCCGCGAGTTCGGCTACAGCTTCTAGCCCGAAACCGGCAATTAGCCCTCGCCGAAGCCTTCTCTCGGCATGGGCCCCCATGCTGCGCTAGGCTCAGGTGGGTTTCTCTTGGCAGGATCGCAGGGGGTGCCCGGAACCGCGAGCACGGCCCTTCGATGACCGACCATCTCGAACTCCTGCAGCGCCTCGCCGTCGCACTCGCGATCGGCCTCATGTTCGGCATCGAGCGCGGCTGGGCGATGCGCGCTGAGGCGGAAGGCGAGCGCACCGCCGGACTGCGCACGCTCGCGCTTTCGGGGCTGCTTGGCGGCGTGTGCGCCGCGCTTGCCGCACGCATCGACGGCGGCGCGGTCGTGCTCGGCCTGGCGTTCCTCGCCTATGCGCTCGCGATCGGCTTTCTGCGCTACCGCGAGATGACCCACGACAAGACGTTCGGGGCAACGACCGTCGTCGCCGCCTATCTTGCATTCGCGCTTGGAGCTCTGGCAGGTCTCGGCGAGACGACGGTTGCGGCGGCAGCGGCGGTCGCAGCGACGGCGCTTCTGGCGCTCAAGGCAGTACTTCACGCCTGGCTTCGGACACTGACATGGGAGGAGCTCAGGGCCGCTCTCGTCCTGCTCGCCATGACGCTCATTCTGCTCCCGGTGCTGCCGAACCGCGGCTATGGCCCCTACGAGGCGCTGAACCCCTATGAGCTGTGGCTCATGACCGTCCTCATCGCGGCGGTGTCGGCGGCAGGCTACGTCGCCATGAAGTGGCTCGGGGGAGCACAAGGCGTCGTCATCTCCGGCCTCGCCGGCGGATTGGTGTCGTCGACCGCCGTCACGCTCGCCTTCTCCCGGCTCGCCCGCGAAGGCAACGCGCCCGAAGGCGCACTCATGGCGGGAGCGCTGCTCGCCGGCGCGACAATGATGGTCCGAGTTCTTGTGGTCGCCGGCTCGATCAATCCGCCGCTGCTGGCCTGGCTTGCGCCCCCGCTCGTCCTCGCCGCGGCCGCGGTCGCTCTCTTCGCCTACGTCGAGCTGCGCTCTGTCTCCGGGCAAGCGGTTGCGGCACCGATCGAGCTCAAGAGCCCGTTCGAGCTTTCGACGGTGCTCAAGTTCGGGGCGTTCCTCTCCGTCATCATGGTCGCCGCGAAGGGCCTGACCGAGGCCGCCGGCGGGCGCGGCGCAAACCTGCTCGCGGCCGTATCAGGCATCGCCGATGTCGACGCCATCACCCTCTCGATGTCCCGGCTCGGCGGCCGGTCTCTCGGCCTCGAGGACGCTGCTCTCGCCATTCTCATAGCTGCGGCGGTCAACACTGTGACCAAAGCCGTCCTCGGCTGGGTCGCGGGCGGCCGCGGACCGGGCATGCGGCTCACGATCGGCGCGCTGATCGCGTTTGCCGCAGGAGCTGCCGGTTATACCGCCGTCCACCTGCTCTGGCCGCTCACCACGATCTCGACGCCGGTTGGGGCCTAGCCTGCACCGCCCGCCTAGCACCAGATCGGAACGCTCGTTAGCCGATTGGTAAGCATCATCGCCTAGCCTCGTCCTGGGGTCGGTTGTGCGGTGGTTGGGGGTCGGGATGAGCGTGTTGAAGTCGGTTGCGGTCGAGGAAGTCAAAAGACGTGGCAGCATCAAGGACACAGATGTCTCGCGTTTCGCCGTGGCACTCCGCAATGCGCCGGTCCTCACGCGGGCCATCGCCGACGAGCTCTTCGCCGTCAACGTGGCGTGCCGTGTCCAGGATCCGGCCTGGCCCGGCTTCCTGATCGAGACGATCTCCGATTACATCGTCGCCCACGACGATCCGGAAGGCTATCTCACGGCGGAGAAGGCGCGCTGGCTTCTCGCGCGCATCGCCGAGAACGGACCCGTCGAGACGAAGGTCGGCCTCGATCTTCTGGTCGCCGCGATCGAGCGCGCGCGCTGGTCGCCCGGGTGCCTCGTCCGGCTCGCGCTCGAGGCCATCAAGACGACGATCAGCACCGGAGCCGGGCCGTTGCGGCCCGGCCAGATCCCGCTCGCCGGCACCATCAGAGCCGGCGAGGTCGACCTCATCCGTCGCATTCTCACGGCATTCGGCGGAGAGGGGGGAATCGCCATTACCCGCGGCGAGGCCGAGATTCTGTTCGAGATCGACGAGGCGCTCGCGGCGTCGGCGCTCAATCCCGCCTGGACCGATCTCTTCGTCAAGGCGATCGGCAACGCCATGATGGCCGCGGCGGGCTATGGCGTGCCGTCCCGGGAGGAGGCGTTACGTGCCGCGACCTCAATGGAGGTAGCCGACGACGACCTCTCGGCGGCGGCTCTCACCGCCTCGAGCCTTTCCTCGCTGAGGTCGCTCTACCACGATCAGTCGCAGGAGGAGCGTGGGCTGACCCGCCTCGAGCGCCAGCGCATCGAGATCATCACGGGTGAGGCAATCAAGGTGGCGGAGCCGCGCTGGCTCATTGTGCGGCTGGCCCAGGCGGCAACCGGCTCGGCGGTGGCCGGGGCGCTCGCAGCCTACTTCGAGGGCGAGATGGCAAACGTGATGAGCCGTCTCAAGGATCAGAGGGCCGGCAAGGGCAAGGCGGCCTAGCACCTGCGAAGCTCGCCGGGCTTTCCGGCCGGCCCGGCTTTGGCCCCTTCGCAGCGCCCTTATTAACCGAGCCGGCGCCCGAGCGCGCTTGGGTGTAGTCGTCGCCCGCGATCGCAGTTTACGCGGCGCAATCCTGCGTCTAGAAGTCCCGAGCAGGCCATCTCGCACTGCAACCAATCGCAAGGGACGGGACAAACGGGGCAATGTTCAAGAAGATCCTGATCGCCAACCGGGGCGAGATCGCCTGCCGCGTGATCAAGACGGCGCGCAAGATGGGCATCAAGACGGTGGCGGTCTTTTCGGACGCCGATCGTGACGCCGTCCACGTCGACATGGCCGATGAGGCCGTCCACATCGGCCCCTCGCCTGCCACCCAGTCCTATCTCGTGATCGAGAGGATCGTCGAGGCGGCGAAGTCGACCGGCGCCGAGGCGGTCCACCCCGGCTACGGCTTCCTCTCCGAGCGCGAGGCCTTTCCCATCGCCCTCGAGAAGGCCGGCATCGTCTTCATCGGCCCCAACCCGCGTGCGATCGCCGCCATGGGCGACAAGATCGAAAGCAAGAAGGCCGCCGCAAAAGCCAAAGTTTCGACCGTTCCGGGCTTCCTCGGCGAGATCGCCGACGCGGGCCATGCGGTGCGCATTGCCGAGGAGATCGGCTATCCGGTGATGATCAAGGCGTCGGCCGGCGGCGGCGGCAAGGGCATGCGCATCGCCTTCAACCGCAAGGAGTGCGAGGAAGGGTTCGGGTCGGCCCGCTCGGAGGCGAAATCGAGCTTCGGCGACGACCGCGTCTTCATCGAGAAGTTCATCGTCAATCCGCGCCACATCGAGATCCAGGTGCTCGGCGACAAGCACGGCAACGTCCTCTATCTCGGCGAGCGCGAATGCTCGATCCAGCGGCGCAACCAGAAGGTGATCGAGGAGGCGCCGTCCCCGCTCCTCGACGAGAGGACGCGCCGCGCCATGGGCGAGCAGGCGGTCGCCCTCTCCAAGGCCGTGGGCTACGATTCGGCTGGCACGGTCGAGTTCGTCGCCGGCCAGGACCGCAGCTTCTTCTTCCTCGAGATGAACACGCGCCTGCAGGTCGAGCACCCGGTCACCGAGCTCGTGACCGGAATCGATCTCGTCGAGCAGATGATCCGCGTCGCGGGCGGCGAGAAGCTCGGCTTCAAGCAGTCGGACGTGAAGCTCTCCGGCTGGGCCGTCGAGAGCCGCATCTACGCCGAGGATCCCTACCGCGGCTTCCTCCCCTCGATCGGCCGCCTCGTCAAATACCGGCCGCCCGAGGAGGGCACGTCGGGCGCCATCACCGTGCGCAACGACACGGGCGTCGAGGAGGGCGGGGAGATCTCCATGTTCTACGACCCGATGATCGCCAAGCTCGTGACCCACGGCCCTAACCGCATCGCCGCCATCGACGCCCAGGCCAAGGCGCTCGACAGCTTCTACATCGACGGCATCCAGCACAACATTCCGTTTCTGACCGCGCTGATGCAGCATCCGCGCTGGCGCGAGGGGCGGCTCTCGACCGGATTCATTCCCGAGGAGTACCCGGACGGCTTCAAGCCCCGCGCGCCGGAAGGCGAGGAGCGCAAGGTGCTGACGGCGGTCGCCGCCGCCATCGACCACCTCGCCAATCAGCGCCGCCGCTCAATCAGTCATCAGATGTCGGGTCAGAAGGTGCGTTTTGCGCGAAGCCGCATCGTCAAGATCGGCGGGCGCGACGAGCGCTGCGAGGTAACCGGCGGCGACGGCGCCCCCTTCCTGGTGACGCTCATGGGCGAAGGCGGCAAGCCCAGCGAGACGGTCGAGGTCATCTCCATGTGGTGGCCGGGCGAGCCGGTCTGGCACGGCCGGGTCGGCGGCAAGGACGTGGCCGTGCAGGTGAGGCCCGTGCTCAACGGTTTCGACCTCGCCTACCGGGGCATCCACGCGCCGACCTACGTCTATACGGAGTACGAGGCGGCGCTTGTCTCGCTGATGCCGGTCAAGGCTGCGGCCGACATGTCGAAGTTCCTGCTGTGCCCGATGCCGGGGCTCGTCAAGGCGATCCACGTCGGCGAGGGCCAGCAGGTGAAGGTCGGCGACGCACTTGCCGTCGTCGAGGCCATGAAGATGGAGAACATTCTGCGCGCCGAGCGCGACGGGGCCGTCAAGAAGGTCAACGCCAAGCCCGGCGACAGCCTCGCCGTCGATGCCGTCATCCTCGAGTTCGCGTGAGCGCGCCAGCTGCAGTCCGCCAGCATCCATGACATCCGCCATCAGGACCGTTCACGTTCGCATCGAAGGCCGCGTCCAGGGCGTGGGGTTTCGCGCGTGGACCGAGCATGTCGCGGCCGGGCTCGGGCTCACGGGTTGGGTTCGCAACCGCGCCGACGGGTCGGTCGAAGCCGTGTTCCAGGGCACCGAGGATAAAATTGTGGATATGCTCGCCCTTTGCGAGCGGGGCCCCCCAGGGGCCCGAGTGACCAAAGTCGAGATCGTCGGAGAGGGCGTGGGAGTATTCCATGCATTCGAGGTCCGGCTATGATGCGATCGTTCTTGATGGAGACGCTTCGCGTCCATCAAGAACGGGAATCGCGATCTAAATTCAAAGAGTAGAGAGCGATTTGCGCCCGGCATGGATCGCGGAGGCGATCCCATGTCGGACGACCGTGCCTCGCGTCCTCGCCTCGCTGCCGGGCGTCTCTGCACCCGATCTGCGCCAAATTGCCCCGCGCAGGCAGTTCATGTCTTCTTGAGGCGGCATTCAAAGGGTGCCAAGAGAGAACGGCGCAGGCGTCAGCCCTGTTTCCGAGTCGCGCGGGACCGCTCGGGTGCCCGTGACAGACCCTGTGCCTGACCGAAGGCTCCTTGCGCACGAAAATGCGTTCGCTAGGGGTTCACCGTCATGTTCTGTTGATACCGTCACCGCATGATGCGTCCCGCCTCTTGCCCTCCCGGAGGATCACGTGGCAGCCGAAGCTCATGAGCCCGATCGCAGGGATTTCCTCATCATTGCTGGCAATGCCTTCGTCGCGGTCGGCGCCGCGGCAACGATGTGGCCCTTCATCGCCCAGATGAACCCCGACGCGGGCGCCCTTGCCCTGTCGTCGATCGAGGTCGACCTCTCTCCGATAAAGGAAGGGCAGGCGATCACGGTACTCTGGCGCGGCAAGCCGGTCTTCATCCGCCACCGCACCAAGGAGGAGATCGAGCGGGCCAACACGGTCGACGTCAACGAGCTTCCCGACCCGCTCGCCCGCAACGACGCCAAGCCCGAGGACACGCCGGCCACCGACGTCAACCGCACGGACGCCGGCAAGGAGAACTGGATCGTTCTGATCGGCATCTGCACACATCTGGGGTGCATCCCCAAGGGCCAGTCGCTCGGCGATGCGCGCGGCGATTTCGGGGGCTGGTTCTGCCCCTGCCACGGCTCCCACTACGATACGGCGGGACGCATCAGGAAAGGGCCAGCGCCGCGCAATCTCGAGGTGCCGGTCTATACGTTCGTCTCCGACACCAAGATCAAGATCGGGTAGAGGAGCGGGCCATGGAGCACCACGCGTCGAGCTACCAGCCGAAATCGCGGACGGCGAAATGGTGGGACGAGCGCCTGCCGATCATGCGCCTGATGAACACGCAGTTCGTCGACTTCCCGACGCCGCGCAACCTCAACTACCTCTGGACCTTCGGCGCCATCCTCACCTTCTGCCTCGGCGCGCAGATCCTGACCGGCATCGTGCTCGCCATGCACTATCAGCCGAGCGCTGAGGAGGCCTTCAACTCCGTCGAGCGCATCCGCCGCGACGTGAACTACGGCTGGATGCTGCGCAATTTCCACGCCGTCGGCGCGTCGATGTTCTTCTTCGCCGTCTACATCCACATCTTCCGCGGCCTCTACTACGGGTCGTACAAGGCGCCGCGCGAGGTCTTGTGGATCATCGGCGTGCTCATCTTCGCCGTGATGATGGCGACCGCCTTCATGGGCTACGCGCTCCCCTGGGGTCAAATGAGCTTCTGGGGCGTCACCGTCATCACCAACCTGTTCAGCGCGCTGAACGAGATCATCCCGGGGCTCGGCACGACCGTGGTCGAATGGCTATGGGGCGGATACTCGGTGTCGGGGACGACGCTCAACCGCTTCTACTCCCTTCACTACCTTTTCCCGTTCGTAATTGCGGGCCTGGTTGTGCTTCACATCTGGGCGCTTCACATCGCCGGCCAAAACAATCCGACCGGCCTCGACATCAAGACGCGCTCCGATTGGGTGCCGATGTATCCGCACGCGGTCGCCAAGGACACCGTCGGCCTGTTCGTCTTCCTCCTCCTCTTCGCCTGGTTCGTCTTCTTCCTGCCCGACTACCTCGGGCACGCCGACAACTACACCCCGGCCAACCCGCTCGTCACGCCGCCGCATATCGTGCCCGAGTGGTACTTCCTGCCCTTCTACGCCATCCTGCGTGCGATCCCCTCGAAGCTCGGCGGCGTCATCGCCATGGTCTCGTCCATCGTCATCCTCGTCTTCGTGCCGTGGCTCGACAGCTCGCGCGTGCGCTCGGCGAAGTACCGTCCCGTCTACAAGTGGTTCTTCTGGCTGCTCGTAATCTCCTGCATCGCCCTCGGCTACCTCGGCGCCAAGCCGCCGGAAGGGTGGTACGTCTTCTGGGCGCGCGTCTTCACGATCTACTATTTCGTCCATTTCCTCATCATCATGCCGATCGTCGGCATCCTCGAGACGCCAAAGATGCTGCCGAGATCGATTACCGAGTCGGTGCTCGGCAAGAGCGGCGGGGTCGGCGTGCCCGAACGTGCGGCGGCAGCGCCGGAAAAGCGATGAGCAGGCGGGGGGATCGCATGACGACGAGGTCATTGAGGCACGCCCTTGGCGCACTTCCGCTCGTTGCTCTCGCAGCCGGGTCGGCTCCGGCGCTCGGCGCCGAAGGCGGACACGCCCACATTGCCCGCCAGGACTGGAGCTTCGGCGGCTTTACCGGCCAGTACGACCAGGCACAGCTCCAGCGCGGCTTTCAGATCTACAAGGACGTCTGCTCGGCCTGCCACGGCTTGAAGCGCGTCAATTTCCGCAATCTCGCCGAGCCCGGGGGCCCCGAGTTCCCCGAGGAGGGCGTGAAGGCCCTCGCTGCCGAGTGGCCCTACAAGATCACCGACGGACCCGACGAGAAGGGCCAGATGTTCGAGCGGTCGGCCAAGCTGTCCGACCCGATCCTCGGGCCCTACAAGAACGACAACGAGGCGCGGGCAGCCCAGAACGGCGCGCTGCCGCCGGACCTGTCTCTGATCGCCAAGGCGCGTAGCATAGAGTACGCGGGGAGCTTCTATGCTCACCCGTTATCGATGCTGCGCGATATCGCGACCTCCTATCAGGAGGGCGGCGCCGACTATCTCGTCGCACTGCTCACCGGCTATGCCGACCAGCCGCCGCCCTTCAAGCGGGATGCCGACGGGCGCCTTCATCAGGTAGATGAGGCCGAGGCCGGCGGCGCCGGCATCGAGCGGTGCGCGAGCGTCATGCCCGGCGAGAAGGGGAAGCCCGACACCTGCGTTCAGATGCAGGAAGGCATGTCCTACAACGCGGCCTTCCCCGGCCACCAGATCGCCATGCCGCCCCCTCTCTCCAAGGACAATTTCGTCACCTACCAGAATGGCACGGGCTCGCTCGAGGCGAACGCCCACGACCTCGCCGCCTTCCTGTCGTGGGCGTCCGATCCGTCCTTGAACGCCCGGAAGCGCATCGGCTGGCAGGTGATGCTCTACCTTCTCATCACGACGGTGCTGCTCTATCTCGGCAAGAAGCGCATCTGGGCCAAGGTCGCCCACTGATTTCGGCAATAGGCATTGGGCAATGGGCAATAGTCGTGAGATCTACGCCGCATTGACTATTGCCCATTGCCTATTGCCCGTTGTCCCCTCCGCCGGAGGCCCCGTTTGACTCGCTCCGTTCTCGGCATCATCGGCGGCAGCGGCTTCTACCACCTGCCCGGCCTCTCTAATCCCCGCTGGGAGCGGGTGATGACACCTTGGGGGGCCCCCTCCGACGAGATCCTGTTCGCCGAGATCGACGGGCTCCCGCTGCGCTTCCTGCCGCGGCACGGGCGCGGCCATCCCGTGCCGCCCTCGGCGATCAACTTCCGCGCCAACATCGACGCGCTGAAACGTACAGGCGTCACCGATCTCGTCTCGATCTCGGCCTGCGGCTCGCTCAAGGAAGAGTATGCCCCGGGCCACTTCGTGCTCGTCGACCAGTTCATCGACCGCACGTTCGCGCGCGAGAAGAGCTTCTTCGGACCGGGGTGCGTCGCTCACGTCTCGGTCGCCGATCCCGTGAGCCCGCTCCTCGTCGACGCCGTCGCGGCCGCCGCCAAGGCCGAGGGCATCGAGCATACGAAGGGCGGCACCTACCTCGTCATGGAGGGACCGCAGTTCTCGACGCGCGCCGAGAGCAACCTCTACCGCAGCTGGGGCTGCGACGTGATCGGCATGACCAACATGCCGGAAGCCAAGCTCGCGCGCGAGGCCGAGATCTGCTACGCGACGGTGGCCATGGTCACCGACTACGACTGCTGGCACGACGAGCACGCCAACGTCGACGTTGCGGCCGTCGTCCGCGTCATGCAGGGAAACACCGAGAAGGCGCAGCGCCTGGTGGTCCGCCTGGCCAAGGATTTCCCGCGCAAGCACCCGCCCTGCCCGATCGGCTCCGATACAGCGCTCGAGGTCGCGATCATCACCTCTCCCGACGCGCGCGACCCTTCGCTGCTTCGAAAGCTCGACGCGGTCGCGGGCCGCGTCCTCGGTCCGCAGCCGCACGGCGAGTGATTGTCAGGCGAGATGGGCCGCCGCCACCATGGCGAACGTCACCGGCAGAGCGAGCGCGAGATTGACGCGCGCGTAGAGCTTCACGGCGCGGCGCGCGCCCGCCTTGGCGCCGTCGTCGGCCCCCGTCCGGCCGAGCGCGATCGCGAGACCGGGCCTGATCCCGAATGCGAGGATGCTCCACATCACGATGCCACCGGCGGCGCCGGCCACGAGCAGTGCCGTACGCGCCGACGGCATGAAGACCGCCGACGAATAGATCCATTCTCCGAGCACGTATCCAGTTGCAATCAGAAGGATCGCGCCGGACAGCACGGTCAGGTGCGAGGCGTGGCTCATCGCGGCAGCGACACGCGGAACGATGGACTGCGAAATCGCCCGGCGCGTGGCCTCGTCGGCTTCATCGAGCGCCGCGAACTGGATGAAGTTGACGTAGAAGATGAGCCCAATCCAAGCCATCGCCGCGACGACGTGAATGAAGCGCAGGAGAACCGAGGCGACGCCGCGCGCGTCCGCGGAGCCCATCGCGAGCCAAGGCACGATCAGAAGGACAGTTATCGCGGCCCCGGCAAGCAGCGTTCGCGCCGGGCTCTCAAGGAGAGCTTTCACGTCTTTCGTCTTTCCGGAGCCGCTACCTAGCCGCGCGATCGAGCGGCGGCGGCTCCTTCAGACGCAGAGTACCGAGCGTCACCTCGGAGGTCGAGCGGTTCCGCGGAGCTATTTCGTCAGAATGAGCTTGTTCCGGCTTGTTATCCTGAGCCGATATTCCTCGCCGTTGTGGCCGATCACGACCTCGCGCGAGCCCTGGAAGAGTTCCTCGGCGGTGATCCGGCGCGTCGGCAGATGAGCTCGTTCGGCCTCGCCCGGGGGCGCTGCTTGCGTTTGTGGTTTCTCTGCCACTCTAGCCCTGCTCTGCCGAACGCTATTTATTGACTCTCATAGTTAAGTTTTCTACGGTGGGCAAGCCGAGAAGCACGGAGCGCGGCAGGACGTTGCCGCCGCTCGGCCTCGGAAGCGACGTTCGGCGCGAGCTTCCCATCTCCGGCAATGGCACGGTGAGCCCTCGGCGGGCTCGTCCGTTACATCAGAGCCAGCCAGTGGACGGCGCCGCGAGCGGCCTATCCCAGCCAGCCAGACCGCAACTCGATCAAATCTCTGGATGGGGGGAGACTGGAAATGTCGCAGTCGGCGTGGGTGTATGCGTGCGTCGCGGTCTCGGCACTGGCCTTGGGCACGAGTAAGGTTGAAGCGCAGACGGCGGCCGAGGTACCGGCGAAACCCGCCGAGAGCTCCGCGGGCGGGGCCAACCTGCCGGAGGTCGTCGTCACCACGCCAGACCCTCCCAAGGTGAAGCCGAAAGCGACCGCTAAGAAAGCCGGCTCAGGCGGCTCGGCGGGCGCCGTGACTGGAGCCAACACATCGGAGGCGCCGTCCGAGGCCGAGCAGGACTTGCCTCCTCCCGAGACGGCGACCGGCCCCTTCAAAGGCTATGCCGCGACCCAGACGTCGACCGGCATCAAGACCGACACGCCGATCCGAGAGATCCCGCAATCGATCTCGGTGGTCGGCGCCGAGCAGATCCGCGATCAGGGCGCCAATACGCTGCAGGAAGCCTTGCACTATGTGCCCGGCGTCATCGCCGACGGCTATGGCCTCGACAGCCGCACCGATTCGATCTTCGTGCGCGGCACGGAGGCCGCAGAGTATCTCGACGGCCTTAGGCGCACCTTCAATTATTACGTCTTCAACTATCGCATCGATCCCTACTTCATGGAGCGGATCGAGGTCCTGCGCGGACCGGCGTCCGTCCTCTATGGCCAGGCCCCGGTCGGCGGCATCATCGATGCGATCTCGAAGCGGCCGCAGGAGGAGGCCTACCGCGAGATCACCGTCGAGTACGGCACCTACGACTGGAAACAGGTCAGGACCGACATGACCGGGAAGCTCACCGAGGACGGCAAGTGGCTCTACCGCATCACGGGCCTCGCCCGCGACGCCGACACCCAGGTCGACTTCGTCGACGACGACCGCCTCGCCATAGCGCCGGCAATCACCTACCGGCCCGTGGCGGGAACGAGCATCACGCTGCTCGGCCATTTCCGCGACGACCACACGGGCTCGACGTCGCAATTCTTCCCGCACCTCGGCACACGCTTCCCGAGCCGCAGCGGGTTCATCGCCAGCGAGCGTTTCGCCGGCGAGCCCGATTTCGACAAGTACGATACCGAGGCCGCCTCGGGCTCCCTCTTCGTCGACAGCCAGCTCACGGAGACCTTCCGGCTGCGCCACAATCTCCGCTTCACCGATATTTACAACGATTACGACAGCTACTACCCGAGCTTCTTCTATGGGCCGACCGGGCAGTCCGACTTTCCCTATAGCGACCCCGAGGACCGGACGATCACGCGGGTTAAGTCGATCTCGACCGCCGACACCCAGGTGCTGAATACGGACACGAACCTCGAGGCCAGGTTCGCGACCGGGCCGGTGAGCCACAAGGTCCTGGGCGGCGTCGACACGGCCATGTTCGTCGCGCAGCAGAGGTATGGCGACGCGATCGATAACACGCCGTTCGACCTCTACGACCCGCACTACGGCCAGCCCGAGAGCCTCGGCATTCCGGACTACGATCCGGTCACAGGCGAGTTCATCGGGTTCATTCCGGTCAACGCTGTGCCGGTGTTCGATCTCCCCGATCAGGACGTGACCCAGACGGGCCTCTACGTGCAGGATCAGATCCGCCTCGGGCCCTGGATCGCCGTCATCGGCTTGCGCCAGGACTGGATCACCAACAAGTCCGAGTTCAGCGAGGCGCAGGAGGACGACGCGATCAGCTATCGCGCCGGCCTCATGTACGAGCTTCCCTTCGGACTGACACCCTACGTCAGCTATGCGGAAAGCTTCGTCCCCGTCATCGGGCTCGGCCGGCTCGGCAATACCTTCGACCCGCAGGAGGGGGTGATGTACGAGGCGGGATTCAAGTACGAGCTGCCGGGCAGCGCGTTCGCGATCAACGGCGCCGTCTATGACATCACCGAGAGCAACCGGCTGGCGTCCGATCCCGTTAACCCGAGCTTCTCCATTCAGACCGGGGAGGTCACCATCCAGGGCTTCGAGATCGAGACGGTCGGCAATCTCACGCGCAACATCAAGGTTGCGGGCGGCTATTCCTATACGGACGCTCAATATACGGGGGGCGATCAGGAGGGTTTCCGCGTCGAGTCCGTGCCGTACCACCTCGCCTCGATGTGGGCCTACTACACCTTCGACCAGGGCCTCTTGCGCGACTGGTCCGTCGGCGCGGGCTTTCGCTACATCGGCGTTTCCTGGGACGGGACGGACACTTTGCAGACGCCGGCCGTCGGTCTCGTCGATGCCGCCATCGCCTACGACACCGACGACTATCGCTTCGCCGTCAACGCCACCAATCTCGAGGACAAGGAGTATCTGACGACGTGCCTCTCGCGCGGCGACTGCTTCGTCGGAACTAGGCGCACCGTCATCTCGAGTTTCACCTACAAATTCTGAAGGTGGCCCTACGCCGATTTATTGACGCAGCATGTCATGTTTCATAGGCTGCCCGCGCCCATGCTCCGCCGCACGACGATTTCCCGTGGCGGGCATGGCACTTAGCCAGCCAGCGGACCGGCCCCGCGCCCGCCCCAGCCAGCCAGTTCATCGACCATTCGTCGGCCAATCGGCCAGTCGATTCTAAGCGAGGCGCTGTGCGCGGGGTCTTCGTCCTCATCCATCGCTGGGCCGGCCTTTTCATCGCCGTGTTCCTCTTCGTCGCGGGATCGACCGGCGCCGTCATCTCGTGGGACCACGAGGTCGACGAATGGCTGAACCCGGAACTCTACGAGACCGAGAGCCGCGGGCCGTTCCTGTCGCCTGTGGAGCTTGCGCGCCGCGTCGAGGCCGACGACGTGCGCCGCCGCGTCACCTATTTCGAGACGCGCTTCGAGGAGGGGCACGCAGCCCCGTACTGGGTTGCCGGGCGGCGCGATTCTCTCACCGGCCGCCAGATCGAGCTCGACCACAACCAGGTCTTCATCGACCCCGTCACGGGCAAGATCGTGGGAACGCGCAACTGGGGCGCCGTGGGCATCGACCGCCAGCACCTGTTGTCGTTCCTCTACGTGCTCCACTACTCGCTGCACATTCCCACGATGTGGGGCATCGATCGCTGGGGCGTCTGGCTCATGGGGATCGTCGGCATCGTCTGGCTGTTCGACAGCTTCGTCGGCTTCTACCTGACGCTGCCCCAGCGCGGGAGCAGGCTTCCTGCCGCCAAGGCAATTGCCGCGCCGGAGGACGGTAGCTTCGAGGAGCCGGCGGCGGAGCCGCGGAGCTGGTGGCAACGTTGGAAGCCGGCCTGGCTCATCAAATGGAGCGGCTCGCGCTACCGCATCAACTTCGATCTCCATCGCGCGTTGGGGCTCTGGTTCTGGCTCCTTCTCGTCGTCGTCGCCTTCACGTCGATCTCGATGAACCTCGAAAGCGAGGTCGTCCGTCCGATCGTGAAGTCCGTCTCAACGATTTCGGAGACGGCCTGGGACAAGCGCGAGGAGCGCTCACCCAACGACCCGATCGAGCCCGCGATCGGCTACGAGGCCGCGATCGCGCTCGCGGAGAAGCAGGCCCAAAGCCTCGCGTGGACCGAGACCGTGGGCTCGGTGTTCTACGCGGCGGAATGGGGCATCTACGGCGTCGGCTTTCTCGCGACCGGCGAGAACTCGCATGGCGCGGCCGGCATGGTGAAGCGGGTGCTCCTCGACGGCAATGACGGGAGCGTCCTCGGCGAAGAGGTGCCGTGGGCGGGGACGGCGGGCGACGTCTTCCTTCAGCTCCAGTTCCCCATCCACTCGGGGCGCATCTTCGGCACCGCGGGGCGCGTCGTGATCTCGATTTTCGGCGTCGTCGTCGCCATTCTTTCGGCGACCGGCATCGTGATCTGGCTGAAGAAGCGCGCCGGCAGGCAATACGCGGCGCAGCAGCGCGCGCTGGCTGCCGGGCTTCCCCTGCCCGTCCCGGTCGGGGCGCGCTTGATGCGGCCGGTTGCAGCAGCGGCCGGCGCGGCGACGTCGCGGGCGCTCGATGCCGGCGGCGCGCTCATCGCCCGCTCTCCCGCCGGACGCCGCCTGCAACGGCAACTCGCGATCTACCTCCCGGCCGCGCGGGCGGCGCTGGAGGCGGCCCAGCGCGGCGCCGCGCGCCAAGGACAGCTGACCAGGCTCCGCCTAAGCGAGCGGTTTCGCGTAGCTAGGGCTGCCTATTCGCCGAAGGCCCGAAGTCTCTATGCACGGGGCCGCCGGTACGCCGTCAGCCAACTCCAGCGCGCGATCCTCTGGTCGCTCGATCGGCTGAGCGAGGCGGCGCACGCCCTCGACGACCTCGCCGGCAGGCTGCGCACACGCTGGGGCCCCGGCGCCGAGCCCGGGAGTGAGAAGAGCGCATCATTGAGCTAGCGGCCTGTTCCCTCGGGAACAGCCTGTTCCCCCGGTTACGTTACGATTTTCCCCTGACACCTCGACACGGCCGCAGCCGAGGCGCCGCCCTCAGAGGCCCGCGCCTCACCAACCCACGGGAGAGACCGATGGCGCGCGCATGGCACGTCGTGAGCCTGACCCTTCTCGTCGCCCTCGCCTCGACGCCGAGCCTTGCCGGCATGAAGCAGGACCTCGCCGACTGCACCGCGGCCGACCGTCCGCGCAGCGCGGGCGCCTGCACGCGCGTCATGCAAAGCGGCCGGCTGCCCAAGGGCCAGTTCTACATCGCCCACTACAACCGCGGCTGGTCGCACTTTAACGCCGGCGACAACGACAAGGCGGCCGACGATTTCGACAAGGCTTTGAAGCTCTATCCGGGCTATGCCGACACCTACTACAGCCGCGCGGTGGTACAGAACGAGCGGGGCCTGCGCGATCAGGCGATGGCGGATGCCGACCGCTACGTCGAGCTCAAGAGCAAGGATTGGCTCGCCTACACGAACCGCGCAATCCTGCTCCGCCGACTGGGCGAGGCCGATCGCGCCTTCGCCGACGTGCAGAAGGCGTCGACCCTCAACCCCGGCGAAAGCAAGGTGACGGTCCTGCGCGCGCTCATCCTGTCGGACAAGGGCGAGCAGGCGCCGGCGCGCGCCGACATCGACAAGGTGATCGCCGCCGAGCCGAAGAACGCGCACGCCCACTATGCGCGCGCGCTCATCTCGTTTCGCGAGCACGACCTGGACGCGGCGGCGGCGGATGCCGACAAGGCCGTCGCTCTGAAGGACGCCTTCCCCGCCGCGCATACACTGCGCGGGCGCGTCGCCGAGGACCGCAAGGACAGCGACGGCGCGAAGGCGCACTACAAGCGCGCGCTCGCCCTTCCCGCGAAATCCGTCGATGCGCGCGCCGCGCGCGACGAGGCGCGCGAGCGAATCGCCGCACTCGGCGGCGAAGGCACTGAAAACGTTGCCCAATCGAGCGAACCCGAGGAGCCGCCCGCGACCGGATGCCGCCGGTTCATTCCTGCCGTCTCGATCACGGTTGCCGTAGACTGCCCCGACTGAGGCGCCTGTCCCACAGGGAATAGCCGCTCCGAGCCCCATCAGCGATGGTCGGAGCCCTGAACAATGCCAGCCCGCAAATCCGGGCTGGTGCCTCATATCTCCGCAATCAAAATGGGAAGGCCAAAATCAATGCCCCTTTACACCCACGCCCCGAAATTCGCCGCGGCCGCTGCCGCCATTCTCTGGTCGGCCGCCGCCCACGCGGCAAGCGACCCGACCGGCATCTGGTTCGACCACAACAAGCGCGGCGCCGTCGAGATCAAGGAATGCGCCGACGGCAAGGGCCTCTGCGGCCAAGTCGTCTACGTCGTGGACCCCGCCAACGCCAAGAACTGCGGCATGCAGATCCTGGGCGAGGTGACGCCGAATGGCGGCGGCTGGATCTACAGCCCCGAGCGCAAGCGGCGCTATGATGTCGAGCTGACCCGGGTCAGCGACGACAAGCTGCGCGTGGTCGGCAACGCCGGATCGAAGTTCTTCAGCCGCACCTACACCTGGCACCGCGCGCCCGACGACATCCTGAAGTGCTCGGAGACGACGGCGGCGGCCCCTGCCAAGCCGGCCGAGCCGGCTGCCCAGCCGGCGACCGCCGAGGCGCCCGCCACGACCGAGACGAAGCCGGCGGATACGACCGTGGCTGCCCCGGCCCAATCGGACGCCAAGCCCGCGACCGAGACGGCGAAGGCGGCGGACTCGGCCGCCGCTCAGTCTGACGCCAAGCCCGCTGCCGAGACGACGAAGACGGCACAGGCTCCCGAGAAAACCGAGGCCGCGAAAGAGAGCGAGAGCGAGGATTCCGGCGCCAAGGCGAAGACCTGCAAGTTCCGCATCCCCTTCATCGGCAAGACCATCAACGTTCCTTGCGACGATTGATCGGCGCGTCTCTCTTTCATTCTCACGCTGTGATCCGCGCGACCCTCCCTCGATGGGGAGGGTCGCGCCAACGGCCCGAATAGCCGTCAGTCGGCGAAGGGGTCTTTCATAAGGATCGTATCCTCGCGCTCGGGCGAGGTGGAGAGGAGCGCCACCGGGCACCCGATCAGCTCCTCGATCTGGCGCACGTATTTCACCGCCTGCGCCGGCAGCGCGGCCCAGCTCCTCGCCCCGCGAGTCGATTGGGTCCAGCCCTCGAACGTCTCGTAGATCGGCTCGACGCGCGCCTGCGAATTCTGGCCCGCGGGCAGCCGGTCGAGCCGCTCGCCGTCGAGCCGGTACCCCACGCAGACCTTGATCTCGGAAAACCCGTCGAGCACGTCGAGCTTGGTCAGCGCAATGCCGTCGATGCCCGACACCTTGCACACTTGCCGCATGAGCACGGCATCGAACCAGCCGCAGCGGCGCTTGCGTCCCGTGACCGTGCCGAACTCGTTGCCGCGTGCCCCGATCGTCTCGCCGACCTCGTCGGTGAGCTCGCTCGGAAACGGCCCCGAGCCGACGCGCGTGGTGTAGGCCTTGGCAATGCCGAGCACGTAGCCGACGGCGCGCGGCCCCATGCCCGAGCCGGTCGCCGCTTGCGCCGCAACGGTGTTCGACGAGGTGACGAACGGGTAGGTGCCGTGGTCGATGTCGAGGAGGGCCCCTTGCGCGCCCTCGAACAGGATGCGCTTGCCCGCGCGCCGCTCGCGGTCGAGCAGGTCCCACGTCACGTCCATGTAGGGGAGAACCTTGGGCGCGACCTCGGCCAGCTCCGCCATGAGCTTCTCCTTCGAGACGAGCTCGCGTCCGAGCCCGGACCGGAGCGCGTTGTGGTGGAGAAGGATGCGGTCGACCTTGGGACCGAGAGTGGCGAGGTTCTTCAAGTCCTGGACGCGGATGGCGCGGCGCCCGACCTTGTCCTCGTACGCCGGGCCGATGCCGCGCCCGGTCGTGCCGATCTTGCCCGCTCCCGCCGCCTCCTCGCGCATGACATCGAGCTCGCGGTGGAGCGGCAGTATCAGCGTCGCATTCTCGGCGATGCGGAGGTTATCGCGGCTGACCGCGACGCCCTGGCTGCGGAGCTTGTCGATCTCCTGGCAGAGCGCCCACGGGTCGACGACGACCCCGTTGCCGATCACGCCGAGCTTGCCCGGCCGCACGACGCCGGACGGCAGGAGCGACAGCTTGTAGGTGTTGTTGCCGATCACCAGCGTGTGGCCGGCGTTGTGCCCCCCTTGGAAGCGCACGACCACGTCGGCGCGCTCGGAGAGCCAGTCGACGATCTTGCCCTTGCCCTCGTCGCCCCATTGGGCGCCGACCACCACGACGTTCGCCATCCGCAAGCCTCACCGAAGCGGAACGGTTTCGACATTTCCCTCCCTCTACGTCATCCCCGCGAAGGCGGGGATCTGCCCAAGCCTGCCGCATGAATTCGATGCCCGGCTTGGATGGATGCCCGCCTGCGCGGGCATGACGAAAAATGGAGGCGATTTCCGTCCTTCCCATGAATGACGGCATCACACGATTTGGCCCCGAACTCGACGAGCCAGGGCCAAGGGATCACCTGTCCCGTTTATCCCGGAGTGCGCGAGGCCGCAACCCTCCGGCGAGCGGCCAAGGCTCTTAGGGGCCGTAAACCACGTTTTTGGCCGACGGCCACGACACCCGATAGCCGAAATCGATCACCTGCTCCTGGTCGGGCTCGAGCGTCCCCTCCCAGGCCAGCACGCCGCGCTTGTCGTCGACATCCTGCTTCGACGGCGCCGGCCGCGCGCTGAGCTCAACCTTGATCTGGTCGTTTCTCGACACGGGGATGCGGTCCATCGCGGTGAAGCCGATCGCGCGCTCGTGCATGTTCTTCACCGAGATCTTGTAGTTGCGGCTGTCGGTGCGCGAGGTCGAGATGAGGCCGGTCTCGCCCCGCTTCTCCTCCGCGACCGAGTACTTGACGCGCACGAGGTCGTCGGCGCCGAAGCCGAGGTCGTGCTCCTCGCCTGGCGTCAGGATGGGGAGCCGGGTCGTGCCGACGAAGGTGCCGTCGCGGAAGAGCGACACGGCGCCGGGAAGCAGCGGCGAGCCCTTGGGCAGCACGAGCTTGGCGTAGAGATAGGCCTTTGCGTCCTCCCGCGGCACGGTGCGCACCGAGAGCTGCGGCTCGATCGCCTCGGCGAGCAGCGTCACGCGCTTGGCCTCGCCGGTATTGGGCACGGTCAAGCGCCCGGGCACGGCGTAGAGTGCCTGGAACGGCGCGGTGACGATCTCCGCGCCGCGGTCCTCCGCGATGGCCCGCGACTTCTCGACGAGGCCGCCGAGCGCATCCTCGTCGCGGGCCGGCTCCGCCGGGGCCGGGGCCGCCGCTTCCTGCTCGGCCGCCATGCGGCCCGTGCCCGAGGGCAGCGACGACATCGGACGCGGCTTGTACTCGGGCTCGAAATCGACCGTCATGGTCGCAAGCTCCGGCGCGGCGGCGCCTGCCGTCGGCCGCGTCGTCGAGAGCGTGATCGCGACGTTGTCCCAGCTTTCGCCGGTCCGCTGCGTGATGGTTGCGCGCCGCGTGAGGTCGAGTTTCGGGGCGACGGTCTTGGCGCCGGTCGCGAGGCGCGCGTCGTAGTGCGGTGTCCAGGAGGCGTGAGGCACCTGGTAGCGCACCGTCATGTCGGCGTCGAGCGGCGCATCGGCCGAGACGTTCACCTTGACCTCGGTGCGCTCGACTGCAGCCGGCGCGAGGGAGGCGAGCTTCTTCTCGAGGTCCTCGATGCGCCGCCCGACCTCGCGCAGCTTGGCCTGAGCTTCGACATTGAGGCGCTGCGCCTCGACCGTGCCGCTGGCGATGAGCGCGAGCACCGCCGGCCAATCCTCGCCGCGCTCGGCACCGGCAGCGGGCGCCGGCCGCGTCGGCAGCGTGGCCAGATTGGCGATCAGCGACTTTTGCGTTTCCGAGGCGAGCGTCTGGGCCTCGAGGGCGGCCCTCTCGTCCCTCGTGCGCTCGAGCTCCTCCTCGATCTTGCGCCGCTCGCTCTCGGCCGCGGCCGCGTCCGCCTGCGGAACGAACATCCGCCGGCTGTCGACGGAGCCGATCTCGAGCTTGCCCGTCGCCTTGCCCTCGACCCGGATCGAGCTCTCGACGGCCGCCGCCGGCAGGTCGCGAAAGACGATCGTGTGCTCGCCCTTGTCGAGCTTGACGTTGGCGATGCGCGAGACTTCGGCGCCCGACGGAAAGACGATGACGGTATCGGGATGCGAGACAGCCTCGAGCTCGGCGGCCTCCACGCGCGCGGCAAGGCAAAGGAACGCCAGTGAGACCATCACGGTGCGCATGGGACTACCTCTCTCGTGTCGGGCGGATCCGCGGACGGTGCCCGTGTGCGTCCCCAACACGACCGAATTATGACAACTTTCGTGATAACTCGCTGGCTTGCCGCTCAAAATCGCAAGCGCCGCGCACGGACGACATGGGGCAGCGCCTTCACCTTTTCGAGCACGGCGTCGTTCACCGGCTCGTCGACCGCCACGACGCAAATGGCGTCCCCGCCCGGCTTCTCGCGCCCGAGATTGAAGGTGGCGATATTGACCCCCGCCTCGCCGAAGAGCGTGCCGAGCCGGCCGATGAAGCCGGGCTTGTCGGAGTTGCGCACGAAGAGCATGTGAGGCGCGATCTCGAAATCCATGGGGATGTCGCGCACCTCGATGATACGCGGCCGGCCCGCCGCGCCGATCGTGCCGGCGACGGAGCGCTCGAACTCGGGCATCTTCACGGTGAGACGCACCGAGCTCCCGAACATGCCCGCGCTGCCGCGGGAAACCTCCTCGACGAGGATGCCGCGCTCCTTCGCGACGACCGGCGCCGACACCATGTTGACGTCGGGTAGAAACGGGCGCAGCACGCCGGCGAGAGCGGCGGCGGTCAGCGGCTTTGTCTTGAGCGTGGCGACGTCGCCCGAGTATTCGAGCCGCACGCCTGCAATGCTCGTCTCGGTGAGCTGCCCGGCGAAGAGCCCGAGCTGCTCGGCGAGCGCGACGTATGGAGAGAGCCGCGGCGCTTCCTCGGCCGAGATCGCGGGGAAGTTGACGGCGTTGGAGATGGCGCCGCGCAAGAGATAGTCCGACATCTGCTCGGCCACCTGCAGCGCGACCTTCTCCTGCGCCTCCGTCGTCGACGCGCCGAGGTGCGGGGTCGCGACGACCGCATCGAGCCCGAAGAGAGCGTTCTCGGTCGGGGGCTCGGTCTCGAATACGTCGAGGGCGGCGCCGGCCACATGGCCGGACTTGATGGCTTGGGCGAGGGCTGCTTCGTCGACAAGACCGCCCCGAGCGCAGTTCACAATGCGCACGCCCCTCTTGCACTTGGCGAGCGCATCGGCGGAGAGGATGTTGCGCGTCTTCTCGGTGAGCGGCGTGTGCAGCGTAATGAAATCGGCGCGCGCGAGCAGCGTATCGAGGTCGACCTTCTCGACGCCGATCTCCATCGCCCGCTCGGGCGAGAGGAACGGATCGAAGGCGATCACCTTCATCTTGAGGCCGATCGCGCGATCGGCGACGATGGAGCCGATATTGCCGCAGCCTATGACCCCGAGCGTCTTGCCGCACACCTCGACGCCGAGGAATTTCGACTTCTCCCACTTGCCCTGGCGCGTCGAGCGGTCGGCGGCCGGGATCTGGCGCGCCAGCGCCAGCATCAGCGAGAGCGCGTGCTCGGCTGTGGTGATCGCGTTGCCGAAGGGCGTGTTCATGACGATGATGCCGCGCGCGGTCGCGGCCTTGACGTCGACGTTGTCGATGCCGATCCCGGCGCGGCCGACGACCTTGAGCCGGTGAGCCGCCTCGATGACCTTCGGCGTCACCTTGGTGGCCGAGCGCACGGCGAGGCCGTCATAGGCGCCGATCACGCGCTCGAGCTCGTCCTTGGAGAGACCCACCCGCACGTCGGCGTCAACGCCGCGCTCCTTGAAGATCGCGACCGCAGCGGGCGACAGGTCGTCGGAGATCAAAACTTTCGGAGCCATGCCTTTTCACCATGTGCCGTAGACGTGCTTGCTGTCTTCCCCTCTCCCCGTTCGCACTGAGAAGCGCGGGGAGAGGGAGCTATCAGGCGACGATCTCGAGCGAGGCCTTGGCCTCGGCGAACGCCCAGTCGAGCCAGGGCACGAGCACCTCGACGTCGCTCTTCTCGACGGTCGCCCCGGTCCAGATCCTGAGGCCCGGCGGCGCGTCGCGATAGGAGCCGATGTCCTTCGCCACGCCCTCCTTGTCGAGCCGGTCGGCGATCGCCTTGGCGAACGCCTTCTGCGTCTCGGGCGCAAGCGCGCGCACCTCCGGCGCCAACACCTCGAGGCACACGGACGTGTTCGACCAGGTGGCAGGGTCCTTGGCGAGGTTCCCGATCCAAGGCCTCGTGCCGATCCAATCGAAGAGAACCTCGGCGTTGGCGTCGGCGCGCGCGAGGAGCCCCGCAAGGCCGCCCACGCTTTCCGCCCAGTCGAGGGAGAGGAGGTAGTCCTCGACGCAGAGCATCGACGGCGTGTTGATGGTCTCGCCCTCGAAGATCGCCCGGTCGAGGCGGCCAGCCTTCGTCATGCGGAAAAGCTTGGGCAGCGGCCACGGCGGCACGTAGCTCTCGAGCCGCTCGACGGCGCGCGGCGACAGGATCAGCATCCCGTGCGCTGCCTCGCCGCCGAGCACCTTCTGCCAGGAATAGGTCGCGACATCGACCTTCGGCCAGTCGATCGGCTGCGCGAACACCGCCGAGGTGGCGTCGACGATGGTGAGCCCGCCCCTGTCGGCTGCGACCCAGTCGTAGCCCGGAACGCGCACGCCCGACGTGGTGCCGTTGGCGGTGAACACCACGTCGCGCGCGAAGTCGACGGCGGAAAGGTCGGGAAGGCGGCCGAAGTCGGCCGTCATCACGCGCGCGTCGGGAAGCTTCAACTGCTTCACGATGTCGGTGATCCACACCGCGCCGAAGCTCTCCCACGAGAGCGCGTCGACCCCGCGGGCGCCCAGCATCGACCACAGCGCCATCTCGAAGGCGCCCGTGTCCGAGCCGGGAACGACGGCGACGAGGTAGTCCGGCGGCAGTCCGAGGATCTTCTTGCTCCGCTCGATCGCGAGCTTGAGGCGGGCCTTGCCTTCCTTGGAGCGGTGCGAGCGGCCGACGAGCGCGCAATTTAGTCTTTCGGCCGACCAGCCGGGGGGTTTGGCGCAGGGACCAGAGGAGAAATTCGGATTGGCCGGCCGCCGCAGCGGCTTGGCGAGAATTGTCATGCGTCTACCCTTCCAGATAGGTGCCTCTCGTTGGGGAGAGGTGTCCCACCTGGGGGTCTAGGCGGCGCCGAGGGCTCGTGTCAACCGAAACGGCGCAGACCGGCCATGCCGCAAGCTACGGCCCGGGCCGCGCGCATGCTCACTGGATGTTGAAGCGCAGGCCTGCGCGCACCTGATGGTCGTTGGTTGCATCGACCGTGAGGCCGCTGTTGTGGCCGTTGACGACGAGGTCCACGTCCATGCTGTCGATAAAGAGATAGCGGTAGGCGACATCGAGCTCGACGATGTCGGAGAAGGCGTAGCTGACGCCGGCCGTCGCCGCGGCGGCGAGGACATAGTCAATGGGCGCGTCGTCCGTCTGCTGGTTGATGACCGTGCCGTCCGGGCCGGTGGTGGTCTCGACAAGCGTATTCTCGCGCTTCAGGCGGGCGACCGCAAAGCCGACGCCGCCGCCGACGTAGGGCGTGAACGGGCCCCAGGCCGCGAAATCGACGTAGGCGTTGGCGAGAAAGACGGCGCCGCGAACCTTTGTCGTGTCGGTCACCTCCACATTGTAGGAGGCGGGGTCGGCCAGACCGTTCAGCCCTATTCCAGTCGTGGTCAAGTCTCCCTCGATCTTGACCTGCACCTCGCGCATCGATTCGCCGGTGATGTCCATGCGGAACCAGTCGCTCCAGCGATAACCCGCGCCGCCGCCGTACATGCCGGTCTGGCGGAACTCGCTCCCGAGCCACGACGCCTCGGTTCCGAACGGGGACGTGGCCCGGTAGGTCGCGCCATCGCCGTCGCCGAGCACCATGCCGTTCTCCTCGGCATCGGGGTCCTCGCCGAAGGCAGCGCTCGCATCGATGCGCAGATACCACTCGGGCTTATAGATCGGCACCGGGATGGGAGCCGGGACCGGCACGGCGCCATACCCCTTGAGGCCGCCGTAGTCGCCGCCCGCCGCCGCCGGAGCAGCGGCCGCGCCGAGAACGGCCAGGCCAAGGACGAGCCTCGAAATGCAGGCATTCATGGATAGGATCCCCGGTTCACATGCGAAATCCGCGACCGGCATGGGTCATGCCCTCCTCGATCGGGAGAGCGGCGCGCATTACCGATGAATGCCGTGCGTGAGCCCATCAGCCGCCCCTCACGCCCGGTACGCAAGGCGCGCGAAGCGGCTTCAAAGTCGAGCGTGGAGGGAGTCGATTAAAGGATGCTTAATCGCCAGCAGCTAGGCCGCCCGGGCCGCGGCCTTGACCGCCTCGACGATCTCGCCGACGACGCGGGTGACGAGCTGCTCGTCGTCGCCTTCCGCCATGACGCGAATGACGGGCTCCGTGCCCGAGGGCCGGATGACGAGACGCCCGGCCTCGCCGAGCCGTTCCTTGGCGCCTTCGATGGCCTGTCTCACGCGCGTGTCCTCGAGGGGCTTCCCGTCCGCGTAGCGCACGTTCTGGAGCACCTGCGGCAGTGGCGTGAAGCGGGCGCAAACCTCGGACACGGGCTTTGCCGTCGCCACCACGCACGACAGGATCTGCAGCGCCGTCACCAGCCCATCGCCCGTCGTCGTGAAATCGGAGAGCACGATGTGGCCCGACTGCTCGCCGCCGACGTTGTAGCCGTGCTTCCGCATGTGCTCGACCACGTAGCGGTCGCCGACGGGCGTGCGCGAGAGCGATAGCCCGATCGATTTCAGGTGGCGCTCGAGGCCGAAGTTGCTCATCACGGTGGCGACGATGCCACCCGCGGCCAGCTTGCCGCGCCGGTGCCAACTCTCGGCGATGACCGCCATGAGCTGGTCGCCGTCGACGATCGCGCCCTTCTCGTCGACGATGACGACCCGGTCCGCGTCGCCGTCGAGCGCGATGCCGATGTCGGCGCGCACCTCGCGCACCTTGTCGATGAGCGCGTCCGGCGCCGTCGAGCCGCACTTGTAGTTGATGTTGCGGCCGTTGGGATCGACGCCGATCTTGATCACCTCGGCGCCGAGCTCCCACAGGGCCTCGGGCGCGACCTTGTAGCCGGCGCCATTGGCGCAATCGATGACGATCCTGAGACCGCTGAGCTTCATGTTGCGCGGCAGCGTGCGCTTGGCGAACTCGATGTAGCGCTCCTGCGCGCTCTCGACGCGCGTTGCCCGCCCGATGCGGTCGGGGGCCGCGAGCAGCTCCGTGCTGTCGGATTCGATCAGCCGCTCGATCTCGCGCTCCATGTCGTCGGAGAGCTTGTAGCCGTCGGGATCGAACAGCTTGATGCCATTGTCGTCGTAGCGGTTGTGGGAGGCCGAGATCATGACCCCGATGTCGGCCCTGAGCGAGCGGGTCAGCATGGCGACGGCCGGCGTCGGCATGGGGCCCAAGAGGAACACGTCCATGCCGACCGCGGTGAAGCCCGACATCAGCGCCGCCTCGAGCATGTAGCCGGAGAGGCGGGTATCCTTGCCGATGACGACGCGATGGCGGTGGGTCCCGCTCTGGAAGACCTTGCCGGCCGCCATGCCAACACGAAGGGCGACCTCGGACGTCATCGGGTGGCGGTTGGATAGCCCGCGGATGCCATCGGTTCCGAAATAGCGACGCGTCATATGCATCCCCTCGTCTCGTTCCTTAGAGCACAGTCCCCAAGTCCGCGCTCGCTCGTCTCGTCTCTCATAGCAGGAAGCCCGGCAATCGGCGCTGATCTTGCCCGAGTCTCGGGCCGCGCCAAGCGTTTCCGCACGCGGAGGGCTGCGTTTGCCCCGCTTCTGCCCAGGATATATGCGAGTTTGAGGATAAGGGCATGGCTCGGGGTTCTCAAGAAGAGCGTGGTCAAAGCGTTACATGACGCGGTTAAGGTCGATCAAACGACCATCGTGTTGGCGTCACACGCTGGCGAAACAATCGGGCGGAAAGCCGATTTCCCGGGTCCCCAATTGGGTTGAGAAAGGAGGAGCGCAACAGACGAACTTGGCAACATGAAGGAAGGGCCCCCCGGTGGGTCCTCGACGCAATGGAGCGGCGAGGGAGAGGCGACCTGCCGGTTCGAGAGCGTCAAAAGCGGGGTCAGGTGCGTTTGAGTTTGGATCCTTGTATCGCGTAAGGAGAAGTTCGTATGGCGCTCCACCTCGCAGTGGCCAACCGCAAAGGCGGCGTCGGCAAGTCCACTGTTTCCGTTATGCTAGCTCATAGTCTAAGTGTCTGGGGCGGGATGCGCGTTCTCCTGATCGACGTCGATCCCCAATGCAACAGCTCGCTCATTCTGCTCGGCGGCGAAGGCTGGCGCGACGCCCGCGACAGCCGCAGGTCGATCGCCCACTATCTCACCGACTTCTTCAAGGAAGAGCATGCCGCTCCCGAGCAATACATCGTGAGCGGGGTCGGGGATGTGGTCGACGCGGCGGGCGCTGAGCCGGCGTTGGACCTGCTCTCGGGCTCGCTCCTTCTCGATGACGTCCAGGGCGATCTTTTCCTCGATGTGGTCGGCGAGCGCCGCGTGAACGATGCCATGGCGAGCCTCAGGCAACGCTTCGAGGTCCTGCTGCGTCGCTGCGCGGCCAGCTACGACGTTGCCATATTCGACTGCGCTCCGGGCCTGTCGTTTGCGACCCATGCCGCGATCTCGACCGCCGACAAAGTCATCGTGCCTTTCCGGCCCGACTACGTCTCTCTCATGGCCATCGACCGCATTTCTCTGGTTATCGAGGGGGTCCCGAACCTCGACCACCTTGCCGCCATCCCTATCGCCAAGCGCCGCTATGCGTGCCTGCCGAACTACGTGCGCTCGACCGGCGCCGAGCGCCTACTCGTCGAGGAGGTCGGGCTGATGCATCCCCTGCTTGCCTCGCAAATCGCACAGAGCAACAGCATGGCGGATGCCTTCGAATGGTCGCCGAGGAGGCTCCCGCTCGAGGCCAAATATTCCAACGCGAGCGCCGATCTGAAGCGCCTCTACCAGGAGGTCATCGAGGACATCTTCCCGAAAGGGAAAAAACCGGAAGTCGTACGGCCGCGTCATGAGCAGCACCAGCCCGCACTCGGCGCGTAAAGAGCTGAGAGCCATTTTCGAGCGCGCCGTGCGCGCCGCGCCCGGTCTTCCGGAGCCGGCCGTTCGCCGCGTCGTGAACCGCCTCATGCGGCAGCAGAAGCTGATCGCGGAGCTCGGCGGAAAGTTGCACGTCGCCGAGCAGACGGGGCGAGCCAAGCCGCCTCGAGAAGCCGCGTTCGATCCCTACGCCTTCGGGGCCATGGTCACGCTGCAGCGCCTCGGTCGCGACGGGCTCATGGAACGCCTGGCCGCGATCGAGAGCACCGAGCACCTCAAGGCGCTCGCCGACGCGCAGCATCTCCCGGTGGATGGCGGGCTGGTCGACGCCAGCGAGCTCCGCGCCGCGATCGTGCGGGGTGCCGAGCGGCGCATCGCCGAGCGCAGGGCCGCGGCGGGGTGACGGGGGCTTACGCGAATCCGCCGGCCCGCGGCAGCTTGGCCTCCGCGGACCGGGCCTTGGCGTCGGCAAGAAACGCGTCCTCGGCCGCCACGCCGCCGAGCGCGCCGCGTGGAACAATGATTCCCGCGCCAGGCTCGATCCACAGGATGAGGATGTCGGAATACCGTGAGGCGTCCTCGAAGATCGGCCACTTGTAGCGGCACTCGAAGTTCTGGCCGGTGATGACGATGCCGGCCCCATCGATCGCGAGAGCATGCTCGCCGAGGGAGGGGCCGCCGGGCTTTACCATGAGGCGGCGCTGCTCGGCGTAGTGCCACCACATCGCCCCCACCGCTACGGCCATTCCGAGAAGAAGTCCTAGGACGAGCTCCGCTATGCCGAGTTCCGCCCCTGCCACTCTCGGCCACAGCCACACGAGCCCGAAATAGATCACGGCGCAGGCCAGCCCAAAGAGGAGCCCGCGCACCCATTCGGCCTTCGGCGCGCGGCGAGCCGGGCTGCGCGACAGGCGGTCGCGGATCGCGAACTGATAGTCCGTGAGATGACGCGGCTCGAGACGGTAGACGAGTTGAGTCATGAGCTTCCCCCGCGAGAAGGGCCTAGCCGAGCCCTGCTTCCGTTCCTGCTGCGACGGCTCGCCATACCGAAACCGCCTGGCGTGTCGCGGCGACGTCGTGCGCGCGCACGATCTGCACCCCCTGGGCGACCCCGTAGAGCGCCGCCGCAATCGATCCAGGGACGCGGTCCTTCGGCGCCTCCACGTTGCAGAGCTGCCCGATGATCTTCTTGCGCGAGGCCCCGAGCAGCACGGGCACGCCGAGCCCGTGATAGAGGCTCATCGACGACAGGACTGTGACGTTATGGTGGAGGTGCTTGCCGAAGCCGATGCCGGGGTCGGCTACGAGCTTGGCCTTGGGAATTCCGGCCGCCTCGCAGGCCGCGATGCGCTTTTCGAGAAAGTCGAACACGTCGAGCGCGACGTCCGTATAGACCGGGTTGTCGTTCATGGTCTTGGGATCGCCCTGGGCGTGCATGAGGATGACCGGAAGGCCGGTCTCCGCCGCGACGTGCATCGCCTCGGGGTCATGAGTGAGGGCCGAGACATCATTCAGGATGTCGGCGCCGGCCGCGGCCGCGCGGCGCATGACCTCTCCCTTGCGGGTGTCGACCGAAATGCGTGCCTCCGTCCTGGTGCGAAGTCCTTCGAGCACCGGCATTATACGGCGCAGCTCCTCCTCGAGTGGCACGGGATCGGCGCCCGGGCGCGTGCTCTCGCCGCCAATGTCGAGGATGTCGGCGCCCTCCTCGACGAGGCGGAGGCCGTGATCGACAGCCGCTTGCGCGCTCTCAAAAGACCCGCCGTCGGAGAAGCTGTCGGGGGTGACGTTGACGATCCCCATGATGCGCGGGGCGTCCATGGAAAGGCCGGCGAGGCGCGGGCGAGGGCTGCGGACCGCCTCGAGGAGATCCGAGGCGGCGAGCGTATTGCGCCCCCAGTCGCGCTCGAAGACGTCGCCGAGGCCTATGACCCGGCGCCGCGCCCCGGTCCCCTGGCGCTCGATCACCTCGATCGCGGAGAACGCGAGCGGCCCGCCGGCGAGCGCGAGCCCGCCCCAAACCTCTCCCGCCTCGTCTTCGCGGCGCGTCTCGAAGATGCCCACCGGGCGGATATAGATCGAGCGCTGCACGTCGAGACCCCGGAAAATGCAATGTGACCGCGAGGGCTCTCGCGGTCACATCAGTCACTGCCCGATCGGGCGGACGACATCAAGACTGCGGCTGGGGCTCCATGCCGCCCGCGCCCGGCTCCTCGCGCGGGCGCGAACGCCCGGCCGCGGGAACGGCCGAGCCCACCGGGCCCTTCGTTCCCTCGTCGTCGGAGCGGCGGATGATCTTATCGCCGCGCATGATCGTGGCTACCTCCTCGCCATTCAGCGTCTCGAACTCGAGCAGCGCCTTGGCGACCGCATGGAGCACATCGATCTTCTCGGACAGGATGCGCCGCGCGGTCGATTCCCCGGTCTGAATGAGGCCGCGGATCTCCTCGTCGATCAGCTTCGCCGTCTCGTCCGAGATGTTCTTGGTCTGCGTCACCGAATGGCCGAGGAAGATCTCCTGCTCGTTGCCGTTGTAGCGCACGCGTCCGAGCTTGTCGGACATGCCCCACTCCATGACCATGGCGCGGGCGAGCTGCGTCGCCATCTGGATGTCGCCGGTGGCTCCGTTGGTCACGTTGTCGGGCCCGCCGAGAATGATCTCGGCTTCACGGCCGCCGAAGAGGACGGCAAGGCGCGCCTCGCACCACTGGCGCGAGCGGCTGTACTTGTCGCCCTCGGGCAGGTTCATCGTGACTCCGAGCGCGCGCCCGCGCGGGATGATCGTCACCTTGTGCAGGGGATCGTAGGGCACGGTGAGGCCGACGATGGCGTGTCCCGCCTCGTGATAGGCGGTGTTGCGCTTCTCCTCCTCGCTCATGACCATCGAGCGGCGCTCGGCGCCCATCATCACCTTGTCCTTGGCGTCCTCGAACTCGGACTGGGTGACGAGGCGCTTGTTGCGCCGCGCGGCAAGGAGCGCCGCCTCGTTGACGAGGTTGGCGAGATCGGCGCCCGAGAAGCCCGGTGTGCCGCGCGCGATCGTCTTGGCGTCGACATCGGGGGCAACCGGCACCTTGCGCATGTGCACTTTCAGGATCTTCTCGCGGCCCGCAATGTCGGGATTGGGCACGACGATCTGCCGGTCGAAGCGGCCGGGACGCAGAAGAGCCGGATCGAGCACGTCGGGGCGGTTGGTCGCCGCGATGATGATGATGCCCTCGTTCGCCTCGAAGCCGTCCATCTCGACGAGGAGCTGGTTCAGCGTCTGCTCGCGCTCGTCGTTGCCGCCGCCGAGGCCGGCCCCGCGGTGGCGTCCCACGGCGTCGATCTCGTCGATGAAGATGATGCAGGGCGCATTCTTCTTCGCCTGCTCGAACATGTCGCGCACGCGCGAAGCGCCGACGCCGACGAACATCTCGACGAAGTCGGAACCGGAGATCGTGAAGAACGGGACGTTGGCCTCGCCCGCGACCGCGCGGGCGATCAAGGTCTTGCCGGTGCCCGGCGGGCCGACGAGCAGGGCGCCGCGCGGGATGCGCCCGCCGAGCCGCTGGAACTTCTGCGGGTCGCGCAGGAACTCGACGATCTCCTCGAGGTCGGCCTTGGCCTCGTCGACGCCGGCCACGTCCTCGAACGTGACGCGCCCTTGACGCTCGGTCAGGAGCTTCGCACGGCTCTTGCCGAAGCCCATGGCGCGCCCCGACCCGGACTGCATCTGGCGCATGAAGAACACCCACACCGCGATGAGCAGCAGCATGGGGAACCAGTTCAAGATCACGTTCATGATCGACGGCACATCTTCGTCCGATGGCCGCGCCTTGAACTTGATGCCTTTGGCGGTAAGCCGCTCGACGAGCGATGGATCCTGGGGCGCGTACGTCGTGAACGTGCTCGTGTTGTCGCGCATCGTGCCGTAGATGCGGTTGCCCGCGAGCGTCACCTCCGAGACCGTGCCTGCGTCGACGGCGGAGAGGAACTCGGAATAGGTGATCTCCGTGCCGCGCCGGCTCTGGCTCGGGTTGTTGAAAAGATTGAAGAGCGCGGCGAGCAGCACGAGCACGGCAACCCAGATCGCGAGCTTCTGAAAATTCGAGTTCATCTAGGGCCCTACATCATTCCGGAGGGGGAGCGGCTGGCCGCGAGAATAGGGAGGCGCGCCGCCGGGTCCGGCGCCCCCGCGCCGTTAAGATAGGGGGGGGCCAGGGGTTTGCCAAGTTTGTTGGCCCCTATCCTTCAGTCTTAGTTTCCCCAGGATTGAGGCAAATCAAGCGCCGAGGCCCGGTGCGCGCTCGAATACCGAGGATAAGAGCTCTCCTTCGAGGCCACCGCCCCGCCCGCCGCTCACGCGGAACGCGGCGAGATTTGGCACCGCGACGAGGCATTCGGCCGACCAGAATGCCGGGAGCGAGAGCGCTGCACGGGCCGGAGGACGCCGGCTCGGCTCGAGCGACCCGCGCAGCGTTGCATAGGCCGCACGCCCCAGGGCGCGGACGCGAATAGGGGGCACGATGCCGGCTGCCGCAAGAACGGGAGCCGATGCCGCCGCCACGCGAAACCGTGCGTCCCAGATGCTCTCGCCACCGGGCTCGACCACGATCTCAGGCAAGCGCCGCTGCCCGGGCTCGCAGTAGACGCGCACCCACTTGCGCCCGGCCGACAGCATGCATCCCCCGAGCGTCCGGGCGAAGCGCTCCCCGCTTTCGAGTGCCTCTGCGAGCGCTTCGACCTGAACCAGGCGCGCGGGCCTCGCTCCGCCGCCGAAGGCCGCCAAGAGCCGCGCCAGCGCCCGCAGCCGGATTTCGCTTGGGGCATCGTGCAGAATCCTGCGCTCGATCGTCGCAAAGACGCCGCCGTGGAGGTCGGCCTGATCGAGCAGCCCGTCCGCCGCGCGATCGAGCGCCTCGCGCGCCCGTCTGAGGCGCCGAGCGCTCAGCGCAAGCTTGTCGTTGGTGAGACCGAGCGCCGCCAATGCGTCGCGCGCCCCGCGCAGGCGCACGCGCTCGAAGTCCCGGCACTCGTTCGAAGGGTCATCGAGCCATTGGCGCCCTCCTGCCTCGAGGGTCGCGATCAAGCGCGCCTTGGATAGGGCGAGCAGCGGCCTCACGATCGTGACTTCGCCCTCGCGCGCGAGCGCGCGCCGCGGAGCCATCGCTGCGAGGCCGTCGAGACCGCTTCCGCGCGCAAGGCGCATGAGAAACGTCTCGGCCTGGTCGTCCTCGGTATGCGCGGTCGCGACCGCAGCCGGCCGCCCGCCGGCGAGCGCTCGGGCGTGCTCGGCGAGAAGCCGGTAGCGCGCCTCGCGCGCCGCCTCCTGAATGGCAGTTGCGGGCTTCTCTCCCGGCCAGGCGAGGACGGCGTGGGCAAAGCCGAGCGCCTCTGCGCGAGCCGCGACCCAGCGCGCCTCCGAGGCCGACTCGGGCCTCAGCCCGTGATCGACGGTTGCGACCGCGACTTGCGGCGTGCGGTCTCCCGAAAGCTTCTTCCAGCGCGCCGCGAGATGGAGCAGCGCCATGCTGTCGGGGCCGCCAGAGACCGCGAGCACAACGACCCCGAACGGCTCAAGCGGCGCAAGCAGGCGCTCGATCTCGTCGTCAGTGACGGGAGCGGCACGCCTTGCACCGGCTGCGGAGTTTGAGGGCTCGCCGGCAGACATGGCAGGAGCGTCCCGGCGTCACGAGCAGCCGGCGCGCTGACGCTCGCTGTCGGCCTTGGCCTTGACGTGTGCCGGCGCGTTGGGGAACTTCGTGCCGAGCTGACGGAAGGCCGCGCACGCATCCTGCTTCTTGCCGAGCTGCGCCAGCGCCATGGCCCGCTTGAGCTGGGCGTCGGGGGCCTTTGCGCTGCTCCCGAAGGCCGTCAGCACGAGATCGAAGGCCTCCGCGGCGTCGGCATAGTTCTTCTGCACGTAGTGCGTCTCGCCGAGCCAGTAGAGCGCGTTGGGCGCGAGCGGGTCCTGCGGATAGCGCTTGAGGAAGTCGCTGAATCCCGACTGCGCAGCGCCGTAGTCCTGCTGCAGCAGAAAGCCGTAGGCGTTCTCGTAGGCCTGCTTGGGATTGCCGGCCTCAGCCGGACCCGGCGCCGGCTCGGCGGCCGCCAGCGGGCCCGGCGGGCCCGGCGCGAGCGCACCATTGGGGCCTGTCCACGCGCCGACCGGTGGGCCCGACGCCGGGGGATTGGCCGCCCCTTCGGAGAGGACGCCGGCGATGGGGTCGGCGGACCCTGAGGTGACCGTGGTCGATCCGAATCGGCCGGTGCTCTGATTAGCGCTCTGCGGGGCTACCCCGGCGTGGGGAAGCGTCGGATCGGAGTAGGCGGGCGGGGCCTGCGGCGCTTCCGAACGGCGCGCCGGTCCCTGCGCCCTCATCTCGGCTGAAAGCTGCTCGATCTGGGCCGAAATCGCGCGGATCTGCGTCTCCATGCCGTCGAGACGCGCCTGATCGCTGGCGCCCGCTCCTGCCGGCGCCGGCGCACGCTGCACAGCGTTCGTTACGCCCGAGCGTGCGAGCGATTCGAGCGTTCCGATCACAACCTGCAGGTCGACGAGCTGCTCCTCGAGCTGCTCGACCCGCTGGACCAAGCTGCTATCCGCCGCCGGTGCACCCTCCCGTGCGCCAGCTTTTGCGGGCGGCTTCGTCGCCGGCTCGCTGGGGGGAGGCAATTGCTGCTGCTCGACCGCCATCGGATCCTGCGCCAACGCTCGGGCGCCCCACGGCAGGGCCAGCGCGAGGGAGGCCATAATCGAAACTCTCAGTGCGCGGCGCGGATCGCGGTCCATGAGCGACATTCTTGCTGTCATCCTTCGACTGGTACGGCCGTTATCGGGCGCCCGTGAGGCAGCCGAGTTGCGAGGTGATAGATGCTGGCTATGGCATCAGGCCTTCGCCACCGGTTGTCAACGGCCCGGCCTGTCGCCCGAGTGTACCGGGGCTGGGCCGCTGTGCATGAAGCTCAATGACGGTGGTTCGCGAGCCCGTCCGTCGCACAGGTCACGCCAACGGGCATGCGGGCCACAGTCCGGGCTATTGCGTCACCGAGCGCGAGGCGCCGGCAAACGAGCCTCCGCCGGGCGCGGCCCCGAGGGGCCCGTTCGGACGGCGCGCACCACGGACGCCGAGCACGGTCACCACCCTGCGGTTTTGCACCGCGCACGCGGCGTCCGGGCAATTGGACACGCGATGCTCGCGGCCCCAGGCGACGACCGTGAGCCGGTCCGGCTCCACGCCCTCGCTAATCAGCCGCTGGCGGACCGCCTCGGCGCGCTCTCCGGAAAGCTCCTCGTGCTGCCGGGGCGTCAAGGGCTGGTCGTCGGCGTGGCCCTCGATCACCGCCGTGAGATCGGGCCGGCGCTTGATGAAGCGGGCCTGGGCGGCAATCACGCTACGCGCCCGCGCGCCGATCTCGGCGCTGCCCGAGCTGAAGAAGACGCGGTCTCCCGCGTCGGCGATGAAATCGTCCTCGAGCTGGCGCGAGACGGGAGCTTCGGCCTGGGCCGCCGCTGGAGCGCGCTCCTCGGCGCGCCAGCCGTCGACGGGCGCCGAGCCGTTGGCGGCCCGGCCGCTTTTCAGGCGGCCCTCGGCGGAGCCGACCGCGTCTTTGCGCGGGGCAATGGGGGCCTTGTAGAGCTCGACAAGATAGCGGCGCGCGTCGTCGGCGATCCGGCTCTCCGGCGCGCGCGCCACCAAGCGCTCGAACAGCCGCTGGGCTTCCCAGCTGCGGCCCGCCTCGAGCTCGGCTAGCGCGTCGCTGAACAGCTCCTCGAGCTCCTCGTCGGCCGAAGGCTCAGCGATCAGCACGGGAGCCTGCCGCCCGCTCCAGCGGGCGACCGGATCGACAGCGGGACCTGGCCGGGGCTCGTGAGAGAAGGTGCCGCTTGGCACCTCGGTATCGTCTTCGGCAACAGCAAGCGTCGCCGCGAGCGCCACGCCAAGGCCCATCGCAATTACGCTGAACATACGGGCGCGCCGACCGGGAAAGCTGGCCGCCGCGCGAGGCGGGTCCATGACGAAATCCTTCGTCTGGGCTCCCAAATGGGAGCCTTAGAAATTATCTCCTTTTATTGCGGCTAAACTTTGCTTTTCGGGAGGAATTTCGGTAGCGACACCCGCTCCGGACCTGCCGGCCTCGGGAGCTTCGGCCCTGCCAGAGGCGTCAGGAGGCCGCGCGGCTGTTCAGCACCGTCTGAGCGCGCCGGTTCTGCGACCAGCACGAGATGTCGTTGCAGACCGCGACGGGGCGCTCCTTGCCGTACGAAATGGTCTTGAGACGCGCGGCCTGGATCCCGTTCTGGGCCAGGAAATTGCGCACCGTCGTAGCGCGCCTCGCGCCGAGCGCGATGTTGTACTCGCGCGTGCCGCGCTCGTCGGCGTGGCCTTCGACCGTGACGGTGAATTGCGGGTACTGGCGCAGCCACTGGACCTGCTTCTGCAGCGTGGCCTGCGACTCCGGCGTGAGGTCGGAGCTGTCGGAGGAGAAATAGACGAGATCGCCGACGTTGACGCTGAAGTCGCGCTGCGTGCCGGGCGTGATCGGACCCTTCCCGTCGGCCAGCGCCGTGTCGGGGTTTTCGTTGTTGGCGCAGCCGCCGAGACCGCCGGCGAAAAGGGCGAGAATTGCCATCGCCGCGAGCCCGGAGGCGCGAAAATGAGGCGCCATATCCCTCTTTATCCCTGTATCCCTGTGTTCCCGCTAGCTCACGCGCGGACCGGTCGCGGCGGCATTCACGGCGCGACGCTCAACAGGCGTCTAACCGAGTGATCGTACGAAAATGTGGCCGCCCACAAATGCTCACAATCGGCGGTGCCCCGCCTCAACGCTTGGAGCTCCCCGCGCTTGTCGCAGACATCCAATTCTCGCGTCAAGCGCGGCGCCGTTAGCCGCCCACCGTAATCCAACAGCCTTTGGATCTGCATCCAATGCCGCGATCGGCGGTACAGCAAAAGACGAAGACCGAACTGTCGCGGCTCTCGCCAGCAACAATCCGGTCTTTTGTCCGAATCTCGCGGCGGGAGCCGAGAGACTAAATCTGAGTGCTCGATTTAGCGAACGTCAGCAGCAGCCGGGACATCCGCGCCGAGCTTCATGGGAGCAGCCTCTTCACGACGGCATGCGCCAAGAGCGACGGCCACGATCGCGGCAGCGAGAACAATAGCGCCCTTCATAGTGTTGTCTCCTGTGTTGTCCTAGAATTCGGACGTTAGCGAGCCACATCCGTGGCGGCCGGAACTTCCGCACCGAGCTTCATCGGCGCAGCTTCTTCACGACGGCAAGCGCCGAGCGCAACAGCGACGACGGCAGCCGAAAGAACGATCAGCCCCTTAACACCCTGCATGGTCTTATCTCCTGATGCTTGATCGGCAACTAGCCGACTATTGGGGTACCGGCATGGCTCGTTTTGATCAAGAACAGAGGACGTTGTCCCACTGTTTTCCAATCCTGTAGATGCGAAAATGCCACGCCGTGTTTGGTGCTCCTCAGGCATCGGACCCAAAGGGCTGGGACGCCGCGAAGCGACTGAAGTCACGCGACAAATAGCTCTCATGCGACGCGGGAGCCTGAGAGGACTATGCACTCCTCGGGTTAAGCCCGAGTTAACCCGTGTCTCAATTCAGGAGCGGCGACCAGGCGGGGTCGGATCCGAACGACGGCGTCTTCACGACTCGCTCGTTGTAGCCCGTGAGATCGACCGAATAAATTCGCGGTCCGCCCCCCTCGCCCTGGCTCTCGCGGAAGAACATCAGGACCCGCCCGTTGGGCGCCCAAGTCGGCCCCTCGTTGTGGTAGCCCTCGGTCAGAACCCGCTCTCCGGTGCCGTCGGGGCGCATGACCCCGATCAGGAACAGCCCCTGGAGCTGCTTCGTGAAGGCGATGTAGTCGCCGCGCGGCGACCATACCGGCGTCGAATAGCGCCCCTCGCCGGCGCTGATGCGCTGCACGCCCGAGCCGTCGGAGTTCATCACGTAGAGCTGCTGGGTGCCCTCGCGGTCGGATTCGAAGACGATCTGGCGCCCGTCCGGCGAATAGCTGGGCCCCGTGCTTATCCCCTGCCCCCCGGTCAACCGGCGCGTCTGGCGCGACCGTAGGTCCATCTCGTAGATATCGGCGTCGCCTCCCGACTGCAGGCTCATGATCACGCGCTGCCCGTCGGGGGAGAAGCGCGGCGCAAACGTCATGCCGGGAAAGTCGCCGACGACCTCGCGCTGGCCCGTCTCGAGGTTCATGAGGAGCACGCGCGGCTGATCGCGGGTGTAGGACATGAAGGCGATCTCGCTCGTCGACGGGTTGAAGCGCGGAGTGAGGACGAGCTCCTGGCCCTGGGTCAGGAGGCGCACGTTGGCCCCGTCCTGGTCCATGATGGCCAAGCGCTTGACCCGCTTGCTCTTCGGCCCCGTCTCGTCGACGTAGACGACACGCGTGTCGAAGTAGCCTTTCTCGCCCGTCAAGCGCTCGTAGATCTGGTCGGCGATGATATGGCCGACGCGGCGCCAGTTTTGCGATGCGGTCGCGAACCGCTGGCCCGCGAGCTGCTTGCCGCTCGTCACGTCCCAGAGGCGGAATTCGGAGGCGAGCCGTCCGTCGCCGCCGCGCACGACCCGCCCGACGACGAGCGCGTCGGCGCGAATCTGACGCCAGTCGGCAAAACGCGGCAGCGCGTTGACGTCGCGCACCTGCTCGAGGAAGGAGGCGGGATCGAGGGGTTGGAAGAGCCCCGAGCGCTCGAGGTCCGAGGCGACGACGCCGGAGATGTCCGCAGCGAGGTTGGGATCGTCGCCGAAGAAGGCGGGAATAGCGATCGGGATCGGAGCTATCGTGCCCTGACGCTGGGTACCGCGCAGGCCTCCGCCGCCGCCGAGCGTGGCGCCGCCCGCCACTCCGGCGGGGCCCCCGCCGCTCGGGACGCCGCCGCCTTGCGGGGGCGGCGCGTCGTAGCCGCGTGCACGCAGCTGACCGTCGAGCCCCCCGCCGGGCGGCGGCCCCTTGTAGCTGTCATCCTGCGCGCGAGCCGCAAACGGGAGGCCGCCCGCTGCGGCGAGAGCGGCCGCCGCGAGACAGGCCGCGACGCGGGCGGCCCCCAGCATTCGTCTTGCCAATCTCATGGTTTGGTCCCCGAGCCCGAACGCCATCATGCCTTGCGTCACATCATTTCCCGAGGATCGAAATCCCAGATGATCGTTTTCCATGCGGCGTACTTGTCGGGGGGCAGCGTGAACGGAGAGCAGCCCTTGACCGCGCGAATCGCCGCTTCGGCTGCGATCTGATACACCGGCCCCGACTGCGGGTCCTCCACCGACGGCTCGCCGTCGAGCGAGCCGTCCACGTTCAATTGCCACCGCAGCGTCACGACCGTCGTCTCGATGCCCCCGCCGCCGCCCGGCAGCTTCCAGCAACCTCTGAGCTGAGAGCTGATCAGGCCCTTCAAGAGGTCCTGCTCGCGCACGGAGAGAACGCTGTCGGTGCCCTGGCTCGCGCCCGCCGTCGGCCCTTGATAGTTCGTGTCGCGGGTCGGAGGCGTGGCCGACTGCGGCGCGCCGCGCTTGGTCGGGTCCTTGTCGAGGAGGGCGGCGAGCCGGTCGGCGGCCGATTTCTTCTTCGCCTCCGCCTTGCGCTTGGCCTCGGCGAGCTTTTTCTTTTCCTCTTCCTTTTTCTTTTTCTCCTCGGCTTTCTTCTTCTCTTCTTCTTTGCGTTTCTCAGCGGCCTTCTTGCGCTCTTCCTCGGCCGCCTGTTTCTGCTCCTCGATGCGCTTCAACTCCTCGGGCGTGGGCCCGGGGGGCGGATCGGGCGGCAAGGCGGCGAGCTTCTCGGCGATCGGATCGGACTTCGGCTCGGGCGGCGGCTCGGCGGGCTTGGCCGCCTCGGCGGGGGCGGGAGGAGTCTCCTCGGGCGGCGTCGGGGCCTCGACCGGCTTCGGCTTCTCCGCCTCGAGCTTTGAAAGGTTGGGCTTGGGCTCCTCCTTTGCTTTCGCCTCGAGCTCCGTGGTGGTCTCGCTCCCTTGCTTCAGGCGCAGGAGCTCCGAGGGCGTGATGAGCGCCACCGTGATCGGCTCGGGCTCGGGCGGCTCGAGCTTCGGCGTCGCGAGCATGAGGAGATAAGCCCACGCGAGAAGACCGCCATGCATCAGAAGCGAGATCAAGAGACTGAGTTGCACAGCGAACCCTTAGCCTCCTTCCTCCACCTCGGTGACGAGCGACACTTTTCTGAACCCGCCGGCGCTGATGCGGCCCATGACGCGCATCACCGTGCCGTAGTTTATACCCTTGTCGCCGCGCACGAAGACCTGCTCGTCGACTCCGTTCTTGGCGATGGACTTGAGCTTGTCGGCGAGCTCGTTCAAGGGGACTGCCGTCTCGCCGATGAAGATGTCGCCGTTGGCGGCGACCGAGATCGTGAGCGGCTCCTTGTTGCTCTCGAGCTGCTTGCCCTTGGCTTGCGGCAGCTCGATCGGGACGCCGACCGTCAACAGGGGCGCCGCGACCATGAAGATGATGAGCAGCACGAGCATCACGTCCACCATCGGCGTGACGTTGATCTCATGCATCGGCGCGTGACGCTTGCCTCGTCCTCGGCGACGGCGCCCGCCGCTTCCCTGGCCCAGTTTGAGGCTCACGCCCATAGATCGAACCTCAGACCCTCTTCCCCCGCTAGCTGCGCACGTCGATCTGGCGCGAGACGATCGCCGCGAACTCGTCGGCAAACGCTTCGAGCCGCTGACTGATCTGGGCCGAATCGGCCGAGAACTTATTGTAGAAGATTACCGCCGGGATTGCCGCCATGAGGCCGAGCGCGGTGGCGAACAGCGCTTCGGCGATGCCGGGCGCGACGACCGCGAGGTTGGTGTTCTTCGATATGGCGATGGCCTGGAAGCTCGTCATGATGCCCCACACGGTGCCGAACAGCCCGACGAACGGCGCCGTCGAGCCGACCGTCGCGAGGAAGAGGAGTCGCCGGTCGAGCCGCTCCATCTCGCGGCTGATGGTGACGTCCATCACCTTCTCGACGCGCAGCTGAATGCCCCCCAGCGCGCGGATATTCCCCTCGACGGATCGCTTCCACTCGCGCATCGCCGCGACGAAGAGGGCCGCGATCGCGATCGTGCGTCCGCGCGCGAGCCCGTTGTAGAGCTCGTCGAGCGACTGGCCCGACCAGAACGTCTGCTCGAACTTGTCGGCCTCGATGCGCGCACGGCGAAAGGCAAAGAGCTTCTCGAAGATGATGGCCCACGACCAGATCGAGGCCACGAGCAGTCCCGCCATCACCGCCTGGACGACCGGCGATGCCGCTATGAACAGCTCGAGAAACGACACGCCCCCCGCGGCGGGCGCGATGGCAACTTGCGAAACGTCTCCCGGATTCATCTCTTCAACCGTCGTCTAGTGCGCCTCGAGCGGGCGGTGAGAGAGGAAACCGGCGCACGACCACTGTCGCCCCGCATCCCTCGCGAAGCTATTGCCCGCTTTTCCATGTGGTCCCCGTTGCATGTTGCCCCGCAATATGACGAAACGAGGGCCCATTGTCCCGCAGAAAAGCGCGATTTTTCGGGCGTTTCGGGGCGTGCGCGGCGGTCCGCCACGGGTGCCCAAGGCAAGAGCAGACCACGTTATCCGCGGGCAAGCTCGACGAGGCTGCGCCAGCCGCCGGACGCCGGGTCATAGGCGAGGAGCTCTCCGGCCTCCATCTCATAGAGCCAGCCGTGAATGCCGACGCGGCCTTCGGCCACGCCATTGGCGACACAGGCATAGGTCAGCAGATTGTCGAGTTGAAACTGAACGTGCGCCTTGATGGTCGCCAGCGGCCTTTCGGCGTCCGGCACACGAGCAGCGGCGACGAGGTCGTGGGCCGGGCGCGTGTAGGCGACCCAGCGCCCCAGATGGGCCTCCGTGTCCGGCGGGATCGGCTCGGCGAGGGCCTGGATGCCGCCGCACCCCGAGTGTCCGCAGACGACGATGTCGTCGACGCCGAGGTGGCCGAGTGCATACTCGATCGCGGCGCCGACCGCGTCGTCGTCGGCGCCCGCAGGCGGCACGCAGTTGGCGATGTTTCTCACCTCGAACAGCTCGCCCGGGTCGGCGGAGGTGATCTGCGAAGGAACGACGCGGCTGTCCGAGCAGCCGATCCACAAGAGGCGCGGCTTCTGCTTCCTGGTGGCGAGGCTCTTGAAGAACGCCTTGTCGCGCTCGAACTCGAGCCTGAACCGCTCGTGTCCTTCGATGGCGTCCTTGATGTCGAGGTCGACGCCGCTCTCGTCCTTCGCCGTTGTCATCTCGGTCCCCCTCAATCCACCGTTCCCCCGCCCGGCTATCTTCACGGCCCGGGCCTCAGTTGTCTATGCGGGACTGGCGAGCAGGATTTCGCGCCCGGCGTCACGACGGAGAGAAGGCCGTGCGCACCGCGGTCGAGAGCCGGAGCGGCTTGCCGGAGACGGCGACGAGCACTACCGTCACCTCGGCTTCGAACAGCGCCGTGCCATCGCGCGCGATGGTCTGCAGCAGCTTGACGGAGGCCCCGCCGAGCTCCTTGACCCGCGTCTCGACCTCGAGCACGTCGTCCATGCGCGCGGGCTTCAGAAAATCGCAGTTCATGCGGCGCACGACGAAGGCGGCGGGCTCGTGGCTCGCCGATCCGTCGATGAGGCGGCGCGAATCCGTGCCGAGAAGCCGCAGGAAGTCGGTGCGCCCGCGCTCGCACCAGCGCACGAACGAGGCGTGATAGGCAATCCCGCCCGCATCCGTGTCCTCGAAATAGACGCGGACCGGGAGCACATGCCAGCGCCCCGTCGCATCGTCGACGATGCGCCCGGCAAGATCGGGCCAGTCCCGTTGCTTGGTCGTCATGAGTGCCGAGAAGAGCCGATCGGGCGGCAATTGTCACGGGGTGCGCCGCGAGCGCGACAGAGCGCGATCCTACGCGATCGCGCCGGCGTCGGGCGCTGCCACATCGACGATCACGATCTCGGGGGGCACGCCGAGGCGGACGGGCAGCCCCGAGCAGCCGAGGCCGCCCGAGACGATGAGGTTGCGCGCCTCCTCGACGATGTGGCCATAGAGGAAGCGTTGGCCGTAGCGCGACGGCACGATAGGCGCGAAGCCCGCTATGCGAACCTGGCCGCCGTGGGTGTGCCCGGCAATCGTCAGCGCGACGCGAGCGGGCACCTCGGGAAAGATATCGGGCTCGTGCGCCATGAGGATGACGGGTGCGTCGTCCGTGACCTTGGCCAGCGTGCTTGCAAGATCGTCGACCCCCTCGTAGTCGACCCTGCCCCCGCGCACGAAGGTCTCGTAGCGATCGCGACGCGGCCAGAACGCCCACTGGTCGCCGAGGCCGGCGATCCAAAGCGGCTGGCCCGCCTTGGTCAGTCTCAACACGTCGTTCTCGTAGACCGGGATCCCTGCCTCCTCGAGGGCGACGCGAGCCTTGACCGGACCGCCGCGGCGCTCCTGCACCTCGCGATCCTCCCACCAGTCATGATTGCCGAGCACGGCGTGGACGCCGAGCGGCGCCTTGAGATGGCCGAGCGCGCGCGCCCAGTCGCGGTGAGGGACGATCTTCGACAGTCCCACGCGGTGGCCGGTAACGTAGTCGCCGAGCAGGAGCACCGCGTCCGGCTCGGCCGCGTTCGTGCGAAATGCGATCTCCTCGATGCGCTCGGCCGGCATCCACGGATCGCTCGCATGAATGTCGGCGAGGACCGCGAGCTTCAGGCGGAGCCCCTGCGGCCAGCCCGGAGGCGAGACCCGGTAGCGGGTCACGGTAGTACGCCACGGCTCGGCGACCGCATAGCCGCCGAACCCCACGCTCCCCGCCGTTCCTACGGCAAGGCCCTTCAAAAACTGACGCCGCGAAAACACGTAGCTCCCCTCGATCGCCGCTGAAGCTCAGATCTTGCCCCACGCTATGAATAATCAAGATTTGCACCGGTTTATGGCAATTGATGCGACGAATTAACCTTGACGCGAGGAGCTGCCCGCGTCGGGGTCGCTGAAGTCCTCCTCGCCGAGGAGCGGCAGCTCGGGCGCCGCGCTGCGCGCCGGGCCCGAAAGTCCCAGGTGGCGATAGGCCTTGAGCGTCAGCACGCGGCCGCGCGGCGTGCGGCCGATGAAGCCCTGCTGGAGGAGGTAGGGCTCGACGATCTCCTCGAGCGCGTCGCGCGGCTCGGACAGCGCCGCGGCGAGGGTCTCGATGCCGACGGGACCGCCGTCGTAATTTCCGGCGATGCAGCCGAGATAGCGGTGGTCCAGCGCGTCGAGACCGGCGTTGTCGACCTCGAGGGCGGCGAGCGCCTTGTCGGCCGCGGCGGCATCGATCATTTTCGCACCGGCAACGGCGGCAAAATCGCGCACGCGCCTCAAGAGCCGACCGGCGATGCGCGGCGTGCCCCGTGCCCGCCGTGCGATCTCGAGCGCGCCGTCGGGTGTAAGCGGCGCGCCGAGCACGCGCGCCCCGCGGACCACGACGCGCTCTAGCTCCTCGACGGTATAGAAGTTGAGGCGCATCGGGATCCCGAAGCGGTCGCGCAGCGGCGTCGTCAGAAGCCCGAGCCGCGTGGTCGCGCCGACGAGCGTGAATTTCGCCAGATCGATGCGCACCGAGCGCGCGGCGGGCCCCTCGCCGATGATCAGGTCGAGCTGAAAGTCCTCGAGCGCCGGGTAGAGGATCTCCTCCACGGCCGGGTTGAGCCTGTGGATCTCGTCGATGAACAGGACATCGCGCTCCTCGAGATTGGTGAGGAGGGCGGCGAGATCGCCGGCCTTCGAGATCACCGGGCCGGAGGTGGCGCGAAAGCCGACGCCGAGCTCTCGCGCGACGATCTGGGCCAGCGTCGTCTTGCCGAGACCGGGGGGGCCGGCAAGCAGCACGTGATCGAGCGGGTCGCCGCGCCCCTTCGCCGCCTCGATGAACACCTTGAGATTGGCGCGCGCCTGCTCCTGGCCGATGAACTCGGCCAGCGTCTTCGGGCGGATCGAGGCCTCGGCGGCATCGGTCTCTCGGTGCAGCGCTGTCACGAGCCTGTCGATCATGCTTTGTTCTTGGCCGTGTTCGGGGGCCCCGTCAAGGCGGGCTTAGCCGAAGAGAGGCCTCGTGTGGCCAGGTCCGGCGATGGCGTGAAATGAGCCGTCAAAACAGTCGCATCAGGCGAACAGTTGCATCAAGAGATGGGCAATAAGGAGAAAGCCGATGGCGCGAATGCCGGCGGCCAGGCGCTCCTCGGAGCCCGAGGACTGCGGCTCGAGCAGGCACAGAAGGCCCCAACCCGCAAAGAAAAGCGCGACCGCGACCATGATGGTGTGAAGGTCCCACTCCAAATGCACGTCAATCGTCCCCCATGGCAATCGGCGCTACGATGGAAGGGCCCACCCATCTCCGCCGGTCGTGATTTCACAGGTCATACCCGGCTTGCAATACCCAATTGGCATTTCGTGCATTTGTTCAATTCTGTTGGCCGGACGATTCTCGTCTCATCGTCGCCGTTTCTCGGCCTGCACCGCGTGCTCGAGCGCCTCGAGGAATCGCGAGCGATCGCGGCGCGTGAAATCGGGATTGGATCCGCTGCTCTCGCCCGTCTCGCGCAGATGACGGGACAGGTCGCGCATCGCGAGCGCCATGCCGATGCCCGCGTCCGTGAAGGGTTTGCCCGCGGGTCCGACGGCGTGCGCTCCCTTCTTGAGGCAGCGCGCCGCAAGCGGGATGTCGCCGGTGACGGCGATATCCCCCTTGTCGATATGCTCCGCGATCCAGTCGTCGGCAGCGTCGGCGCCATCGGAAACCACGACGCGACGGACGAGAGGGCTTTCAGGAAGCCGCATCCAGGCGTTGGCGACGAAATGGATGACGAGGCCGTGCCGCTCCGCGACGCGTAGCGCCTCGTCCTTCACCGGACACGCATCGGCATCGACATAGATCTGCAACGGTAACCCTCCGGGATGGCCTCGATAGCGCTCCCGCATCGACTTGATAGCAAACGAATACTTCCGGCCGATGCGGCGATTGAGCACTCTCCCCCCACGAGGCCGGGCCGCTGTGCCGCCCGGTCCCATGCGGGCGTGCGCCAGCGAGCGCGCCCGCGTCACAGCGGAGGCTCCAATGTTAAATGGATCGGACAACACACCGGCGCGGCGACGCGACAACCCGGCCACAGGCGCGGGCCAGATCGTCGTCGTCTTTCAGGGGGGCGGAGCGCTCGGTGCCTATCAAGCCGGCGTCTACCACGCGCTGCACGAGGCGGGCATCGAGCCCGACTGGATCGTCGGCACCTCGATCGGCGCCATCAATGCCTCCCTCATCGCCGGCAACGAATGGGAGCGGCGCCTCGACGTGCTGCAGGAGTTCTGGCAGCGCATGGCGCACAAGTCGCTCTGGCACACGTGGGGCGCCTGGCCGCGCCTCGCCCAGACGCTCTCTTATTGGAACACGCTCAGCGCCGGCGTGCCGGGCTTCTTCGAGCCCAATCCTCTCGCGTTTCTGAACCCCAATTTCTCCCTCGGCGTGGACAACGCCGGCTACTACTCGACGGCGCCGCTCGAGAAGACGCTCACCGAGCTCGTCGACTTCTCGCTCATCAACCGCTGCAAGCCGCGCCTGACGGTCGGCGCGGCACACGTGCGCACGAGCCAGATGCGTTACTTCGACAGCCGCGAGACCGAGATCGGCGCCCGCCACATCATGGCCTCGGGCGCGCTCCCTCCGGCCTTTCCGGCGGTGCGCATCGAAGGCGAGCTCTATTGGGACGGGGGAATTCTCTCAAATACGCCGACCGAGGTCATCTTCGACGACAACCCGCGCCGCAACTCGCTCATCTTCGCGGTCCACATGTGGAACCCGGAGGGTAAGGAGCCCGACAGCATTCTCGACGTCCTGCACAGGCAGAAGGACATCCAGTATTCGAGCCGGGTCGCGGCCCATATCGTGCGCCAGCTTCAGAACCATCGCCTGCGCCACGTCATCAAGGAGCTCGCCGCCTTCATCCCCGAGGACCTCCGCAAGACCGAGGCCGTGCGCGAGCTTGCCGCCTGGGGCTGCCTGACGCGCATGCACGTCGTGCGCCTTCTCGCGCCGAGCCTCGACAACGAGGACCACACGAAGGATGTCGATTTCAGCCCGTCGGGTATTCGCCGACGCTGGGAGGCGGGCTATGCCGACACGCTGCGCGCCATCGAGAAGGCACCCTGGCAGGGCGAGTTCGATCCTCTCGACGGCGTCATCCTGCACGATCCGCCGGGAGAGATGCCGGTGGAGCAGGTCGCGCAATGCTCGATCGCTCCGGTGCCGCCGCCCCAGATCGACCTCGAGGAGAAGAGCCGCGCGTGACGGCAAGAGGAGCGGACGCCATGGCGAGCACCATCGACACGCACCCGATCCGGGTCGAGACCAATCCCGGGCGCGTTCGCGTGCGCCTGGGCGGTCGCGTGATCGCAGACACGACGCGCGCGCTGACGTTGTTCGAGGCTTCCTATCCGGGCGTCCGCTACATTCCGCGCGCCGATGTCGACATGGGCCTCCTCGAGCGCTCCCGGCACACGACGACATGCCCCTACAAGGGTCTTGCATCGTATTTCTCGATCATCGTCGACGGACGAAGAGCCGAGAACGCCATCTGGACCTATGAGAGCCCGAAACCCGTCGCCGCCCAAATCAAGGACCATCTCGCCTTCGACCTACGGCATGTCGAGGTGATTGAGGACGCGGTAGCGTAGCGCTCTACATCATACAAGATACAAGAGAGATACAAGAGAGCACTGTTGCTCACGCCGGCTCGAGGGCGCCGAGCACCGTCGGGATGAGCTCCGTCACCGTCGGGTGAATCATGACCGAGCGCTGGAGCGTCGTGTAGGGCGCACCGGCGTACATGGCGGCCGTCACGCTCTGCACCGCCTCGTCGCCGCCGGTGCCGAGGATCGACGCGCCGAGGATCTTCTTCGTCTCGGCGTCGACGACGACCTTCATGAAGCCCAGCGTCTCGCCCTTCTCCACCGCACGCCCGACGCGGCTCATCGGCCGCTTGCCGATCAGAAGTCTGCGGCCCGCCTTGCGGGCCTCGGCTTCCGTCATGCCGACGCGTCCCAAGGGGGGATCAGTAAAAAGCCCGTACGTCGTGATGCGGTCGCTCGCGCGGCGCGGGTCCTGATCGAGCAAGTTCGCGGCAACGATCTCGAAGTCGTTATAGGAGGTGTGCGTGAAGGCGCCGCGGCCGTTGCAGTCGCCGAGCGCCCAAATCGTCGGAACGCTCGTGCGCAGGAAATCGTCGGTCCGGATGAACCCGCGCTCGTCGACGGCGACGCCGGCGGCCTTAAGGCCGAGGTCGTCCGTGTTGGGCACGCGTCCGATGGCAAGCAAGAGGTGCGAGCCGGTGACCTCGACGTCGCCCTCAGCCGTTTCGAGGCGCGCGCGTATGTCGCCGCCGCCATTTTCGAGGCTCTTGCACGTGGCGCCGGTGCGGATGTCGATATCCTCGCGGGCGAGAATATCCTTGATGGCCGCGGACACGTCCTCGTCCTCGCGCGCCACAAGGCGTGGGGCCGCCTCGATAACCGTGACCTCGGCCCCGAAACGGCGGAAGATCTGGGCAAACTCGAGCCCGATGTAGCTGCCGCCGAGCACGATGAGGCGCGGCGGCACGGCCTCGAGGTCCATGACCGTCTCGTTCGTCAGGTAGTCGACCGTTTCGAGGCCGGGGATCGCTGGAACGATTGCCCGCCCACCGACGTTAACGAAGACCCTCTTTGCGGAAAGCCGCTCGGCCCCTATCTGCAGTTCGGTCGCTGAAAGAAAACGGGCGTGACCTTGGATTACCGTGCATCCCGGCATCGAACGAAGCCACACCTCGACGTTGCGCGTGGCCGTTCCGGAGACGGCGTCCTTGCGCGCCTTGACGCGCTTCATGTCGACCCTCACCGGTCCGTCGATCACGACGCCGTACTCGGCGGCGCGTGCGGCGAGGCGCGCGGCATAGGCGCTCGCGACCAGAAGTCTTGGTCGGCATGCACCCCGTATTGACGCAGGTGCCGCCGAAACGTCCGCGCTCGATGACCGCGACTTTGAACCCGGCCTGCGACAGCCGATTGGCGAGGGACGGGCCCGCCTGGCCGGTTCCGATGATGGCAGCGTCATAGTGGGCGCTCATGCTCGATCTCTCCTTGCGGCAGTCTCCCCAATCAACGCTGCCGGCACGGCAAAGTTTGCCGCAAAATCTAATAGCTTTGAGGCATGGATTTGAGAGGCAAACGGTAGTCGCCTTGGCCCGTCGGCTCGCTGATGCTTCAGGCGAGACGGCATCCGGCGGCGCGAATTGTACGTAACGGCCCCGACAGTCCTAGACGAGGATAGCGCACATGGCCCATCTCAAGCTCGTCCCCCCGCGCGAAGAGACAGTCTCGCTCGAGGCTCTTGCGGCACGGCTCTTCGAGACACGCCGCCTTTCGCTCGAGCTCGCCGAGCCGCTCTCGCCGGAGGACATGGTGGTCCAAGCGAGCGAGGAGGCGAGCCCCACGAAGTGGCACCTCGCGCACGTGACGTGGTTTTTCGAAACCTTCGTCCTCACGAAGTACCTCGAGGGCTACCGGGTCTTCGACGAGACCTTCAACTACTGCTTCAACTCCTACTACGAGAGCCAGGGCGAGCGTCAGCCGCGGCCGAAGCGCGGCTTGCTCACGCGCCCGACGGCCGATCGCGTCCTCGCCTACCGCGCCCACGTCGACGAGGCGCTCGAGAAGCTTCTCTCGCGACAGGGGGCATTCGACGGCGAGATCGCACGCCTGATCGAGGTCGGCATTAACCACGAGCAGCAGCACCAGGAGCTGCTTCTTACCGACATTCTCGCCCTCTTTTCCGCAAACCCGCTGCGGCCCGCCTACCGTGCGCGCCGTCAGCGCCCCGAGCGCCCGCTCCCCGGCTCGGCGGGCTGGATCTCGTTTGCCGGCGGCATCCGCAAGATCGGCCACGACGGGGTGGGCTTCGCCTGGGACAACGAGGCGCCGCGCCACGATGCGCTTCTTGCCGACTATCGCCTCGCCGATCGTCTCGTGACCAACGGCGAGTGGCTCGCGTTTATGGCCGACGGTGGCTACCGCACGGCCTCGCTCTGGCTCGCCGACGGATGGACGACCATCAATCGCGACGGCTGGCGCGCGCCTCTCTACTGGGAGGAGCGCGACGGGAGCTGGCTGGCAATGACGCTCGAGGGGCTGGACGCGATCGACAGCTCAGCACCCGTCGCGCATATCAGCTATTACGAGGCCGATGCGTTCGCGCGCTGGTCGAATGCACGCCTCCCCACCGAGTTCGAGTGGGAGGCGGCCGCCGACGGCCTGCCCGTCGCCGGCAACACGCTCGCGACCCGCGCCCTGCGGCCGCTCCCCGCCGAAAGCTCGGGGCGAGCGCGCCCACGTCAGATGTTCGGCGACGTCTGGGAGTGGACGTCGAGCGCCTATCTTCCCTATCCCGGCTATCGCCCGCCTCAAGGCGCGCTCGGCGAGTACAACGGCAAGTTCATGGTGAGCCAGCAGGTCCTGCGCGGAGCCTCGTGCGCGACGCCAGAAGGCCACTCGCGGCCGACGTATCGCAACTTCTTCTATCCCCACCAGCGCTGGCAGTTCACCGGCCTGCGCCTTGCCGCGGAGGCATAAGTGATGCGCACGACCACTACTGCCCAGCTGCTTCCCGACCTCGGGCTCGTGCCGGAGAGCGAGCTTGCGATCGCGGTGATCGACGGCCTCTCGCGGCCCAAAAAGAGCCTCCCCTGCCGGTTCTTCTACGACGCGCGCGGCAGCGAGCTGTTCGAGGAGATTACGCGCCTTCCCGAGTACTACCCGACCCGCGTCGAGACCGGCATCCTCGAGGACAATGGACATGAGATCGTCGAGGGCATCGGCGATCGCGGCGTCCTCGTCGAGTTCGGCTCCGGTTCGAGCCGCAAGACCGAGATCCTGTTGCGCCAGTTGCCGCCGCGCGTCGCCTATGTGCCCGTCGACGTGTCGGAAAGCGCCCTCTCCGAAGCCTCGGCGCGCCTCGCGAGCCGCTTTCCCGGCCTCGACATCCGCCCGATCGTCGCCGATTTCTCACACCCCGTCAGGCTCCCGGCCGGCCTTGCGCGGCGGCTGAAGACCGGCTTCTTCCCGGGCTCGACGATCGGCAACCTGCCGCCGACCGAGGCGGCAAGCCTGCTCCGCGCCTTCAAGGCCATGCTCGCGCCACGTGGGCGGCTGGTCATCGGCGTCGACCTCAAGAAGGATGCGCGCAGGCTCGTGCTCGCCTACAACGACGCGGCCGGCGTCACGGCGGCCTTCAATCTCAACCTGCTCCACCGCATCAATCGCGAGGTCGAGCACTCCTTCGATCTCTCATCCTTCCGCCACGAGGCGATCTACGACCCGCGCGAGGGGCGCATCGAGATGCATCTCGTGAGTCGCGCCGACCAGAGCGTCACGATCTGCGGGCGCCGCTTCCGCTTCAGCGCCGGCGAGACGATCCACACCGAGAACTCCTACAAGTACACGGTCGGCGAGTTCCAGGACCTCGCCCGCTCCGCGGGCTGGACGCCGTCGCGGGTTTGGAGCGACGCCGAGTGCCTATTCAGCGTGCACGAGCTATGCTCGGAGTGAACGCGATTTTAAGAGGCTCTGTCAGAAGCTTTCGACCGTTCAGCTTCGCGCAAGTCCCGGCTGGCATGGAGACATACGCTCGGGGGTTTGCGTCGATCGGGGCTTCTTGCGGTAGGCGGACGATGGGCGAACGGATCGGCCCCTCCATTCTGATCGTCGAAGACCGGCTGGTGATGCTCAAGATCATCCGCCGACTCCTGGTTCAGCTCGGCTACTCCGACATCGACGATGCCTTGAACGGTCTCGGCGCCCTCGAGAAAGTGCGATCCAAGCGCTACGACCTCATCCTGTCCGACTGGAACATGGACGGCATGACCGGGTTCGAGCTTCTCAAGGTATTGCGCGCCGATCCCGAGACCGCCACCGTTCCCTTCGTGTTGATCACCGCCGAGGCCAAGCAGGAGAACATGCTGGCCGCCAAGGCCGCGGGGGCCAACGGCTATCTCCTCAAGCCGTTCAAGCTCGACATGCTTCAATCGACCATCAAAGCGGCGCTCGCCGCCGCGTGAGCCCAGGACCCGTGAGTGCGCTTGCCAGGCGCGCGCGCGCCGATTACCGCTCTTCGCCACGCATCCGGGCGCCGGAAACCATGCCGAGGATCAGGCGCGCCGGAGGCGGCGAGATTGGATCATGATGGCCGGACGGCTCGGCGGGCAGGTCCCGCCGCCGGGGGATCGGAACCCAAGGCATGGCGCACGCACTCGTCAATACGCTTCGCCTCGCGCGGGCGGGCGTCGTCCTCGCCCAGCACGGCGTGCGCTTCGTGCCGGCCGGGCAGAAGGTTCCGCTCGTCCTCCATCTCGCGCGCGCCGCCACTCTGCCCATCCGGCTCCTTGCCTGGCCGTGGACGCGGAACGAGCCCGAGGAGACGCGCATCTCGGCGGCCCTTTCGCAGCTCGGACCGAGCTACATCAAGCTCGGCCAGTTCCTCGCCACGCGCCCCGATATTGTTCCGAAGGACCTCGCCCGCGACCTCCAGCACCTCCAGGATAAGCTGCCCCCGTTCTCGGGCGCCGAGGCAAAGGTAGCCGTCGAGGACGCGCTCGGGGGGCGGCTCGAGGACCACTTCGCCGAGTTCGGGCCGCCCTTCGCCGCCGCCTCGATCGCGCAAGTGCACGCCGCCACCACGGTCGAGAACGGCCGCCCGCGCAAGGTTGCGGTCAAGATCCTGCGCCCGGGGATCGAACGCAGATTCAGGCGCGACCTCGACAGCTACTACTTCGCCGCGCGCCAGATCGAGCGCTTCCATTCCCCTTCGCGGCGCCTGCGGCCCGTGGCCGTCGTCGAGAACCTCGCGCGCACGACAGAGCTCGAGATGGACCTGCGCCTCGAGGCCGCCGCCATCTCGGAGATGAGCGAGAACATCAAAGCCGACGACGGCTTCGGCGTCCCCGACGTCGACTGGCGGCGCACGGCCAAGCGCGTGCTGACGACGAGCTGGGTGGAGGGCACGCCCGTCTACGACCGCGAGCGCCTCAAGGCGGAAGGCCACGACCTGAAGCGCCTCGGCCTCGTCGTGCTGCGCACCTTTCTCTCGCACGCCATGCGCGACGGCTTCTTCCATGCCGACATGCACCAGGGGAACCTGTTCGTCGAGAAGAGCGGCCGCGTCGTCGCCGTCGACTTCGGCATCATGGGACGGCTCGGCCCCAAGGAGCGCCGGTTCCTCGCCGAGATCCTCCACGGCCTCATCACGCGCGACTACCGGCGCGCGGCGGAGGTGCACTACTGGGCCGGCTACGTGCCGCCCCATCACCCGGTCGAGGTCTTCGCGCAGGCGTTGCGCGCCATCGGCGAGCCGATCCACGGGCGCACGGCCGACGAGATCTCGATGGCCGACCTCCTGGGCCAGCTCTTCGCCTACACCGAAGTCTTCGACATGCAGACGCGCACCGAGCTCATCCTCTTGCAGAAGAGCATGGTGATCGTCGAAGGCGTCGCGCGCCAGCTCGACCCGTCGCTCAACCTCTGGAGCGCCGCCGAGCCGGTCGCCAAGGCGTGGATCGAGGAAAATCTTGGGCCCGTGGGACGCCTGCGGGAAGCGGGCGAGGGCGCGTCCACGATCGCCAAGATCCTCGCCGACGTTCCCGCCCTCTTCACGCAGGCCGAGCATGCGGCTGCCGGCTTGGCCGAGATGGCGCGCTCGGGCGTGAGGCTCGACGACGAAACGGTTCGCGAGCTCGCAGCCGAGAACGCACGCCGCGACTGGTGGACCCGGCTCGCGTTCTGGATCGGAGCATTGAGCCTCGCCGCGCTCGCAGCCAAGGGCCTCGGCTGGCTCTGAACGCATCGCGGGCGACCGGCACCATGCCGATCGCCCGCGCTCAATTTCGAGGGGCCTTGCCCGCTCGTTACTTCTCGCACTTGAAATCGAGCTGGATCCACGGCGTGTCGAGCTTGCACGTGCCGTTGGGGCCCTTCTTGAGGAACTTGCTCAGCGCCTCGGCCATATCGGCGCCCTCTTCGGCGGCGCTGTCGTCGGAGGCGATCTCCTGCTCGGGCTCGGCCGGAGCCGCCGCCTCGGGCGCAGGCGCGGGCGTCTCAGCAGCCGGGGCAGCCGCCTTCGCGGTCGTGTCGGCGGCCTTCGGCTCGGTCGCCGCCGCCGTCTTGGCCGCGGCCGCGGGTGCGCTCGGCTGAGCCGTCTCGACCGGCTTGGCCGCCGGCGCCGCCGCCTGAACTTCTCCGCAGCGCACGAGGTCCGCGGGCGCCTTCGTCCAGATCATGGTTTTGGAGAAGAACTTGGTGCCTGCATAACCCTTGACGCGCAGCGTGCCGTTGTCGAGCGGCTTCAACTCCACGTCGTACTTCTTCTTCTTCTCGGGGCTGTAGACCCAGCCGTTGTCCCACACGCCGCCGCCTTGGGGCATCGCGTCGCCGATGATCTTGCGGCCGCAGCCCTTGGTATCGCTGGCGTCCTTGACCCACACGACATGGCCGCAGAGGCCCGCGCCGCATTGCTTGATCTCGACCGCGCCGCGGCCGGTGTCGTTCATCCAGACGCCCGTCGGATCGGAGGCGGCATTGGCCGCACCCGCTGCGAGCAGGAACGCCGCCGCAGCGACAGATCCCAGTACAGTTTTATTGAACGGCATCGCTGTCTCCTCGGTTGTCCTAGAAGCTCAAAATGCGACCGGGGCAAACGCGTTCCCGCCCCGGGCCGCAGGTCCTCACCTGGCCCTGTCCTAGAATGGGGGAGAAGACCCGCCGGCCGCTGTTCCCGAGGTGACAGGAAGAGCTAAAGGATGAAATCGCCCGCGGTCAGCAGCTTGTGGCCGGTGAGCTCGATCTGGAAATCGGCCTTCCTGTCGCCGTTGACGTCGCCTTCGACGATCGTGTTGGCGCCGGCGAATTTGTAGTGGAGCTGGCCCCCGACCCCGGAGAAGGCGCCCTTGCCGATGAACGTGAACTTCTGATTGCCCGACCCGAGAACGGCGTCGATGGTCGAGAGGTCGATGTCGTCGATGCCGTGCTGAAAGTCCTTGATCAGGTCGCGGGTGGGAAGCGTCTTGCCCGTCTCGCTCAGGGCATTGAAGTCGAAGATGTCGCGCTGCCCCCCGCCCGTCATCGTATCGCGGCCAGCTCCGCCGACAAGCCGATCGAAGCCGAGGCCGCCGCTCAGTGCATCCTTGCCGGCGGCGCCGGCGAGCACATCACTGCCCCCGTTGCCGGCGAGCGTATCGTTGCCGCCCAGGCCGTTGAGGATGTTTTTCTTCGCATTGCCGATGATCGTATTGATGCCGCCATTGCCGAACCCGTTCACGGCAAAGGTTCCGATCAGAGTAAGTTTTTCCACGTTGGCCGCGAGCGTCTTGGTTACTGTGCTCTTCACGGTGTCGAAACCCTGGCCCGCGAGCTCGATGATCAAGTCGGCGCCGACGTCTGCGAAATAGGTGTCGTTGCCCGCGCCGCCGCTCATCGAGTCGATGCCGAGGCCGCCGTCGAGCGTGTCGTTGCCGCCGAGCCCGCTGAGCGCGTTGGCGATGCTATCGCCGGTCAAACTGTCGTCGCTGCCCGTGCCGATGACATTGGCTATGGCCGTGAGCGTATCGGTCCCGATGCCGGCACCGGTTGCCGAGTGAGCGACGAAATTGACGATGACGCCGCCGCCAGCCGCCGCGGCATAGCTCACCGTATCGATGCCGCCGTTGCCATTGATGGAGTTGTCGGCCAAGTCGCCCATGACGAACGTGTCGGCGTGAGTGCTGCCGGTCACGCTGTCGATGAAGAAAAGGTCATCGGTGCCGATGCCGTTGGCGTTGCCGATGTCAATCGTGACGCCGCTCGCGCTGGCAGCGTAGCTTGCGAGGTCGGAACCGCCTCCGCCATTCACCGTGCGCCCAATCGACCCGGCGAGGTGGAACGTGTCGCCGCCTGACCCTGTCGTGAAGAGCTCGAAGCCCGTGAGCGTGTCGGCGCCGAGGCCCGTCCCGGAGGCCCCGCCATTGCCGGAGGCATCGAGCGTCACCGTAACCGCATTCGTCGCGGCGGCGTAGTTGGCGGTGTCGCTGCCCCCTTGCCCGTCCATGGTGTCGTTCTGGCTCGAGCCGGCAATCGAATCGTCGCCCGTCGTGCCGGTTATGGAAAGCGTGTGGCTCGAGTCCCAGTTCGTGAAGGTCCATCCGGCCGCCGAGAAGCTCGCGGCATCCACGATGGCGAGCGTCTGAGCTGCGATCGCCTGAGCGAAAATATCCAAGTTCGTCGGAAGCTGGCTGGCGTTGAAGGTGGCGGTGATTGCGTTGATGAGCGAAACCTGCTCAATGCCGGAAATGGCGCTGGCCAGCGTGAAGTCGATATCGCCGGTGAGTGCGAGGACATCGACTCCGCTCGCGCCCGTGTCGCTGATCTGCTCGCCGGCGGCAACGTCGCCGGTTGTGAACTGGTAACTATCCGAGCCGTCTCCGCCGTCGAGGGCGTCGGCGCCGCTGCTGCCGAAGACAATGTCCGCCTGGCTCGAGCCAGTGATCGTATCGTTGCCCGGCGTGCCGAAGATGCGGACAAGATCAGCGCCGTCCGCCCCCCAGTCCGCGAAGGACCATCCATCGGCAGAGAAGCTCAAACCGCTCATATTGACATTGACCGTCTGGAACACCGTGTCGACGCCGGTGACGAGCAAGTTCGACGGCGGCTGGGACGCATTGAAAGTCGCTGTCCCCGACCCTTCGAAGGTGAGCGCTTCGATGCCCAGAATGGTTGCGTTGCTGAAGTTGACTTCGCCGCCCTGGCCTATCAGGACCGAGTCGATGTCGCCGACACCACCACCCGTGTCGGTGATCTGCTCGCCGGTAACGACATCGTCGGTCGCGAAGACGTACGTGTCGCTGCCGTCACCGCCGTCCATCGTGTCGGCGCCGCCATAGCCGGTCATCCGGTCGTCGCCGGTCGAGCCGGTGATGCTGTCGTCGCCGACGAGCGCCTCGGTGGCGAAGTCGGTGAAGAAGGCGCTGAAGTGAAGATCGGTCGGCGAGCTGTAGCTGTCCACCAGGGTCGTATAGCCGCTGTCTGTGTAGACACCGATGTCAGTATAGATGCCGGCCAGCGGATCGTCGTTGTCATAGGTCATGCCCGTTCCCGTGACGCGGATGAAGTAGCCCGCCACGTTCAGGAAGTCGTACGTCGTGGCCGTCGCCTGGAGTGACGCCGCCGAGCGCCCTGCCCAGAAATTGTCGGTGTTGAACCCTCCAGCGAAAGCGGTGAGAACGATACTGGCCATGACTTCCTCCCCTGCGACGGGCAAGGCCCGCCGGTCCCCTGAGCAAGGCGGCTTGGAGAAATTTGCGGGGTTGTTCCCGGCCCCTGGCCGCCTGCGCTTATGCACCTAATCAGAATTAGGATTGTCCGTCCTCGGGCGAACATCGACGCGCGCAGTTTTTCCGCGCGAGTAGCCGGAATGCGCCACACGCCGGCCGTCCGCGCGCGCCAAGCCGCGACACCCGTCCAAGCGGATCGGTGCCGAAGGGCGGGGCGGCCCGATCAAGCCATCCTCGTCGAAGTAAACGACGCCGTGGACCTTGTCGTAGATGATGCGGTCGTTCGCGTCGTGCGCTTTCGTGCCGACAAAGAATTCCGCCGCCGTCGCCTTGTGGGTGAAGTTGACGCCATCGAAATTCACGAGCAGGAAGGTATCGGCGACAGGATTGAAATCGGAGATCCTGTCCACATTCGTGGCGCCGAGCTTCGTGCTGAATACGAAAGTGTCTGCGCCCGCTGCTCCCGCGAGCACATCCAGTCCGAGCCCGCCGTCGACCCTGTCGTTGCCGGCCCCGCCGTTAACAAGATCGTTTCCTTTGCCTCCATCCAATTTGTCGTTGCCCGCCGCGCCGTTCAGCACGTTGCGCGCGTTGTTGCCGACGATGGTGTTAGGGAGGGCATTCCCGGCGCCGTTGATCGCCTTGGTGCCAAGCAGCGTCAGGTTCTCGAGATGGGCGCCGAGCGCGCGGGTCACCGTCGACTTCACGGTGTCGAGACCCTGGTTCAAGAGCTCGATCGTCTTATCGAAAGGATTGTCGACGACGTAGGTGTCGCTGCCCGGGCCGCCCTGCATCGTGTCGCCCCCGCCGAGGCCGTTCAGGATATCGCTGCCGCCGAGCCCTTGGAGGAGGTCGGCCCCAGAGGTGCCGGCGGTAAGAGTATCCGCCCCGTTGGTGCCTTTCAGGAGGGGCAGCTCGGCGACACTGTAGGGCACGTCGAACAAGCTCGCGTTGCTGATCAGTGTGTGCCAACCGCCTGGCGTGAAGGTGAGGCCGGGAGCAGAGAAGTTCACCCCGATGTCGATTGCAACGAAATCCTGGTCGGCAAAGACGGCCTGGTCGTTCGGCAAGAAGTGCGTGTATCCGAGCGCTGCTCCGCTCGACCAGACGCTGGTGCCCTCGGTGGCCTGATCGTTTAGTCCTATGAATAACCAGGTGCGGGTTGTGTTTTGCCCGAGCGAAGCCGCCGTGGACTGAACTGTCGAGGCGAATGTTGAAAAAACGAAGCCGTCTTCCGCCGCGCTGCCGATCGTGGCGAGGTGCCCGCCCAATCCGACGGCCTCCGCCTCGGCATCGTTCCACCACTTCGTGCCCGTCGGATTGTCGAGCAGCAGGTACGTGTGGCCCTGGAAATAAGCCCGTTGAAGAACGCCCATCGTCATTTCTCCTCATAACTTTGATAAGCTCGGCATCGCAGCGGCCTTCGACGCGCCCGTTGGCCGGTCGCGGCAATGCACCCGAATTTCAGGAAGAGCGATTGAGTTGTGCTCAATTCTGAGATTTGGCCCGGGCAAAGTTCCGGGCAGAGGCGGGAAAGGCAAAGCTCTTATTGGCGGCGCTCGAAGGAAGGCCGCTGTTAACCACGGCATACTTTGCGCATGCGACAGCGCTGCGTCAATCGGACAATCCGTGCCCGGCTTTTTTTGTAGCGCGGGCTCCGCGAGGGTCCTAGCCCGGCCCCCTCAAACCGCGCCGAGGCACCACGCCAGGATCGCCTTCTGTGCGTGGAGCCGGTTCTCCGCCTCGTCGAACACCACCGACTGCGGCCCTTCGAGGACGGCCTCCGTCACCTCGTTGCCGCGGTAGGCGGGGAGGCAATGCATGAAGATCGCGCCCTTCGCGGCCTTGCCCATGAGCGCCTCGTCCACGGCGTAGGGCTTCAAGAGATGCTTTCGCTTCGTCGCATCCGTCTGCCCCATCGACACCCAGGTGTCGGTGACGACGCAATCGGCCCCGCGGACGGCGGCCACCGGGTCCGACGTGATCGTCACCGCGGCCTTCTCGCGGCGCACCCAGTCGATCACCTGCTCGGGGGGCCTGAGCTCGGCCGGCGACGCGATCGTGAGCGAGAAGCCGAAGCGCGCCGCGGCATGCATCCACGACACCGCGACGTTGTTGCCGTCGCCGACCCACGCCACGCGGCGGCCCTTGATGGGGCCGAGCGCCTCCTCGAAGGTCATGATGTCGGCCATGATCTGGCACGGGTGCGACCTGTCCGTGAGGCCGTTGATGACCGGCACGGTCGAGTGGCGGGCGAGCTCGACGAGCGTCTCGTGCGTGTTGGCGCGGAGCATCATCGCCCCCGCATAGCGCGAGAGCACGCGTGCCGTGTCGGCGATGCTCTCGCCGCGGCCGAGCTGCAGGTCGGTGTGGTTCAAGGCGATGGTCTGCCCGCCGATCTGGCGCATGGCGACGTCGAAAGAGACGCGCGTCCTCGTCGAGGGCTTCTCGAAGATGAGGACGAGCACCTGCTCCGCGATGTGCTTGGGCCGGAAGCGGGCCGGCACGCGTTTGCCGGCCTTTTTCATGGCGTGACCCGCGTCGATAATCCGGCGCAGCGTCTTGCTGTCGAGCGCATCGATGTCGAGAAAATGCCGAATGGCTGTTGCCTTGGCCATGGCTGGCCGAGCTCCTGCGCGTGCGGGGATTACGTTGCCGATTTCGCGAGCCGCTCGAAGGCCCGCGCGAGGCGCTCTAGTCCCTCGCCGATCTCCTGATCCTCGACGATGAGCGGCGGCAAGATGCGGATGACGTTCTCGGCCGCGCCGACGACGAGCAGCCTCTCGGCTGCCGCCGCCTTGATCGCATCCGCCGCAGGCGGCCTGAGCTTCAGCCCCATGAGCAGGCCCTCGCCCCGCACGTCCTCGACGATCGTCGGGAAGCGGTCGCTCAAGCCTGCGAGACCCTGCTTCAGGCGCAGGGACTTGGCGCGCACGGCATCGAGAAAGCCCGGCGCGAGCACGACATCGAGGACCGCATTGGCAACCGCCATGGCGAGCGGGTTGCCGCCAAAGGTCGAGCCGTGCGTGCCCGCCGTCATGCCCTTTGCGGCTTCGGCGGTTGCGAGCACGGCGCCGACCGGAAATCCGCCGCCGAGCCCCTTGGCCGCGGCCAGAATGTCGGGCTCGATCCCGGCCCGCTCGTAGGCAAAGAGGGTGCCGGTGCGGCCCATCCCGGTCTGCACCTCGTCGAGCACCAGGAGCAGGCCGTGGCGGTCGGCGAGCGCACGCAGCGCGGCGAGAGCCGCGGGGGCAAGCGTTCGCACGCCGCCCTCGCCCTGGATGGGCTCGACCATGATCGCCGCCGTCTCGGGGCCGATCGCCCGCTCCGCCGCCTCGACGTCGCCGAAGTCCACGTGATCGAAGCCCGCCATCTCCGGGCCGAAGCCTTCGAGGTACTTGGGATTGCCGGCGGCCGAGATGGTGGCGAGCGTGCGGCCGTGGAACGCGCCCTCTAACGTGACGATGCGCCAGCGCTCGGGCCGGCCCGACACATAATGGTAACGCCGCGCGCACTTGATCGCGCCCTCGCAGGCTTCCGCGCCCGAGTTGCAGAAGAAGGCACGCTCGGCGAACGTCGCCTGGGTCAGGCGCTCGGCGAGGCGCTCCTGCTCCGCAATTCGGTAGAGATTGGAGGTGTGCCAGAGCTTCCCGGCCTGCCGGGTCAGTGCGGCGACGAGGTGAGGGTGCGCGTGGCCGAGGGCGGTGACCGCGACGCCGGCGCCGAAATCGAGAAAGCGCTCGCCCCCTTCAGTCACGAGCCAGGCGCCCTCGCCGCGTTCGAACACGAGATCCTGGCGCGCGTAGGTGCCCATGACCGCGGGCGAGGGACCTCTTGCGGCTGGGGAGGGCGGCGATGGCGAGACAGGCTGGGGTTTGGACATCGCGCCCATCCCGCTCCCGAGAAATGAAAAAAAGCCGCCTTTCCGGCGGCCCGTCGGAGACTTGCTGATACGCGCGGGCCCCGTCCCTGTCAACGAAAGGGCCGCGAGACGCTTTACCTTCGCCACACCCCTTGTCTTCTTCCCCCTCTCCCCGCTCTTGCGGGGAGAGGGTCATGGCGAAGCCGTGCCTCCGGCACACTATGCCGGAGGCGTGCTTTCAGCACGACGTGAGGGGCAGCAACGAACCGCAGCGCCAGAACCTGCCCCTCACCCTAACCCTCTCCCCATGCCAAGCGGCATGGGGAGAGGGAATAGCCGAACGACGACCCGCTACCGGCCCGTGAGAATTTCGGGGACAGCTCCGTATACGGTCCGTGCTACTGGGAGCCTGCTCGTCCCTCTGTGGCGATAGCGCCACGTCTCCAATCCTTTGCCGCCTAGGAACGGCGACCTCGCTTGTAGATTAAAATCAAGTTGTTGTAGGTTTCCCTCGTCCGGCCACGAGATCTCGGGTTGCACAGTAGACCCAGGTCATGCGTTGCGGGCCGGCCGCGCGTCAGGGCTTGCGTTTGTATCGCTTTCCCACCCCACCACGCGCGCATTCAGTCCTGCGTCATCCCTTGTGAGCGTCAACGGCCGGTCCCTCGTCCCGGGAGCTTGCGTCGGCGTGCGTCTTGCGCGCCCGAAGCGCACTTCCCCGCGAGCGCCCGCCCGCCGGTGAAGTCGTGCCGTTGGCACGTGCTCGCCGCGCCTAGGCTTGAGGAGCGCCAAACTATGGCCTGGAACGATGAACGCGTCGATCTCTTGAAGAAGCTCTGGTCCGAGGGGTTGAGCGCGAGCCAGATCGCGGGACGCCTCGGCGGGGTCACGCGCAACGCCGTCATCGGCAAGGTGCACCGTCTCGGTCTTGCCGGTCGCGCGACCACCTCGCGCATGAAATCGCACCGCCCGCGCGCCCGCGCCGCCACCGCCAAGCGCATGGCGAAGTCGCGCTTCGCGACGCTCGGCAATCCGGCGCTGCGCGCCCTCTATCATCCCGAGGCGGAGCCCTTCGTGCCCTCCGTCGAGGAGCTCGTCATCCCGCTCGCCGAGAGAAAGTCGATCCAGACGTTAACCGAGTGCAGCTGCCGCTGGCCCATCGGCGATCCGCAGGCGGGCGACTTCCACTTCTGCGGTAAGAACAAGGTTCCGGGGCTTCCCTACTGCGAGTTTCACGCGCGCCGCGCCTTCCAGCCGCCCCAGCCGCGCCGGCGCGACCGCGAGATCGTCGAGCCGAGGACGCCCGCCATCGCGGCCCAGCCGCCGGCTCCGCGCAAGGAGCCGGCGGGCGCCTGACATACCCACGAGTTTACGGCGGCGGGGAAAGGCCGGGGGCTTCCGAGGGGGGATGCCTCCGGCCTTGTCGTTTACCTTCGTAGGCGATCGGCCCGGACAGGACCTTCGCGCGCAAGTCGGCTTGACGCTGGATTATCCTTGGTCTTTGTGGGGCCTATGCTCACGCTCTCGCTCCTCCGCCACGCCAAATCGAGCTGGGACGAGCCCGGCCTCGACGACTACGCGCGCCCGCTGGCTCCGCGCGGCACCAAGGCGGCGAGCGAAATCGGCAAGTACCTGCGCGGCGAGCAGTTGCGCCCCGACCTCGTCCTCTGCTCGGGCGCGGTGCGGACACGCGCGACCCTCACTCTCGTGCTCGCCGGCCTCGGCTTCCCGCCCCCCGAGATCCGCTATGACGACGCCCTTTACCTCGGGACCTCCGCAGCCCTTCTCGAGGCGATCCGCAAAGTCGAGCCGAGCTTCGCTCATGTGCTCGTGATCGGCCACAATCCGGGCCTCCATGCGCTCACCCTCGAGCTCATCGGCCAGGGCGCGCGCAAGGAGATCGCCGCGATCGCCACCAAGTTCCCGACGAGCGCGCTGGCGGTGCTCACCTTCGATGCCGCGTCGTGGGCCGAGGTCGCCGCCGCGACCGGCACGCTCGAGCGCTACGTCACGGCGAAGAGCCTCGCGTGAGAGGTGGCAGCGCCACCCGATCCTCTTGTGTCACGTCCGCGGCACGAGGCCGGTCAGCTTCCAGTCGCTGTCGACGAAGCCCATCTCGACCGTGAGGTCGGCCTTCCTCGCGTTGGGGTCGCGAGCGATGCCGATAGCGACGCCGAGCGGTCCGCTGAGGCCGAACTCCTTGATGTTCTCGATGCCGTAGTGGCGCGCGGGCTTCGCGGTCTTGGCCTCCGTCGTCGCCGGCTCCTTCGCTTTCGACTTCCCGAGCAGGTCGCCGACGCCCGAAGGATCGAGGCCGATCTTCTCGGCAAGCTTGCCCAGGGCGTCCTTGGCCCCATCGCCGTCCGAGCCCGAAATCTTTCCCGAGAGCAGCTCGCCCAGGGCATCGCCCTGAGCCACGCGCTCGGCGGCGATGCGATCGATCGCCTCCTTGATGTCGGAGCCCTCGGCGTAGATGCGCACGATCGCCTCGGGCGTGACGACTGAGGCGAGCACGCCGTCGATGATGCGCGGCATGAGGCGCGCCTTGATCTCGTCGGTGAGCATTCCCGCGGCAGGCCCCGCCTTCCTCAGTCCCTCGGCGAGGAGCTTCTCGACCTTGACGGCGACGGCGGGCCGGAGCGAAGCGCGCAGGCTCGGGAAATCGACCTTGGCCGCGAGGCGGGCGGGGTCGCGCGCCTCGAGCGCGGAGCGGATCTCGTAGCCCGAGTAGGCGGGCCAGAGGACGTAGAAGCCGAGCACGAAAAGGAGCGCAAGTCCGCCCAAGGATTTCATGGCACCCCCATCCTGTCCTGCCGGCGCGGATCGCGGTCGATCGCGCGTCCACTACCTAGCGGGGTTTTGCGGCGAGGTCACGGCCAAGGGGCGGGAGGCTAATGCTTGCAGGTGGCGAGCTGCTGCGTGCGCTTCTGGAGCTGAACCTTCCACTGGTCGGGACCGACGCTCGAGCACCAGGCGATGTGCGCCTTGAGATCGCTGCTCCACTCGGGGCCCTTGAACCCGCACTTGCCCGCCTCGTTCTCCTTCTGCTGCTGGAGCGCGAGCTTGCCGTACACGTCGCAGTTGGCCTGGGCGTATGCCGCCGGCGCAAAAGCTGCGCCTGCGAGCAGCGCGGCAAGCGCGAGCGCGCCACCCGTCCGATTGGTCAGCATCGTCCCTACCTCGTTTCGTTGTTCCGCCCGAGAAGCGGGCGCGAGACGTTGGCCGTCTCTCGTCATGGCGGACACCCTAGCTGCCCGTCCATGAACTTGAGCTGAATGTGGCCCAAGGCGGGCCTTCACATCAACTGCCTCGTAATTCGCCTGCCTTTCCAACGGGAAGCCAACGGCCGCTTTGCCGCCGCCGGGTCCTTACGACCCGAGCGCGGCAAGGATCGCGCGCCTCGTCGCAAGCATCGAAGCGCTCCAGGGCGCCGCGTTCGAGGCCACGAGGTTCGCCTCCGAGCGCAGGATCACGCCGTCGTCGAGCACTTTGAGACCGTTCGCCGCAAGCGTCGCCCCCGTCGTCGTGATGTCGACGATGAGGTCCGCTGTGCCCGCCGCCGGCGTCCCTTCCGTCGCCCCGAGGCTTTCCACGATGCGGTAGTCGGCGACGCCCTTCGCCGCGAAGAAGGCGCGCGTCAGGTTCAGATACTTGGTCGCGACGCGCACCGAGCGCCCGTGCGCGCGCCGGAACGGCACGGCGATCTCGTCGAGGTCGGCCATGGTGGTGACGTCGATCCAAGAGCGCGGCACGGCGACGACCACGTCGGCGCGCCCGTAGCCGAGCCTTTTCAGGAATGAGATGCGCGTCTCGGCGTCGGCGATCTGCTCGCGGATCAAGTCCTCGCCGGTGACGCCCATGTGCGCGCGCCCCGTCTTGAGATGGGCGGCAATCTCGGAGGCGGAGATGAAGGCCACCTCGACGCCGTCGAGGCCTTGGATCTCGCCGCGGTAGCCGCGCGCGTTCCCCGCCTTGCCGAGCGAGAGGCCGGCCGCGGCGAAGGTCCTCTCGGTCTCGTCCATGAGGCGCCCCTTCGACGGGAGGGCGAGGATCAGCCTGTCGCTCACGACGCGCCTCCGTTGACCGCGGCGAGGAGACGCTCGGTGTGAATGGCGGCCCCGACCGCCGGCACGTCGCGCGAGGCGCCGGCGGCCCGCACGAGCCCGTCGTAGCGTCCGCCGCCGGCCACGGGGCTCGACGGGCCGAGCGCCGGCACCACGACCTCGAACACGAAGCCCGTGTAGTACTCGAGCGTGCGGCCGAACTCGGCCGAGAACTCCACGTTGGCGATATCGACGCCCGCCGCCGTGAGAAGGCCGAGGCGCCGCTCGAACTGGGCCACGGCCTCCGCCATGCCGGGTCCGCGGTCGCCCACCTCGGCGACGATCGCAGCCACCGCCTCGAGTGCCGGGGCGCGAATGGCGAGATAGCGCTCGATAATGTCGCCGGTCGCGGGCGCGAGCGGCTCCGCCTTGGCATCGGCCGCCATCCAGCGCAGCCGCTCGGCGATCTCGGTCAGCGAGCGCACGCCGACATGCTCGATCCCCTCGCGCTCGAGATAGCTCGCGACCGTGATCTCCGCCTCGTCGGGGCCGGCGCCGGCAAGTGCGCTTATCAGATCCCTGACGCCGCCCACGGCCGCGCCGCCCGGCGCCGACGACAGGCGCTTGATCTCGGCATCGAACGCCGCGCGGCGCCAGAAGCGGTGCATCAGCAGCTGGCGCCAGCGCGCGGGCATCTCGAGGGAGCCGAGCAACGCACGAATGAGGCCGAGATCGCCGATGCGCAGCTTCGCACCCGTGAGCCCCGCCGCCGAGAGCGCATCGAGTACGATCGCGACCGTCTCGGCCTCCGCTCGCTCGCGCTCGCGGTCGCCGAAGGATTCGATCCCCGCCTGGCGGAACTCGCGCGGGTGGGCGCGGGTCGCGCCGAGCGGCTGATAGCGGAAAGCGGCGCCGTTGTAGCAGTACCTCGCGGGCGCGGCGCCGTCGGGGTGACGCTCGAGATAGAGCCGGCAGGCCGGCACCGTGAGATCGGGGCGCAGGCACAGCTCGTCGCCCCCGGCGTCGGCGAAGACGTAGGTGCGCGCGCGCAGCTCCTCGCCGATCGCGTCGAGATAAACGGCGGCCGGCTGCAGGACGGCGGGTGCCACGGCCTCGTAGCCCTTGGCGATGAAGACCTGCATGATCCTCTGCGCCTGGGCTTCGAGCGCCTCGAACTGTCTTGCGGTCTCAGCGGCCATGGGAAATCGCGCCTGCCCTTCAAGCTTCATCTCCCCTCGAAAGGGGTGGACGGCGCTCCTCTAACCGAACCGCGCTGATCTGTCTTGCAGTTTGCGCGGCAGCATTACTTCCCGTCCTCCCTTTCAAGGATGAGGCGAGCAACGGCACTTACCAAGGCAGACCAAAGCGGGCGCGAGGTTGCACTTTCCCTCTCCCCGTCCTTACGGGGAGAGGGTTAGAGCCTGCCCCGGCGAAGGCCGGGGGTGAGGGGCAGTCGCAGACCGCAACGTTAATTTCTGCCCCTCACCCCAACCCTCTCCCCACTGACGTGGGGAGAGGGGGTTACGGATGATGGCGGGCGAGGATCTTGCGGACCTCGGCGACGAGATCGGACTCTGGGACGGTGACCTGCGCGGGGCGGGCTTCCTTCCATTCCCTATTGTCCTTGATGGCGGCCGCGGCTTTGGCGCCCTCGACGAGGTCCTTGAGCGTGACCAGTGGAGGATCAGCGTTGCGTTCGTTCGAGCCCTGTATAATGGCGATGGGAGCCCGCCGCTTGTCCGCGTACTCGAGCTGACGGCCGAATTTTCTTGGATTCCCAAGGTAGAGTTCTGCGCAGATTCCTGCAGCGCGTAGTTTCTGGACCATGGACTGGTAGCGCGGGATCTCGACCCTATCCATGACGGTGACTACGACGGGACCATCGGCTTGCGTGCTCTCACTCTTCTTGAGAGTGGCAAGTGCCGCGCGCAAACGCGAGACGCCAATCGAAAAGCCGGTCGCGGGTACACGCTCGCCGGTGAAGCGCGCGACTAGATCGTCGTAGCGCCCACCTCCGCCGACCGACCCGAAGCGGACGGGCTTTCCGTCCTCGCCTTCGATTGGGAACGTCAGCTCGGCCTCGAACACCGGACCGGTGTAGTACTCAAGCCCACGGACGACTGAGGACGAAATCTGGATTCTATTTGATCCATAACCACAACTACGTACGAGCTCCAGTATTTGCAGCAGCTCGCCAAGACCCTCAGAGCCGGCTTGTGTGTGCCCAATAGTGCCTGACCACAACCTGAGAAGCTCGTTCTGGTCGGGGTAGAAGTCTTTGCCCCAAGCAGCTTGGCCTTCGGCGTCGGTCCTATGGGGGAAAAGGTCTCTACCCTTTTTCCGCATCTCATCAGATGTAGGTAGCTGATCTTCATTCCACGCGACCCATGCTTCAGCTTCGCCGCCAATAAAATCGAATAGCGTGGTTATCTTGCTTTCTGATAGTCCCGCACCTTTTGTAAAATCGCCGCTCTCGTCCTTGCGACCCGGACCCAAGAGTTCTCGCACTCCTTTTGGTCCAATTCGATCCAACTTGTCGAAAGCGCGAAGAACGATGAGTCGTTGGGAGCCAGGCACTCCTGCGGCTTCCAACGCGCCGTCAAGCACCTTGCGGCTGTTGACCTTGATCACGTAGTCGCCGCGCTTGATGCCGAGCGCTTCCATCGTGTCGGCGGCAAGCATGCACATTTCCGCATCCGCCGCGACGCTGTCCGTGGCAGTGCCCACTGTGTCGGCATCGAACTGCATGAACTGGCGGAAGCGTCCCGGCCCCGGCTTCTCGTTGCGCCACACGTTCCCCACCGCGTAGCGACGGAACGGCTTCGGCAGGCGCTGGAAATTGTCGGCGACGTAACGCGCAAGCGGCGCCGTCAGATCGTAGCGCAGCGACAGCCACTGATCGTCCTCATCTTGAAACGAAAACACGCCCTCGTTCGGCCGATCGTCGTCGGGCAGGAACTTGCCGAGTGCCTCTGTGTACTCGAAGGCCGGCGTCTCCAAGGGCTCGAAGCCGTAGCGCTCGTAGACGGCGCGGATCTTCTCGATCATCGCCCACGTCTCGCGCAGCTCTCGCGCCTCGATGTCGCGCAGGCCCTTTGGCAGAGGCCCCGCAGGCCTCGAGCCGGAGCGCTCGTCTTTCGGATTCTTGGTCATGAGCCGAGGATAGTTGCTGATGCGCGTCACGGGGTTGCTTCGGGTGCCGCCTTATAGCGGATCGACCTCCCCCATGAAAGCCGCCCTCACTCCCCGAGCGGGGAGAGGGGGAGCCCGCCGTCTCAATGGTGGCCGCGGAGGCGGGCGATGAGCGCCATGAAGCGCGGGCTCTGGCGCAAGCGGGCCTTGGCGCGCGCCGCGACCGACCTCGGCACGCCCTTCCAGGTGAGCGGCGCCACGAGATCGAAGAGCGGGGTCTCGTCCGCCCCAAAGCGCTCTTTGAAGGGATAGCTGCCGATCCCCACGTCGAAGGCCCGCACGCCCCGCGCCGCGAAATAGCGCATCGCCTCGACGATGATGAGGCGGCCGGGAGAGACGTGGCGCCAGCGCTCGCCGGCGTTCGCGATCCTGAGCAGGGTGAAAACGCCGTCGTGGACGACGCCGAGCAGCGTCGCGACCATCTCGCCGCGGCAGGAGAGGGTGAAGATGTGGGCGAATCCCCCGCGCGTCCCCTGTGCGAGGAGCGTCGCGTAGAAGCGCGAGTACTCGGGCCTGTCGAGCGCGTAGTCGCCGCCGAGCTCGCGGCGCCGCGCGCCCTGCTGGGCCTCGAGGGCGGCAAACGCGCGGCCAATCTCGTCGGTCGTTTCGGCGCGGCGAAACTCGACCGCCCCCTCCTTGGCCAGCACGCGGAGCGAGCGCTCGACCTCCTTGCGGTACTTGCGTCCGCACGAGCGGATGAAGTCTTCGACCGTGCCGGGTACGGCCATCACGTGGCGCGAATGGCGCGCGCGTTGCGCGAGACGCAGAATCGCGAGCGGATTGGGGCGGCCGGCAATGTCGGGCGGCATCTGCGTCAGATCGATGAGGTCGATGCCGTCGAGCGCCGAGAGGACCGCGGGCCAGAGCGCGGCGGCGCCCGCCGCGTCGGTTGGCGCGGCCGGCCCGAGCACCGGCGCGCGATAGTCCGACACGCCGAGATCGGCAAAGCGCGCGATCCTGAAGTGCCCTTCGCGGACGACGACGAGGGGAAGGACGAGCGCAAGCTCGCCCGAGCGGGCGTCGCGCACGGCTATGCCGAGGGCTTGGCCCCCGAGCGACGGCAGGAGCACGTCATAGAGCGGCGCGAGCCAGGCCGCCGTCTGAAACGCGGTCGCCGTGGTCTTGGGTCCCGCCACGAGATCGAGGAGCCTAGCCGCGTCCTCGATACGCTCGGCGCGATAGACGGGCGCGCGCTCCGCCCGCTCTGAGGCGAGGTCGGCCGCCCGCTCCCGGCGTCCCGACACTGGCTCGGCGGCCATCATGATTAGTTACTCAGCGGCCTCTTGCAGATCGACGACGGCGCCGAGGCGGCTTCTGTCGAGGCGGAACTCGACTGCGCGGCGCCCCTTGCGGTCGCGCTGAAGAAGACCGGCGCGGCGCACGCCGGCCTGGAGCGCCGCCTTGGCCCAGAACCCGGGTCCGCTCGTCGAGCGGCTCGAAGGCGCAATCCCGAGCTTGTCGCGCAGGATGCCGTTGGCGAGGTTCACGATCTGGCTGCGCCGGATCGCCTCCGTCCAATACTCGGTCGTCATCGACACGTTGAGGCAGTCGAGGTTCTCGACCTTGTGGGGCGCGTTGAGCGGCCAGTGCAGCATCTCGCCGCCCCCGATCTCGAACACGGCCGCGGCCTTATCCCAGGCCGGGTTATAGGGAACGTCGACCTCGACCTCGTAGAGCGCGATGCGCTCGAGCTGCTCGGGCGTGAGGTAGGGGGCGCGGTTCGGATAGACGAAGACGCGCTTTCGCCCATGGATCTGCCACAGCGACTGGCCGGGAAGGTCCATGTGGTAATAGACCTGGGCTTTGGGCGAGGAGATGAGGATGCCCGAGGTCTGGTCGTAGGTCTCGTAGCCGGGGACGTTGGCGCGGATCTCGGCAAAGATCTCGCGCAAGACCTCGCCGTAGGCCCGATGGATCTTGCCCACGTTGCGCAGGTTGAGCCACATGCGCCCGCGCCTGATCGCCTCGATCACTTCGGTGCCCTTGAGCCCGCCGAGATCGCCCTCGCGCCACAGTCTGCGGTTCGACCCTTGCGGTCCCATCTCGACCAGCGAGTAGTGCGCGCGCGGGTAGCCGTCGATCAGGTCGGCGAGCGAAGAGAGCGAGAAGATCGGGTGGCGATCGAGGCGGTGGGCAAGCCGCACGGGCTCCTCAGCCCACACCCGGGCATCATCGGGGCGCCAACTGGTGAAGATCGGCTCTGACATGCGCTAGCCTCGGGTCTCTCATGCGGCCGGGCACGGGTTGATGGGACAAGCCGCCACGGCGCCAAGCTCATGGGCCGCGCCGGACGGGACTTTCGTCCCAACCCGGCGGACCCTCGCTTGCTCGCAGCAAGAGCGGTGCCAGTCAATCCAGAGGGGCGGCGTTTTGGGCAATTAGCCCGCCCTCGCGTATCGTTAACGCTTGGCCCCTCGCGCATCCGGGCGCTGGCGCGGCCGTACGGGCGGGTGGCCGAAGGGGCGAACGGGGGCGCTGTAGGTGCGGGCGGCAGTCACCGACACGATCTCCCGCTCCGGCCACCGCAAGGCCGTGAGCCGCCCGCCGAAGCAGGCGCCCGTGTCAATGCAGAGCGTGTTGTTGACCCATTCCGGGGCTGGGACAGGCGTATGTCCGTAAACGATTGCGGTCTCGCCGGCGTACTCCGCCGCCCAGTGGTAGCGCACGGGAAGCCCGAACTCGTCGGTCTCCCCCGACGTCTCGCCATAGAGGCAGAAGCGGCGCACGTCGCCCGAGACCTTGCCCAGCATCTCCTCCTTGATGCCCGCGTGCGCGACCGCAAGCCTGCCGCCGTCGAGCCAAACATAGCTCGTTAGCGCTGCGAAGAACCGCTGCACGGCCGCACGCAGCTCCGGGGCTTCCGCCTCGAACTGCTGGATCGTGCGGTCGAGCCCGTGGCTGATCTTCACCTGGCGCCCATCGAGCCAGCGCACGAACTTCACGTCGTGGTTGCCGGGAACGGCGAGCGCCTGGCCGGCCTCAACCATCGCCATCGCGATCCGAAGCACGTCCGGCGAGGCGGGCCCCCGGTCGACGAAATCGCCAACGAAAACCGCGGTCCGGCCGCTTGCGTTTCCGACCTCTGCGCGCCGCGACGCGCCCCGCCCCTCGAGCGCGACGGCGTAGCCGAGGCGGGCGAGCAGGTCGATCAGCTCGTCTGCGCAGCCGTGCACGTCGCCGACGACGTCGAAAGGTCCCGTGTGCTCGCGCCGGTCGGGTGCAAGCCCGATTTCTGAGTGCTTGACCGTCATGGGGAGGATGGCGTCACGCCTCGATGAAGTCCTCGATGCGCAGCTTCGGCTTCGGCACGTCGGTGACGAAGCGGGTCAAACCCTCGAGCCCGCGCGGCGGAGGACCGCCGTAGGCCCAGTCGAGAAGCTCGACGGTATGCACGACTGGGATGTCGAGGCCGCCCGCGAGCTGCGTGATGCAGCCGATGTTGCCGGCCGCCACGACGTCGGCCTTGACCGAGCGGATCGCCTTGATCTTGCGCTCCCTGAGATTGCCGGCGATGTCCGGCTCGAGAATGTTGTAGGTGCCGGCCGAGCCGCAGCAGATGTGCCCTTCCGGCACGTCGGCGACCGCAAAGCCCGCCTGGCTCAAGAGGGTGCGCGGCTCGTCGTGGATGCGCTGGCCGTGTTGCAGCGAGCACGCCGAGTGGTAGGCGACGCGCAGCGACGACCAGCGGTCCGGCGCGCCGAGCCCGAACTCGTGGAGGAACTCCGCGACGTCCTTGGCGAGGCTCGCGATCGTCGCCGCGCGCTCGGCATAGGCCCGGTCGTCCTTGAGCAGGTGGCCGTAGTCCTTGACCTGGGTGCCGCATCCCGAGGCGTTGACGATGATGGCATCGACCGGAGCCTTGCCGATCTCCTTCATCCAGGCGTCGACGTTGCGCCGTGCATACCGGCGCGCGTCCTCCTCGTGCCCCAGATGGTGGACGAGCGCCCCGCAGCAGCCGGCGCCGTTCGAGACGACGACATCGACGCCGCGCCGGGCCAAGAGCCTGATCGTCGCGTCGTTGATGTCCGGCCTCAGCACCTGCTGGACGCAGCCCGTGGCGAGGATGACGCGCCCGCGGCGCTCGAGCTTGGTCACCGCGGTCCCGGGCCCTTCGTAGCGGGGCGAGGGAGGAAGAAACGTCGCCGGCGCGAGATCGATCATCGTCGCGAGCTCCTTGAGCCCGAGGCGGCGCATCAGCGGAACGAAGGGCCGCGCGAGCGGAGCCGCCCTGAGCGCCAAGCGGAACCGCCGCGGAGACGGAATGACGAAGGCAAGAAGTCGGCGCAGAAAGCGGTCCTTGAAGCCTCTCTGCCCGTTCTCCTCGATATGCGTGCGCGCAAGGCCAACGAGATGCATGTAGTCGACGCCGCTCGGACAGGTCGTGGTGCACGAGAGGCAGGTGAGGCAGCGGTCGAGATGGAGCCGCACCTCGCGGCTCGGCGGCCGCCCTCCCTGGAACATGTTCATCATGAGGTAGATGCGCCCGCGCGGGGAATCGCGCTCATCGCCGAGCACGACATAGGTCGGGCACACCGCCGTGCACAGCCCGCAGTGCACGCACCGGCGCAGGATGCGGTCGGCCTCGGCGACGCGCGCATTCTCGAGCTGCTTCACGCTGAAATTCGTCTGCATCGGGTCTCACAGGCTGGCGAGGCGATACCTGCCCCGCGCGACGCTCGGCTCATATCGAGGCGTACATGCGGCCGGGATTGAGCAGGTGGAGAGGATCGAAGACCTGCTTCAGCCCGCGCGTCAAGCGCTCGAGCGCAGGGACGATCGGCTGGAACACATCGACCATCTGGCGCACCGCGGCGTCGGCGCGGATTAGCGTCGCGTGCCCGCCGTGGGTCGCAACCGCGCGGCGGATATCGGCCGACCCGGCGTCGGCCGACTCGGGCGTCTCGAGCCAGACGAGGCCGCCGGACCAGTCGTAGAACGCTTCGACCGGCATGTGGCGCCTGATCGAGTAGACGAGCTTCGGCGCCATCTTCGGCGTCGTCGAGATTCGCCACAAATGGGAGGGCTTGGCCGACATGACGGAGAGGCGGCGCATCTCGCCCCAGAACTCGAGCGAATTCTCGAGGTCGAGCTCCATCGGTGTCCCGTAAGCGACGAGCGCCTGGATGAGCTTCTCCTTGCGATAGGCGACGGAGCGCGTGAAGTTCTCGAGGCGGAGCGCGGTCAAGGAGGTGCGCTCGGTCCTGAGCGCGGCGTGACTGAGGCGCCGCACCAGCGACGCCGGGAGATGCACGGTGCCCGAGACCTCGAAGGGCAGGCCGAGTGCCGTGCTCATGAGCTCGACCGCGAGATCGTCCGTGAGCCCGGAAAAGACCAGCGTCGCGACATCGTCGGGCAGCGGCAAGACCTTGAACGTCACTTCCGACAGCACGGCAAGGGTTCCCCAACTTCCAGCGAGGCCGCGCCCCACGTCGAGACCGGTGACGTTCTTCATCACGCGCCCGCCCGACTTGAAGGACTCGCCGCGTCCGTTCACGCCCTGGACGCCGAGGAGAAAGTCGCGCGCGGCGCCGGCCGCGATCCGCCTCGACCCCGAGATGTTCGCGGCGAACACCGCGCCGATGGTCTGCAGTCCGGCGTTCGTTCCGAGCGCGGGCCCGAGATCGATCGGCTCGAAGGGCAGCATCTGGCCGCGCGTCGCGAGCTCGACCTCGATCTGCGACACGGGCGTGCCCGCACGCACCGACATCACGAGCTCGGTCGGCTCGTAAAGGGATATCCCGCGCAAGCCGGTCGTCGTCAGAGCGACGGGGGCGGAAAGGGGTCTGCCTACGCCGCGCTTCGTCCCGGACCCCATGATCTCGACGGGCACCTGGCTCTCGACGAGAGCCGTGATCATGCTCTTCAGCTCCCACTCCGTGGCAGGCCTCAGGATGTCGCCCACGTCCGGTCTCCTCAAGCGGCCTCGGCCGCGCCTGTAGCGGACGGGATCGGGGGCGGCGTGCGCGCGCCGACCTCGGCCGCCTGCGCATCCAGGGGAAACACCTTGCCGCGGTTCAAGAGCCAATCGGGATCGAACACGGTCTTGATGCGCATCTGCAGCCCTAGGTCGCTGTCGGTGAATTGCGTGCGCATCAGATCGCGCTTCTCGATGCCGACCCCGTGCTCGCCCGAAAGACAGCCCCCGACCTCGACGCAGAGCCTCAAGATTTCGGCCCCGGCCGCTTCCGCCTTGGCGGCTTCCCCCGGGTCGTTGGCGTCGTACATCACGAGCGGGTGCAGGTTGCCGTCGCCGGCGTGGAAGATGTTGGCGACCTTGAGGCCGTGGCGCGCGCAGATGTCGGCGATCCGCTCGAGGACGTAAGGCAGATGCGAGAGCGGGATCGTGCCGTCCATGCAGTAGTAGTCGGAAATGCGGCCGATGGCGCCGAAGGCCGCCTTGCGACCTTTCCAGATCCTGGCGCTGTGCTCGGGCGAGGAGCTCGCGACGACGACCTTGGGCTTGAGCTCGTCGGCGATCATGGCGATGTAGGCGAGGCGATCGGAGATCTCCTCCTCCGAGCCCTCGACCTCGACGATGAGCAGCGCCGCAACGTCGAGCGGATAGCCGGCCTTGGCGAACGCCTCGCAGACCTCGATCGCGGGCCGGTCCATGAACTCGATCGCAACCGGAATGATGCCCGACGCGATGATGCGAGCCACGCAAATGCCGGCCTTGGCCGAGGACTCGAAGCCGAGCAGCATCGGGCGGGCGCCCTCGGCGGCGCGCAGTATCCTCACCGTCACCTCCGTGACGACGCCGAGCTGACCCTCGGAGCCGACGAGAAGCGCCAGGAAGTCGTAGCCCTCCGAATCGAGATGGGTGCCGCCGAGCTCGACGATCTCTCCATCCATCAGCACGACCTTCGCGCCGAGCACGTTATTGGTCGTGACGCCGTACTTGAGGCAATGTGCCCCACCCGAGTTCATGGCCACGTTGCCCCCGATCGTGCAGGCGATCTGGCTCGAGGGATCCGGTGCGTAGAAGAAGCCGGCCGCGCCCACCGCATCCGAGATGGCAAGATTCGTGATGCCGGCCTCGACGCGCGCCGTCCGGCTCTCGTAGTCGATTTCGAGAACGCGGTTCATTTTGGAGAGGCCGAGGACGATGGCGTCCTCGCTCGGCAACGCCCCGCCGCAGAGCGACGTGCCCGCCCCCCGGGCCACGACCTTGATGCCGTTGGCCTTTGCGTACTTGAGAACCTGGGCGACCTGGTCTGTTGTACTCGGCAGGACCACAAGCAGCGGAAGCCGCTTATAGGCCGTGAGCGCGTCGGTCTCGAAAGCGCGGCGGCCTTCCTCGTCCGCAATAACGGAGTCTGCGCCGACGAGAGCTTCAATAGCGCGAACGATCTCGGCACGGCGTGCCATCACGGACCGGTCGGGGTCTTCCAACTCGATCACGGCATTAGCCTCGCCTTCTTAACCCTTGGGCCTGCTCGCCCTCTCCGACCAAAGTCGGCGTTGTTATGATTGGAGTAGTGCAACTAATGTCCACCTTCAACGTCGGAAATAAACTGTCTCGCTCGTTGGATTGTCGGCAGCGGGTTTTTCGTCGAAGCTAGGAGGGCTTGTTTGCGAAGAAGACACGGTCGTCGTTGTCACTATTGAACGTCGAGGCTCCTTCGTGACTACCATTAGCGATTTCGATATTTTCGCACGCGTGGCCAGAGCCGGCAACATGTCCGCGGCGGGACGGGAGATCGGTATCTCGCCAGCCGTCGTCTCGAAGCGAATCAGCCTGCTCGAGGAACGGCTCGGCGCGCGCCTGTTCCAGCGCACGACGCGCCAGCTCACCCTGACCGAGACCGGAGAAGGCTACTTCAAGCGCGTGCTCGAGATCCTGAAGCTCGTCGAGGAGGCGGACGAATTCGTCAGCCAACGCAACACGGGACCGCGCGGCTCGCTCAAGATCACGGCGCCGACCTGCTTCAGCCGCTTCCACGTGGCCCCGCATCTGAGCGAGTTCGTCGCCCGCTATCCCCAGATCCAGCTCGACATGGTGCTGACCGACAATTTCGTCGATATCATTCGCGACGGGTTCGACGTCGCGATCCGCATCGGCGAGCTCCCCGACTCCTCGCTCGTCGCGCGCAAGCTCGCCCCCGACACGCGCGTCATCTGCGCGGCGCCCGCCTACCTCGCCGCCGCCGGCATGCCCAAGTCGCTCGACGACCTCGCCAAGCACAACTGCCTCTCGGCCGGAGCCCAGGACGTATGGCGCCTCGAAGGCCCCGAGGGCCTGCGCAACGTGCGCGTCAAAGGCAACATCCGCTCGAACTCGGCCGAGCTCGTGCGCGAAGCCCTCGTCGCCGGCCTCGGGCTCGGCCTGCGCAGCATCTGGGAGATCGGTCCGGAGCTCGAAAGCGGGACCCTCAAGGCAGTGCTGCCGCAATACCGAGGCTCGTCGCACGTGGCGATCTACGCCGTCTACCCGAGCCGCGAATTCATGCCGACCAAAGTCAGCGCCTTCGTCGACTTCCTCGCCGAAAAGTACGGCGCCGAGCCCTATTGGGAGAAGCCGTCGCAGGCACCGGCCGACCGCAACCTCCTCGAGACGGGACGTCGCTCCGCCCCGCTGAACCGCAGCGTGGCCACGCGCAAGAGCCGCCTCAGCGAGGTCCACTGAGCTTCCCCTGAACAAGACCGTCGCGGCCGCCGCGTTCCTCAAGTAGCTTCTAGTCCTTTCCAACCCTGTGGCCGGGAGCCTCGCCTTGGCGCCGCGTGTGGGCCTGTTCGTCACCTGCCTCGTCGACCTCGTACGGCCGTCGGTCGCGTTCGCGGCGGCTCGCCTCATCGAGCAGGCGGGATGCACGGTCGAGGTGCCGCGGCGCCAGACCTGCTGCGGCCAACCCGCCTACAATTCCGGCGCCCGCGAGGTCGCGCGCGCCCTCGCGATCAACACGATGCGTGCGTTCGAGGGATACGACTATGTCGTCGCCCCGTCGGGCTCGTGCGCGGCCATGCTCAAGATTCACTACCCGCGCCTCATCGACGGTGACGAGAGGCTCCGCAGCAAGGCCGCAGCCTTCGCCTCGCGCGTCCATGAGCTCTTCGATTTCCTCGTCAACGTCCGCAACGTCGGCGCCGTCCCCGGCCGCTATGGCGGGCGCGTCGCCTACCATGACGGCTGCTCGGGATTGCGCGAGCTCGGCATAGCCGCCGAGCCGCGCCGCCTCCTCGCCCTCGTCGCCGGGCTCGAGCTGGTCGAGATCGAGAACCGCGAAAGCTGCTGCGGTTTCGGCGGCCTCTTCTCGGTGAAATATCCAGCCATCTCCAACGCCCTCGTCGAGAAGAAGGCCGCGGCCATCGCCGCGGTAGATGCGCCCCTCGTCGTCGGCGGCGATCTCGGCTGTCTCATGAACATCGCCGGAAAGCTCAGCCGCCTGGGCTCGCCGATCCGTTGCCGTCACGCCGCCGAGGTGATCGCCGGCGAGCTCGGGACGCCGGAAATTGCCGCTGCGGAGCATCCATGACGGGCCGGCCCGAGCATTTCGTCGCCAATGCCGAGCGCGCGCTCGCCGATCCCGCGCTTGCCCGCGCGCTCGCCGCGCTTCCGGGCGGGCTCGTCGCCGGACGCGCCGCCGCCAAGGCAGCTCTCCCCGAGTTCGAAGCGCTGCGAACGCAAGCGCGCGATATTCGCGACCACACGCTGGCGAACCTCGACCTCTACCTCGAGGCATTCGAAGCGAGCGCGCGCCGCGCCGGCACCAAGGTCCATTTTGCACGAACCGCAGCGGAAGCCCGCGAGACGATCCTCGCCATCTGCCGCGAGGCGGAGGCGCGCCTCGTCGTCAAGGGCAAGTCGATGGTCTCCGAGGAGATCGGCCTCAACGCCCATCTCGCGGCGGCCGGCATCGAGGCGGTCGAGACGGATCTCGGCGAGTATGTCGTGCAGATCCGCGGCGAGGCCCCGAGCCACATCATCGCGCCGGCGATCCATGTGACCGAGAGAGAGATCGAGGCCGACTTCCGCCGCCGTCACGGAGAGCTCGACCCGGCGCGCGCGCTCGGCGAGCCGGCCGCGCTCGTGGCGGAAGCGCGCGGGGTGCTGCGCCAGAAGTTTCTCGAGGCCGACGTCGGCATCACGGGCGCGAATTTTCTCATTGCCGAGACCGGGTCCGCCGTGGTCGTCACCAACGAAGGCAACGGCGACCTCACCGCGCTCCTCCCGCGCGTCCACATCGTCCTCGCCTCCATCGAAAAGGTGGTGCCGACGCTCGAGGACGCCGCGACCTTGCTCCGCCTGCTGGCGCGCTCCGCGACCGGCCAGGACATCACCGCCTACACGACATTTCTCACCGGTCCGCGCCGAGACGGCGATCGCGACGGACCGCGCGAGGCCCATGTCGTGCTCCTCGACAACGGACGCTCGGCCCTTCTCGGCACCGAGTTTCGCGAGGCACTCCGCTGCATTCGCTGTGGGGCCTGCATGAACCATTGCCCGGTCTACAACGCGATCGGCGGGCACGCCTACGGCTGGGTCTATCCGGGCCCGATCGGCGCCGTGCTGACACCCGCTATTCTCGGTATCCAGGTCGGCGCGCACCTTCCCAACGCCTCGACGTTCTGCGGGGCCTGCGAGGAAGTGTGCCCGGTCAAGATTCCGCTGACGCGTCTCATGCGCCGCTGGCGCGAAGCCGAGGCGAGCGCCGGAGCTCAGCCGGCGGGGCTTCGATTGTCGCTCGCCGCGTGGGCTTTCGCCGCCAAGCGCCCTCGCCTCTATCACACGCTCGCGCGCCTTGCCGCTTATGTGGTGCGGCTCGCCGCCGGACCTGGAGGACGGTTGCGGTCGTTCCCTCTCGCGCGCGGCTGGACCCGCCACCGCGATCTCGCAGCGCCCGAGGGACACACGTTCCAGCAGCTCTGGCGTAAGTCGAAGAGGGGCGTGCCGCGATGAAGAGCCGCGATACGATCTACGCCGACATTCGGGGCGGACTCGGAGTTCTGCCCGCACGCGAGAGCGCCCGGCGGGCGGCCGCGGAGCGGCGGCTTAAGGAGCATCCGCGCAATCTCGTCCCGCAACAGGGGCAGGCGCCAAAGGACGCGCTTCCCGGCCGGTTCGCAAGCGCTCTAGAAGCGCACGGCGCAACGGTGATCGAGATCGTCGAGTGGAGCGAGCTCCCGCGCGCGGTTTCCGGCTATCTCGCAGAGCACGGCCTTGCCCCGCGCCTTGCGAGCGGGGCCGAGCCTCTTTTCGCAGCGCTTGCTTGGAGCAGCGCCGGTATCGAGCACACAACGTGGGACGCACTCTCCACATTCGAAGTGTCCCTCTCGCGCGCGCTCGCCGGCGTGGCCGAGACGGGAACGCTTCTTCTCGCGTCGGGCGCGGAAAACCCGACTTCGCTTGCCTTTCTCCCCGAGGCGCACCTCGTCGCCGTCGCCCGCAGCGATATCGTCGGCTGCTACGAGGACGCGTTCGAGCGCGTGCGCGCTGGCTCGGGCGCGCGTCCGCTGCCGCGATCACTCAATCTTGTCACGGGACCTTCGCGCACTGGCGACATCGGCGGACGCATCGTGACGGGCGCCCACGGGCCGCGCCGTCTCGCCGTGATCATATACGACGGCTCCGAAGGAAGAATGGAGGATTGAGGCTCGGCCTACTTCTGCGCGCGGCACGCCTGAAGGCAGCGCGTCAGCGCCGCATCGCAGCTCGGCGAGCCTTGAGTCGCACGCCGGCATGCGTTCTCCTGAGCGTAGCATTGAGACGCGCAGTCTCCCGCGATCGCACTGCCGGAAACAACGGCAACGAGCAGCGCGGCGAACAGCGCCTTCGATACCGCCAGTTTGTTCCTCGTTGCGCTCACGTCCAGCTCCGCTGTGCCTTCCTCGTTGACGATGCGACGACTCTCGTCGGCGATTCCGTCCTGGTGAGTTCTAGCGGGGATAGGATGAACGTCACCTGAACTCGCTCGTCAAGCTTGCAGCATCAGAAGGCAAACTCTTCGAAGATATGATCGATATTGCCGCGCCAAGGCCCATGGAAGCGCTCGAGCAATTCGTCCGCTACCGTCCTGCCCGACGCGACAAGCTCGGCCAGCGGCTCGATGTAGATGGTCTCGTCCTGGCTTTTCCAGCTGACCCGGCGCCGGTTCTTGAGACCCGAGCGTGCGATGCGCAGCGCCTCGCGGGCGATCTCCTGCACCGTCGTATCGCGGAATGGAACGCTAAGCGCGTCGCGCGGCACGCCGTTGCGCAGCGCCTGGCGCTCCTCGCTCGTCCACGACTTTACGAGATCCCAGGCGGCCGCGAGCGCCGTTTCGTCATAGAGGATCCCGGCCCAGAACGCGGGCAGCGCGCAGATGCGCCGCCAGCGCCCGCCGTCGGCGCCGCGCATCTCGAGGAACCTCTTGAGCCGCGCCTCGGGAAAGAGCGTAGTCAGATGATCGGACCAGTCGTCGAACGTCGGGCGCTCGCCAGGAAGCGCGGCGAGCTCGCCGTCGAGAAAATCTTGAAACGAGGCGCCGGCGACATCGATGTAGCGCCCGCCGCGGTAGACGAAGTACATGGGTACGCCCAGCGCGTAGTCGACATAGCGCTCGTAGCCCATGCCGTCCTCGAACACGAACGGCAGCATGCCCGTGCGGTTGGGATCGGTGTCGCGCCAGACCTCGCTTCTCAGCGACTTGAAGCCGTTGGGCTTGCCCTCGCGGAAGGGCGAGGAGGCAAAGAGCGCGGTCGCGATCGGCTGCAATGCCAGACTGACGCGCAGCTTCTTCACCATGTCGGCCTCGGAGGCAAAGTCGAGGTTCACCTGGATGGTCGCCGTGCGGTACATCATGTCGAGGCCGTAGCGGCCGACCTCGGGCATGTAGCGCGTCATGATCTTGTAGCGCTCCTTCGGCATGCGCGGCGTCTCGGCCAAGGTCCACTTGGGCGAGAAGCCCACGCCGAGAAATCCGATGCCGAGATCCTCGCCGACATCGAGCACCTCGTTCAGATGCTCTTGCGTCTCGGCGGCCGTCTCGTGGAGGTCCGAGACGGGCGCGCCCGAGAGCTCGAACTGTCCGCCGGGCTCGAGGCTGATCGTACCGCCGGGCTCGCCGGCCGGACGCTTCAAGGCGATGATGTTCGTCCCCTCCGTGATCGCCTCCCAGCCGTAGCGCTCGATCAGGCACTCCATGAGCGCGCGGATGCCCCGCTCGCCCTCGTAAGGCACCGGGCCGAGGGTGTCGGTGTGGAATACGAACTTCTCGTGCTCGGTGCCGATCCGCCATGCCTCTTTCGGCTTCTCGCCCTCGGCGATCCACCCGACGAGGTCGGCGCGCGAACGCACCAGCCCGCTCGGGGCTTGATCCTGACGGGTCGACATTTGAAGCGGGCCTCGGCGGTTAACGGGGCGCTGGTCGAAGCGAGTTATGGCCGCGCCCGCTAAGCGGCACAAGGCTTGAAATCGGCGATCCCCGCACGGCCGCGCCGCCCTAGCGCGGCAGGCTCGCATAGCAGGCGCGTGCCGGCGCCGGATCGTCGGGAATGATGTTCGACCCGAGGCAGGCTTCCATGCGCCGAACGTCGACCGAGCTCATGCCGCCCCAGAGGCACATGGTGAGATCGAGCTGTCCGCCGTTGCGGCAATCGCCGAGCTCGGCCACGAGGGCATCGGGGGTCTGGATGCGGTACTGGGGTGGCTGCGTCATGGGAAGGGGCACGTCGAACTCGGGCACGATGAGAGGCGCGCCCCAGGGCCGGGGCCGGCCGAGCATCTCTTCTGCCGCGCCCGGCGCCGCCAACGCCGCAAGACCGAGCACCACCGCACTCCAACGCATCACCCGGCGCATATGCAATCCTCCGCCTCGGCGCCCCTCCGAGCGAGGTACGCGCACAAGGCACCACTTCTACCGCCAATCGCCTAAAACAGCGTTGACGAGGGCGAGGGCGGCGACCGCGGCGGTATCGGCGCGCAGAATCCGGGGTCCGAGAGAAATCGGTAAGGTAAACGGCTTGGAGCTGAGAGCTCTGCGCTCCTCGTCGTGGAAACCTCCCTCGGGCCCGATCAGCACGGCCACCGGGCCGCGCTCGAGCTTGGCGAGTGCTTCGATCGGGCTCGCGACGTTCGCACTCTCGTCACAGAAGACGAGGGGGCGAGCCGCGTCCCAGGCGTCGAGCACGGAGAGAAGCGGCTCGGGCGCGGCGATCTCGGGGAGGCGGAGCACGCCGCACTGCTCGGCCGCCTCGATCGCATGCGCGCGCATGCGATCGAGATTGACGCGCTCGGCAATCGTGTGGCGGGTGAGGATGGGACGCAGCTTCGCCGCGCCCATCTCGGTCGCCTTTTCCACCATGTAGTCGAGGCGCGCGCGCTTCAAGGGCGCGAAGAGATAGTCGAGGTCCGGCCCGCCCTCCTGCGCGCGCACAAGCTCGACTGCCTCGAGCACGGCGCCGCGCTTTCCCGTCTCGGCAAGGCGGGCGCGCCATTCGCCATCGCGACCGTTGAAGAGGAGGATCTCGTCGCCGGCGGCGAGGCGAAGCACGCGGACGAGATAGTTCGCCTGCGCCGGCAGGCACGCGACGCGGGCGCCGGCCGCGAGCGGCGCCTCGACGAACAGGCGTTGGGCGGAGAAGTCGTGGACTGGCATCGCCCCTCAATATCCGAAGCCCCGCGCCGGTCCAACAGACGTCCACGGGTTGCCCGCCGCGCCCGGTCCGACTAGGCTTCGCCGAGATGCGGGAAGGAACGATGACGGCTCCATACCCAGGCTCGGATGCCGACGGCCTCGGCGATGCTCCCGTCGCCGACGCGGCGCCCGGCAATCTCGTCGACCGCTACGCGCCGGAGGCGATCCGGCCCTATCTCAGGCTTGCGCGCGTCGACCGCCCGATCGGGACCTGGCTATTGCTCTTTCCCTGCTGGTGGTCGCTCGCGCTCGCCCACGTCTCGGAAGGCCACCCCTATCCGAGCCTCGTCTCGCTCGCCCTCTTCGCCGCTGGCGCCTTTATCATGCGGGGCGCGGGCTGCGCCTATAACGACTACGTCGATCGCGACTTCGACGCGCGCGTTGCGCGCACGGCAAGCCGGCCCATCCCCTCGGGGCAGGTGACGCCCGAGAATGCGCTTCTCTTCGCGGGCGCCCTTTCGCTCGCGGGCTTCTTCATTCTGATCTGGTTCAACCGGTTCACGATCCTGCTCGGCATCGCCTCGCTCGCCATCGTCGCCGTCTACCCCTATGCGAAGCGGTTCACATACTGGCCGCAGGCCGTCCTCGGCCTCGCCTTCAACTGGGGGGCGCTCATGGGCTGGGCTTCGGTCAAGGGCTCGCTCGCGCTGCCGGCGATCCTCCTCTACCTCGGCGCCGTGCTGTGGACGATCGGCTACGACACCATCTACGCCCATCAGGATGCCGAGGACGACGCCATGCTCGGATTGAAGTCGACGGCGCTGACCTTCGGGACGAACACGGCGAGCTGGGTCGGGGGCTTCTATCTCGGCGCCGTCGCGCTATGGGTCGCCGCGGGCTATCTCGCCGGCACGCACCTCGTGTTCTTCTTCGGGCTCGCGCTCGTCGCGCTCCAGCTCGCCTGGCAGGTGTCGACGCTCGACGTCGCCGACGCCAAGAATTGCCTCTTTAGATTTCGCTCGAACCGCGACGTCGGCGCGGCGATCTTCCTCGCCCTCGTCCTCGACATGCTGCTGTCGTGGTGGGCGGGATTGAGCTAGCCGCACGCCGGGGACAGCGGCGAGCCTACTCCTTGTTGCTCTCGGCCGCCGTCTCGTCCTCGGTCTCGCTCTTGAGCTCCTTGAGCTTGGCGAACACGCGCGCCTCCTCCTCCTGGGGCGTCTCCTCGCGCTTCTCCTCGGCTTCCCTCGGCTGGACGATCTCTGCCGTCGGCTTGAACCCTTCCTCGGGTTGCGGCGCCGTCGTCACCTCGGTCGGCAGCAGCGTGCCGGCTTTGATCGCCTCGCGCTCGGCCTCCTTGCGCTCGCGCTCGACGCGGCGCGCCGCCTTCTTCACCTCCGCGTCGAGGTCGATCTGCGAGCAGAGCCCGAGCGTCACCGGGTCCTGCGGCACGAGATTAGGCGAGTTCCAATGCGTGCGGTCCTTGATCTGGGCAATCGTCGGCTTGGTCGTGCCGACGAGGCGCATGATCTGGCTGGTCTTGAGCTCGGGGTGATTGCGCAGGAGCCACAGGACAGCGTTCGGCCGGTCGTGGCGGCGCGAGACCGGGGTATAGCGCGGCCCCTTCTTCGACACCGCCTCGGGCATCGCCACCTTGGGCTCGGAGATCTTGAGCTGGTGGGAGTGATCCTGCTCCGCCGCCTCGATCTCCTCGCGCGTGAGCTGGCCCGAGGTCATGGGATCGAGGCCCTTGATGCCCTGCGCCACGTCCCCGTCGGCGATGCCTTTGACCTCGAGCACGTGCAGGCCGCAGAACTCGGCGATCTGCTCGAAGGTGAGCGAGGTATTTTCCACGAGCCACACGGCGGTGGCTTTTGGCATCAGGGGTTTACGGTCGCTCATAGCGGCTCTTCTCCGGGCTTTGCGGGGCCGCCGCAAAGCCAAATTAGTGGGGCAACTTTGGGGATTGCGCCTTATAGCGCGAACGCGCCCAAGCCTGCAACACCTCGTTGCGCCGGCCCTATCCGGCGGCTAGTGTCCCGCCCGCCGCTATCAAAAAGAGGCCGGAAAGAGAATGAGCGCACCGATGATCACCTATTTCGAGGATTTGCAGGTCGGGCAGGAGGCGTCGCTGGCGACGACGGTCAAGGAGTCCGACATCGCCGCCTTCGCCGAAGTCTCGGGCGACAAGAACCCGGTGCACCTCGACGCCTCCTATGCCGCGACCACCATGTTCAAGGAGCGCATCGCCCACGGCATGCTGTCGGCGGCCTATATCTCGGCCGTGTTCGGTATGAAGCTTCCGGGCCCCGGCTCGGTCTACATTTCCCAGTCGCTCGCCTTCAAGGCGCCGGTGAAGATCGGCGACACGGTCACGACGACGGTGAAGCTCGTCGAGCTCGTACCGGAGAAGAAGCGGGCGCGCTTCGAGACGGTGTGCTCGGTCGGCGGCAAGCCGGTGCTGACCGGGGAAGCGATGCTGATGGTGCCGGCCCGCCCCGCCTGATCTACCAAGTGCGGCGGCATGTAAGATCACTTCACCCTCCCCCCGACCGGACGGGACCGCATGCTCGTCGTTCAAGGCTATGACAGCGTTCCCACGGAGGCGCAGGGCGCGATCCTCGCCATCGGCAATTTCGACGGCGTGCACCGGGGCCATCAGGCGCTCATCGCCGCACGCCGTCGAGGAGGCAAGACTGGCGCGCCGCCCGTCCGGCGCGCTACTCTTCGAGCCCCACCCGCGCGAGTTCTTTCTCCCCGACGAGCCGCATTTCCGGCTGACGAGCCTTTCCGACAAGCTCGCCCTCCTCGAGAAGCTCGGTATCGACCAGGCGATCGTCCTCCCTTTCGACAGGGCCCTCGCCGACCTCGACGCCGGAGACCTTCATCGCACGCGTGCTGGTCGGCGCCCTTCGCGTCTGCCGGCGTCGTCATCGGCTACGACTTCTTCTTCGGCAAGGATCGCCGCGGCACGCCCGAGACCATGCAGAGAGAAGGCGCCCGGCTCGGCTTCACCGTCACCGTCATCGCGCCCGTCGCGGAAGCGGGCGAGGCGTTCTCCTCGAGCGCCATCCGCGCGCAGCTCGCCCAGGGAGATGTACGGCGGGGCCGCTCACGGCCTCGGCCGACCATGGACCGTCAAGGGCCGCGTCATCGGCGGCGCAAAGCGAGGCACCGAGCTCGGCTTTCCGACCGCCAACATCGCGCTTTCCAAGGGCACGGCGCTCGCCCACGGCATCTATGCGGTGCGCGTCGCGACGCCGGGCGGGCGCTTCGACGGAGCGGCCTATCTCGGCACGCGGCCGATGTTCGACAACGGCCGGGTGCTGCTGGAAGTGTTCCTGCTCGACTTTTCCGGCGAGCTCTACGGGGAGGAGATCGAGATCGAGTTCATCGACTTCATTCGCGGCGACCGCAAGTTCGACAGCGTCGAGGCGCTGAAAGCGCAGATGGAGGCGGACTGCGCGGAAGCCCGCCGGTTGCTTGCCAACCCCGCGTCGCAGGGCATCGACCAGCGTCGCCCGTTAAGCTGAGAGGCCATGCATGCTCACGCTCTATCATGCGCCGAACTCGCGCTCGGCAACCGCGCTCTACATGCTCCACGAGCTCGGCGAGCCGTTCGAGCTCGAAATCCTCGATCTCAAAAAGGGCGAGCACAAATCGGCGGACTACCTGGCGATCAACCCGATGGGCAAGGTGCCGGCACTGAAGGACGGCGCCGCGCTCGTGACCGAGCTGCCGGCGATCCTCGTCTATCTCGCTGACAAGTACCCGCGGACCGGGCTGGCGCCGGCGATCGATGCCCCCGAGCGGGGCCCCTATCTCAAATGGATGTTCTTCAACGGCAGCTGTCTCGAGCCTGCGGTCATGGACAAATTCATGCAGCGCGAGTCGCCGCCGTCCACGGCCGGGTGGGGAACCTTCGACGACGTCATCGGCACGCTTGCGGCGGGCCTCAAGCCGGGCCCATGGCTCCTCGGGGAGAAATTCTCCGCCGCCGACGTGCTGATCGGCTCGGCGCTGCGCTACATGCTGGGCTTCAAGATCCTGCCCGAGCGGCCCGAATTCGTTGCCTATGTCGAGCGACTGCAGGCCCGGCCCGCATTCCAGAAGGCCCTCGCCGACGAAAAGGCGCGGGCGGGCGGCTGAACCTCATTCCTCCCTCTTGAGGGGGTGCGAAGTGGGGTCTTCCTTTGCTTCAAGAAGACTGTGTTGCTAGAACGCCCCTCTACCCAAACGAGCGAATGACAATGGCGAAAGACAGCGGGGCAAAGGCGGAGGCCGCGGCAGCGGAAACGGCGGAGCGCGACTGGAGCGAGACGCTGTTCCTGCCCAAAACCTCCTTCTCCATGAAGGCGGGCCTGCCCGAGCTCGAGCCCAAGCTCATCGCCCGCTGGCGCGAGATCGGACTTTACCAGCAGCTGCGCACGCGCTCGCGCGGGCGACCGAAGTTCGTGCTCCACGACGGGCCGCCCTACGCCAACGGCCACATCCACATCGGGCACGCGCTGAATAAGATCCTGAAGGACCTCGTCGTGAAGAGCCAGCAGATGCTGGGCCACGACAGCCCCTACGTGCCGGGCTGGGACTGCCACGGGCTCCCCATCGAGTGGAAGATCGAGGAGCAATACCGCGCCAAGGGGAAGAACAAGGACGAGGTGCCGGTCAACGAGTTCCGCCGCGAGTGCCGCGAGTTCGCAGAGAAGTGGCTCGGCGTGCAGCGCGAGGAGTTCCAGCGCTTGGGCGTGCTCGGCGACTGGGAGCGGCCCTATTCGACGATGTCATTCCGCGCGGAAGCCACGATCGCACGCGAGCTCATGAAGTTTGCAAAGAGCGGGCTCCTCTATCGGGGCTCGAAGCCCGTCATGTGGTCGGTCGTGGAGAAGACGGCACTCGCGGAAGCGGAGGTCGAGTATCTCGACTATCAGAGCGACCAGATCTGGGTGAAGTTTCCGATCGCACCCACGTTATTGGCGACAACTCCACGTGGCGCGTCCTCGAGTGAAGTGCGGAAAATCAATCCGCCTCAACCGCTGCTTGGAGCAGCGGTAGTGATCTGGACCACGACGCCGTGGACCATTCCTGGCAACCGGGCGATCAGTTTTTCATCAAAGATCAAATACGGGCTCTACGAAGTCGTAGCCGCTCCGGATGGAAACTGGGCACAGGCTGGAGACACGTTCATTCTTGCCGACAATCTTGCTCCAGATGTCATGAAGTCCGCAAAGGTCGAGACTTATCAGCGACGCGGCGATGTGATGACCGAGGATCTCAAAGGATCAGTGTGCTCACATCCACTCCACTTTCTCGGCTATGATTTTCACGTACCGCTCCTCGACGGCGATCACGTCACAGAGGATACGGGCACGGGATTCGTGCACACCGCACCCGGTCACGGCGCCGACGACTACAACATCTGGATCGCCAATCAGAAGGTGCTGCACGATCGCGGCATCGACACGACGATCCCCTTCACCGTCGATGCCGACGGCGTGTTCACGAAAGACGCGCCGGGCTTCGAGGGCAAGCGCGTGCTGACCGAATCCGGCGACAAGGGCGACGCCAACGACGCCGTCATCAAGGCGCTGATCGAGGCCGGCGCCCTCATCGCGCGCGGGCGCTTGAAGCACCAGTACCCGCACTCCTGGCGCTCGAAGAAGCCGGTCATCTTCCGCAACACGCCGCAGTGGTTCATCGCCCTCGACAGGCCCGTCGATCTCGCGGTGCCCGACGCCGGGCCCGGGGTCGCCCATCCCGCGGTCGCCGCCCACGCGCGCCACCATCACGGGCCGGGCGACTGGCCGACGCTGCGCCGGCTCGCGCTCGCTGAGATCCGCCAGACGGAGTGGGTGCCCGAGGCCGGCGAGAACCGCATCACCGGCATGATCGAGAACCGCCCCGACTGGGTGGTCTCGCGCCAGCGCGCCTGGGGCGTGCCGATCACCGTTTTCCGCAACACGGAGACCGACGCCGTCATCCCGGGTCCGGGTTATCCGGCCTCGAACGAGCTGTCGGCCCGCATCGTGCAGGCCTTCGCCGAGAAGGGCGCCGACGTGTGGTTCGAAGCGGGCGCCAAGGAGCGCTTCCTTGCCGGGCTCGTGCCCGAAAAGGAGCTCGCCAAGTGGGAGCAGGTCACCGACGTGCTCGACGTGTGGTTCGATTCCGGATCGACGCACGCCTTCACGCTCGAGGACCCCGAGCAATTCCCATCGCTCTCCGGCATCTTCCGCCGCCGCGACGGCGGGACCGACCGCATCATGTACCTCGAGGGCTCGGACCAGCACCGCGGCTGGTTCCACTCCTCGCTCCTCGAGAGCTGCGGCACGCGCGGGTTCGCCCCGTATGACGTAGTTCTGACCCACGGCTTCATCCTCGACGAGAAGGGCGAGGAGAAGATGTCGAAGTCGAAGGGCAACACGCTCTCGCCGCAGGAGGTGATGAAGACGTCGGGCGCCGATATCCTGCGCCTGTGGGTCGCCTCCGCCGATACCGTGAACGACATCCGCTTCGGGCCCGCGATCGTGCAGTCGGCGGTCGACGCCTACCGCAAGCTCAGAAACACGCTGCGCTGGATGCTCGGAGCGCTTGCTTACTTCGAGCCCGGCCATCGGGTGCCGCTCGCCGAGCTCCCCGAGCTCGAACGGCTCATGCTGCACGAGCTGGCCCTGCTCGATCTGGAGATCCGCGAGGCCTATCGTGCCTACGACTACCGCAAGGTCGTCGCGCGCTTGACCCACTTCATGAACACGGACCTCTCGGCGTTCTATTTCGACATCCGCAAGGACACGCTCTATTGCGAGGCCTACTCGAGCTTGAAGCGGCGCGCGGCCCTGACCGTCATCGACCAGATCTTCGGCTGCGTCACGACCTGGCTCGCGCCGATCCTCTCGTTTACGGCGGAGGAAGCCTGGCTCGCGCGCTACCCGTCCGAGCGCGACTCCGTCCACCACCAATCCTTTCCGCACATTCCCGCCTCCTGGCGCGACGACGCGCTCGCAGAGAAATGGGATCAGGTGCGCGCGGTGCGCCGCGTCGTTACCGGCGCGCTCGAGCTCGAGCGGGCGGCAAAGCGCATCGGCTCCTCGCTCGAGGCGGCGCCCGAGATCTTCGTCACGCATTCGCTCTGCCACGAGGCCCTGCAGGAAGTGGACCTCGCCGAGGTGTGCATCACGAGTGCCGCGACGCTTCATTGCAAGCTCGCGCCCGCCGAGGCGTTCACGCTCGCGGACGTGGACGGCGTCGGCGTCCTCGCCCATCGCGCCGAGGGACGCAAATGCGCCCGCTCCTGGCGCATCACCGCGGACGTGGGCACCGACCCCGAGTATCCCGACCTCTCGGCCCGCGACGCCGCGGCCGTCCGCGAGTGGGAGGCACGCAATCCTCGCCAAATTTGACCCATCACCTTCATCACTACCGATCACAAGGCGATACTTGCGAGTGTCCGCTTTTTTTGGAGCACGCAAGACCTAGGCCGCCTGCGTCATCAACCACTTGAAGCCCCGTCGGTGCCGTTGCTCGCGGTCACCGCGAAGCGTAAGTTGCGGACTTTCCCTTGTGGAGAGGGCGATGATCGACCCGAGCAGCCGACGCAAGTTGGCCGCAATTTTGAGCGCGGACGTGGTCGGCTATTCCCGCCTGATGGCTGCCGACGAGGCCGCGACCGTTGAGACCCTCAAGTCTTGTCGCGACATCGTCGCCCGCCTGGTGGTGCGCCGCGGCGGCCGCGTGGTCAACGCGCCCGGGGATGCGCTGTTGGCCGAGTTCCCGAGTGCGGTCGAGGCGGTCCAGGCCGCCGTCGAGATCCAAAAATCGCTCGAAGGCCACAACAGCGAACTCAACTCGGAACGGCGCATGCAGTTCCGCATCGGGGTCAACCTCGGCGATGTGATCGAGGACGCCGACGGTACGATCTATGGGGATGGCGTCAATGTCGCCGCGCGGATGGAGGCCCTTGCCGAGGGCGGCGGCGTCTGCATCTCCTCCATCGTCCACGATGCCGTCGAAGGCAAGCTTCCCTTCGGCTTTGAGTCTTTGGGCGAGCAGCAGGTCAAGAACATTGCGAAGCCGGTCCGCGTCTACCGCGTGCGCGCCGGGGCCAGGCCAATTGCGCAGGGCCGGAGCTCTGGTCCGCCGCAGCCCGATAAGCCGTCTGTGGCTGTCTTGCCGTTCGACAATATCGGGGCCGATCCCAAATGGGAGCGCCTCGCAGACGGGATCACCGAAGACATCATTACCGATCTCGCCCACTCCAAGGACCTTGTCGTCATCGCTCGCAATTCCACCGGGGTCTATAAGGGCAAGCCTGTCGACATCCGCCAAATAGGTCGCGATCTCGGGGTGAAGTATGTTCTCGAGGGCAGCATCCAGTCGATCGGCGAGCGCATTCGCGTGACCGCCCAGCTCATCGAAGCCGCCTCCGGCGGCCACGTCTGGTCCGAGCGCTACGACCGGCCTGTCGATGACCTGTTCGCGGTGCAGAACGATGTCACGAAAAGAATCGCCGCCACGCTGACTGGCTACGAGGGGGCGGTCGCAGAGGCCGAGCGCGGTCTTCTCAGGCGCAAGCCGCCCGCGAACCTGACCGCCTTCGACACATACTTGCTGGCCATGGAGGCGAAACACAAGGTGACGAAGGAAGGCTTGACCGAAGCAGAACGCTTGTTCCGCAAAGCTCTCCAGCTCGATCCGCAATTGGCACGTGCTTACTGCGGCCTGGCCACTGTCCAAGTCTATTTGATCGACCTCGGGTTGGCGCCCTCCGTCGAGGAGGCGCTCTCAAAGCAGATGGAGGCGGCCCAGAAGGCGGTGAAGCTCGATCCCAACGATGGCGAAACGCACCTGGCTCTCGGCGTGGCCTACGCTTATCACGGGAAGCCGCACCAGGCTGCCGCCGAGTTTGACAGGGCGGAGGCTCTTGCCCCCTCTAATGCAGACCTACTCCTCATAATCGCTTGGTCTATCCCCGGACTAGGTGAATCGGCACGGGCAGTGAGCCTCGCGGAACAGTCGCTGAAGCTGAACCCTCACTATCCCGACTGGTACAATCAAGGGCTCAGTCGCGTGTTCTTTTTCGGCGAGCAATACGAAAGGTCGGTAAAATACAGATTGCTCGTGAAGGAGCCCCTTGCCCTCGACTACGCGTTCTTGGCCATGGCTTATGCGTATTTGGGTCGCACGGGTGACGCAGAGGCAGCTGTTGTCAACGTCACAAAGCTGGATCCTACCTGGATCGCAGAACGATATCTCAGTGACGTGGGCGGCTATGCGGAAAAGGAAGCCGAGCTGTTTGTCAACGGCGCGCGAATGGCCGGACTCCCCGACTGCGTACCTGCCGACAAGCTCAAGGAGATGCCCAATCTCGTACGCGTCAAGTCCTGCGACCAGCAACGCGCCAAGATATCGGGGTGACCTAATTGCTATTCGCGCAGCTCTGCGCGATGAGGACATCGCCAAGCTGATGGACGGCGTCACGAAATCGGGCGTGCTCGGGCCGGAGACGAAGCCCGGCCAGTGAGCCGGCCCCCGGCCTTGCTTGGTCTGCTGCACCGCAATTGCTCGCTCGATTCGGTACCGGACCTGCGCTGGCTTGCTCCTGTCCTCAATCCCCCATAGAGGTTCGGGGATGACCACCCCGACCACATCCGCGCGTGCCGCCGCCTCCTGGCTCTGGGGTCCCTACTCGCGCCTCGGCCTCGGCGTAGCACTCGCGACCCTCCTCCTCGATCAGGCGAACAAGTGGTGGATGATCGAGGTCTACGACATCGCCGCCAAGGGGCGCGTCGCCGTCACCCCGTTCCTCGACCTCGTGTTCGTGAAGAACACCGGCATCAGCTACTCTCTGTTCGACCAGTCGAGCATGGCCTGGCAGGCGGCACTCGCCGGCTTTGCCGCCCTCGCCTCGGCCGCGCTATGGGTGTGGCTGTCGCGCAGCGCCCGCACGGCGATCATGGCGGTCTCGCTCGGGCTCATCATCGGGGGGGCGATCGGCAACGCCATCGACCGGCTAAGTCTCGGCGGGGTCGCGGATTTCTATTCGCTGCACGCCTTCGGCTTCTATTGGTACGTGTTCAATATTGCAGATGTCGCCATAGTTGCCGGGGTCATCGGGCTGCTATATGACTCGTTGTGGGCGAGTCGCAATGACGCCGCAAATCCGTTGTAGCCGAAGACCTTGCTGCAGCGGCCTTAACGACGGCGTTCGGAGGCGCAGGATGGGGAAGCCGGGGGTTAGCCGCAAGGCCCTGATCGCATTCGCGCTTGCCGGTTTGGCGGCCGCCGTCGGCGGCTGCGCCATGGACGAGATCGAGTTCAACGGCGGCCTCTTCAACGCCGTGGGTCTAGGCGGCAACCAGACCAAGGCCGCCGAGCCGAAGATTGCCGCGCGCACCCCCCTCGTTCTGCCACCCAGCACGGAGCGCCTGCCCGCGCCCGGAGAGGCGCCCGAGGCCGCCCAGAACGAGGTTGCGGCCCTCAACGACCCCGATAAGAAGCTCGAGGTCTCTCAAGCCGAGCTCCAGCGCCAGCAGGCCGAGTACTGCAAGGTGAACTACGAGATGGCGAAGGCGCGCGGCGACGAGACCGGCGCCGACTTGGCCACCGGCCCGCTCGGGCCTTGCCGAGCCTCGGTCCTGACGTCAATCAAGAAATGGAACGAGGGCGAGGAATAAGCGCTCCCGGCCGTTCATCCTTTCTCAACCATATTGCGCTGCGGGCGAGCCCCGTGGAGGGTGCGTACACGCCCCCCATTGCCCGCTGCCCATCCACCCCATTGCCGCTTTTCAAGCGATGTGAACTGCTTGTCATTTGACAACGGAGCCGCGAATGCCGAGATGAGATTTCGGCCGTTTGGGCGCGAGCCTCGCGCCCGGACGTCCTCGAGAGCCGATCTTGGCTCGGCGCCTCGCCGTGGTGGGGGAAACGACCTCCTGCGCCCGGCACGTTCGAGGATCCCATGACAAACTATGCGGGCGCTTGGCGCCTATCAATCAGAGCCGTGGTCCTTCTCATGCTCGCATTCACCCCCGCCGCCGCCGAGACCGCCGATCGCGTCAGCCTATTCACGCTCTCGAACGGCCTCACCGTCGTCGTCATCCCCGACCATCGCGCCCCGGTCGTGACCCATATGGTCTGGTACAAGGTCGGCGGCGCCGACGAGCCCAAGGGCAAGTCGGGCATCGCCCACTTTCTCGAGCACCTGATGTTCAAGTCGACCGACAAGATCCCGATGGGCGAGTTCTCCAAGATCGTCGCCCGGCTCGGCGGCCAGGACAACGCGTTTACCGGCCACGATGTGACGAGCTACTTCCAGCGCATCGCCAAGGACCGCTTGAAGACGTTGATGGAGATGGAGGCCGACCGCATGGTGAACCTCCGCCTGACCGAGAAGGAGGTTCTCACCGAGCGCGACGTCATCCTCGAAGAGCGCCGCTCGCGCATCGAGAACAATCCGTCCGCGATCATGGACGAGCAGATGAACGCGGCGCTCTACTACTCGCACCCCTACGGCATTCCGGTCATCGGCTGGGAGCACGAGATGGCGCAGCTCACGCCCGACGACGCGATGAACTTCTACGGCCATTACTATGCGCCCAACAACGCCATCCTCGTCGTCGCCGGCGACGTGACGGCCGACGAGGTTCGCACCCTTGCCGAGGAGACTTACGGCAAGGTCCCCGCCAATCCCCTCGTCTCCGCCCGTCGGACCCGTCCCCTCGACCCACCGGCGCGCGCCGCGCGTCGCATCGAGTACAAGGATCCGCGCGCCGGCAAGACCTCGCTCCATCGCGACTACGTCGTGCCGAGCTACGCGACCGCCAAGCCCGGCGAGGCCGAGGCGCTCGACATCCTCGCCAAGATCGCCGCCGACGGAGCTACGAGCCGGCTCTACAAGAAGCTCGTGGTCGAGGAGAAGCTTGCCTCCTCTGCCGGCGGCTCCTACATGGGCTCGGGCCTCGACTACGGCACCATCTCGCTCTACGCGGTCTCCGCCGACGGACCCGCCGTCGAGAAAATCGAGGCCGCGCTCGATGCCGTCCTCGACGACATCCGCACCAACGGCCTCACCCAGGCCGAGCTCGATCGGGCCAAGTCGAGCCTCGTCGCCGACTACATCTACGAGAACGACAATCAGGCCTCCCTTGCGCGCCGCTACGGCTGGTCCCTTGCGATCGGCCGCACCGTCGAGCAGGTCGAGGGGTGGCCTGACGCGATCTCGAAGGTCACGCTCGACGATGTGAAGAAGGCCGCCGCGACCTACCTCGATATCAGGCGCTCGGTGACGGGCGTGCTGCTCCCTGAGCCTGACGGCGCCAACGCGCGCGCCGAGCAGCCGGCCGTCAAGAACCGCTCCTGAGGCCTGATTGAGGACTGCCCCATGGAAAGCCTGAGCCGTGGTATCGTGCGCCTTGCCCGCATCGATATGGCCATATCGCTCGCGGTTCTCTCCCTATTCCTGCTTGTCACCTTCGCGAAGCCAGCTCACGCCATGAAGATCCAAACTATCAAGAGTCCAGGCGGCATCGAGGCCTGGCTCGTCGAAGAGCACGCCAATCCGCTGATGGCCATGAGGTTTGCCTTCGAGGGGGGCAATGCCCAGGACCCCGACGGCAAGGACGGGGTCGCCAACTTCCTCACCGCCATGCTCGACGAGGGAGCCGGCGACATCCGCTCGAACGACTTCCAGGAGCGCATGGAAGAGATCGCCATGCGGATGAGCTACGAGGACAGCCGCGACGCCTTCTACGGCAACTTCGAGACGCTCACCGCCAACCGCGACAAGGCGGTCGAGCTCCTGCGCCTCGCATTGACGAAGCCGCGCTTCGACCCGGACGCGGTCGAGCGCATCCGCCAGCAGCTACTCGCCAATCTCGTCTATGCCGACCGCGATCCGGAGAAGGTCGCCGCCAGAGAGTGGTTCGCCACCGCCTTCGCCGGCCATTCCTACGGCCGCCCGGCCCAGGGCACCGAGGCCACCGTCAGCGCGACTACGCGCGACGACCTCGAGGCCTATCGGCGCCGCGTCTTCGCCAAGTCGAACTTGAAGGTGGTGGCGGTCGGCGACATCACGCCCGACGAGCTCGGAAAGCTGCTCGACACCGTCTTCGGCGACCTTCCCGAGAAGGCCGGTCTCAGCCCCGTGCCGCAAACGGTGCCCGTCACCGGCGGCAAGGAGCAGCTGATCGAGATGAACATTCCCCAGTCGGTTGCCGTGTTCGGCTTGAACGCCATGCCGCGCAAGGACCCCGACTTCATGACGGCGTTCGTGCTCAATCAGCTCATCGGCGGCGGCGGCTTCGCCTCCCGCCTCATGGAGGAGGTGCGCGAAAAGCGCGGTCTCGCCTACTCCGTCTACAGCTACATCCAGCCGTTCCGCCATGCCTCGATCCTGACCGGCGGCGTCGCGTCCAAGAACGAGGTGATCGGCCAGTCGCTCGACGTCATCCGAGCCGAGCTCAGAAAAATCGCCGAGCAGGGCCCGACGCCGGCCGAGTTCGAGAACGCGAAGAAGTACCTGACGGGCTCCTATGCGCTGCGCTTCGATACCAACGCCAAGATCGCGAGCCAGCTCCTCGGGCTCTACGAGGACGATTTCGGTCCCGACTATGTCGAGAAGCGCAACAGCATTATCGAGGCCATCACGCTGGACGACGCCAAGCGCGTCGCCAAGCGGCTTCTCGACAACGACAATCTCATTGTCACCATCGTCGGCAAGCCCGTCAGCGCGGCGGCGAGCAAGGGCTAGCGCTCAAGGTCCTCCAGTTGGCTAGGGCCCGGAAACCGGCTACCCGTTCGCCGGAACTCCGGACCGGCGAAGGGATTGATACGACGGCATGCCTCCTTACACGCAAACGATCGACGGGTGCCTCGCTGGCGCCATCGGCGCCCACGGGCTCGGCGAGGCCGAGCTTGCCCGCTGGCTCGCCCGCGTCACTCCGGCGCTCGAGGCGCTGCGTGAGGACTATGCCTCCTCCCGCCTTCCGCTTCTGCGCATCCCCGAGGAGACCGCCGACCTCGATGCCGCCGAGCAGGCCCTCGCGCGTCTCTCCGAGGGCGCGGAGACGATTGTCTTCTTCGGCACCGGCGGCTCGGGGCTCGGCGGCCAGGCGCTCGCCCAGCTCGCCGGCTGGAACATCTCGGGCGGCGGCGGGGTCTACGACCGCTCGCGTCCGCGCACGCGCTTCTTCGACAACCTCGATCCCCTGACGCTCGCGGGCGCGCTCAAGAAGATCAACCTCGCCACCGCACGCTTTGTCGCCATCTCGAAGTCGGGCGGCACGGCAGAGACGCTCGCCCAGGTGATCGCGACGCTCGCGGCGGTGAAGAGCGCCGGGCTCGCGGCGCGAACCCCCGAGATTTTTCTCGGCATCACGGAGCCGGCCAAGCCCGGCACCAGGAACGGGCTGCGCGACCTTTTTGCAAGCCTCTCCATTCCGATGCTCGAGCACCACACCGGGATCGGCGGCCGCTTCTCGTGCCTCACCAACGTCGGCCTGGTGCCGGCCATGGCCCGCGGGCTCGACGCGCGCGCCATCCGCGCCGGCGCCCGTTCCGTCGTCGAGGCGATGCTCTCAGCCAAGGACCCGCGCGACGTTCCTCCTGCCCTCGGCGCCGCTGTCCTCGTTGCTCTCGCCAAGGAGCGCGCCATACACACGCTGGTCCTCATGCCCTATGCCGACCGCCTCGGCCGCTTCGCCGACTGGTGGGTGCAGCTCTGGGCCGAAAGCCTCGGCAAGGGCGGCGAAGGATCGAGCCCCGTTCCGGCCCTCGGTCCCGTCGACCAGCACAGCCAGCTCCAGCTCTTCATGGATGGGCCGCGCGAGATCGCGGTGACGGTTTTGCGCGTCGCGACCGCAGGCACCGGACCTGTGCTCGATCCCGCAATGGCGGCCGTGGCCGGCCAATCGATCATGGGCGGCAAGACGGTCGGCGACATCGTCGAGGCGCAAGCGCACGCCATCGCGGATGCCCTTGCCAAGGCCGGTCGCCCCGTGCGCGCGTTCGATATGCCTCGCCTCGACGAGCGTGCGATCGGCGCGCTGCTCATGCATTTCATGCTGGAGACGATCCTCGCGGGCCGCCTCCTCGGAGTCGATCCCTTCGACCAGCCCGCCGTCGAGCTCGCCAAAGTGCTGACCAGAGAGCGCCTGTCAAAATAGGAATTCGTCGGTTGGGTTAGCCTGCACCGCGCGATTCGCTCGGGCAGAAGCGCTAGATAATACCTAACCGTCATGGCCGTGAAGACGGCCATCCACGCAAGCTTCCGCAAGTGCTACGTCAATTGACCCAACCATCGTAGGCTCCGTGGCAGTGTGACGTGGATGGCCGCCTGCGCGGCCTTGACGATATAATGGAGTGAGTCGTCTCACGCTTGCTCAAGGTGGCCGCATCAGCTTCAGATCGTTCAGCACTTAACAGGCGTGCCCCATGCCGATTCGCCAGTTGAGCCCCGAGACGGTCAACCGCATCGCCGCGGGCGAGGTGATCGAGCGCCCGGCGAGCGTCGTCAAGGAGCTGGTCGAGAACGCGATCGACGCAGGTGCGCGCGAGATCGAGATCGTCACCGCGGCCGGCGGCCTCTCTCTCATCCGCGTCACCGACGACGGGGTCGGCATGGGCCCCGACGACCTCGCGCTCTCGGTCGAGCGCCACGCGACCTCGAAGCTTTCGGAAGACGATCTCTCGGCGATTGCGACGCTCGGCTTCCGCGGCGAGGCGCTGCCCTCCATCGGCTCGATCGCGCGTCTCTGCGTCGGGTCGCGCGCGCGAGGCGCCCGCGACGGCTTCGAGATCGTCGTCGACCGCGGCGCGAAGCAGCCTTTGAAGCCCGCCGGCCTCAACCCCGGCACACGCGTCGAGGTGCGCGACCTCTTCTCGGCGACGCCCGCGCGCTTGAAGTTCCTGAAGTCGGAGCGCACCGAGAACCAGGCGACCTCCGAGGTCGTAAAGCGCCTGGCCATGGCGCATCCCGAAATCGGCTTCTCGCTCACGACGGGCGAGCGGGCAGGGCTCGTGCTGCCGCCGGCCGACGCTTCGTCCGAGGGGCTCCTCCAGCGGCTCGGGCGCATCATGGGCCGCGAGTTCATGGCCGACGCGCTCCCCACCAGGGCCGAGCGCGATGGCGTGACGGTGACCGGCTTTGCCGGCCTGCCGACGCTCAACCGGCCCGACCCCGGACAGCTCTACCTCTTCGTCAATGGGCGCCCGGTCAAGGACAAGCTCGTCGCCGGCGCCGTGCGCGCGGCCTACGGCGACCTCGTGCCGAAGGGCCGCTATCCGCTGCTCGCGCTCTTCGTCGCCGTGCCGGCCGCCGACGTCGACGTCAACGTCCACCCGACGAAAGCCGAGGTGCGCTTCCGCGACGGGGCTCGCGTGCGCGCCCTTCTCATCGGCGCCGTGCGCCACGCGCTCGAGACGGCCGGGCATCTTTCGAGCGCGGAGGGCGGCGCGGCGACGCTCGAGACGCTGGCCCGGCGTTCGGCTGAGCCTTCGCGCACCTGGAGGGCACCGAGGGCGCAATTCTCGCCCGGTTTCGCCGAGGCGATGCAGGCCCCGTTCGAGGCGCTTGCCGAGCCTTCCGTGGACTCGCGTGCCGGCGCCGAGCCGCCCGCGCCCGATCTCCTCGATCGGCCGCTCGGGGCGGCGCGCGCGCAACTGCACGAGACCTATATCGTTGCGCAAACGCGGACCTCCGTCGTCATCGTCGACCAACACGCGGCCCACGAGCGCATCGTCTACGAGCGCATGAAGCGGATGCTCGCCAACGGCGGCGTCGCGCGCCAGGCCCTCCTCATACCCGCAATCGTCGATCTCACGGCCGACGAGGCGGCGGCGCTTGCCGAGAAGGCGGACGAGCTCGCCGAGCTCGGCCTCGCCATCGAAGGCTTCGGGCCGGGTGCCGTCGCGGTGCGCGAGGTCCCGGCGCTCTTGGGCAACGGCGACATCGACGGCCTCGTGCACGACCTCGCCGCCGAGATCATGGCCGAGGAGAGCGGCTCGGCCCTACGCGACCGGCTCGAGGCGGTCTCCTCGCGCATGGCCTGCCACGGCAGCGTGCGCGCGGGGCGCCGCCTCACGGGCGAAGAGATGAACGCGCTGCTCCGCGAGATGGAGGCGACGACCTTCTCCGGCCAGTGCAATCACGGACGGCCGACCTACGTCGAATTGAAGCTCACCGACATCGAGCGCCTGTTCGGGCGCCGGTGAGGCGTGTCGCGCACCGCTCACGAGCCCTCGTCGATCGAGATCAGGCGGGTGATCTCGTCGGTCTTGAAGCCGATCGCGGACGGCTGGCGGACCCCCGGCAGGAACGCCACGTCGTAGAGCTCGCGCACGACGCCTTCGAGACGGACCCAGGCCACCGCGTCTCCCGAGGCAAGATCGACCATGATGAGACCGCAGCGCGCCTCGACGCCCTTGGCGGCGAGGGCGCCGTCGAGCGCGAGCCCTTGAAACGTCCGGTTCTCGCGTGCGAGCGACAGCCCGACGACGGCGCAGCCGCCGGCAAACGCCAGCCCGCGCGCATAGCCCGGACAGAAGGCGACAGGCACGAAGCGCCGCGCCGCGACATCGACCCAGCCGAGCTCGCCGGTGCCCGAATTGAGCAGCCACAGGCGGCCCTCGTGGAGCCGCGGCGAGTGGGGCATCGAGAGGCCGGAGCAGACGATCGCATTGGTCTCGACGTCGATGACGACGCCGCCGTCGGCGCGCTTGTCGCGCCACCCGTCGGCCGCGTCGGAGGCCGACACGGCGGTGACGTAGCGCGGGCGCCCGTCCTCGACCGCCATGCCGTTCAAGTGGCAGCGGTCCTCGGCCGCGAGCTTGGTGATGAAGGGCGGGCGCCACAGCGGCCTGAAGCTCGCGCCCTCGCTCGCGGCAGCGAGGCAGGAAAAAACCGTATTGACGAACACCGGCCGGCCGGCGCCATCGAAGGCCACGTCGTGGATGTCGAGATCGCCGGTGATCCACGAGAGGCGCGGCACGTAGACGGCGTCCGACCCGTCCGCGCTCTTTGCGCCCGGCGGCAGGAGACTATCGAAGCGATAGAGCTGGTAGTGGGTGGCGAGCAGGAGCGTGCGGGAGTTGCCGCCGACGCCGAGACCCATGCAGCGCGCGAAGGTGCGCTCGTGGACCCATTGCGTGCCATCGGCCTTGAGGCCGAGGAAGAACACCTTTCCGGCCTGATAGGTCGTGAAGGCGAGCGAGCCGCCGGCCCGCGCGAGCCAGGACGTAAAGCCGCGCGATGTCGTGAGTGCGAAGGCTTCGGGGGGGCGGCTTAGGGTCGTCATGGGCTGCCTAACGTTGAAGGATCGAAGATGGTCCCTTGCCATTGAAGCCATGTCGCGCCGATGGGCAACGAATTTGCGCGACCCACTGACGCGAGCGCGCTTCTTCACCGAAAATTAACCGCACCCCTCAACCCAACGGCAAGGAAGATTTGTGACAGTCGCTGATCGAACTCTAGAGGCTGTCAGGTATCCCATGGGCTCGACGAAGGCTTCGGTCATCGTTTTGACATCGCTCGCGGCAGCGATCGTCGGGCTCTCGAGCCCAAGGGAGAGCTCGTCGGTGTGGTCGGCCGAGTTTGCCTCGAGCCCCTGGCAGAGCGCCTCCCTACGCCTTGCCGAGCTCAAGGCCGAAGCGAGCCAATACGTCGTCAACATCGACGGCCCCTGAGCCTGAGCTTGGCCGGGATCAGGCAGCGCCCACCCCTGCGAGGAAGCGGTCGATCTTGGTCCGCAGCTCCTGAGTGTTCGCCGCGACTTGGGCGCTGGTCTCGAGGACCTGGCGCGCGGAGTCCGATGTGGCGTTTGCCGCGCCCGTCACGCCCTTGATTGTCTCGGTGACGTCGCGCGTCCCATCGGCCGCATGATGGACGCTGGCATTGATCTCGGAGGTGGCCGCGCCTTGCTCGGCGACGGCGGCCGCGATCGACGACGTGATCGAATTGACCTCCGACATGCCCTGCGCGATGGCGCTGATCGCCGCCACCGCTTCCCGGGTCGCACCCTGAATGTTGGCGACCTGCTGCGAAATTCGCTCGGTCGCGGTCGCCGTCTGCTGAGCGAGATTCTTGACCTCCGTCGCGACGACGGCAAAGCCGCGGCCCGTCTCCCCCGCGCGCGCGGCCTCGATCGTCGCGTTGAGCGCGAGCAGGTTCGTTTGCGAGGCGATTTGACGGATGATCGTCACCACCTCGCCGATCTCGTCGGCGGAGGAGGCCAGCGTCGCAATCCGGTCATTGGTCTGCGAGGCGAGCTCCGTCGTGCTCTCGACGCTGCCGAGGGCGCCCGTGATCTGGCGGCCGATTTCCGTGATGGAGGCCGAAAGCTGCTCGGCCGCGGCCGCCACCATGCCGACATTCGACGACGCCTGCCCCGAGGCATCCGCAACCGTCCTCGCCTTGTCGCTCGTGCCGGCGGCGATATCGAGCAGCGATCCAGCAGTTTTCTCTAGCGCGCCTGCGATATTTGAAACCGTCGAGATCGTGCTCGCCGCGTCCGTCTGGAAGGACTTTATCAGACGGTCGAGCTTCGCCTGGCGCGCGTCGCGCCGCGCGGCCTCCTCGAGACGGTCCTTTTCAAGGCGTGCACGGCTCGCCATGTTTTCGCGAAATACGCTGACAGCACGCGCGATTTCGCCGATTTCGTTGCGGCAGTGCACGTAGGGGATTTCGCAGGACAGCTCGCCGCTCGAAAGCCGGCCCATGACCCGGGCCAACTCGGGCACGGGGCGCACCAGGATGCGCGATCCAAAGCCGGCGATGGCGACGGTGAGCGCGATGAGCACGAGGGACGCGACGACGATTTTCCAAGTGAGCGCATCCGCCGACGCGCTGACCGCTTCCTTCTTGACGCCAGTGAAAAGGATGCCCACCACGCGGCCAGCCCCGTCGAAGATCGGCAGATACATCGTGAAATAGGGGACGCCGAGGATGTCCGCCGCGCCGGCATACGTGGTGCCGCTGCGGACCGCCTGATAGGCAGGGCTCGATTTCCCGAGCAGGGTGCCCACGGCCCGCGAGCCGTCGGCCTTTTTCACGGTCGTCGAAATGCGGACGAAATCGTCTTTTTGCGGATCAAAGGCAAAGACGGTCACCGGTTCGCCGGTAATGCGGGTCGCTCTGTCGACGAACGCATGATCGCTGACATTTGGAAATGTATCGACCACGATCTTTTCGAGCCGCCCTTCCCGTGACCACTGGACTTCGACTCCAGGGCGAAGGCTTTCGAGAAGCTCCGCGCCGAGGCGCAGCGACAACTCCTGGTTGCCTATGGCTCTTGTCTCGGTGTCCCGCTGGAGCTCATGGCGTACGAGGAAGAGGAGGCACGCCGAAGTCGACAACACCGCGCCGATCACCAGCGCGCTGATCAGGACTTGTAGCCTCACGCGGTTTAAGAGCGCGGTAATCAAGGCCATGGGCCGCCTGCCCAGCTTTTCTCGATTGAAGAATGCTCAGAGCTGCCCGAATGTAAGTATGCTAGTGTGAACAAAGACTTGAACGACGATAGAATCGTTGGACGAACGTCTTGTCTCCTAACGCAATCTCAACTTGGGATTACGAGTTTTATTCGAACTTTCGGACCGCAGGCGGACGCTTTAGCCTTAGCCTGCGAAAGCGACACTGCTGGCCGGCACTCAATTCGGGATGAGCTGATGAGCGGGCGCGGCACGGTCGACGTGGTCGAGGGCGACATCACGCGCGTCGCCGCGGACGCGATCGTCAATGCGGCCAATACCGAGCTTGCGCCGGGCAGCGGCGTGTGCGGGGCAATCTTTCGCGCCGCGGGCGCGGCTGAGCTCGGCCGTGCGTGCCGCGCGATCGGCGGCTGCCCGACGGGATCGGCCGTCATCACGCCCGCGTTCTCGATTTCGACGACGCGCCACATCATCCACGCCGTCGGCCCGGTCTACAGCCACTATAGCGCTGCGGAAGCGCGCCGATTGCTGCGCTCGGCCTACCAATCGGCGCTAGCACTCGCCGCCGAGAACGGCTGCGCGAGCCTGGCGTTCCCCGCGATCAGCACCGGCATCTACGGCTACCCGCTCGAGGAGGCCTGCCGCGAGGCGGTCGACGTGTGCCGGGCCGGGGCGCGCCGGACCGGACTGGAAATCAAGCTCGTCGCCTTCGATTCCGCGACCGCCGGGTGCCTGCGCCGCCATCTCGAGCCTCCCGCAGCGTGACCTTTTTGTGGCGAGCCGTCTTCGCCCGGAGTTCGCCCAGGACATCGGCTAAGGCCCGGTCCGGGCGATGCGGGCTTCCCGCGCCCGTACGCAACCCCAGTGTGGTTTTGACGTTACGCCATACAACTCTCAGCCTTGTGCGGTCGTCATCGGCGGTTGCGCTCGGCGACTTCGAACTCTAGGGCTTGCATTCATGTGGGACTTCATTCGGCTCGTCGTCATGCTCCAGCGGTTGTATCCCCGCTGGCGCGGCGGGCCGGCCGCTATACACGCCGTGCAGGAAAAGCGCCTGCGCGCCCTCCTCGCTCATGCCGCCAAAGCATCTCCGTTCTATCGGCGACGGCTCGCCGGGATCGATCTCGCGCGCTGCCGGCTCTCCGACCTGCCGACGCTCACCAAGGCGGAGATGATGGAGAACTTCGACGACATCGTCACCGACCGCGAGCTGAAGAAGGCCGGCGTCGACCAATTCGTCTCCGACCCGGCAAACCTCGGCAAGCTCTATCTCGGCCGCTATGGGTTGAGCCACACGTCGGGCAGCCAGGGCCAGCCGGCGCTCATCGTGCAGGATCGCTACGCCCTGATGCTGACGTTCGCTATTCAGTTCGCGCGCGGGACCGTGCTCGAGAACCGCTACCTGCCGCACCTAAAGCGGATCTGGCACCCGGCGCGGATGGCGCTCATCACGTTGCAGCCGGGCTTCTACCCGAGCTCGGCCGCCTTCAGCTACCTGCCGAAGGCCATGAGGCCCTTCTTCAAGGTTCAGCGCATCTCGATTTTCGATCCGATGCCGCGCAACGTCGAGAAGCTCAATGCATTCCGTCCGGAGTTCGTCACCGGATACGCGAGCTGTCTCGAAGCGATCGGACGCGAGGAGGAGGCGGGCCGGCTGCGGTTGCGCGAGAGCGGGACCCTGAAGCAGCTCACCAATTTCAGCGAGCCCCTGCCGGACGACACGGCCGCGTGGCTGAAGGATGTCTTCGGCGTCCCCGTCGTCAACGAATACGCGCTCGGCGAGTGCGTGGCGCTGAGCTGCGGGTGTCCCTATTATTTCGGCGCCCACCTCAATACCGACTTTGCCATTCTCGAGGTCGTGGACGATAAGAACCGGCCTGTCCCCGACGGGAGGAAGGGCAGCAAGGTGCTGCTCACGAACCTCTACAACCACGTGCAGCCCTTCATTCGATACGAGGTCGACGACCGGGTCACGATGAGCGCTGTGCCCTGCCGGTGCGGCAGCCCGCTGCCGCACATCAGGTCGATCGAGGGGCGCAGCGGCGACCTGCTTTGGATCGACGTCAAGGGCGAGGTCCGCGAGGTCCCCTACTACCTCTTTCTCACCGCCCTCCACCAAGTGCTCGAGATCGCCGAGCACCAGGTGCTGCAGACGGGCCTCAACGAGTTCACGATCCGCGCCGCCCCGATTCCGGGAAAGAGCGTCCCGAGGAACCGGCTGGACGCGCTCCTTCGCGCCTCCATTCAATCCGAAGGCCTGGCCGACGTCATCGAATTCAGAATAGAGGTCGTTCCGGAGATCGCGCGCGGGCCGTCGGGCAAGGCTGCGCGGGTGAAGAACATGCTTGGGCCGCCGCCGGGGCGCCGCGTGGCGGAGGCGGCTCGAGTGTTAAGCAGAGATTATTCCCCCGGCGAGTAAAAATAATTCCGTGCGCACGACGCATTTTCGCCATTGAAGAACCACGCGCCGCGGCATGATGCGGCCTCGATCCTAGATCGCGATCGTTCTTGATGGAGACGCTTCGCGTCCATCGAGAACGTGAATCGCGGTCCAAACTCAAAGTGTAGAGCACGATTCACGCCCGACATGGATCGCAGAAGCTATCCCATGTCCGACGATCGTGCTCTAGAGGGAAGTGAGTGGCGTGATGCTGGTCGTCGATACGAGAGGCGTCGTGCGCGGCAAGCTCAAGGCGGCCGGTACCATGCGTCTCGACTGCTGGCTCGAGGGCGACGTGACGTGCTCGCGCCTCGAGATCGGGCGCGACGGCTACATACTCGGCACCGTCACCGCGCGCGAGCTCATCGTCGAGGGACAAATCGTCGGCAACGTCGAGGCCTCGGTCGTCCACCTGATGGAAGGTGCCTTCGTCGAGGGCGACATCCGCCACAGCGTCATTTCCATTCACGCGGGAGCGACGCTCCTCGGGCGCGCGGTGCGCACGCGCGGATTTGCCCCGACCGAGCTCGTCGAGCTAGAGGCCAAGGCTGCCGCCGACCCGCGCGCGCTCGAGGGCGAGTGCCGCGCCAATGCCAAGATCGCCGGCGCCGACTGGCAGCGCTATCAGATCCGGCGCGGCCCCGCCGCAAAGCCCCCAACTCCCGGCTCGCCCGCGCGCTCCGCATAGCGGGCGAAGATGACCTGCGTGTCGCCGTAGCCCCTGCGGTCGAGCTCGGCAAAGCCGGGGGGCAGCGCGACCTCGGCCTTGGCGCGCTCCTCGAGCACGGCGACGGCCCCCGGCACGAGCCTACGGCCATGAGCGAGAGCTTGCAGCGCGGTCTCGCCCAAGCCCAATCCGTACGGAGGATCGAGAAAGGCGAGATCGAACGGCGCCATGGTCCCCGCTGGCCCGAGGTCGGTCGCGTCGCGGCGGAAAATGCGCGTCACGCCGGTGAGGCCCAACGCCTCGACGTTGGTGCGAATGAGGGCACGCGCCTCTGCGCTCTCCTCGACGAAAAGGCAGAAGCCCGCGCCGCGCGAGAGCGCCTCGATGCCGAGCGCGCCCGTGCCGGCGAAGAGATCGATGACGCGCGCGCCCGCGATGTCGAAGCCTGTGATGCCGTGGAGGAGAATGTTGAAAACAGATTCGCGCACCCGGTCCGCCGTCGGGCGCAGCCCCTCGTGGCTCGGGCTCGCGAGCGAGCGCCCGCGGAATTTCCCGCCGACCACCCTCATTTCTTGGGTCCGCGTGCGGTTCGAGGCGATGCCGGCGCGGCCGGCTCGTCGTCGGCACTCAAGTGGAATTCGGCGGCGAGCGCCGGGCCCAGCTGGTCGGCGAGCACGCGCCGCTTCACGGACTCCGCCTCGCCCGGCTCGAGGTCGAGGAGCTGGAACGGCCCGAAGGAGATGCGGATGAGGCGGCCGACCTCGAGGCCGAATGTCGCGAGCACGCGACGCACCTCGCGGTTCTTGCCCTCGCGGATGCCGATCGTGAGCCAGACGTTGGCGCCTTGCACGCTGTCGAGGGTGGCCTCGATCGGGCCGTAGCGCACGCCCTCGATGTCGATGCCCTCCTTCAAGCGGTCGAGCTCGGCCTGCATCACGCGCCCGCGCGCGCGTACCCGGTAGCGGCGCAGCCAGCCTGTCGCCGGCAGCTCGAGGTGGCGGGCGAGCGCGCCGTCGTTTGTGAGAAGCAGGAGCCCCTCCGTGTTGAAGTCGAGCCGGCCCACCGAGACGACGCGCGGTAGCCCCTTCGGCAGCTCGTCGAATACCGTCGGTCGCCCCTGCGGGTCGCTGTGGGTCGTGACGAGCCCCTTCGGCTTGTAGTAGCGCCAGAGCCGCGTCGGCTCGGCGACGGGGAGCGGCTTGCCGTCGACCAGGACTATCGCGCGCGGGCCGACCTCGAACGCCGGCGTCTTCAAGACCTCGCCGTTAACGCTGACGCGCCCGTCCGCGATCCAGCGCTCGGCCTCGCGGCGCGAGCAGAGACCGGCGCGCGCCATCGCCTTGGCGATGCGCATGGGGCCGGAGCGGGGCTCGACGCGGGCCGCCCGGCCCTTGGGATGCGCCTTGGTCTTGCCCCTCGGTCCCTTGCCGGCCGGGCGCGGCGGATTGTGGTCCGGGCGTTGACGGGAGGGCGATTTGCGCATGTGATCCTTCTCCCTCTCCCTATGCCTCTCGGCATGAGGAGAGGGTCGGGGTGAGGGGCAGGTTCTTGCGCTATCGCCTGCGGCTGCCCTCACCCTAACCCTCTCCCCGCAAGCGGGAGAGGGGATTTCGTTTTGCGAGCGCCCTTATGACATCGCTTTCGAGGCTCGGCCACATGGATCGCGCGCTCGCCGAGGCGGAAGCCGCGGGCAGGCGCGGCGAGGTGCCGGTCGGCGCCGTCGTCGTCGCTCCCGACGGCCGGGTTGTCAGCGCATCAGGCAACCGCACGCGCGAGCTCGCCGATCCCTCCGCGCACGCCGAGATGCTCGCAATCCGCGAGGCGTGCCGGCTTGCGGGCTCCGAGCGCCTCACGGGTCACGACCTCTACGTTACGCTCGAGCCCTGCCCCATGTGCGCGTCGCTCATCTCGTTCGCGCGCATCCGCCGCCTCTACTACGGGGCCTCCGACCCGAAGGGCGGCGGCGTCGAGCACGGGGCCCGCGTCTTCACGCAGGCGACCTGCCACCACGCGCCAGAGATCTACTCCGGCATGGGCGAGGAGCAGGCCGCCGCGCTGCTCAAGGAATTCTTCGCCGACAAGCGCACGAACGCCACCTGAAATTCAATTGCCGCCCTTAGGACCGCGCCGGCGGAGCTTCAAAAGGCGGCGGCGCGGCCGGCGGCCTTCCTCCTCGCCCGAAGGCGCCGCGAGGGCCTGAAGCGCCGGCGGAGCAGGCAGCGTCTCGGCGCCTAGCACGCGCGCGAGCTTGGCCTTGAGCTTCTCCTTGGCCGGCAGCGCCGCGGCGAGAACCTCGCGCACCCTCAGAAAATCGAGCACCTGAAAGCGCCCCGTGCCGGCGTCGATATAGATGTCGGGCTGGCTGGATTTCAGCTTCTCGCGCACGATCGAGCGCTCGAACAGGAAGGAGGAGGCAAAGAGCGCCTCGAGCGCCGTCGGGCGCGGCCGCTTCTCCGACGGCACTGTCGTCCCCGACACGTCGATCGCGACGAGAATGTCGGCTTCCCCCTCGAGGATGTCGAAGGGGAGCGGATTGGTGAGCCCGCCGTCGATCAGCGTGCGCCCGTCGATGATCACCGGCTCGAATATCACCGGCAGCGCCATGCTCGCCGCGACCGCGCGCCGGAGCGAGCCTTGCTCCAGCACCGCCGCTTCTAGGCCGTAGTAGTCGCTGGCGACGATCTTGAGCGGGATGTCGAGATCGGCAAAGGCGTGAGCGACGCGGGAGGGCAGCACGATGTCGAGCAGCGCCGAGGGCTCGAGCAGGGCGTTCCTCGCGTAAAAGAGGTTTCTCAGCGCCACGCCCCTTTGCGCCCGCGCCGAGAAGAGATCGCGCAAGAGCCAGAAGCGGTTGGTCAGAAGCTCCTCGGTGTGGGCGCGGATCTCGCGCCCCGAGAGCCCCGAGGCGTAGGCCGCCGCGAAGATGGCGCCGATCGACGTTCCGGCGATGATCTTGGGGCGGATTCCGAGCTCGTCGAAGGCCTCGAGCATCAGGATGTGGGCGAGACCCCGCGCGCCCCCGCCGCCGAGCGCGAGGGCGATCGTGGGCGACTTGCCGCCTTCGTCGGCGAGCGCGACCGCTCTTTGCCGCTCCATGATGGTTCCCTCGGTCAACGATCAATCCCATATCTTAAGCGCGCAGATGGCGGCGCGCGACGTTCGAAGAGAGCGCAGCGTTGGATAGGGTTGCCGCATCGTTTACGTCCAGAAGACAACAAAAGTTTACGAAAGCAAGGCCGCCAATGAGAGTTCCCGCAAAGCCCGTCGACGACTATCCCTTCTATCTGCGACCGTTCTTCTCAAACCAGCGGCGCAAATACGGCGCGGTGCTCGATTCCGCTCTCATGTGGGCGCGCGCCCCCAGGCTCTTCCTCGGCGTCGCGACCCTCTATGGCATGATCGACCGTAGTAGCTCCCCCATCCCGCCGGCGCTCCGATCGCTGGTCACGGTCCGCGTCTCGCAGCTCAACCACTGCCCGTTCTGCGTCGACATCAACTCTGCGACCTTGATGAAGCGCGGCGTGCCGGCCGAGAAGGTCGAGGCGCTCTCCTCCTGGCGCGAGAGCAACCTTTACGACGCGCGCGAGCGCGACGCGCTCGACTATGCCGAAGCCATGACGCTCTCCGACCGTCGCGTCGACGATGCCATGGTCGCGCGTCTCAGGCAGCATTTCGACGACGACGGGATCGTGGAGCTCACGGGCCTCATCGCCTTCCAGAACATGTCGAGCAAGTTCAACAGCGCGCTTGGCGTGCCGTCCCAGGGGTTCTGCAAGCTGCCGGCCCCGCCGACGGCCGAGGCCTGAGCGCACCGCGCTTTCTCGAGCTCGGCCCGGCGTTTGCGGGCGACGAGGCGACGCACCCCCTTTGCGGGCACCGTCCCTCGCCCTACGTCCCCGGTTATCGGGGGGCACCCGAATGGAGGCCCCGATGAGCCCTGACCCGATGACCCGTGATTTGCCCGGCGGCGAGCTGCCGAGCCCCGTCTACCGCTCTATCGTGCTCGCATTTGCCTGGATGCTGCTCGCATCCTGGATCGCGTTCGCGAGCGGCGCCGAGACCGACCTCGTACTCACTATCGCCGCCGTCCTCTTCGCCGTCTTTCTCGGATTACCGTTGCTGATTCATGCGACGGCCGCTCATCACACGGAAGCGAAACCGGAGACTCTCCAGCACTTTCTGACGTCGTCCGTCGACACCGCGACCGGCCCGCTCTCGGGACGTGAGGCATGGCTCGAGATCGCGCTCATCCCGGCGGCTCTGGCAGTCGCCGCGACGCTGATCGGCCTGGTGTTCATCCTCGAGCGTTAGATCGCGGACGCGATTCCACAGGCCGAAAATGCTTGCGCCGGCCGGTACATAGGAGGGCGACCAGCCGGCGCTCGCAGTGACGGCGCGGCTCACTCTGCGGGGGCGAGTGCGCCGGCCGCCGGGGCCTCCCCCTTCGCCTCACCGATGATCGACTTGTGGTGCGAGTACTCCATCGCGATCTGCTTGATGAAGAACAGCACGAAGAAGGCGAGCAGCCCCAGAGCGAACAGTACCTCCATGCCGACGAACGGATAGGCGGCCCCGAGCTCGGGAAGCTTGGCGAGAGATGACAGTCCAGTGGACATGGGTTGCGCTCCTTAGTTCACAGGGTTGCGACATCAGATCTTGGCTTCTTTGCGCTGAAGCGCTTCGAATGCGGCTTCGTCGCCGGACATGGCCGGATAAGAGACAAAGTCTCCGTCAAGGCCTTTCACCTCGACTGCCGGATGCACGCGCAGTAGGCCAAATCCCTTGAGGATCATGCCGAGCAAGTAGCCGGGGATGAGCCCGAACCCGATCGCAAACACGAACGAGACGATCGTGTTGCCGATCGGCGTCACGATCGGCAGGCCCTCGGCGTTGGTGCCGAACCAGCCGGCTCCCTCCGAGAGCGTGATGAGGGCGCCCGCGCTCGGCATCACCGCGGGATAGCCCCAGAGAGCGAAGCCGGCGACGATCCCGCCGAACAGGCCGCAATAGCCGTGCACGGCGACCGCTCCCACCGCGTCGTCGATCTTGAACCTGCGTTCGACGACGCCGTGCATCTTGTAGGCCATTGCCGTGCCGACGCAGGCGATCGCCAGCGCCAGGATCGGGTGGTAGAGGTCGTTGCCGGCGCTGGCGCTGATGAGGCCAGTGAGACCGCCGGAATAGGTCCAGAACGCGTTCCCGTTCGAGATCATGTAGGCGGTGATCATGCCGCCGAAGAGCGCGAACAGGAAGTTGAGGGTGACGCCCGACAGCGTGATCGGCACGCCGTAGATGTTGGTCGCGGTCCAATACGCGGCCTGGCCTTCCGCGGCGACATTCACGATCGGGATGTGGCAGGCGGCGTAGAAGCCGAAGAAGCCGACATAGATCATGAAGATGCCGATGGTGACCAGCCACGGGTTGTGTGCCGGAACCTCGCGCGGCTTGCCGTCGGGACCGAACTTGCCGATGCGGGGTCCGAGGGCGAGCAGCACGCCCAACGTCGCGAACCCTGCGGGCGCGTGAAGAACCGCCGAGCAATACTGATCGTGGAAGCCGAGGTACTGCGTCATCCAACCGTTGCCGGACCAGCCCCACGCCGCGGGTATGACCCAGGACACGGCGCCGACATAGACGGCGATGATGAGGAATCCTGCTGTCTTGACGCGCTCGATAAGCGCGCCGGAGACGATCGACGCCGCCGTCATGCCGAAGAGCGCGAACGCCGCCCAGAACACGCCGCTGATGCGCTCGCTGAGGTTGGGCGCGAGCTTCTCGGACCACGGCTCGAAGCCCGTCGTGAAGCTCACGGTGGGCGAGCCGACCGGCCACGCCTGCAGCGCGATGTACATCCACATGCCGAACAGCAGGAAGGCGAGGCCGACGACCGGGATCGCCATCGTGTTCTTGAGCAGCGTGTGCTGTAGGTTTTTCGTGCGCGAGGCTCCGACCTCGTACATGCAGAAGCCGATGTGAATGAAGAACATGAGGACGATCGTCATGAAGAAGTAGAACTCCGTGAAAAGAGTGACGATCGCCGCCGATTGGTCTGCCATGAGTGATCTCCCCTCATACGCACAGTGCTGTTGCCCACGCGGCCATTGGATTCGGCTGCAGTCGACTTGCCCGAGAGTTCAGCATTTTCCTTCGAGGCAATTGCCGTGCCACACATGAAAGCCTCTCCGGAAGAGTGTGCGCTTCTGTGTCCAACTTATTGTGAAACAATAGTTTTCTATGACGCGCCTTTGACCCGCTCTGGGCGCGGGTGAGCCGCTCTCCCCCGTACAGCAAGTGCCCGCCAATTCGCCGCCCCGCCTAGACTTCGGGCAGTCGATCGACCGGCGCTGAGAGAGTCCGTGGAACGGATTGGCGCTCGGTGCGTTTGTGCACGGACGACCCCGCCCATCGCAAGGTGCCCCCATGCCGCTCATCACCACGGCCATCGCCACGTTTCTCATCCTCGTCATCATCGGCATCGTCGTCGGAGTGCTCTTCAACCGGCGCGGACGCGGCTGGCTCGGCCGCCAGGTTGCCGATGCGACGGGGATCGGCGACGTCACCTACAGCCTGGTCGGGATCGCCGGCTCGTTCATGGGCTTCCATATCGGCGTCATCCTCGAGCTCCTGCCGAGCCTCATGCTCTATCTCATGGCCGTGCTCGGCGCGGCCGTCACGGTCTGGCTCTGGCGCGGCCGCTGACGCAGGAGCATCCCTAAGCCGCAACATCCAAGCGCTTTGTGCCGCCTCCTGCTAGGATGCGCTTGCGCGCAATTCGCGATTCGCGCCTGCGAGGCCCCACGCCCATGCTCAAAGCCGCCACCTCCCTACGCTTCCTCATGCTCATCGCCGCCCTTGGGGCGGCGCTCGGCGCCGTCCTCATGCTGTGGCAGGGGTGCGTGAGGATGATCGAGGCGGCGCAAGCCCTTTTTGCCGGCCACGAGCGCCTCGTCACCACGTCGGTCATGGGTGGAACCGACGCCTTCCTGTTCGGCATCGTGCTCGTGATCTTTGCCTACGCCATCGCGTTCGGCTTCGTTTTCGAGCTCACGCCCGAGGATCGCCGGCTGCTGCCGTCGTGGATGCGCGTCGAGGGCGTGAACGAGCTCAAGAACACGCTCGTCGGCGTCATCCTCGTCTATCTGTTCGTGGACTTCGCCACCGACTGGCCGGAGATCGACAACCAGCTCACATGGGAAATGCTGGTGAAGCCGATCTCCATATTCCTGATCGCGGCGGCCTACTCCCTCTTTGCCGGCCATGGCGCCGAGGCCGGAAAGGCCCCGTAGGCCTTTCACGCGAGCTTGAACGGCATCTCCTTGCCGGCGAAAAACGCGTCGATGTTGTCGAGCGCCTCGAAGCCCATCTGGTTCCTCGCCTCGATCGCGGCCGAGCCTTAGAGTTCGCCGCCCTCGATTGGCCTTCGTGCCCCGTGGCGAACGTGCAGAATGAATACCTCGTCGAGGGAAACCCGGTAGAAAACAAGGAATGGGTAGCGCCGAACCGGTAGCGGGTAGCGGCCCTCTGTATCGATGGGAATGCCGATGCGTGGAAACTGCTCGAGACCGTCGATCGACGATTTTATGGCGCGGAGAACGTTCTTGGCCGCAGACGGACTGCGTTGCGCGAGGTAGCTTTCGATTTCTTGGAGATCTCGGAGAGCGCGGGGCGCATAGACGAGCTTCATGAGCCCTGGCGGCGCCAGAATGCGTCGACCGCATCTTGAGGCGCCCGCTGGCCGCTCGCCAATTCGGCTTCGGCCTCGGCGATCGCGACCGCTTCCTCGGGCGAAACAGTACCCGCGTCGGCAGATTGCGTCAGAGCAAGTATGTAGCGCGCAAGATCGTCCTGGCGGTCGGCAGGCAGGCTGCTCGCTGCGGCGAACGCCCGCTTCATGAGATCGGTCATGAATAATCCTACCATGGCCGGCGTAAGCAGAAAACCCGACGACCGGCAGCGGGCCGCCCCTCACGCGAGCTTGAACGGCATCTCCTTGCCGGCGAAAAACGCGTCGATGTTGTCGAGCGCCTCGAAGCCCATCTGGTTCCTCGCCTCGATCGCGGCCGAGCCCAAGTGCGGGAACAGGAACGTGTTCGGCAGATCGTAGTAGCCCTGGTTGATGGCGGGCTCGCCGGCGAACACGTCGAGACCGGCATAGCCGAGCCGCCCCGACTTCAAGGCCGCGATCAGATCCTCGTCCTTGACGAGATCGCCGCGCGCCGTGTTCACGACGATGGCGCCGTGGGGCAGCTTCTCGATCACGTCCTTGTTGAAGAAGTAGCGCGTCTCGGGCGTCGACGGCGCGTTGATGGAGAAGAACTGCGAGATCCCGAGCAGGCTGTCGAGGCTCGAATGGTAGTTCGCGCCGAGCTCCTTCTCCTTCTCGGGCGGCTGGCGGAAGATGTCGTAGTAGTGGATCTCCATGTCGAAGCCGCGCGCGCGCTTGGCGAGCGCCTGGCCGATCTTGCCGAAGCCGTAGATGCCGAGCTTCTTGCCGTCGAGGCGCTGGCCGACGAGCTGCAGGGGCTGCCAGCCAGGCCAGGAGCGGGTGCGGATCATGCGCTCGCCCTCCGAGGCGCGCCGAGCCGAGCCGAGCAGCAGCAGCATGGCGATCTCGGCGGTCGCGACGGTGACGCCGTGTGGCGCGTTGCCGACCTTGATGCCGCGCGCCTTGCACGCGTCGAGATCGATGTGGTCGAAGCCGATCGAGAAGGTCGAGATGCACTTGATGTTCTCGGGCAGCTTCTCGATCACGTCCTTGCGGCATTTTTCGTTGAGCGTGAGAAGGATGGCGTCGACCGACTTCGCCGTCTCGAGCATCTCGTCGATCGTGATCTTGGGATTGTCGCCGTGCGCCACGACATCGTAGGACGCGCGTGCCCGCGCCATGACGGCCTCGGGCAGGGGCCAAGTGATCAGAATGCGTTTCTTCATCGGCGGCGGTCCTCCCGGGGGGCTTATTGTTGGGCGTTCGGCCTGCCGCTTTTGCCGCAAGGGCGGCCCGCTGACAAGCTACCGAGCGTCGCGGCTTGCCCGCGCGGCAGGCCCCCTGCTTACCCTTTATTCACCAAGCTCGCCGACACTTTGGTTCTCGCGAACCGGGGACTTGCTCGCCATGAGGGCAATCGTGCTGGCGCTGGCCGTGCTTGCCGGCCTCAAGATCTGGACGCAGGACACGTTCTACCGGGCCGCCACCGAGGACGCGGTCATCGAGGCCTACCGCGACCGCGCGATCGCCGCCTGCCAGAAGGAGCCGCAGAAGGACAAGCAAGGCCGCCAACTGGCTCCCTCCATCGTCACCTGGGCGAGCCCTGCCTCCGTCCGCCTCGTGATCGGCAACAGCACCATTCCCGTCCGCATCTGGGAGCTCGACCACGAGCGGTGGGATCAGCGCTTCAAGCACGCCTATATCGTGCTCGCGGCCGGCGAGCGCCATGCGCGCCTCATCTGCGCCTACGATATCGCCCGCAGATCGGCCGAGATCACGCACATCTGAGGCGGGCGAGGGTGCGGACCCGGGTCCCTGCCTCGAGGTCTCAGAAATTCACCTTCACGCCGCCGTAGGCCGCAAACGGCTGAGCCGGGACCAAGCCGAGCGGGCTCGTGATCACGTAGCCGGACGGCTCGCCCGCCTCGGTCGCCTCCTCCGCATCGAAGAGGTTGCCGAACAGGCCATAGTGGCGGTCGAAGACGTTGTTGATGATGCCGTAGACCTGGAAGTTCTCGGTCACGTCGTAGGAAGTGTGCAGATCGACGCGCCCGTAGCCGCCGACCTGCGCGACCTGGTTCGAACTCGTCGCCGAGGCGGTACTGCCCGCTCGCGGAGACGAGATCGGCGCCGAACTTCCACTGGGGCGTTAGCCAGTACTCGAAGCCGGCCTTGAAGCGGTGCTCCGGAATTCCGGGGATGATGTCGCCCGGCTGCACGTTGATGCAGGTCGCCTCGGGATCGCCGGTGCACGGGAAGCCGGCCGGGTTGTTGGGAGAGGAGAACTCGTTCGGCGTCTCGAACGTCGCGTGCACGAAGGCGTAGTTGGCATAGACCGAATAGAGCGAATTCGAATAGTTGACGCCGGCTTCCACCCCCTGTCGCAGCGTGTCGCCGGCATTGAGGAAGAAGCCGCGTCCCGTCGTCGATGAGGATACGAAGAGGATGTCGTTGGAATTCAAGGCGCGAAACAGCCCGGCATTCCACGTCAGCACATGCCCGCCGGCGCCGCCGTTGTCGCCCCGGAAGCCGAATTCCCAGGTGTCGGTCACGACCTGCTCCAAAGGCGGATCGTCGGTGAGGAAGCTTTCGATCGGACAGGGATTCTCGGGATCGGCGCAAGCGAGCTCGGCCGGCGTCGGAGCACGGTTCGCCTCCGAGTAGCCGCCGTACATGGTGAGCCCGGGCACCCACTCGTAGGTCGCGCCGGCATTCGGATTGAAGCGCGAGAAGGAGTGATCGCTGGTGATGTCGGGGAAATTCCCGCTCAAGTCGACGAGATTGATCTGGGCATCGTTGTAGCGGCCGCCCACGGTCACGGCGAGCCTGTCGGTCAGGTTCATCGTATCGGAGAAGTAGATGCCCCAGTACTCGGTATCGGCTTCGACGTCGCGGGGGGCGAAGTCGTCCGGCTCGGCGAGGAAAATCCCCGAGCCGAATACGACGTAGCGCTTGCCGATGGTGCCGATCTCGGACGCCGTCCCGTAGCGCACGTTGCCGCGGTCGTAGCTCGAGCCGAGTAGGAATTGGTTGTCGTGGCCGAAGACCTTGGCCCTCTCGACCCCCTGAACCGAGCCGCCCCAGCTCTCGGCCTTCTGATTGATATTGTCGATGACGCCGAACGGCTCCTCGCCGACGTCGTCCTCGTTGACGAGGATGCCGCCCCTACCCTCGAGCGCCTCGAGCTCTCCGTCCTCGATCTCCTCCGAGCAGAGGGTGCCGGCCGGGAACGGATTGGGAAGGCCATTCTCCGCCGCGACCTCGGCGCAATCCTCCGCGTCGAGCAGGTTGCCGTCGATCACATCCGATTTGTAGTTGCGATAGTAGCCGACGCCGGAGAAGGTGAGCGTGTCGGTCGCTTTCACCGACGCATTGATCGACGGCATGATCACCTCGAGGTCGGTGACCTGAGGCGTCGTGAACGTGCGGTTCCAGTCGATGGCGAGAATCTCGATGGGCGAGGCGGTGGCGACGCCTGCCGAGCTGTCGGCCCAGGTCAGATTGACGTGGGCCTCGACGTAGGAGCCTTTCGCGCCGAGGTCCGCATACATCCGGCTCACGTCGGCCGGCGAGAAATCGCGGAAACCGTTCTCCTCGATCTTCTGGCCGGCCCAGTACATGGCGTAGTTCCCGCTCTGCATGCCGACCTGCGTGCCGACCTGCCAGCGCCCGAAGGAGCCGCCGAGCGCGTCGATCTCGACGCCCTGGAAGCCGAAGCCATCCTCCATGAGGATCGAGATGCCGCCGCCGATCGCATTGAGGCCGTAGACCGGGTTGCCGCTCATGATCGTCACGGCGTTGATGGCGTTGGAGGGGATGAGATCCCAGTTCACGACGTCGCCGAACACCTCGTTGATGCGCACGCCGTTCTGATAGACGGCAAGCCCCTGCGGGAAGCCGGTGACGGAGCCCGCTCCGAAGCCGCGGTACTCGACCTGGGCGCGGAAGTTCGAGCCGGCCGAGTCGGTAAGGATAATGCCCGGCACGTGCTTCTGCAGGACATCTTGAGTCTGGGAGGCTTGGTTGCCGTTGCTCTGGAAGTCCTTGCGTGGAACCGTGCTGACGCCGCCGGGATACTTGCCGACCGGCAGCTCCGCGCCGCTGACGGGCGACATCGGCACGAGTTTGCCGGCGGCGATTTCGTCGGCAACCGTCTGCGGTGCTTCGGTGACGGGCTCGGCGGCCGGCTCCGCTGCGGGCTCAGGCGGCGGGGCCTGCTTTGTCGCGACCGGCGGCGGAGGCGGCGCCTGCTTCTTCTGAATGACCTCGACCTGGGGGAGCGTGTCCTGGCCGGCTGCGGGCGGGGCGGGCTCGGCGGCTTGACCGGCCGGCGCCGCCTCTCCTGAAGGCGCCGTTCCGCCTGCGGGCTGCCCGCCGTCAGTCTGCTGCGCTATTGCGGCAGAGGAGAGGGCAAGCGCCAGTGCAAGCCAGCTCGCCCGCAAGACGTGTTGTCTCGTCATGTGACCCCCGATCGGCGCCCCGGATGCCGATACCCCTCCAGCGACGCACCCCACGTCACTGGCCCAAGCCTCGACTATGTTGCAGCTTCGGGCAGCGTCAACGGCCCACCTTCCGGAAACGGAAAATTCGTCCGGTTTTATGCTCCCGTGTGACCCGCAAACATCGGGAAATTGCAGCCGAATCAGTAGGGAATTTTTCCCGAGTAATTCTGATGATCCGCCATAAGATCATGCTGTCGGCGAATTCTGCGAGCGTCAGGCGACTGGCTAAGTTTCGGAATTTCGTAAAGAAAACGCCGTGTTGGGGATGCAGCTTCGCCGCCGAATGAAGGCTTGCGCTTGCACAAAGCCGCCGCTGGCGCCTCGGCCCGCCGTCGCCCCGCTAGCCGACAGGAAAGTGGATGCCAGGTCCTGATTCGCCGTCCCGCGAAGAAGTGGGAATTTTTCCCGATACGTGCAGACTTTTTTCCCGACATCCCTTGCATTTGGTCTTGGCGCGCTGTCGCCTAAACGTTATCTTGTAACGAGAAAAGGCCCCTGTCCGAGCCCGCGCGGAAGGAGGGAAAACCGGCGCACGTTTACGCTGCTCGACCATATGCGGCGAACACGGCGGATCACCGCACTGAGATAGATCGTGAAAACCGAAGCGGTTGATTCGAGGAAGAACGCCACGATATGGACGGGAACAGTCCGCGGGAAAAACTTTTCTTGACTCTGAGAGTCATGTTATAGGCGCGGGCGCGCTCCGGAGAGAGATTTGCCGCCAAGGGAGTGAAGCAGAGCGGCACGCCGCCAATCGTTCGGCCGCGTGCCCAGAGGGGCAGTCCGGCCTTGACCGGCGCGCCCGGTTCCCTCTTTAACGCAAGAGGCGAGCGGTTCGAGGAGGCTTTTTTGGGTCTGTTGAGGTGTGGGTCGCGTCGGCCAGGGTCCGGATCGAGGAGCCCGTCCCCGAACTTTCGTGCGCGAGGCCTCCGTGGAGCGGCCCTCTTTGCTGCACCATTCCTGGCTGTACCGTTCCTCGCGGTGCCGGCCGGCGCCGCCGAGCCGCCGCAAGTCTCCGTCGAGCTCAACAAGCTCGAGGCGCAGGGAGCGGGCTGCCGCGCCTTTCTCGTCGTCGCCAACGACGGCCAGACCGAGCTCACCGACTTGAAGCTCGACTTCGTTCTCTTCCAACCCGATGGCGTGATCGGCCGCCGGTTCATCGTCAACCTCGCGCCGCTCAAGGCGCAGAAGCGGTCGGTGAAGCAATTCGATCTCGAGGGAACGGCGTGCGATCAGGTGGGGAGCCTGCTCATCAACGACATCATTGAGTGCGAATCTCCGTCGGGTATGGTCGAGAACTGTCTCGCCGGCTTGACGGTGAAGTCGCTCACCAAGGTCCAACTAACGAAGTAAGGGGTTCCGCTGTGCTAGCACTTGCCGCCGACGTGGGGCGCGACTTCTCGATCTACGGCCTCATCTACAATGCCGATCCCGTGGTCAAGGCGGTGATGGCGGGCCTCGCCCTCGCCTCGGTCGCCTGCTGGGCGATCATCTTCGAGAAGATCATCAGGCTGAGGCTCTTGAGCCGCGACTTGAAGCGCCTCGAGAAAGCCGCGAGCGGCGGGGACGCGGCCTTGGCCAATCGCGGGCTCGCGCGCACGCTGGTCGACGCGGCGCACCGGGAAGCCGAGGACGGCGGGGCGCGCGGGGAGGAGCGCAGCACCGTGCGCGACCGCCTCGAGCGCGCCATGCGCGTCGCGCTCCGGGGCGAGTTGCAGCGGCTCGAGGTCGGCCTCCCGTTCCTGGCGACCATCGGCTCGGCGGCGCCCTTCATCGGCCTGTTCGGCACCGTGTGGGGCATCATGAACAGCTTCACCTCCATCGCCCAGCAGCAGGATACGAGCCTGGCCACCGTCGCGCCCGGTATCGCGGAAGCCCTCTTCGCTACCGGTCTCGGGCTCGCCGCGGCTATTCCGGCGGTCATGGCCTACAACGCCATCTCGGTGTCGCTGGGACGCGCCGCAAACCGCGCCAGCACGGCGATTGCCGAGATCGCCAAGACGGTCTCGCGCCCTAGCGCCGAGAGCTTCCCGCGGCCGGCCCCCGAGCCGCTCAGGGCAGGAAAGGGTCACTGATGGGGATGACGGTCGGCAACGGCGCGGCGGGCGCGGATGACGAGGGCGGCGGCTACAAGCCGATGGCCGAGATCAACATCACGCCGATGGTGGACGTGATGCTCGTGCTCCTCATCATCTTCATGGTCGCGGCCCCGCTCATGGTGGCCGGCGTGCCGATCGAGCTGCCGAAGACGTCGGCCTCGCGCGTTGCGCAGTCGAAAAAGCCGATGGTCGTGACCGTCGCCCCCGACGGGCGCATGCAGATCCGCGACGAGTTCGTGACACGCGACGGCCTCATTCCGCGCCTGATCGCGCTAAAGGCGGCGGAGGGCGATGCCGTCGTCTATGTGCGCGCGGACAAGAAAATTCCTTACGGCGAGGTTATGGAGGTACTTGGCCTCGTCGGCCAGAGCGGCTACGGACGCGTGTCGCTCCTCTCGCAGGCAATGCCGAAGGCGGCGCCCGCCGGCTCAACGAACGGGAACTAGAAGCGGACGACGACGATGCTGCGTACGCTCACATGGGTTGTCTCGCTCGCGCTCCACGGCGGGCTCCTCTGGTATGCGCTCGCCGACCTCGAGGGCCACGCCTATGCGCTAGGCTCGGGCGACGACGAGTTCGTCATCGAGCAGGGCGTCACCATCGAGGGCGTCGCGCTGATGGGCACCGAGACGGAGACCGTCCAAGCGGTCGAGGTCGAGCCGGTCATGCTCTCCGAGGCCCGTCCCGAGATCAAGGAGGTGAAGCCCGAGGAAGAGAAGACCGAGGTCATTTCCTCCGAGCACGGCCCCGAGCAGGAGATGACGGTCGAGGAGGTCAAGGAGGTGGTCGACCCGCGGAAGGAGCAGGTCGCCACCGTCGAGCAGGTGCCCCAGGTCCCCGTCGAGGAGAAGCTCGCGGCCAGCGACGCGCAGGAAGGGGGACGCACTTCCGTGCTCAAGGCCTACGAGGGCCAGATGCACGCCCATCTCATGAAGAAGGTCGTGCGCCCGCGCGGGTCGGAGCGCGTCGGCAAGGTCGTCGTCCGCTTCGTCATCAACCCCAAGGGCGAGGTCGTCTCGCGCGAGGTCGCGCAAAGCTCGGGCGTCGCCAACATCGACGCCGCGGCCCTCGCCTCCATCGATCGCGCCTCGCCCTTCCCGCCGGTGCCCGCCGAGATCGCGAGCGGGCCCATGGTGCACACCGTTCCCTTCAAATTCAGCGTCCGCTAGATCCGCGATCGTTCTGAACGCCCGCCGCGGGTCCGAATTTAACCCCGCGTTATCCATTGGCCACTACCGTAACTCTGGGCCAAGAGGTGCAGCGTAGTGCCATGCTGAGCGGCGGGTCAGCCAAGTTAGGTTCCAATTCGCTGATGCAGGAATACTCGGCGCTGGTCGGAGACGCCGTGCTCCGCCAGCGCACGCGTGCGGCCGAGCACCGGGCCCGCATCGAGATCGACCTCGCCAACAAGGTCAAGTCCGAGTTCGTCTCGAACATGAGCCACGAGCTCAGGACCCCGCTCAACACCGTAATCGGCTTCTCGAAGCTGCTCGCCGGCCACGCGCGCCAGAGGCTCCCCGACGCCGATGTCGTGCAATACGCAACCCTCATTCACGACGCGGCGGAGCATCTCCTCTCCGTCATCAACGACATCCTCGACATCACCAAGATGCAGGCCGGCAAGTACACGCTCGATGCCGAGGAGATCGGCATCGACGAAGTGCTGCAGGCTTGCCTTGCCCAATCGCGCCAGATAGCCGCCGACGCGGGCGTCAACGTGCGCGAGCGTGTGGCCTACAATCTGCCCCCCGTGCGCGGGGACGCAGCCAAGCTCAAGCAGGTGTTCTCGAATCTCATCTCGAACGCCATCAAGTTCACGCCGAAGGACGGCAACGTCATCGTCAACGCGCTCGAGCACGGACACGGTGGCGTTTGCGTCTCGGTGCGCGACACGGGCATCGGCATGACCGAGGACGAGGTCAGAATTGCGCTGACCCCGTTCGGGCAGGTCGACGGGGCGCGCACGCGCTGGCGCGAGGGGGCCGGTCTCGGCCTGCCGATCGCGAAAGCCCTCGTCGAGCTGCACGGCGGCGAGCTCATGATCACGAGCATCAAGGGCCAAGGCACCGACGCGACCGTGATCCTGCCGCCGCGCCAAAGGGTTTCGCTGGCGGAAGTGCGCGATGCCATGTTCGGCCACGGCCTCGGCGCCTGAACTCGACTGAGGTCCGCGAGACATGAACTCCTTTCAATATCCGGCGGCCAGCACCGACACCTCGACGGCGACCCCTCCGCGGTCCATCGGACGCATTGCCTCCGTCACCGGGTCCAAGGCCATCGTGCTGCTCGACCCGGCCCTCGACGCCGATGGCAGGAAGACCGATCGCCCCGAGATGGGCACGCTGCTCGCCGTCGACACGCCCTCGAGCGTCGTCCTCGCCGTCGTCTCGGCCTTGAGCGTGCCGGTGCCGGCACAAGGAGCCGAAAACGAGATCTGCATCGCCGAGCTCGGCCTCGTCGGCGAGCTCACCAAGGATGCAGGCGGCCGCCCGCTCTCCTTCAGCCGGGGCACCGCGACCTACCCCACGCTCGGCGACCGGGTGCGCTTCGCGACCAAGTCCGAGCTCGCATTGACCTACTGCGGCGACGACAGCCGATCGGTGCGCGTCGGCTCTATCCGCCAGGACTCCTCGATCCCGGCAATGGTCCGGGTCGACGAGCTCTTGGGCAAGCATTTCGCGATCCTCGGCACGACGGGGACGGGAAAATCGTGCTCGACCGCGCTCATCCTGCGCGCGATCCTCGAGAGCAATCCCAACGCCCACATCGTCCTCCTCGACCCGCACAACGAGTACGCCACCGCCTTCGGCGAGCGCGCCGAGATCGTCTCCCCGCGCAATATGCAGCTGCCGCTCTGGCTCTTGAATTTCGAGGAGGCGGTCGAGGTGCTCGTCGGCGACCTGACGCGCAAGGTCGAGATCGAGATCCTTCAGGACCTCATTCCGGTTGCCAAGAGCCGCTACAGCTCGGGGCGCACGGGCGAGCCCAATAAGCTGCGCAAGAGCCTGTTCGACACCGGACGCTTCACCGTCGACACGCCCGTTCCCTACCGCGTCTCGGATCTCACGAGCCTCATCGACGAGCGCATGGGCAAGCTCGAGAACAAGCGCGATCTCGCTCCCTACCGCCAGCTCAAGACGCGGATTGAGACCATCTCGCAGGACGGGCGCTACGCGTTCATGTTCGGCTCGCTCACCGTCTACGACGGCATGGCGCAGGTGCTCTCGCGCCTGTTCCGGGTCCCGGTCAACGGCAGGCCGATCACCATCGTCGAGCTCACGGGACTGCCGCCCGAGGTCGTGAACGTCGTCGTCTCCGTGCTCTGCCGGATGGCGTTCGACTTTGCGCTCTGGAGCGAAGGCCAAGTGCCGGTGACGCTCGTGTGCGAAGAGGCGCACCGCTACGTGCCGCTCAACTCTCAGCTCGGCTTCGAGCCGTGCAAGCGCGCCATCGCCAAGATCGCCAAGGAAGGGCGCAAGTACGGCGCCTCGCTCTGCATCGTCACTCAGCGCCCGTCCGAGATCGATCCCACGATCCTCTCCCAGTGCAACACCGTGTTCGCGCTGCGCATGTCAAACGAGCGCGATCAGGCCATCGTCACGTCGGCGATCGCCGACACCGGGACGGGGCTCCTCGAGTTTCTGCCCGCTCTCGGCCAGCGCGAGGCGATCGCCTTCGGCGACGGCGTTGCGCTTCCGGTGCGCATCAGGTTCGACGACATGCCGGAGGCCGTCCTGCCGCGCTCCTCCAGCGCGCGGTTCTCGGAGAAGTGGCAGACCTCGATCGGCGACGAGGGCTTTCTCGAGACCGTCGTCGAGCGCTGGCGGGCGGCGGGCGTGAGCGGCCTCGACTTCAACGCTCAGGTTCAGATGCTGGCCGAGGCCGTGAACCTGCCGCACGGCCTGGCGTCGGCCCGCCGGACCGATGCATCGGACGGCGAGCGCTCAGGCGCCGCCTCGGGCGGCCCGGCGCACGAGAGCGCCGCCACGGGCGCCGGGAGCGACCCGCGCCCGACGCCCCCGCCGCCCGCCGACCCCCTCCTCCAGCGCGACCCGATCCGGGACGCGCTCCCGCCCGGCATGGGCCGTTTCAGCTCGCTCAGGCGCGATTCGGCGGCAGCCCAGCCGGCGGGCGTGGGAGACCGGGAAGGCGCGGCGGGTCCCAGCAATGCCCGCGCCTCGCTGCGCGAGCGCCTCCTCAGGCCGCAGACGACCCGATAAAGCGGCCCCGGCGCCCCTGGCGGCGCGCAGCGCCGTTGTCCATTATTGCGCCAGGGACTGGCTCAATTTTTGCTCGCGGCCTATCAATCAATTCTTCGGAACGGCCAGCCTTCGGACACATCCCATGGTTAATGCAGAGGCCGTCTCAGCCGACTGCGGAGGGCGTGCGACATGACCACCATCACCCCTGTGATCCTGTCCGGGGGATCGGGCACGCGGCTCTGGCCGCTGTCGCGGTCGATGTATCCGAAGCAATTCATCCGATTCTTCAACGGCGAAGGCTCGACGTTTCTCACCGCCGCGCTCGAGCGCCTCAAGGGGGAAGCCGGCTTCGGCGCCCCGCTTCTGCTCGCCGCCAACGATCACCGGTTCCTGATCGAGGACGAGGTGCGCCGTGCGGGCGTCGCCCCCGCCATGATCATCCTCGAGCCTGTCGCTCGCTCGACGGCGCCGGCGATCGCCGTGGCGGCGCTTGCCGCGACGCGATCGGACCCGGAGGCGGTGCTCGCAGTCATGCCGTCCGACCATGCCATCGGCGACGCGCCCCGCTTTGCCGCGACCGTGCGCCGGGCGGCCGGGATCGCCTCCCAAGGCCGGCTCGTGCTCTTGGGCGTCGCGCCCGATCGTCCGCATACGGGGTTCGGCTACATTCGTCGCGGCGCCTCGCTCGCCAGTCCCGACAAGGGAGGCAATGGGGCATTCGCCGTCGACGCCTTCTTCGAGAAGCCCGACGCCGGCACCGCCAAGCGCTACCTCGACGAGGGCGGCTACTACTGGAACAGCGGCATCTTCGTGCTCCACGCGGCGACCTTCCTCGCCGAGCTCGAGCGCCTCGAGCCGGCGATCCTCGAGGCGGCGCGGCGCGCCTTGGAAGATGCCAAGGAGGACCTCTCCTTCCTGCGGCTCGACGAGGCCGCGTTCCGCGAGGCGCCGGCGATCTCGATCGACTATGCCGTGATGGAGAAAACCAAGGCCGCCGCCGTGATCCCGCTCGAGGGCGGCTGGAGCGACGTCGGCTCGTGGTCGTCGCTGTGGGAGATCGCGCGCCACGACGAGCACGGCAACGCCGTGCAGGGAGAAGCGCTCCTCGACGACACTGAGGGCTGCTACGTCCACACCGAGAAGCAGCTCGTCGCCACGATCGGCGTCCGCGACCTCGTCGTCGTCACCACCCCCGACGCCCTCCTCGTCGCCGACAAGGGGCGTGCGGAGGACGTGTCGCGGATCGTCGCGCGCCTCAAGCTCTCGAACCGGCGCGAGCACGCAAGCCACGTAAGGAGCTACCGCCCCTGGGGCTTCTTCGAGACGCTGGCCCTCGGACCGCGCTTCCAGGTGAAGCTCCTCCACGTCAACCCCGGCGGCACGCTGTCGCTCCAGATGCACCACCACCGCTCCGAGCACTGGGTCGTCGTGCAGGGCACGGCCAGGGTGACGGTCGATGGCACGGAGAAGCTCGTGCGCGAGAACGAGAGCGTCTACATCGTCGCGACCCAATGGCACCGGCTCGAGAACCCGGGCAAGCTCCCCCTCGAGCTCATCGAGGTCCAGACCGGATCCTACTTCGGCGAGGACGACATCGTCCGCGCCCACGACGTCTATAACCGCGCACCGCACGAGACCCGGTGAGCGGGGTCGGGGCCCCTTACGAAACCGTAAGTTGGCGGCAAGGTCGCCGCCACCCGCGCGGCCTAGGATTTGCCCGTGTTTCGAACAGCCTCGCGGGAACCGTCCCCCGGTTTTCGGCGTATCGATGAAATCGGCGCGGTTCGCGACACGGGCTCGGAGCGGCGTCCCCTGCAACGAGTCCTAGCGGCCCGGGCAGAGACCTCGTGCCCGGGCCGCACCTAATCCCCCGCACCAGGCGAGATCGGATCCGGCGCAAGATGCGTGTCCTCCTCATCGAAGACGACCGTGAGACGGCGGCCTATGTCGCGACCGGCCTCACCGAGGAAGGCCACATCGTCGATCACCTGACCGATGGGCGCGAAGGCGCCGTGCAGGCGGCGGGCGAGGTTTACGATGTCGTCATCGTCGACCGGATGCTGCCGGGCCTCGACGGCCTCTCGCTGGTCAAGAGCCTGCGCGGAGCCGGCGGCAGGGTCCCAGTCCTGTTCCTGACAGCGCTCGGCGGCATCGACGACCGCGTCGAGGGGCTCGATGCCGGCGGCGACGACTATCTCGTGAAGCCGTTCGCGTTCTCCGAGCTGCTCGCCCGCATCAACGCGCTGGCCCGCCGGCCGCATATCAAGGACGAGGAGACGAAGCTCAGAATTGCCGACCTCGAGATGGACCTCATCGCGAGGAAGGTCACCCGCGGCGGCGTCGAGATCGACCTCCAGCCGCGCGAGTTCCGCCTGCTCGAGGTCTTGATGCGCAACAAGGGCCGTGTCATCACCCGCACGATGCTTTTGGAGCGCGTGTGGAGCTTCCATTTCGATCCCAAGACGAGCGTGGTCGAGACGCATATCTCGCGCCTGCGCGGCAAGATCGACAAGCCGTTCGACAAGGAGCTGATCCACACCGTGCGGGGCAGCGGATACAGCCTGAATGACGGTCCGTGACCTTCTGAGGCGGACGCCCGTACGGATCGCAGCCGCGTTCACCGCACTCTTCGCCCTTACCGTCATCACGCTCTTCGGTGCGCTCTATCTCCGGCTCGGCACCGAGCTCGAGCTCCTGATCCGCGAGCGCGTCACGCAGACACAGGATGCGCTCGCCTCGCTCGACGACGACAATAGCTTCGATGACCTCGTCCACGCGGTCGCGAGCGAGAGCAACTCGCTGCGCGACGCCGACGCCATCTTCCTGCTCGTCGACAAGACGGGGGCCTTTGTCGCGGGAAACGTGCGCGCCGTCCCCGAGTTCGAGGGCTGGCGCATCCTTCCCCGCTCGAGCCTGCCCCAGATTGCGGACCGGGGCGAGCCGGACGACTGGTTCCTCGCAAGCTGGCGCCCGGTCTCGAACGGCCGGCTCCTCGTCGGCTTCTCCAACAGGGAGGTGCGCGATACCCAGCGGCTCCTTCTGACGGGCCTGGGCTGGGGCCTCGTGCTGGTCGCCGTCATCGCCGCGCTCGGCGCCGCCTATCTCGCGCGCCAGGCGCAGCGGCGCATCGGCGCGCTCTCCTCGACGCTGACCGCAGTCTCGCAAGGCGCCGTCGGCAGCCGCGTGCCCCTCTCGGGCTCGGGCGACGACATGGACCATATCGGCGAGCTGATCAACCGCATGCTCGGCCACCTGCAGCGGCTGATCGAGAACGTCAACCAGGCCTCCTCTGATATCGCCCACGACTTGAAGAAGCCGATCGGAAGGCTGAGCCAGCGGCTCGAACGGCTGCGGCGCAACGCAGGCGACATCGCCGACTACCGCGACGCCGTCGACGAGGCGCTGGCCGAGCTGCATTCGATCACGGAGACCTTCGAAGCGCTCCTCAGGATCGCCCAGATCGAGGCCGGCGCCCGCAAGGCGCGCTTCGCCCCGGTCGATGTCTCGGCGGCGATCCGCGACGTGGCCGACGTCTACGAGCCGGTGATCGAGGACGCGGGGAGCACGCTCACCATCGGCCCCTCGCTCTCCGAGCCGGCAATCGTGCGCGGCGACAAGGAGCTGCTGGTGCAGCTCTTCGCCAACCTGGTCGAGAACGCGGTGCGCCATTGTCCGCCGGCGACCCGCATCTCGCTCGATCTGCGCAGGGCGGAGCGGAGCGTCTCAGTCGCGGTCGCCGACACCGGGCCGGGCATTCCCGAGAGAGAGCGAGCGAACGTCTTTCGCCGCCTCTACCGGCTCGAGCACGCCCGCTCGACGCCGGGCAGCGGCCTGGGGCTCGCTCTCGTCGCGGCAATCGCCGAGCTGCACGACGCCAAGGTCACGCTCGGCGACAACGCGCCCGGCCTCGTCGTCGAGGTGACCTTCCCGAGGCTCTAGTCCTTCGCCACAGCGTTTACGGATTTGTATGCACGGGGCCAGACCAGCGCAAACTGCCGAGACCACGTTCGTCTCGTCACGAGGTGGCGATCGGGCCACCGCAACCGACTGGAGTTCATAAATGAAGACGACACTTCTCATCCCCGTCACGGCGGCCGCCGCCGTTCTCGTAACCACGGCCGCGTTCGCCGCCGCCCAGACCAAGACCGGCGAGATCAAGTCGACGGACGCCGCCAAGCACGAGCTCGTGCTCTCGAGCGGGGAGACCTTCGAGCTTGGAAGCTCGATCAAGGCCAACAAGCTCAAGCCCGGCGAGAAGGTGGCCATCACCTACGACATGAAGGACGGCAAGATGCTCGCGAGCCGGGTGCGCCACGTGAAGTAGGCGCTCGGCCACAACGCCGGCCCGGTCTCCGGCCGAACCGGGAGTTGAGCCTCGGTCCAAGTTCTCGCGAGAGCGATTAGTGCGATGCAGGTGTTCTCAGCGTGCCTCGCCGCAATCGCTCTCGCTTTCGTGATGGTGCACTACGAGGCGCTACGCGCGATTTCCCGCCTACTTCCCACGCTCTCGATAGCACCGCGGCCCAAGATCGTCGTCGTGATCGGGGGCGCGCTCTGTGCCCACCTCGCCGAGGCCGGGCTCTACGCGCTCACCTACTGGCTTTTCATCGTGGACGGCATCGGGCGCGCCTGCCCCGACATGAGCGCCGGAATGAGGCGGAGGGACTCCCTTCGAGGGTAGGCGCGGGAGCAGCCTTTCCTCTAAACAAGGATGAAGTCGTTGGCATCGAAGGTGCCGATGAAGTCTTGCAGGACGACCATCGCGTCCGGCTGGCCGGGTACATTGGTCTGGTGGAGCGTGTTGGTGGCGGTATCAAAATGCAGAGGCTTCGTCGGGTCCGGGCCGGCGAAGACGGACAGGATGCTCGCAACCGAGCCGCCGGCGGTCAAACCCCACTGGCTGCCGACAAGCTGGATCAGATCTTGAGTGTCGGTGAAATCGGTGATGGTGTCCGTTCCGCCCATGGTCACGGCATCGAATGCAAAGCGATCGATGTTGTGAAATCCATTTAGCGTATCTCCGGTCAATGTGTCGCTCCCGCCGCGGCCGTCGAGGACATCGTAATCGACTACACTCGCGGTGCCGCCTTGGAGCACATTCGCGTTGGAATCGCCGAAGAGATCGTAAGGCGTAGCGGCGCCGCCTGAAGTGTCGACTATGAAATTCTCGATCCCCGAGAAAGTGAAACCAGAGGTTAGGCCGGACGTGTCCACGACCGTGCCTGCCGCCAAATCAACCACAAACGACTGCGGCCGGGCGTTGGACGTGCCTTCCTCGACGATTGCGATCGTATCGCTACCTCCCCCGCCGATCCACGTCCGTGGGGCGACTAGCGATACCTCGAACGTGTCGCCGTGCGCGGAGCCCTCGATACGCTCGACATCGGCAGCAAACGTGTCGCCGTCCGGCCCCGAGTAGGACATAAAATAATCAATCGTGATTCTCGTGGCCGCGGTCGCATAGCTCACTGTGTCGATGCCGATCCCACCGATGAAGTGATCAGCGCCCCCGCCCCCGATCATCGTATCATCGCCGTCTCCGCCATCGAGCGTGTTGGTGCCCCCATTGCCGGTGAGGATGTTGTTCAGCGCGTTGCCCGTGCCGTTGATGGGAGCGATGCCGGTCAGGATGAGATTCTCGATCGCGTTGCCGAGCGTGACGCTGACGCTACTGCGCACGGTGTCGGTGCCCTGCCCAGCAAGCTCTGTGGCGCCGGGAATGTCCGCGAATTCGTCGATTATATAGGTGTCGTCGCCGAGGCCGCCCGCCATAACGTCGGCGAACGTGTCGTTGCCGCCGCCAAGAGTATCGTTACCGCCGCCGCCGTTGAGCGTGTCGGCGCCATCGAGGCCCGTCAGCACGTTCGCCCCGTTATTGCCCGCAATCAGGTTGGCGAGGGCATTGCCTGTGCCGTTGATGGGCGCGACGCCGGTCAGCACTAGATTTTCGACACGGGCCCCGAGTGTGAAGCTGACCGAGGCCCGCACCGTGTCGGTGCCGCTTGTGTCGAACACCTTGTCGCCGGCGTTATCCACGATAAAGGTGTCGTTCCCCGCCCCGCCGATCAGGATGTCGGCGCCGGCCTTGCCGTCGAGGATGTTGGCCCCCGCATTGCCGGTGATGGTGTTGGAAAGCCCGTTGCCGGCCCCCCTCAAGTTGCCGGGGCCGATGAGGGTGAGCTTCTCGACGTTCAAGCCCAGCGTGTAGCTCACGCTTGCTTTCACGAGGTCGGTCCCCTGGTTGAAGGCCTCCACGACCTTGTCGAACGCGCTGCCGACGACATAGGTGTCGTTGCCCTTGCCGCCCTTCATGAGGTCGTTGCCGAGGCCCCCGTCGAGCGTGTCGTTGCCGAGGCCGCCGTCGAGGATGTCAGCGCCCGCGAGGCCGAAGAGAAAATCGAGGTCGCCGAGGCCGAAGATCGTGTCCTTGAGAGCCGTGCCTTTGAGCAAATTCCGCTTGCTGGTTCCAGTAATGATAGCCATGGCGCCCCCCTCGGCGTGAACTGACAATCCGAACAGCGTAGTTCACGAGCAGAGCAATGGGAACTAGCTCCGTTCTGCTTCATTCATTTGAATGAGGCCGGCTCGGCTTCGAGATCACAGGGGCGCGGACAAAGGCACACCAGCGCGAAGCCTTTGGTCCGCTTGATGATTTTTCTGGATATAGCTAGAGCAGTGCTATCTGGCGCGGAGGGGAGCGTCCGTAGCTCGCCCTCGCGCTCCGACCCGGCCCGGCCCTCGGGGAGCCTGGCGGCGATCCTGGAAACTGGGCCGGCGGCGAGCTGCCTAGGCTGCCTTAGCCGTCTCCGGCTCGGCGACCGGTGCTTCCTCGGCCTCGATCTGTTCGAGATCTTCGGCCATCCGCGTCTCGACAATGGCCGTCCCGCGCCGCCACCTAAACTCGGCCTCGTCGAGCCCCTCGATCTCGTCGGACCCGGGCTCGAAGCCGTCCCGGGCAGCAGTATCCTCGTGCATCAGCATTTGCCTGATCCCCGCTACGCGCTGCCCTCATGCTCGCAAGAGCAGCTTTCCCAGGCTGTGCTGATTTGCACTTTTTGTCGATTAGGACGGGTATCCTCATAATGAGCATGTGGAGAGCCGTGCGAGCGGCGCGGCGCCTCAGCGCTTCTGATCGGTTGCGCGCATCTCGACCACGCGGCCGTCGTCGGCAGCCTTGCGCTCGGGCGATGGCGCGGCGGCGGCCGGCGGCTGGGCCTCTTCCTTGGCGCCAGCGCTCGCCGACGCCCTCTCGCGCTTGCGGAACCGCTGGAAACTTACCGGGATCGCGCCGAGATAGGCGAGCGAGGCCAGCGCCAGCGTCTCGTAGGGGTAGGTCACGAGGTAGGCGACGAAGCTGACCGCCAGGATGAAGATCGGCAGCACCCACTCGCGCCTGATGCGCTCGCCCATGAGCTTGCCGGAGAACGTCGGGATGGTCGACACCATCAGGAAGGCTATGAGCAGCGTGTAGACGAGCACGAGGTTCATCATCCAGCGCGAGCTCCTGAGATCGAGGCCCAGGTGATCGAGATAGATCGGGAGCAGCACGACGATCGCGGCGGCGGGCGTCGGGACGCCGATGAAGTAGTTCGAGTGCCATTTCGGACGGTCGTCGTCGATGGCAACGTTGAAGCGGGCGAGGCGGAGGGCGGAGGCTAGCGCGAAGACGAGCACACAGATCCAGCCGATGCTCTTCAGGTCGCCGAGGCCCCAGGTGAAGATCATGAAGGCCGGCGCGACGCCGAAGTTGACGAAATCGGCGAGGCTGTCGAGCTCGGCCCCGAACCGCGAGGAGGCCTTGAGGAGGCGGGCGATGCGCCCGTCGATGCCGTCGAGCAGGGCCGCAAACACGATCGCGGCGAGCGCGAACTCGTAGCGCCCCTCGATCGACATGCGGATCGCGGTGAGGCCCGCGCAGAGCCCGAGGAGGGTGAAGAAATTCGGCACCAGCATGCGCACGGGCACGCGCGCATGGGCAAAGAGCCGCCGCGTCCGCCGGCGGCGCGTCTCCTCTTCGAGCTGAGGCAGGACGGGATCCATGGGAAAGGCCCTCGAGGCCGTTAATGTGACAACATTATATCACGACCGGCGCGCCTCGCGCTCTGCTTCCTCGGACTTGAGGTCGGCGAGCACGGTCTCGCCGCCGACGGCAAGCTGACCGACGGCCGCAAGCGCCCCCCGCCCCGGGGGCAGGTAGGTGTCGACGCGGGAGCCGAAGCGGATCAGGCCGATGCGCTCGCCGACGCCGACGCTTTGGCCTTCCTCGACGAACGTCACGATCCGGCGCGCGATGAGCCCGGCAATCTGGACGACGGCGATCGTCACTCCCGACGCCGTCTCGATGACGATTGCGCGCCGCTCGTTCTCCTCGGAAGCCTTGTCGAGGGCGGCGTTGAGGAAGGCGCCCGGCGTGTAGACCGAGCGCACGATGCGCCCGGCAACGGGGGCCCGGTTGATGTGGACATCGAGCACCGAAAGGAAAATCGAGATGCGCTGGCGCTCGGCGTCGCCCAAGCCGAGCTCGGCCGGCGGGCGTACGGTCTCGATCGCCGAGATGCGTCCGTCCGCCGGCGCGATGACGAGCCCGTCGCGCAGCGGCGTCACGCGGTCGGGGTCGCGGAAGAAATAGATCACCCAGAGCGTGGCGATCGCCGCGAGCCATCCCGCCGGCGGCCAGATCAGGAACAGCAGCAGGGTCGCGACAAGCCCGATGGCGACGAACTTGTGTCCGTCGCGATGAACGGGCGCCAGGCTTTCGGTGATGGTGTCGAGAATGCTGTTGCGATCGGACAAGTCGCCCTCCTTGACGTCTCGCGCCTACATTGCCTCTCCCCATCGAGAAGAGTGCGCCCGGCCGCCCCGGGGTTCCACCGGACTATGGTCGATCAGAACGGAACCGCAACGAAGCGCGTGTCGCCCTTGGCGTCCTCGACCAGGAGCAGCACGGTCTTGCCTCCGCTCTTCTTCACCTTGTCGATCGCGCTCTCGATATCGGAGGCCGACGCGACGGGCTCCTGCTGCGCCTCGAGAATAACGTCGCCCACCCTGATGTTCTTGGAGGCGGCGGGGCTGTCGGGATCGATCTCCGTGACGAGCACGCCCTTCACCTTGGGATCGAAGCCGAACTTCGCGCGGATCTCGTCGGTGAGCGGCACGAGCGAAAGCCCCATCAGCGACGAGGACGCGGGCTTGTCCTCCTTGGGCTTCTCAGGAGGAGGCTCCAGCTTGTCCTCGCCGTCCTCGAGCAGGCCGACGGCGGCAGTCACGGTCTTCTTCTGACCCTGGCGCAGGACCTCGACCTCGACCGACTTGCCGATCGGCGTCTGCGCGACGAGCTTCGGCAGCCCGCGCATGGTGGTCACGTCCTTGCCGTCGAACTTCAAGATCACGTCGCCGGCCTCGAGGCCGGCCTTGGCCGCGGGGCTGTCCGGCGTGACGGCGGCGACGAGCGCGCCGGTATTGTCGGGGACGCCGAGGCTTTCGGCGATGTCCTCGCTGATCGACTGGATCTTGACGCCGAGCCAGCCGCGGCGCACCTCGCCGTACTCTTTGAGCTGGTCGATGACGGCGGTGACGGTATCGGACGGAACGGCGAAGCCGATGCCGATCGAGCCTCCCGTCGGCGAGATGATGGCGGTGTTCACGCCGATGACCTCGCCCTGCATGTTAAAGAGGGGACCGCCCGAGTTGCCCTTGTTGATCGCGGCGTCGGTCTGCAGGAAATCGTCGTAGGGACCGGCGTTGATGTCGCGCTGCATGGCCGAGATAATGCCGACCGTCACCGTGCCCCCGAGGCCGAAGGGGTTGCCGATCGCCATCACCCAGTCGCCGACCTTCATGGTGCCCGACGTGCCGAAGGAGACGGCCACGAGCGGCTTTTGCGGCGTCACCTTGAGAAGGGCGAGGTCGGCCTTGCTGTCGCGGCCGACCACCTTGTCGACCTTGAGCTTCGAGCCGTCGTGAAAATTGACGACGATCTCGTCGGCGCCGTCGATCACGTGATTGTTGGTGACGACGTAGCCCTCCTTGCCGTCGATGACGAAGCCCGAGCCGAGCGAGGAAACCTTGCGCTCGGAGGGCGGCATGCGCCCGCCCCGCTTGTTGAAGAAATCCTCGAAGAACTCCTCGAACGGAGACCCCTTGGGCACCTTGGGGAGCGGCACGCCCTCGGGACCCTTGGCGACCTGCGAGGTCGAGATGTTGACGACGGCGTCGATCAGCTTCTCGGCGATCGGCGCGACCGATTGCGGTCCCTGCTGGGCCTCCGCCGGGACGGCCCCGCCCGGGACGAGGGCGAGGGCGGCCGCCGCGGCCAGGCCCGACAGCAACTGGCGGGCGCTGCGCTCTTTGCTGCCCGTCGACGACGCTGAGATCAATTCTTCCTCCTTGGCGGTGCGAGACCTCCGGCGATGCCAGGACCGGCCCGATTCAGTCCCCACGAAAGTGCGGACATGGGACGCTTTCTGTCAACGCGGCGCCGTGCGCTAAACTAGCCGCGAACCAGCCAAACCACGCCGGCGCCGGCGGCCACTGCCACCCAGCCGGCAATTCTAAGTTGCGCCTCCGGCGTTTCCGAGGCCGCCTCGAGAAGCCGGCGGCCGAGTTGCGGCGCAAGCGCCCAAAGAAGGCCCTCGAAAACGAGCACGAGGCCGAGACCCACGGCGAGATCGCTCATGGCTTGGGAGGCGCCGCTCCGACCGGATCGTTGAAATACTTGAAGAATTCTGTATTGGGCGAGATGACGAGGCGGGTGTCGTCCGGCTTGAGGCCCTGCTCGTAGGCCTGCATCGAGCGATAGAAGCCGAAGAAGTCCGGGTCGCGCCCGAAGGCGTCGGCGAAGATCCTGTTTCTCTCCGCGTCGCCTTCGCCGCGCAGCGTCTCGCCCTTGCGCGTCGCCTCGGCCTTTATCACCGTCACCTCGCGGTCGGCGGTGGCGCGGATGCGATTGGCCTCGCCCGTGCCCTGGGCGCGGAACTCGGCGGCCTCGCGCTGGCGCTCGGCGCGCATGCGGTCGAACACGCTCTTCAGGTTCTGCTCCGGCAAGTCGGCGCGCTTGATGCGCACGTCGACGACCTCGAGGCCGAACTCCTTGCCTTCCTCGTTGACGATCGCCGCAATGCGCTTCATGAGCTCCTCGCGCCGCTCGCGAACGACCTCCTGAAACTGGGCGCCGCCGAGCACCCGGCGCAACGCCGACTCGATGATGGGGCCGAGACGCGAGCGCACGGCCCCCTCGTAGCGCAGCGTCTGATAGAACTTCAAGGGATCGACGATGCGGTAGCGGGCGAAGGCATCGACGAGGAGCCGCTTCTGATCGGAAGCCGTGACCTCCTGGGTCGCCGTATCGAGGTCGAGAATGCGCTTGTCGAAGATGTCGACCGTCTCGACGAGCGGCAGCTTCCAGTTGAGGCCCGGCACCTTGACGACGCGCTTGGGCTTGCCGAACTCGAGCACGAGCGCCTGCTCGTTCTGATGGACGATGAAGGCGGACGCGTAGAGCACCGAGCCGGCGATTGCGAGGAGAACGAGCAGGGTGAGGAGAAACGCGCGCATCTCTAGTTGCCTCCCTCGGTCTTCTTCTTCTGCAACTGGTCGAGGGGCAAGTAGGGCACGACGCCCTGACTGGACTTGCTGTCGAGGATGATCTTGTCGGAGCCGCCGAAGACGCGCTCCATGGTCTCGAGGTACATGCGCCTCCTCGTGACGTCGGGCGCCTTCTTGTACTCGTCGTAGACCTTGAGGAAGCGCGCGGTCTGGCCGTTGGCCTCGGCGACCGTCTGCTGCTTATAGCCTTCGGCGCCCTGGAGGATACGCTCGGCCTCGCCTTTCGCTTCTGGAATGACCTTGTTGGAGTAGGCGAAGGCCTCGTTTTGCAGCTTCTCCTTGTCGGCGCGCGCCGCCTGCACGTCGCGGAAGGCGTCGATGACCTCGCTCGGCGGGTCGACCTTCTGCAGCGTCACCTGGTCGATCTGGATGCCGGCATTGTAATAGTCGAGCGTCTTCTGCATGAGATCGTGCACGGCCGTTTCCGTTTTCTGGCGCGCTTCGGTCAGGATCGGCTGAATGTTCGACTGGCCGACGATCTCGCGCATCGCGCTCTCGGCGACCTCCTTCACGGTGTTGTCGGGGTTCTGGATGTTGAACAGGTATTGCTCGGCGTCCCTGATGCGCCAGTAGACGACGAAGTCGATGTCGACGGTGTTCTCGTCGCCGGTCAGCATCAGGCTTTCCTCTTTGACGTCCTGTGCGACCCCCGAGCTGAAGCCGCGCGAGGAGGTTCCCGAGCGCATGCCGACCTCGATGATGTTCTGGCGCGTGACCTGAGGCAGCACGACCTCCTCGATCGGGTACGGCCAGCGGAAATGCAGGCCCGGCGGCTCCTGGCGAACGAATTCGCCGAAGCGCATGACGACGCCGAGCTCGTCCGGGTTGACGCGGAAGAAGAACGCGTACCAGACCACCACGGCGCTCGCCACGGCGACCGCGAGGAAAATCAGCGGCCCGGGAACGCCGCCCCCGCGCATCACCTGCTTCATGCGGTCCTGGCTGCGCTTCAGCATCTCTTCGAGATCGGGCGGCTGGCCGCCGCCGGGACCTTGGCCCCACGGGCCGCCGCCGCCTCCGCCTTTCCAGCCGCCGCCGCCGCTCTGATTGCTCCAAGGCATTAGGTCTCGCCTCTCATTTTAGGGGAAGTCGGCCGGGAGAGGACGGCTGGGTGGCTCGGCCACCGCGCTCCACCGCCTCGAAATCCCGAGGGTGACAAGTCAGCACCGCTTATAGGACAGGGCTTTCGCCTCTGCAAACGGGCCTCGATAACATCGTTGCCCTGCCACGAACCTTCAAGACTGGCGCAGGGGCGCTCGCGTTAGGAGCCGTCGGCGCCGGCGCGCTCGAGCACGGTCGCGGTCGCCGGATAGTCGTCCTTTTCCCCGCGCGGAAGGGGCTCGCTCGAGACCTCGCGCCAGCCTGCGCGATCGAAGTCGGGAAATCGCACGTCCCCCTCGGGGCTGCCGTGGACGACCGTCCAATAGATACGGTCGGCGACGGGGAGGGCGGCGCGGAACACCTCTGCCCCGCCGATAACCATGATCTCGTCGGCGCCCCGCGTCGCCGCGAGCACCCGCGCCAGCGTCAAGCCGTCGGCAAAGCTCGGAGCGACCGTCGCGCCCACGGGCTCGAAGCCGGGATCGCGCGAGACGACGATGTTGTCGCGCCCGTCGAGTGGCCGCTTCAGTGACTGAAAGGTGCGCCGCCCCATGATGACGGGCTTGCCCATGGTAAGGCGCCGGAAGGCCTTCAAGTCGGAGGAGAGCCGCCACGGCAGACCGCCGTCCCTGCCGATGACGCCGTTCTCCCCCGCGGCAACGACGAGCGAGACGATCATCAGACGGAAACCGGCGCGGCGATATGCGGGTGGGGATCGTAGTTCTCGAGCGCAAAGTCCTCGAACCTGAACTGAAAGATCGACCTCACATCCGCGTTAATGGACATGGTCGGAAGCCCGCGCGGCTTGCGCTTCAGTTGCTCGTCCGCCTGGTCGAGATGGTTGAGATAGAGGTGCGCGTCGCCCAACGTGTGCACGAAGTCGCCCGGCTCGAAACCCGTCACCTGCGCCATCATCATCGTCAAGAGTGCGTAGCTCGCGATGTTGAACGGCACGCCGAGGAACACGTCGGCCGAGCGCTGGTAGAGCTGGCACGAGAGCTTGCCGTCGGCGACGTAGAACTGAAACAGGCAATGGCATGGCGCCAGCGCCATGTCGGGAATGTCGGCCGGGTTCCAGGCCGAGACGATCATGCGGCGGCTGTCGGGAGTGGTCTTCAGCGTCTCGACCACCTCTCTGATCTGGTCGATCGGCTCGCCGCCCACGCCCTGCCAGCTTCGCCACTGCTTGCCGTACACGGGGCCGAGGTCGCCGTTCTCGTCCGCCCATTCGTCCCAGATGCGCACGCCGTTGGCCTTGAGGTAGGCGGTGTTCGTGTCGCCCGAGAGGAACCACAGAAGCTCGTGGATGATCGATTTGACGTGCAGCTTCTTGGTCGTGAGCAGCGGAAAGCCCGAGCCGAGATCGAACCGCATCTGATGGCCGAACACGGAGAGCGTTCCGGTCCCGGTCCGGTCGGTCTTGTGGACGCCCTCGGTGCGAACACGGCGGAGGAGGTCGAGGTATTGCTGCATGGGGGGAATGTAGGCGATTCCGCGCCCGAAAAGAGGGCCCCGCTCAGGCCGGCGCATAGAAATAAATGAACGCGACGGCGGCCACATTGGCCATGGCGTGGGCCACGACCACGGCGCGCATCGAGCCCGTACGCCACATGAGCCACGAAAGCAGCAGGCCGGCCGTGAACACGCTTATGAGCCCCGGCAGGGAATAGCTCATGTGCAGCCCGGTCCAGGCCGCTGACGAGGCGAGGGCTGCCGGCCAGAAGCCGAGCCGGCTCTTCGCCAGCGCCGAGAGGAGAAAGCCGCGGAAGGTCAGCTCCTCCCATAGCGGCGCCAGCACTACGGCGACAAGCGCCGTTGCCCACCAGAGCGGAGACTTGAGCCCCTCGGCAAGCCACTTGCTGTCGGCGAAGGGGTCGAAGCCCACGCCGTAGTACATGGCGAGCTCGAGCGCGCCCGTAACCGCGACGACGATCAGACCGCCGAGGATCGAGGCTCCCCAGCCGGCCTTGGGCGGGCCGAGGCGCAAGACCTCGCGGCGCATGCCTTTGCGGCCCGCCGCAAGCCAGATCACGGCGAGCGAGGTTAATTGCGAGACGATCATGAGCCCCACGCCGAGCGGCGTCGCGAGCGACCCCTTGTCGTCGGCCAGATTGGACATGGCGCGGGCCACGTCCACGGCCCACGTCGATCCGGTGCTCCACATGAGCCACGAGAGCAGCACGACCGCGAGCACGACCGCGAACGAGGCAACGCAGGCAATGAACGTGACGGCAAAAGCGCCGAGGGGACCCCATGGCGTGCTCGGCACATATTTGGGGAGGCCGCGAAAGAGCGCGCCCGCTCCCCCGCCAGGTTCGTCAGCCTCTGCCATCGCAAGATCCCCCTCGAGCCCGTCCCGGCCGTTGGCCCCGCACTCAGCCGCGCAAACAGAAAGCGCACCCACGGGTCGTCGGCAAGAAAAGATTTATCGCCGTTCATTGGCCATCCCGCACGCGATTTTCCGATCGCCCAGGGCTGGCGCACGGCTGAGAGACGGTCTGCGCCGAGCACTTTTATTTAACGCAGGGTCGGCCTATATTCACCCGGCCGGATTCGTCCGGCTATGGCGATAAACGCGGCCGTAATAAGCCGTTCGGACCCGGGGGCAGTACCCGGCGCCTCCACCATCAGCTCACTGGGACAAGCCACAGCCCCAGATCGAACCATTGACCTAAAGCGTCAGTGAGCTGTTGATGGGGGCGAACTAGGATCGACGAGGGTGTAAAGGGTTAAGCTTTCGCTCGGCATGATACCGCCGTCATCGGGTCATTCAGAATAGTTGCCAATGACAACTATGCTGAGGCTGCTCTCGCTGCGTAATGCGGCGCGAAAAGCCTGAACTACCAAAGTCCTCACCCCTAGCCGGGTAAGGCGCGGTTCGGAGGGCACCGGGCAACAGAAGCCCTCCACTCGTCTTTCGGCCGACTTTGGGGGACATTGTGGCCGCGATCGGGGACAGCAGAATACGGGAATGACGGCCGGGCCGACCATCGACTACGAAGCGCTCGCACAGGAGGCCATGCGCGGCGTCGTTCGCACGGTGCTCGCGCGTGCGGCCAAGTCTGGCTTGCCCGGCGACCACCACTTCTACATCTCCTTCGACACCGAAGCGCTCGGCGTCACGCTCTCGAAGCGGCTGCGCGAGAAGTACCCGCGCGAGATGACGATCGTGCTCCAGCACCGCTTCTGGGACCTCGCCGTCGCCGACGACCGGTTCGAGGTGAAGCTCACCTTCGACGGCATCCCCGAGCGCCTCGTCATTCCATTCGCGGCGATCAAGGTCTTCTTCGACCCTTCCGTGCGTTACGGGCTCCAGTTCGAGGACCCGAGCCTCGGGCCCGATGCCGGGACCCATTCGCTGCCCTCGGCCCCGCTCGGCGGCGACGCCGCCGGGGCGGCGCGCACGGGCCAACGCAAGCCACGGTCCGCGAAGAAGCCGCGCGCCGATCGCGACGAGCTCAGCATCGCGCCGCGCCCGCAGCCGGCCCTGCCGGCAGGAGCTGCCGGCCAAAGCGGCGCGAAGCCCGCCGTCGCCTCCGGCGCAGCAACGGGGAAGGGCGAGCCTCAGCCCACCGCGTCGAAGTCCGCTCCCACCAGCGGCGCCGAGATCGTAAGCCTCGATCAGTTCCGGAAGAAATAGCCTTCCGGGCTACCGCCAACCCCACTCGCCATGCCGGACACGGGACTTTGGGCTTGACCCTGCTCAAGGCGGGCCTCGCGCCCGGTGGGCAGGCTTCGGCTAGGCGGCGCGGGGCAAGGAGCCCGACATGCGGGCGAAAAGCGAGAACTCGTCGATGGTTGGCCTCAAGGCGTGGCTAAGGCGCCATCACCCCTGGCCGCTCTGGGCCTTCATACTGATCGTCGCCGTCCTCGTCTTTCTTGCCCGATCGGCGCATGGCGCCGGCATTGCGCGCACCAAAATCCTCGCCGAGGGCCAGCAGGAATACGAGGAGAATTGCGTCGCCTGCCACGGTGCCGACGGCAAGGGAGGGGGCGAGCTCGCAGGCAAGCTCTTGAAGCCGCCCAAGGATCTGACCGCGATCTCGGCCGCGAACGGCGGGACGTTCCCGTTCTGGCGCGTGTTCGACATCCTCGCCGGCGAGACGCCCGTCGAGGGCCACGACACGATGCACATGCCGGAGTACTTCAAGCGCATGAAGCAGCAGGACTACAAGCCGGGCTACCTGCCGGCGCACGTACGCATCCTCGAGCTCACGCACTACGTCGAGAGCCTGCAGGGAAAGTGATCGAGCTTCGTCCTATTTCTCGAAGGCCGCCTCGCCGACCGCTTCCCCCACCATCCCGGCTGATGGCGCATGTAATAGCGGTAGGGCGCGAGGTCGTAGTCGAGGTCGCTATAGTCGACGAGCGGGGGCGGCTGATTGAGCACCACGGGCGGCGACGAGTAGCGCATCGCATTGGGCGGATAATAGATAACCGGGGGCTGGACGCCGAGCGGCAGGACTCCAACCTCGGGATAGGCGGGACCCTCGACGATGACCGGCGCACGACGCGCGAACCAGTAGGGCGGCACGGTGTACCAGGGATCCCCCCAGAAGCGCCGCCGCCAGCGCCAGTAGCCGACAAGAACGGCGCCGTTTGCGCTCGCGATCGCCCTGTGACCGAGGCCGGCGGGCGGGGCCGCGGCCGCGGGGAACGCGCAAGCGATCAGCCAGCATGCCGCGAGAGCGGCGAGCGCCGGCAATGCCTTCCCCATGTCGACCTCCGAAGCGGCGGCAAGGACCGAGCGATGACGTTTGCAGAAGCTCGTTACCGATTGGTAAACGGAGGAACGGCATACCGGCGCCAGATCCGCGCTCGGGATGCCATTCGAATTTCGCGCCGCGCGCCTTGTTCCGCGCCGCCAGCCCCTTCCGCTTTTGCGCGAGAAGGCGCACAATTTCACCCTCGGCACGGACGGGCGGGAGCAGGCTCGAAGTCAAGGAGTAGGCTCCCATGAGGATAGCCGAAGTTCTCGCGGCCAAGGGCCGCGGCGTCGTCACGCTTTGGCCGTCACGGCGCTTGCGCGACGCCGTCGAGCTGCTCGATCGCCACCACATCGCCTCCGTTGTCGTCGTCGATCCGGAGCGCCGCCCCCACGGCATGGTCTCGGACCGCGAGATCATCCGGGCCGTCGCCCGCCACGGCGCCGACGCGCTCGATTTCGAAGTGACGCATGTGATGGTCGCCCCGCCGCCCATGTGCACGCCGGAAACGCGCGTGTCGGAAGCGCTGAGGCGCATGACGTTCGACCGCATCCGCCATCTCGTCGTCATGCACGAGGAGGAGATGATCGGCCTCGTCAGCATCGGCGACCTGATCAAGGTGCGCCTCGACGATGCCGAGGTCGAGGGGCGGGTGCTGCGCGATATCGCGCTCGGGCATCTCGCGACCGGGTGAGGCAAAGGAGGGCTCATGGCGGATGACCGCGTTGCCCTGGTTTCGGGCGCCAATCGCGGCATTGGACTGGAGGTCGTGCGCCAGCTCTCGAAGCGCGGGATTGTCGCCGTCATTGGCGCGCGCGACGTCGAGAAGGGCCGCGCGGGGGCGCGCGCGCTCGCCCGCGACGGGATCGAGGCGCCGGTCGTCGCCCTCGACGTCGACGACGAGATGGGGGCTACCCGTGCCGTGGCCGAGGTCGAGAAGAGGTTCGGGCGTTGCGACGTCCTCGTCAACAACGCCGCGGTCCTGATCGACGGCCCGGGCGGCTTCTCGGCAAGCCTCCTCGATCTCAAGGGGGACACCGCGCGGCGCACCTTCGAGACCAATGTGCTGGGTCCGCTCCGGCTCATTCAGGCGGTCGTGCCGCTGATGCGCAGGCACGGCTACGGGCGCATCGTCAATCTGTCGTCCGGGGCGGGGCAACTCGCCGAGATGGGCGCGGGCTTTCCCGCCTACCGCATGTCGAAAGCCGCCCTCAACGCGCTGACGCGCATCGCCGCCACCGAGCTTGCCGAGGCGAAGATCAAGGTCAACGCGGTTTGCCCTGGTTGGGTCAGGACGGACATGGGCGGACCCAACGCCGAGCGGCCGGTGGAGAAGGGCGCCGAGACGCCGGTCTGGCTCGCGACGCTTCCCGACGACGGCCCGACAGGCGGATTCTTCCGCGACAAGAAGCGGATCCCGTGGTGAGAGGCCAGCTCAAAGCCCGCGTACGAGATTGCCGACCATCAGCGTGAAATACGCGGTGATCGACAGCCAGAACTCCTGGTGGGGCAGGTAGCGTGGCACGGGTACGAAGCCGAGCTTGGTGACGAGGGCGAGCGAGGCCAGCACGAAGGAAATGAGAAAGATCAGAATGGTCGGGGGGTTGAGCCTCATAACGCGAACTCCTCGATAGCCGGCGGCGACCTCGGCCGCCTCGCCAAGACTATGCCCGCACCATAACACGCGCCTTACGGGGGATTGCAACGGGTCGGGCCGGCGCACGGAGCTTGCGAGCGATCCGCGTCACACGAAGATGGGCTCCCGGGCGATCGAGGATTGCGTCAGAGCGCCCGGGCCGGCTTGCCGTCGACCTTCGGTCCCGCCGGGTCGCCGTCGAGCACGAACCGGACCAGCTCCCCGTCGCCCGCGCCGACCTCGCGGCACGTGACGACAATGGTGCCGGGCGCGGGATTGGGCACCTGCGGGGAGCCCATCTCGATCCGGGTCCTGTCCGCCGGGGCCGGGGCAATCGATACGACCTCGAGGACGCGCTCTCCTGCACCCGACGCGACGGTCAGCCGGTCGCCGATGGAAAAATCGAGCGCCCCTGTGGGCTGGGCCCAGGCGGCAGGCTCGATGCGACCGCCGTTTGGCGTTTTGTCCGTGCGCGAGAGCCAATAGTCCTCGCTGCCCGAAATGAGCGGACCGCTCTTCGACGTCTTGGGCGCGTCAGTGGCCCCGAGCGCCACGTTGAAGCCCCGCGTCACGACCGCCTCGGTGTTGGAGAAGGCCGCGATCAGCCCCGTGAGGGCGGCGGCCCCGATCAGGAGCACCCCCGAGGCACGCGCAGGTATGGTCAAGCGCTTCGCCATGTCTACAAACCCTCTTGTCCCATAGCCCAATATAGGGGGATGCGCGGGAAACAGCGACTCCCGGCCTCAAGTTTCGTGCCGGTATCAACAAGGCCTGTTAACTAGCCATTACGGCCCCGATGCTGAAGCGGACCATCGGCCAGGCGGGCGCGCGGGGGCCTGGACGCGCGTACCAGATGCCGGAAAAACGCCAGATTGAGCGCCGCGAGGACCGACAGCACGGCGCACAGGAGAACCAGGGCTGCCGGCCAAGCGTAGCCGGGCACGCCCACCACGACCCCGGCAATGAGGCTTTGGGACGCATGGGGCGCGGCAACCGTCGCCTGACAGGCGGTCATCGCCATGAGCACGGCAAAGACTGCGACGCCGACAAGGGCGTCCGGGGCAAGATGGCGAGCCGTGATTGCAAGCAAGCGGTCTGTCATCAAGGTCTCCTTTCAGAGCGACTCGGCCGCAGCGTGATCATCGGAAGGACATCCTGTTCGTGTGGCCTCGTTTTGCTCCGATTGTGGCGATAGCTGGCCAATTCCCTCGAATTTGCGGGCGGGCCCATTGCGCGCGCCTCTGTGGTCAATCGACAACGCTCGCGCGCCGGGCCGCAAGGGTCGCTGCTCATATTGTGTTTTGCTGCGGTGCGGCGTAGCTTCCGCGCCGCTCCCGGCCGGAAATTCCGAGCTCGGATCAGGGAAAGAAAGACACACTCCATGGGCTTTTTCGCCGACAGCTTGAACCGTATCCAACCCTCCGCGACGATCGCCGTTTCGATGAAGGCGCGCCAGCTCAAGTCCCAGGGGCGCGACATCATCTCGCTGTCGGCCGGCGAGCCGGACTTCGACACGCCCGAGAACATCAAGCTTGCCGCGATCAAGGCGCTGAAGGACGGGCGTACGAAGTACACCGACGTCGACGGCATCCCGGAGCTCAAGGCGGCGATCGCGGCCAAGTTCCGCCGCGACAACAACCTCGACTACAAGCCGGCGCAGATCTCGGTCGGGACCGGCGGCAAGCAGGTCCTCTTCAATGCGCTGATGGCGACGCTCAACCCCGGCGACGAGGTCGTGATCCCGGCGCCCTGCTGGGTCTCCTACGCCGACATCGTCATGCTCGGGGGCGGCACGCCCGTCTTCGCCGACACGCGGCTCGAGGACGGATACCGGCTCAAGCCCGAGGTGCTCGACGCAGCGATAACCGAGAAGACCAAGTGGCTCGTGTTCAACTCACCCTCGAACCCGACGGGGGCTGCCTACTCGCGCGAGGACATGAAGGCGCTCACCGACGTTCTGATGGCGGAGAAGAACCGCCACGTCTGGGTGCTGACCGACGACATCTACGAGCACCTGCTCTATGACGGGCTCAAGTTCTGCACCCCCGCCGAGGTCGAGCCCGGCCTCTACGATCGCACGCTCACGCTCAACGGCCTTTCCAAGGCCTATTGCATGACGGGCTGGCGGCTCGGCTACGCGGGGGGCCCCGAGCCGCTCATCAAGGCCATGTGCAAGCTCCAGTCGCAGTCGACCTCGAACCCGACGTCGATCACGCAGTGGGCCGGCGTCGAGGCCTTGAACGGCCCGCAGGACTTCATCGCCCGCAACAACAAGGTGTTCGTCGAGCGGCGCGACCTCGTCGTGTCGATGCTCAATCAGGCAACCGGCATCACCTGCCCCAAGCCCGAGGGCGCGTTCTACGTCTACCCGAGCTGCGCCGGCGCGATGGGCAAGACGAGCCCCAAAGGAACGCCGCTCAACACCGACGAGGACTTCGTCACGGCGCTCCTCGAGGAGGAGGGCGTTGCCGTCGTCCACGGCGCGGCGTTCGCCGGCTCGCCGGCGTTCCGCATCTCGTACGCCGCCTCGACGGAGGCCCTGACGGAAGCCTGCATGCGCATTCAGCGCTTCTGCGCCGGCGTCAGGTGATCGCTACTCTCCTCCTTCACCACAGCCGGCCGCCGGCGGCGAGGATCGTGCCGAGCACGAGAGCCGCGGCAGCGACAAGCGCTGCGAGGGCGCGCATGAGCGGGTGCGCGACGATCTCGGCCTCGGGCGCGTCCGCATAGGGGAGCGCGGGCTTAGAGCCGGTGACCATGGCGCGGATCAGCGGCTCACCCTTGAGGAGACCGTAGAGAACGTTGGCGACGATGTGGAGGCCAACGAGCGGCAGGATCACGAAGTCGAAGATGCGTCCGTGCCAGCGGGTCGCCCATTTGTTCGCCGCCTCGTCGACGAGGCGATAGAGCGGTCCGCCGGTCAGGTCGTTGTCGTCGACGGCGAAGAGCCCGAAGGCCCCCTGCGCGAGGAGCGCGGCAAGAAGGGCGAGCACCATCCAGGTGCCGAGCGGGTTGTGGCCGAGGAACCTTGCGTCGGCGCCCCGCAGCAGCCCCATCGCGTAGCGCAGCGCGGCGCGGGGCGGGCCGACGAACGCGGAGAAGCGGGCCGTGGAGGAGCCGACGAAGCCCCAGATCAGGCGCCACACGAGGAGGATCAGGATCGCGAGGCCGTTCGCGCGGTGCCAGACGAGAGTTACGTCGCCGATCGCCTCCGCATACTCGTAGCTGACCCACGCCGAGAGGACGAGGAGCGCGAGGGTCCAGTGAAAGAGGCGCGTCGGCAGGTCCCACGCGCTGACCAGCCCCTTGCCGGCCGCGCCCTCGGCCATGTCCCGCGACATGTCACGTCTTGGGCTTGCGAAACTTCTTGTGGCAGGCGCTGCAGTTGCCCATCACTTCCTTCCACGTGTCGGGAAAGGTCTCCTCGTCGGTGATCTTGGTCTCGGCGTCCTTGGCCGCCGTGGCGAGCTTCGGGAAGCGGTCGAGGAAATCCTGCTTCTCCTCCCAGATGATCGGGAGTGCCTCGGTGTCGGCGCCGGTCTTAGCATCGTCGGGAAAGAGCTTGGGCAGGATCGCGGCCTTCTCCTGGATCACCTTCAGCGCCGCCTGCACCTTGGCGAGGTCGAACTCCTCCTCCCCCTTGTACATGGCGATCGGCGCCTTCGCCGCCTTGCCCATCGCCTCGTAGTTGGTCTTGCGCTCCTTGATGACGGCGACGTTCTGCGCATAGACGGCCGTCGCTCCGACCGCGACGAGAAGCAGGACGGAGGCGGATCGAAGCATGGGCGAACTCCTCAAGCTCATGACATGAACGCTCCGCGTGAGCTTGCATCGGTCCCATGACCTGTCAATGCGCCTCCGGCGGGCAAGACGCCGCCCGCTCATGACCGGGCGTACATGCGAAACGGCCCCGAACGCATCGGGGCCGGCAGAAATCCATGAGCACAAAGAGAGGCTATGCCGCGGCCCGTCCGCCGAGCCAGCCGGCGAGCGTCTCGCGCAAGCCGAGCATGCGGGCGGGGTCGACCAGTGCCGAGAGATGCTCGAAGCGCGCCGGAGGCGGAAGCGCGCGCCGGGCTGCCAAAACGTGCCCGTTGCGAAGCGCCTCGTCCGGTTGAAGGTGCGCCGGCTCGGCCATGTCCTCCTCGCTCGGAGCCATGGCAAAACCCGCAGCGTAGGCGACCGATATCAGAGCTCTCTGGCTCATAGCACCGTACTCTGCGGGGGCACTTCGCATGGGACTAACGAAGCCTACGGGCAGCGCTCCCCCAAAAATCGCGGGAGCGCGGGAAGAATTCATCATGAGGCAAGTTGGCCGCAGGTCAAGTTATTTTTGGTAATAAACCGTGATCGAGGTTCGCACACGCATGAAAATTGCTTGTGCGGCGCAGTAGGGGAATAGCCAGCAGGATCGGAGGCAAGATTGGCGGCAACCCGCTCGGTGGGCTATCGGCGCTAATCTCGTGGCGCGTTTTTTTCGAGGACACCCTCGAACCCCCCTTGCGCCGCGGTGCACACGGCGCGACGATCTCCCGTCGCGCTCCTTGGGAGAGGCGCGGGGGTGCGCGGCCGGCGCATCCCTGCGCGCCTCGCGACACTCCTCGGGCGGCCATAAGCCCGCGAGTGACAAGGAGGAACCTATGGGGCAATCCGATGGCCCGAGAGACGGGCAGGCGGGCCGCAGCTCCCGCTGCATCGCACTGATCGGCCCGTATCTCTCGGGCAAGACCACGCTGCTTGAATCCATCCTCGCCCGCACCGGCGCGATCACGCGCCAGGGCAGCATCCCCGGCAAGACCACCGTTGGCGACGCGTCGCCGGAAGCCCGCGACCACGGCATGAGCGTCGCCCTCAACATCGCCGACGTCTCCTTCCTCGGCGACACCTTCACCTTCATCGACTGTCCCGGCTCGATCGAGTTCCAGCACGAAGGGGCGCTCGCCCTCACCGCGTGCGACGCCGCCGTCGTCGTCTCCGAGCCCGACGGCAAGCGGGTCCCCGCGCTCCAGGTGCTCTTGAAGCAGCTCGAGGACCGCGCCATTCCCCATTTCCTGTTCCTGAACAAGATCGACACCTTCATGACGCCAGTCCGCGAGATCGTGCCGATCCTGCAGCCCGCCTCCACCAAGCCGCTCGTGCTGCGCCAGATCCCGATTTGGGAGAACGGGGTCGCCACCGGCTTTATCGATCTCGCGCTCGAGCGCGCCTTCGTCTACCGCAGCCACGCCCCCTCCGAGGTCACTCGAGATTCCCGCCTCCGTGCTCGACCGCGAGAAGGAGGCGCGCTTCCACATGCTCGAGCAGCTCGCCGACTACGACGACGAGCTCATGGAGCAGCTCCTCTCCGATCAGCCGCCGCCGAAGGGCAAAGTGTTCGACGACCTGACCAAGGACCTCAAGGACGGCCTCATCTGCCCGGTGCTGCTCGGGAGCGCCGAGAACGGCAACGGCATCCTCCGACTTCTTGAAGGCCTTGCGCCACGAGGTGCCCTTCGTCGGCGAGACGGCCAAGCGCCTCAAGGTCGAGAACGCCAAGAGCGCCGCCTACGTGATGAAGACCCTCTACACCGCCCACGGCGGCAAGATGAGCGTCGGGCGCCTTCTCACGGGCGATCTCGCCGACAGCACGACGGTGACCGGGGCCTCGGGCGCCGAGGAGCGGATCGCCGGCATGTTCACGCTCAAGGGCGAGGAGGCGATCAAGCGGGGAAGTGCCAAAGCCGGCGACACGGTCGCGCTCGGGCGCCTCGACCGCATCAGGTCCGGCGAGACGATCACCGCCGACAGGACGAGCGTCATGCAGATCAAGGGTCCTGTCCTGCCTGAGCCCGTGCTCGGCTCGAGCATCGGCTTGAAGGACCGGAAGGACGAGGTCAAGCTCTCGGCGGCGCTCGGCAAGCTCATCGAGGAGGACCCCTCGCTCGTCCTCGAGCACAATCAGGACACGCACCAGGTGCTGCTCAAGGGCCAGGGCGAGATGCACCTGCGCGTCGCCTTCGAGCGGCTCCAGCGCAAGTACGGCGTGACCGTCGAGCGCCAGCGCCGGCACGTCCCCTACAAGGAGACGATCCGCAAGGGGATCGAGATTCGCGGCCGCCACAAGAAGCAGTCGGGCGGCCACGGCCAGTTCGGCGACGTGGTCTTGAACATCCAGCCGCTCGCGCGCGGCTCGGGCTTCACCTTCGGCGACAAGATCACGGGCGGCGTGGTGCCGAAGCAGTTCATCCCGTCGGTCGAGATCGGCGTCGTCGACTACTTGAAGTCGGGACCGCTCGGCTTCCCCGTCGTCGACCTGTCGGTGACGCTGATGGACGGCTCCTATCATACGGTCGACAGCTCCGACATGGCGTTCCGCCAGGCCGGGCGCCTCGCCATGAGCGAGGGGATGCCCAAGTGCAATCCCGTGCTACTCGAGCCGATCATGGCCGTCGATATCGCCGTACCGTCGGACGCCACCGCGCGCATCAACGGCATCATCCCGCAGCGGCGCGGGCAGATCCTGGGCTTCGACTCGAGACCCGGCTGGCCCGGCTGGGACGTGGTGTCGGCGCATATTCCGGAAGCCGAGATGGACGACCTCATCGTCGAACTCAGGAGTGCGACCGCGGGCGTCGGCACCTACACGGCGAGGTTCGACCACCTGGCCGAGCTGACCGGCCGCCTTGCCGACCAGGTGCTCACCCAGCACAAGGCGGCAGCTGAATAGACGCGACCCAACCTTCGAGACTGCGAAAGGCGGCCATCGCGCCGCCTTTTGACTGTCCGCCCACGCTATCGGTCACTCTTGTCCATTCCGGAGCCCGCGAGCTGGCTCTCGAGCCAGCGCTCGATTACGGCGAGCACATGAGCGCGCTCGGCTTCGGTCAGCGCGCGGCCGGCGGGAATCCCGTGGAGCTTCTGAAGGCAGGAGCGGCAGCAGGTGGCAGTCGCATGCTGGGCGACGAACACCGGGTGGCCGCGAAACGGCGTCTGCTTGCCGTCGTTGGGAGGGTCGGCCGGCGCAAGGCGCTTCGCGATGAAGTCGGCCCCATGCCCGAGAACGACGGGCAGCGTCCTCTCAGCGATGTAGGCCCGGTCCCTCGGCGCGAGCCGGAAGCGCCTGCGGAAGGCGGAGCGCTCGAGCGCACGGAAGACCTCGTCAATGGACCGCATGATTTCGCCGGGGCCGTTGAGCGCACTGCGCGCGCCTGCTATTCGGTTCTGCACCTATCACACACAGCCGATCGAAACTCGTAACGATCCATGTCCCATCGGCCTCCACGGAAACCCGGCTACGACACCTGCGATGACGAAGCGTGCCCTGCTCGCACGCCGAGCGCCGCATCGCATTCGTGGTTTTCGAGCCTTTTCCGCTTCCGTGGAGAGCCGTCATGGCACGTCCGTCCCTTGCGCTCGCTCCGAGCGCCTCCCTCGTCCTAGCGAGCGCCTTGTGGGGCGTCGCGACGGTCATCAGCAAAGAGCTGCTCATTTCCGTTCCGCCCATCACCCTTCTCATCCTCCAGCTTGTACCGAGCGTCGCAACCCTCTGGCTTCTCGTCGCCGCCACGGGAGCGCGCCCGCCGCTCCGGCGCGAGCTGCTCCCGCTGGCGCTGATCGGCCTCATCAATCCCGGGCTCTCCTACACGCTGAGCATGCTCGGCCTGAGAGAGACGACGGCGAGCGTCGCGACGCTGTTGTGGGCGGCAGAGCCCGCGCTCATCGTCGCGCTGGCGTGGCTCGTGCTGCGTGAGGCGGTCACGGTCCGGCTCGTGGCGCTCACCGCTACGGCGGCAATCGGCGTCGTCCTCGTCGGCGGGGGCGATCCCGCGGCGGGCAACGCGGCCGGCGTCGCGCTCATCCTCGGAGGCGTGATCTGCTGTGCGCTCTACACCGTCGTGTCGCGAAGGATCGCGGGCGCTGCCGATCCGCTGATCATCGTCGCGATCCAGCAGACGACCGGCCTCGCCTGGGCTGCAGCCATCTGGCCGCTCGACCCACAGGGCAGCGCCCAACCCCTCATCTCGCTCACGCAGAAAGAGATGCTCGGCGGCGCGGCCTCGGGGCTCATGTACTACGCCGCCGCGTTCTGGCTCTACCTCAACGGCCTGCGCTCCGTGCCGGCGAGCACGGCCGGCATCTTCATCAACCTCACGCCGGTCTTCGGCATCGCGACGGCGTACGCGGCTCTCGGCGAGCGGCTCGCTCCCCTCCAGTGGGCGGGCGCGGCCACGATCCTGATCTCGGTCGCGCTCCTGCTGAGGCCGTCCGAAGTCCCCCGCCCTTGAAGGCGGCGTCGAATGGCGCGAGAGTCGCACATGTTCGACGTCGCCAACCAACCGCCGCCGCTCGAGAACTTGAACCTGCTCGCAACCGACGCCGTGCTTCGCGAGGCGCTCCATCGCGAGCACGCCGGGTGGGCCGAGGCCGAGCTCGCCGAGCTCGGCGCGCGCCTCGGCGCGGCGGAGACGATCGCGCAGGGCTTCGACGCCAACCGCCATCCGCCGATCCTGCGGACGCATGACCGCGCGGGCAACCGCATCGACGAGGTGGAGTTCCACCCCTCCTGGCACGCGCTCATGGATATCGCGGTCGGCGCCGGGCTGCACAGCAGCCCGTGGGCCAAGCCGCGCCGCGGCGCTCACGTCGCGCGCGCGGTCGGCACCTACATGCTGGCCCAGACCGAGAGCGGGGTCTATTGCCCGATCTCGATGACCTACGGCTCGGTGCCGACGCTCAAGCGCTCGCCGGCCGTCGCGGCGGACTGGCTGCCGCGGATCTTCGCGCGCGGCTACGACCGCCGTTGCCGTCCTGCCGCCGAGAAGGGCTCTGCCCTCATCGGCATGGCGATGACCGAGAACCAGGGCGGCTCGGACCTGCGCACCAACGTCTCGCGGGCCGAGCCCTATGCAAGCGAGGACGGCCGGGCGTACTTCCGGCTCACGGGCCACAAGTGGTTCATGTCGGCGCCCATGTGCGACGCATTCCTCGTGCTTGCGCAAACGAGCTCAGGCCCCACCTGCTTCCTGGTGCCGCGCTGGACGCCCGACGGGAAGCGCAACGCGATCCACATCCAGCGCCTGAAGGACAAGCTCGGCAACCGCTCGAACGCCTCGAGCGAGGCAGAGTTCGCCGGCGCCCACGCCGAGCTCATCGGCGAAGCGGGCCGCGGCATTCCGACCATCATCGAGATGGGCACCCATACGCGCCTCGACTGCGCGATCGGCTCGTCGGGGCTCATGCGCCAGGCGGTGGCGCAGGCGATCCACCACGCCAATTATCGTACCGCATTTCAAAGGCGGCTTGTCGATCACGCGCTCATGAGAAACGTGCTCGCCGACCTCGCGCTCGAGAGCGAGGCGGCGACCGTCCTCGCGATGCGGCTCGCCCGCGCCTATGACGAGGAGGGCGAGGCGGCCGAGGCGTTCCGCCGCGTCGTGACGCCGGCCGCGAAATTCTGGATCTGCAAGCGCGCGCCGGCGCTGACGGTCGAGGCGATGGAGGTGCTCGGCGGCAACGGCTACGTCGAGGAGTTCCCCTTGGCGCGCCTCTACCGCGAGGCGCCGGTGAACTCGATCTGGGAGGGCTCGGGAAACGTCATGTGCCTCGACGTGCTGCGCGCTCTCGGCCGCGCGCCGCATGCGATGGACGTGCTGATGGACGAGCTGCGCGAGGCGGCAGCCGAGGAGCCGCGGCTCGAGGCCTTCGCCGCGAAGCTTCGCGCCGCGACGGCCGAGACGAGCCAATCTCAGGCGCGTGTCTTCGCGCGCGACCTTGTCCTGGCGTTGCAGGCCGCCCTTCTCGTCCGCCATGCGCCGGCCCCGGTCGCCGACGCCTTTTGCGCCTCGCGCCTCGACGGCGGCTCAGGCGCATTCGGCCTGCTCCCGCGCGGCATCGACGCGGACGCGATCATCGCCCGCGCAGCGCCGGCGCCTCGCTGAACAACGTGAAAAAATGTGCGGATCAAGTGCCGAGTTGAGCAAAAGGCCGTGCTCGGACCAGCTAACTTGTGGATCAGAGCGTTCTATCGTAGTCGAGGAACAGCAGCGGACGCTTAATTCGAATCGGCGGGGACAGGAGCGGCGGCGAAATTCAATGAGGCGGGCCGTGACATCGCGCACGCAACTTGCAGCGACCTTCGATGCCGATCTCACTCGACAACCTGCCGCGGATTTCGCGGAGGTCGCCGCCTATTTCGACGGAAGGGCGCGGCTGCTGCATTTTCACGTAAACAGCGACGCGCGCGGCGATCTCGTACCGTTCGATTTCGCGCAGCTGCCGTTTACCCCCTGCCGCAGCTTCGTCGTGACGAATGTGCCGGTGGGAACGAGGCGCGGCGGTCACGCCCACGCCCGCGGACAGCAGATACTCGTATGCGTAGCGGGAGCAGTCGAGGTGCGGCTGCGCCACCACGGAGCCGAGCAGGTCCTCACGCTTACGGCCCCGTCGGATGCCCTTTACATCGCAAGCGGCGTGTGGTCCGAGCAGGTCTATCGCCGGCCCAACTCGACGTTGCTGGTCTTTGCCTCCCGTCCCTACGATCCGACCTCCTACATCCGGGATTGATCGTGAGGCACCCGAGGGGCCATTCCCTGCCTCGGATTGTCGCGAGCTTCGCATGACGCCCCGCACTGTGGCCGTGCTCGGCGCGGGCATCATGGGGTCCACGACCGCCTTGCTGCTGGCGCGCCGCGGCACTGCCGTGTCGCTGTTCGATGCCGAGGATCAACCCTTTTCAGGCGCGAGCCGCTGGAACGAGGGCAAGATCCATCTGGGATTTCTCTATGCCGCCGATCGCTCGCTCCAAACGGCGCGGCGCCTGCTGCCGGGCGGCCTCGCTTTTCGCGACGATGTCGAAACCTTGCTCGGTCCGTGCCTGCGCGACGCGACCACCCGCGAGGACGACCTCTACTTGATCCACAAGAACTCGGTCGCCGGCCCTGACGACGTCGCCGCCTATTTCGAGGCGGTGATGGGACTGGCGCGCGATCATCCCGACGCGGGCCGCTACCTGGTCGACCTCAGGCGGGCCGGCGTCGAGCGCTTGGGGCGGAGCGAATTGGACCGGCTCGCGGGTTCTGCCGAGATCGTCGCGGGATTTCGCACTCCCGAGCGCTCGGTCTCGACCACAGTCGTCGCTGATCGTTTCGTGGCCGCGCTCTCCGCCGAGCCACGCATCGAACCGCACTACGCGACACGCGTTCGCGGCGTGCGGCCGGTGCGCTCGGACGCTTCCGGGCCGTGGCTGATCGACACCGATCGCGGGCTCGAGGGTCCGTTCGACGCCGTCGTCAACGCACTCTGGCAGGGGCGTCCGATCGTCGATGCGAGTCTCGGCCCCCTGCCGGAGACGACCTGGTCGCACCGCTATCGTCTCGCCCTTTTCGTACGCACGCTGCGACCGCTCGCCATGCCGAGCGCGGTCATTGCCGTCGGTCCCTTCGGCGACACGAAGAACTACGATGGACGCGATTTCTATCTGAGCTGGTATCCCGCCGGATTGCGCGCCGAGGGCAATCAGGTCGCTCCGCCCGCGGTGCGGCTGCCGGACGACGCGGAACGCAAGCGCATTGCCGCCTCAACCTTTGCCGAGCTTGGCCGGCTCCTGCCTTCGGTGCGGTCGATCGCCGACAACATCGATGAGCTACGCGTCGAGGGCGGATGGGTGTTTGCGATAGGCGCGGGATCGCTCGCCGATCCCGACGCGACGTTGCATCAGCGCTATCGGGTCGGGATAGACCACAAAGGCTCCTACATTTCGGTCGATACTGGAAAATATTCGATCGCGCCGCGGCTCGCGCGCGAGATCGTCGCGTTGCTCCTTGGTGAATGAACCATGCCCAAGCGCATTCTCGTCGGAGTGCCGGTCTACCGCGGCTCGGACCATGTGGCGGAGACGTTGCGCTCGCTTCAGGCCCAGACCTTTCAGGATTTCGAGGTCTTGATCTCGGTCGACGCGGCCGACGAACAGAGCGCGGCGGCGTGCGAGCCATTCCTCGCCGACCCTCGCTACCGCATGGTGATGCAGCCCAAGCGCCTCGGCTGGGCCGGCAACCTCAACTGGCTCTGGGCCCAGAACGAAAGCGAGTTCTTCTGCTACTACCAGCAGGACGACCTCACCGACCCGAGCTATTTCGCCGTGCTCATCGCGGAGGCCGAGCGCCATCCCGCCGCCTCGGTCGTGTTTTGCGACATACAGTTCTTCGGAGCGCACGAGAAGGTCAGCACCGGCAGTTCGATCACCGGCTCGGAACCGGCCGAGCGCGTCATGGCGCAGCTCGAGACATTCTATTGGGGATCGCTGCGCGGCCTCGTGCGCCGCGAAGCGCTGCGGGCGGCGGCGCCGCTGCGGATCACGGCCACCGATAGCTTCGGGGAGGACTTCACCTGGTATCTCAAGCTCGCGCGCTACGGCGAGATGGTGCGCGTGCCGCAGCTCCTCTATTTCAAGCGCGCCCACGTCGAGAGCCTCACCACCGAATGGTTCGAGAAATGGCCGCTTGAGAAGAGGCGCACCGCGCTGGTGACGCTATGCACCAGCCTGCTCGACGCCGCGCTCGCGGCCGCGGTGACGCTCGATGAGCGATTGGCGTTCTTCTTTGCGGTGCTCGAGCGCCTCGTCCTCAAGCAATGGATCTTGCCGGTCGACGAGCTCACTGGCGAACAGCGCGCGCGCCTCATCGGCGACTTCTTTGCCGCCATGCGGGACGAGCCGCTCTACGATCATCGCAGCGATTTCGACATGAGCCCGGATGCCTTGATGCATGTCGCGCTCGAGCGTTTCGGCCTGCCGTTCCCGAGCGAGACCGCGCCATCCGCGCCGCATTCCGGCGAGATGTCGGCCATTGCTGCCGCCGAGCGCCAGATCAAGGCGCGCATTGGCTATGCGTTCGGTGAGCCGATCGAATTTCGCGAGCACGCCGCTCGCCGCTTCATGCAGGGGGCATGGGGCGAAATGGAGCATTGGGGCGTCTGGATAACGGGACCGATGGCCGAGCTGGTGCTCTGGCCGGAGCCTCAAAGCGACGGCCCGCGCTACGTCACTGCCTGCCTCAAGTGGTTCTGGGCCGAGTGGCGCTCCCGGCTCCTCGTCGACGTCATGGCCCAAGACAAGGTCTTCGCCACCTGGGAGTTTTGCGACCCCAAGGGTCCCGAGCGCTTCTGCTACATGGCGACGACCATACCTGCCGGGCTCGTCAGCGCCGACCGCCCGCTGCGTCTCACCTTTGCCGTTCGCGATCTCGAGAAGCCGGAGGAGCTGGGCCTTTCGCCGCGCGCGCCGGTCCTGAGCCTCGGACTGCAGCAGCTTAAAATCGTCTAGTGCGCTCTCCTGCTCGAGCCTACGCCGCCCTGCCGGCGGCATGGCGCAGGCAATGGTCGCAGCAGAAGATCGTGCCGTCGGCCGTCTCGACGCCATGCCCGATCACGCGGCAATTGCAGTGGGCGCATCTCGGGGCGAGCGCCTCGATCGCGCACTCGAAGCTGTCGAACGTCATCGTCCTGCCGTCCCTCGTGACCTTGAAGGTTCGCCGGTAGTCGTTTCCGCACACATCGCATTTGGCCATTGTCGTTTCTCCTGCTCTCGCGCTCTCAGCGCACCGGCAAGGGACCGTCATTCAAGGCGCGCAAACAGGTCGTCCGCCACTCCCCCTTCGACATGTGGGTGGCCGCGTCCCATTCCTGCATGCACTTCTCGAGCTTTGCGCCCGCGTCCGGAGGGCTGGGCGTGGCCGAGTTGATATTCGACATGTCGCTCCCGGACGCGCCGGTCCCGGCGCCCGTGTCAGCGCCGATGTCGCCGGGCAACGTGCCGGTGCCCGTGGACGTCCCGCCCGCCGCGGCGGTCACGAGGGCGAGCGAGAGCGCGAGCGCGGACGCGAGCCCGGTGGCTGTCGATCTTGATATCTGGTGCATTTTCATTGCCTTCCAAAGATTGCCTCGTCGGAAAGCAACGCTCCGCGATCGCTGGCGGTTCCCTCCGCGACGCCCCGATCGATCCGCTTCTATAGGCCGAGCTCGCTCAGACCCGGATGGTCCGCAGGGCGCGGGCCGAGCGGCCAGCGGTACTTGCGGTCGGCCTCCTTGATCGGCAGGTCGTTGATGCTGGCGAAGCGCTTGCGCATCAGGCCGTCGGTCTCGAACTCCCAGTTCTCGTTGCCGTACGAGCGGTACCATTGGCCGCTGTCGTCGTGCCACTCGTAGGCGAAGCGGACCGCGATGCGGTTCTCCGCGAAGGCCCAGATCTCCTTGATCAGCCGGTAGTCGAGCTCTCGCACCCACTTGCGCGTGAGGAACGCGACGATCTCGGCGCGTCCGTGCGGGAACTCGCTGCGATTGCGCCATTGGCTGCCCGGCGTGTAGGCCAGCGCCACGCGCTCGGGATCGCGCGTGTTCCAGGCGTCCTCGGCCATTCGCACCTTCGTTATCGCGGTCTCGAGCGTGAAGGGCGGAAACGGGGGTTTCGACATCGGTGGCGTCTTTCGGCAAGCGAGAGGTCACGTGCCGTATATGCCGATCTCGCGGCGGCGGTTGCAGCTCACGTGGGCGGGGCGAGGCCGGAGAACGACGGCGGCGTCAGTTCTCTTAGAAATTCAAGTGGCGAACAAGCGCCGAAAGGCCATGTCGGCCTTGTAAAAAAGGGGGGCCGGAGCGTCGACCCCCAGACGGAGGAACATCGTTTAGAGCGGTGCAGCTTCTCAGTCGGCGGCGTCGGTTAGACGGTGGCGTGGGGCTCGCCGGAACCGTTCGTTGCGGCAGCTGGCTCCGGAGATGGCTCCGGCGTCGTTTCTCCTTCGCTGGCAGCCGGGGCCTCGGCGGCCGCTTGAGCCGGCTGGGGCTCCGCCGCGGCGGTCTCCCCGTCGCCCGCCTCTGCCTCGGCAGCGGGAGCAGCCTCGGCAACGGGCTCGGCCGGGGCCGATGCCGTGGCCTCGACCTCAGGCGGCGTCTCGGCGGTGGCCACGCTTTCCTCTGGCGCACTCTCCGCTTGGGCCTCGGCAGGTGCCGCCGCCGGCTCCTCAGGCTGAGGGTCCGCCTCGGCGACAGGGGCGGTCGGCTCGGACGCAACCGGCTCTGCAGCGGCAAGGTCGCCGCCCTCCGGCATCACGAGAGCCGTGCCGCACGCCGCGATCGCATCGACGGCCGGAGCCGGCTCGGCCTCGGCGGGCGATGCTTCGACCGGCGCGGCCTCGGCCGGTGCTGCTTCGACCGGCGCGGCAGCTCCCGTCGCTCCGGTCAGAACGAAGCTCATCAGGGCGTTAGCGGCCGCGATGATCGCTTCGGGCTTGCCCCCGAGCTCGTAAGCCATGCGTAGGCAATTCAGGCGCTGTTCTTGAAGATCCATGCTTGCTCCTTGGCTGTTTCAGGTGTTTCGGCTGCGGTTCCGGAACTCAGAACACCGAAGTAAACTAACATCGGAATCATCTTTTTGCGGTGCGTCTAGACTGATCAACCGAAATATTTCCAAGTAGAGCGCGGAGATAGCGCCAAGAGATGCTTGCGCACTACCGAAATGCTTTGGTGCAGCATCGGATTACGACCCAAATGTGCAGACGCGGTCGCAGGAGCGAACCGGTGCAGGGCTGACTCAGTGCCGTCTGGAAATTCGAGAAGACGGTGAGAGGGTGGGTCAGCCGCTCAAGAGACGCTTGACGCACTCGGCAACTCCGCCCTGCCAGTCCGGCAGCCGGATCTGGAGCTCGCGCTCGAGCTTCGAGCAGTCGAGCTCGGCGTACGCGGGACGCCGGGCCCGCGTTGGATACTCCGCCGACGAAATGGCTGCGATCTCGACGGGCGCAGCCTCGGGCGTTTCGGCGCAGTTGAGGACCTGGCATGCCACCTCGTACCAGCTCGCCGCTCCGCCGCCGGCGGCGTGATAGACGCCCCATGGAAAGGCGTCTCCGTCGGCCGCCGTCGCGCGCCCCGCGATGGCGAGGATGGCTTCGACCAGATGTGGCGCGTAGGTCGGATTGCCGCGCTGATCGGCGACGATGCGCAGGGGCTCGCCGGCGCGGATCCGCTCGAGCACCGTCTTGACGAAATTGCGCCCGAAGGGGCTGTAGACCCACGCCGTGCGAAGGATGATGTGCCTGGGATTGGCCTCCTTGACCGCCGCCTCGCCCTCGAGCTTCGAGCGCCCGTACACGGTGGCCGGCGTCGCGAGATCGGTCTCGTCGTAGGGCGTCGACTTTGTCCCGTCGAACACGTAGTCGGTCGAAAGGTGGATGATGGGCACGCCGCGCCGGGCGGCGGCCTCGGCGAGGAGGCGTGCGCCGTCGCGATTGAGGGCCAGCGCGCGCTCGGGCTCGATCTCCGCGTTGTCGACGGCGGTGTAGCCCGCGGTGTTGATGACGATGTCCGGCCTCACGTCGCCGAGGGCCCGCTCGATGCTGCGCAGCTCGCAGATGTCGAGGGCGGGACGGCCGATGGCGCAGGCGCTGATGTCGTCGCGCCCCGGCGCCACGTCGACGAACGCTTTGGCGACCTGCCCCTGCCAACCGGCAATCAAGAGACGCATGCGGTGCCTCGTTCACGACTCGATGGTTGCGGGATCATAGAGCCTAGCCCTCGAGATCGTGAAGAATGTGTCACGATGAGTGGAGGGCGCGAAGCGCTGAGATCCGCCGGCAAATCGCTTCTGAGAGTTAGCGATCCCTGTCTGCCGCCTTAATTTCGCGTTGCTCCGCGTCCGGAGACCGGTCAATCGCATCGAAACAAGTCGCTTCCTACGAATCCGTTCACGCTACCGCTTCTCCCGCGTTTACGGCTTTTCACGCGCTATCGCACATACTCACGCTCGCGCACGTTGAAAACTTCGGCGCAGCCGCGCGGGCAGAGCGTTGCCGATCATGCGTGGCCTGAGGAAAGAAGTGAGGGAGTGCAAGAGATGACCGGCTTGGAAACGTCAGCGCAGGCGATTGCGCACGAGTGGTTCAACTACGGAGTCATGCGCAACATCGAGGCGGCAAACCGCTATCGTATCGAGCTTGCCGTGGCCATGCTCAAGGCCAAGAATGCGACTTCGCAAAGAAGCGGCCTCGAGTGGGAGCTGTCGCAGGAAGGGCCCGACCGCAGGAAGGCGCCGAAGCACAAGCCTGCTCGCCGGTCGATCCTGGCTGCCGGCGGCTCGGGCAACGCGTAGACCCGGTCACTGACAAGTCTGCTCCAGCGTCCAGCCCTTGACCCGGCAGACCTCGTTGCCCTTGCGGTCGTAGGTGCAGACCCGCCTCGGGTAGCGCTTGTAGGAGCAGTAGTAGTCGGGGAACAGGAAGCCCTCGTAGCCTCGGACCGGCCTGTCGAACTCGTAGGTCTCCGAGTAGTAGGGCTTGATGCCGCGGTAGGCCTGAGCCTCGCCGGCGAAGAGCAGCGGAGCCGCGCCCGCAAGTGCAGCGGCGGCGGACAGAACGGCGCAATATCGCTTCCGCATCATCATGGCCTCCTTCAAGGCAGGACAAGCGTCCCCGTTCATCGTGATCCACGTAGAGAGGTAGGTTGGCGCTGTCCTCCGCGCCAGATCCAAAATGTTATCCCCGTCCTCGCTCGCTCGCTTACACTTATGCCGCCCAGTTCAACGGCCGGGGCTGCAGACGTGCGCTGGCGGACTTGTAGGGACTGGGCCGGCGCGGACGGTTGGGGCCCATAAGCTGGCACCCAGTCACATGCTGCCGCCAGCGCGAAAATGCTGGTGACGCCCTGGGCAGGGATGCAATCCGGGGAATGGCGGCGGACGGCCCCCGTGCCTGAGTGGGGCGGCGAAGGCCGCATCCAACCAATCAGAGTGAGAGGCCCGACCCGCCCCGCTCCCCGGTCTTCTCCCCTCGGGCTCGCCAAGCCGCGAGGACGTCGGCTTAACTCCCTCTCCCCGTTCTTGCGGGGAGAGGGGAAAAGTCTCGCCTTGGTGCGCCGGTGCGCGCCGCGTGCTAAGCGGTGCACCATTCGTCGAACATGCTGGACGCTCCCGATGACCGCCAAGAAGCCTACCCGCACCGAGACCGATACCTTCGGCCCGATCGAGGTCGCCGCCGACAAATACTGGGGCGCACAGGCCGAGCGCTCGCTCGCGAACTTCCGAATTGGCTGGGAGCGCCAGCCGGCGCCGATCGTGCGCGCCCTCGGCATCGTGAAACGCGCCGCCGCCGAGACCAACATGGCGCTCGGCCGCCTCGACCCGAGGATCGGCGAGGCGATCGTCAAGGCGGCGCAGGAGGTGATCGAGGGCAAGCTCGACCCGCATTTTCCCCTCGTCGTCTGGCAGACGGGGTCGGGCACGCAGTCCAACATGAATGCCAACGAGGTGATCTCGAACCGGGCGATCGAGATACATGGGCGGCGAGATGGGCTCGAAGAAGCCCGTCCACCCCAACGACCACGTCAACATGAGCCAGTCGTCGAACGACACCTATCCGACGGCGATGCACATCGCCTGCGCCGAGGAGATCCACCACCGCCTGCTCCCCGCGCTGCAACTCCTGCGCAACGCTTTGAACGACAAGGCGCAGGCGTGGAAGCGCATCATCAAGATCGGCCGCACGCATACGCAAGACGCGACGCCGCTCACGCTCGGCCAGGAGTTCTCGGGCTACGCCCAGCAGGTCGAGAACGGCATCCGGCGCATCGAGAGCACGCTTCCCGATCTCATGCAGCTTGCCCAGGGCGGCACGGCGGTCGGCACCGGCCTCAACGCGCCGAAGGGCTTTGCCGAGATGGTCGCCGAGCGCATCCGCGCCATCACCAAGCTCCCGTTCACGAGCGCGCCGAACAAGTTCGAGGCGCTCGCCGCCCACGACGCCATGGTCATGAGCCACGGCGCCATCAACACGGTGGCTGCCTCGCTGTTCAAGATCGCCAACGACATCCGCCTGCTCGGCTCCGGCCCGCGCTCCGGCTTGGGCGAGCTCGCGCTGCCCGAGAACGAGCCCGGCTCCTCGATCATGCCGGGCAAGGTCAACCCGACCCAATGCGAGGCGCTGACCCAGGTCTGCATTCAGATCTTCGGCAACAACGCGGCGATCTCGTTCGCCGGCAGCCAGGGCCATTTCGAGCTCAACGTCTACAACCCGGTGATGGCTTACAACTTCCTGCAGTCGGTGCGTCTCATGGCGGACGCGGCGACCTCGTTCACCGAGAACTGCGTCGTCGGCATCACCCCGCGCGAGGAGAACATCAAGGCCGGCCTCGAGCGCTCGCTCATGCTCGTCACCGCGCTCGCGCCCAAGATCGGCTACGACGCGGCGGCGAAGATCGCGAAGACGGCGCACAAGAATGGCACGACCTTGCGCGAGGAGGCGGTCGGCGGCGGCTTCGTCACCGAGGCCGAGTTCGACGCCATCGTCGATCCATCGAAGATGATCGGGCCGGAGTGAGGCGCGAGCCTTTTGACCTCTCGTCCGGGCGCATGTATCATGCGCACGATTGCTGCGCATGGAGACCTGTATGCAGGACAAGCCGCGGCGCACGAAGCGCGCCGTCAATCTCTCGATCGACGCCGACCTCATCGCCGAGGCGCGCGCGCTCGGGACCAATATGTCCGCGACGCTCGAGAAAGCGCTACGCGAAGAGCTGCGGGAGGGGCGCGAGCACAAGTGGCGCGAGGAGAACCGTGCGGCCAATGCAGCCTACAACCGCTTCATCAAGAGGCACGGACTTCTGAGCGACGACTGGCGGAAGTTCTGATGCGGCAATACGACGTTTTCCGCAATCCGACACCGCGCAGCCGCAAGGCCATGCCGTTCCTCATCGTACTTCAGCACGATGTGGTCGCCGACACCGATTCGGTCATAGTTGCAGCGCTGACACCGGCTCTGAAGCGACCATCCTCACGTCTCTACCCGGACCTCGAGATTGACGGGCGCGCCTACACGTTGCTGACGCCCGACCTTGCATCGCTGCCGCGCGCGGCCCTAAAGGACCACGTGACGAACCTGCGGCGCGAGTGGCACCGCATCGTCGGTGCTCTTGACATCCTCTTCACCGGAATCTGAGGCTCGCTCATGACCGCCGAGATCATCAACCTCCGCAAGGCCCGCAAGGCCCGCGTCCGCGCCGAGAAGGAGCGCCGCGCGGCCGAGAACCGCGCCAAGTTCGGCCGCCCGAAGTCGGAACGCGCCAAGGCGGATAAGATTGAGGGCCTCGAGCGCGGACGGCTCGAAGCCCACCGCCGGGAGACCGACGACGATGAGACCGCGTCCTGAGGCAAGCCACGGCCCCGCACGCGACACGGCGCGGCCCGTCAAGCGCTCGTTCGCGATCCGCGGCCATCGCACGTCGATCTCGCTCGAGGCCCCGTTCTGGGATGCGCTCAAGGAGGCTGCCCAGCGCGAAGGCGTCTCGCTCGCGGCCCTCGTCTCGAAGATCGACGAGGAGCGCGGCGGGGCGAGCCTTTCGGGCGCCGTGCGGGTCTGGATTCTGGGCTACGCGAGCCGGCGCGGCACGGCGGCGAGCTACGATGGCGGAAATCGAGACTGAGCTGCGCGCCCCGCACTCCTCAGTAAGGAGTTGTTCGGAACGGGCGCCAAGCCTCGTCGACCGGCCGGCGGCGGCGCGGCGTGGGCGATGCCGCAGGCGGGGGCACGCTCGCCTGCTCGGCGGGCAGCGGCTGCGGCGCGGCGGCATCGCCGGCGGCGCCCTCGGGACCCGCTATGGTCGCGTCCGCCCCGTCCTCAAGCGCGGGATCGACCGGGGCGCCGGCGCCGGGCGGCGGCACGGCGCCGGCCGGCGGCGTCGGCTGTGGCGGAGCGGGGGTCTGAAGCCGCAGCGCCTTTGCCCGCTCCGCCTCGAGCGCCCGCATGCGCTCGGCCTCCTCCCTCGCGCGCGTCTGGTCGAGCTTGCGCAGGCGCTCGAGCTCCTCGACGTCGCGCTCCATCTTGCGCACAGTGAGCTCGCGCTCGAGCGCTCCCGTAGAGATCGCCGGCTCGAGCAGGGCGAGATCCTTGAGCTTGCCCACGTAGACGACGGTCACGCCCGGAAGCAGGACGCGCGCCCCCTGCGCCGAGGCTCGTGCGACCTTGGGCTCGATCTGCCATTCGCTGTCGATCTTCATGGTGGCGAGCTCGATCGCGGTCGAGAACGTCGAGCGGCCGTCCTGGGCGTCGAGCTGCACCTTCTCGAGCCGCACGGCGCCGTCCCTGAGCTCGGCCGGGATCGTAATCTTGCCGAGCTTGAGCTCGCCCACCTTGAGTGCGTTCTTTATCGCCTGGACGAGGGCCTCGCCGCCTGCGGGGCCCTTGCCGGCGAGCGCCTGCTCGGTAACGGCGGTCACGGCCGACGGCGTCATGCCCGAGAGCGTGGCGTCTCCGACGGTGATCTCCCCCTTGCCCTTGAGATCGGCGAGGAGCGCGCCGGGGCTCAGCGCCCGCCCCGAGAAGTCGAGCGCGAGGGCGGCGACATCGCCGGGCGGGGCCGCGTCGGGGCGGCTCGAGATATCGATCTTGAGATTGCCGGCAAGTCCGACGCCTGCCGCCGCCTTCTCGATATTGAAGCTCGAGGCGAGCTTGCCGCCGAGAGCGCTGCCCTCGAGCGTCTCGACATTTATTCCCCCTGGACTCAGGACCGCCGTGAGACGGGCATCGCCGATCGCAAGGCCGGGCTCGAGCGCGAGCGTGCCGATGCGTGCGGTGATGCGGCCCTCGACCTCGCCGAGCGCGGCAAGGTCGAACGGCGCCTCGGGCCAGATGTCGGAGGCCTCCTCGAAGGGCGCGATGCCTGGCGGAGCGACCGCCGCCGGCACCGGCGTGCTCTTGCCCTGGGCCGGCGGAACGGGCTTTGCCGCCGTCGGGGTCGGCGGCACCACCAAAGCCGGCTCCGATCGTCCGAGGACCGGGGCAAGGAGGCCCGCGACCGTCGCCCGATCGATGGCGAGATCGGCCGCAAGCGAGACCGGCTTCCCCTCCGGCCGCGCCAGAGTGAGGCGTCCTCCAAGCTTCGAAGCGCCGACCTCCAGGTTGTTGGCCGCAAGCGTCAGGGAGCCGTCCTTGATCGTGAGCTGTGCCGAGCCCGCGACTTGAGTGGCTCCTGCGCCGTCCGCCAGAGGCAGACCGGCAAATCCGAGCAGCGCCCGTGCGTCGTCGACCGCCACCCGTATGCCTCCCGTCACGTCGGCGCCGGAGGCGGAGGGCAGGGCCACGCGGCCGTCGAAATCGACCGCAAAGCCCTCGGCGGCGATCGATGCGAGGGCGAGCACGCCCTTCGCCGGCGTGCCCGCCGCTTTGATCGAAAGCCGGCCCGGGCGCGGCGCGCCGTCAGTGATCGCGTTCCGGACCGCCGACGGGCCGAAGGCCACTGCGAGCAGCTCTTCGACGCGCGGGTTGTCGGCCGTGACCGTGATGTCGACCGGCTTCGCACGCCAGTCGCTGCGGCCGCCCTCGAGATGCACCGCGGCGCTGGCGCGGCCGTCGCGGACGGTCCCGTCGAGAGCGAGGTCGATATCGTTTGCGCCGCTCGCGCCGAAGCCGAGCGTCCCCGCAACCCGAAACGGCGCGAGGCTCGCGATGCGGTCGGCGACGGGCTTGGCATCGTCGTCGAGATCGAGCAGGCGGACGAAAGCGGCGGCGGCAGCGGGCGTCGGCGCGGCGATCGACCCGCGAATGGCTCCGTTCGGGCGCTCGGGCACGTCGGTTGCCTCGCCTTCGGCGTCGACGGCGAGACCTTCGGGCGTCTCGAACTTGAGCGTCGGGATCGACAGGCGACCCTGCTCGAGGGAGACGCGGGCCGCGACATCGCGCAGAACGCGGTCGCCGTCGGCGATCTCGGCGATGCGAAGCGAGAGCGCAACATCGGTCTTCGCGAGGTCGAGCGAACGCGGCTTGCCGGCTTCCGGCGCCAACCCGTCTCCGTCGCCCGCCGCTTCGCCGTTCCTCCGAGGAGCCCCTGAAGCGAGCCGAGCCCCACGATCCCGCCGCGGATTTGGCCGACGTCGACGCGCGCGCCCTCGAGCGCCACGACGAGCTTGTTGCGCGCGCCGAGACCGAGCTTGATCTCGCCCGCAAGCGGCATCGCGGCAATCTCCGCGCTCGCCTCGGTGAGTTCGATGGCGCCGTCGCCGAGTGCGAGCCGGCCCTCGAGCGCGAACGGGCCGTCGGTGCGCCCCTCGGCGATCGATTTGTCCTTGAGGCCCCAGCCAACGAAGCGCAACAGGCTCTGGCCGGCGACGGTAAGGGCTCCGTCGAAGCGCGGCGCCGCGGTCCCGGGCTTCAGCACGCCGTCGAGCCCGAGCCGGGTTCCGCCGGGCAGATTGGCTCGAAGCCCCTTGAGCTCGAGCGGGCCGCCGTGGCGCGACGCGCTCACGCGCAGGTTGCTCACCGCCTCGCCGCCGAAATTGAGCTGATCGACCTCGAAGGTGGCGCTCGTATCGGCCTCGGCGGGCAGCAGGGCCGCGAACGATTCGAAGAGGCCGCGCGCCGCCTCGAACGGCGCCATGCCATTGCCTTGGAAGCGGTCGAGGTCGAGCCAGCGCGAGGCGAGCGCCACATCGAGGCGCAGCTTATCGCCCCACGCCGCGGCCGCCGACCCCGAGATCAGCTGGGGCGCGCCGCCCTGCTCGAGGGTCGCCGCAATATCAGACAGCTTGAAGCCGATGGCATCGCCGCTGAGCTTGGCGCGCAGGTCGAACTGGGTCGGACCACCCGGCGCCGGCTCGGCGGGGACTACGACATCCAATCCCTGGGGTTCGAGTCCGCCGGGCTGGCCGGAGGCCGGCGGGGGCGCCGGAGCTTCGAGCACGGGCTCGGCGGCAGGCGGAGGGGCGCCCTCGTTCGAAGCGGCCGTCTCGAAGCCCAACGACACCTTGGCGGCGAGATCGCCTTCGATGCGCGGGCGCGAGGCCAGATCGCCGACGCGGCCGTCGAGAACGTAGGAATTGCCGCTTGCGGACGCGGTGACCGCAACCTTGAAACGCACGTCGCCGGAGGGACCCGGGCGCGACGTCGCGAGGCGCACCAGGCGCTTGCCGTCGCCCCATCCGACGGTTCCCCTGAACTTGTACGGTCCATCGAGGGCCTCGGCCGCAAGCTCGCCGTCGATGTCCTCGAGGCGGAAGAGCTCGGAGCCATCCGGCCCGCGCATGGAGAGCACGCCGTCGATCAGGTTGACCGACTGCAGCGCCACGTCGCGCGGGACGAGCGGAACGAGCCCGGGATTGAGCGAGATCGTCCCCCAGTTCCCGACGCCGTTCTTGTCGATCGCGAGCTGCACCGTCGGGCGCTTCAGCTCCACCTGATTGGCCTCGAGCACGCCGCGCAGAAGCGGGGGCACGGAGAGGTGCATGATGAAGCTCTCGGCCCGGAAGATCGACGAGCCGCCCTCGCCGCCGGCGTCGGCAATCCTGAGCTTCTCGAAGCGCACGAACGGGGAGGGCAAGAGGCGCAGGTTGACCGCGCCGCCGACGCGCACCTCGCGGCCGAGGATGCGCGAGGCCTCCTCCTCGAACACGCCGCGATAGCTGTTCCAGTCGACGAAATACGGCACCGCGAAGAGCACCGCGAGCGCCATCACGAGAAAGCTGGCGAGGTAGAGAAGCGCGTTGTTCATTCGCGTTGCGTCTGCCCTGCATCCGCGGCGAAGGAGCGCCGATCCGTCGGGGCCGAAGCTAAGCCGCTCCGCCTGTGGACCATTTCCGCCCGACAGTCAGGTTCGCACGTGCCGAATTCGATCTCGCCGCACCATAGCCGATTGGCATGAAACTCTGAACCTCAATTGGGGCTTTTTCTGACGGCCTAGTTTACTTGTAGCTTCAATCCACCCATCTCTCGTGTGGGAGCGTGCATGGCGGCCGATTGCCTCTCCGGCGGCGGTGCTATAGTTGCAGCGGATGCCCTCGAATCAAAAACATTCCATGAACAGCCGGCCGGATCCGGGTCCCGAGGACGGCGATCTGCCACCCTTCGATCTCCCCGAGGCCAATGCCGGCGGCGACAAGCCCCGGGAGTCCCTGTCTCAGCGCGCCCGCGCCGTGTCCGCCGCTCCGCTCTATCTGCACGGGCTCAACGAGGAGCAGCGCCAGGCGGCGATGGCGCTCGACGGCCCGGTCCTGGTTTTGGCGGGGGCCGGCACCGGCAAGACGCGCGTGCTCACCACCCGCATCGCCCACATCCTGGCGACAGGGCGTGCGCAGGGCCATCAGATCCTCGCCGTCACCTTCACCAACAAGGCCGCGCGCGAGATGAAGGACCGCATCGCCGCCCTCGTCGGCGGGGCGGTCGAGGCCATGCCCTGGCTCGGCACGTTCCACGCCATCGGCGTCAAGATCCTGCGCCGCCATGCCGAGCTCGTCGGCCTGAAGTCCGGCTTCACCATCCTCGACGCCGACGATCAGGTCCGCCTCATCAAGCAGGTGATCGAGGCGGACGGTCTCGACAAGGACCGCTGGCCGGCGCGCCAGCTCGCGGCCCTGATCGACGGCTGGAAGAACCGCGGCCTCACCCCCGACAAGGTCCCCCCCGGCGAGGCCTTCGGCTTCGCTCAGGGACGGGGCGCCAAGCTCTACGGCGCCTATCAGCGACGCCTGAAGGAGCTCAACGCCGCCGACTTCGGCGACCTCCTCCTCGAAGGCTTGAGGCTCTTTCGCGAGAACCACGACGTGCTCGCCGACTACCAGCGCCGCTTCCGCTTCATCCTCGTCGACGAGTACCAGGACACCAACGTCGCCCAATACCTCTGGCTCAAGCTCCTCGCCCAGGGCTCGCCCAACATCTGCTGCGTGGGCGACGACGACCAGTCGATCTACGGCTGGCGCGGGGCCGAGGTCGACAACATCCTGCGCTTCGAGAACGACTTCCCCGGCGCCCGCGTCATCCGCCTCGAGCGCAACTACCGGTCCACGGGCCACATTCTCTCGGCGGCGGCGGGGCTCATCTCCCGCAATCGTGGCCGGCTCGGCAAGACGCTCTTCACCGACGGCGAGCTCGGCGCGAAAGTGACGGTCACCGGCGTCTGGGACGACGAGGAGGAGGCGCGCGGGATCGGCGAGGCGATCGAGGGCCTCCGCGCGGCGGGACATTCCTTGAACGAGATCGCGATCCTCGTGCGCGCCTCCTTCCAGATGCGCGCCTTCGAGGACCGGTTCGTGACGACGGGGCTGCCCTATCGGGTCATCGGCGGCCCGCGCTTCTACGAGCGCGCCGAGATCAAGGACGCCATCGCCTATCTCGAGGTCGCCGCCAATCCTGCGAACGACCTCAAGTTCGAGCGCATCGTCAATGTGCCCAAGCGCGGCCTCGGCGACACGACGCTGCAGCGGCTCCATGCCCTTGCCCGCGCCCGGGGAATTCCCCTGTTCCAGGCCGCCCGCGAGATCGTCGAGACGGAGGAGCTCGCGGGCAAGGCGCGCAGATCGCTCGCCGATCTCGTCCAGTGCTTCGCGCGCTGGCGCGGCCTGATCGGCGCCATGAAGCACACGGAGCTTGCCGAGCTCATCCTCGACGAGTTCGGGCTATACCGCCATGTGGCAGGCGGACCGCAGCCCGCAGGCCGCCTCGCGCCTCGAGAACCTGAAGGAGCTCGTGCGCTTCATGCACGAGTTCGACACGCTCGAGGGCTTCCTCGAGCACGTGAGCCTGGTCATGGACGCGGACCAGGCCGAGGATGGCGAGCGCGTCAGCCTCATGACGCTCCACGCCGCCAAGGGGCTCGAGTTCGACACCGTGTTTCTCCCCGGCTGGGAGGAGGGGCTCTTTCCCCATCAGCGCTCGCTCGACGAGAGCGGCGAGAAGGGGCTCGAGGAGGAGCGGCGCCTCGCCTACGTCGGGCTCACGCGCGCCAAGCGCCTCGCCAAGGTCTCGTTTGCCCAGAACCGGCGCAACCGCGGCCTCTACCAGTCGGCGATCCCGTCGCGCTTCGTCGACGAGCTGCCCGACGGGAACGTCGAGATCGAGGAGCAGAAGAGCCCGTTCGGGGGCGCCTACCAGAACTTCGCCAACCCGTACGGGAGGAGCCGCTTCGACGAGCAGGAGACCCCGTTCCGGGCGAGCTACCAGACGCCGGGCTGGCAGCGGGCGCAGACGCGCTCCGCCGAGTGGTCGCGCGAGGCCGGGGCGAAGGGGCGCACGCAGCCCCGCACGCCGATCACCATCGAGGGCGAGCTCGTCGCCGCATCGACGGTGCCTGGCGCAGGCTTCGAGGTCGGCGCCCGCGTCTTCCACCAGAAGTTCGGACCTGGCACCGTCGCCGAAGTGGACGGCAACAAGCTCTCGATCGACTTCGATCACGCGGGCAGGAAGCGCGTCGTCGACAGCTTCGTGGTGCGGACGTGAGTTGCGCCCTCACCCGCCCGCGATTTTCACCACCAGGTAGCAGGGTCGGTACTTGCGCGTGACGACGGAAATGCGTGCCCCGACGGGCACCGGCGGCTGACCCTGAGTGCTGAGGAACACCGTGAGCCCGCTGTCGGTGACGAGCTCGGCCGAATTCGGAGTCCACGCCTTGACGATACCGGTAAAGGTATGCGTGCCCGGCTCGAACGGATCTAGCTCGTCCATCCTCGTCTCCAGTCCCCCGCCTCGGTCTATTCTAACGGCCGAAGTGGGCCCTTTTTATAGCGCACTAAGGCCAGCCGCGATCAATCCTCCTCTTCGTCCGGGTCGGCATCCACGGCGTCGTTGGAGCGCGTCAAGGGAACGAACCGGACGGGAATGACCTCGCGCGAGGTGGTCCGGCCGTCCGCCTGCTTTTCGATGACCATGAGATCCTGCGAGAAGCCCCCGACCGGGATCACGAGCCGCCCGCCCGGCTTCAGCTGCTCGACGAGCGCCGGGGGAACGTGATCGGGCGCCGCGGTGACGACAATCGCGTCATAGGGGGCGTGCTCCTTCCAGCCTTCATAGCCGTCGCCGATCCTGGTCCGGACATTGGAGTAGCCGAGACGGGCGAGCGCGGAGGCTGCCTCCCGGCCCAGCGGCTCGACGATCTCGATCGAATAGACCTCGCCGGCAAGCTCGGCCAGCACTGCCGCCTGATAGCCCGAGCCGGTTCCGACCTCGAGCACCTTGCTCTTCTCGTCGACGCGCAGGAGGTCGGTCATCAGCGCGACGATGAAGGGCTGCGAGATCGTCTGCCCGTGGCCGATGGGGAGCGGCCGGTTGCGGTAGGCGGCACGGCGCTCCTCCTTCGGTACGAACTCGTGGCGCGGCACGCGCCGCATGGCGGCGAGCACGCGCTCGTCGAAGCCGATCTTGCCGCCCATCTCGCCGATCGAGCGGGCGAGGCGCACGATCTCGCCGACCATGTTCTCGCGAGCGATCGCCCAATCCTCGGCTGCGCGCGCCATCACCGACATTCCCAAGACCAGGATCAGAGCCAAGCGCCGCATCGCCGTGCTCCCTTGATGGGCCCGAGCCTTCCCACGTCGCGCCGGAAGCAGGCGGCGCGCCTAGCCCACCATCGTCTCTCCCTGAGCAGAAGCAAGCCCTTGCTTCGACATCAATTCGACCAACTCGGCGGGCATCTCTCGCCTCGTGCGGATCACGCCGTTGAGGGAGTAAGTCATGGTATTCAACCGCAAGCCCGATCCAACCCCAACCCCGACACCCGACATCATAGCACCACAGATGAAGCGCCCCGAGCGGCCGACCGGCCTTGAGCGGCATCAAGCCCATGCCATAAGCGCTGCAGGCGGCACCCAGTCCGTGATCGGCAACGACCTTTCGATCGAGGGGCAGACCATCACCATCCGCTGCAAGGGCTCGCTCAAGGTGCTCGGAAACATCCAGGCCGATCTGCACAGCAAGCAGCTCGAGGTGGGCAAGGAAGCGACCATCGAAGGCGCGATCGCCGCCGACACCGTCAACGTATTCGGGCGCGTCAACGGGGCGATCCTCGGCGCGCACGTCGTCCTTCACTCGGGCGCCGAGGTCGAGGGCGACATTCACAGCCACTTGCTTTCCATCGAGCAGGGCGCCGTCTTCGACGGCCGCTCGCGCCGCGTCAAGGACCCGGCCGAGATCGCCCCCCAGCTCGAGAAGCCGGGCGCCGACGGGGCGCAGCGCAGCGCAGCCCCGTCAATGGACCGCATGTCGAGCGGCGTATCGTCATCGCACCTGCAATGACGACATCGGCTCCGCGAGCCCCGGTTCGCCGGGCTCGCAGAGCCGGCCGCCTTGCTGTCTCAGGCCGCGTGGCGCTTGCCTTCGATCAGCTCCCAGGCGACGTTGATCTGCTTGATGCGCGCCTCGCGCAGGCGCCGGTCATCCTCGTCCTTGGCATGGTCGGGGTGCCAGGTCATCCGCAGCGCGTCGACGATCTTCTTGAGAATCCCGTCGCTCGCGTCGCTGTTGACGCCGAGTATCGCGTAGGCCTCGCTCAGCGTGCGCGGCATGGCGACCGCTTCGCGCGAGCCCGAAAGGCTCGCCGCCGCGCCCTCAGCGATGCGGCGCACGCGCTCGAGCTCGAACACGAGGCCGCGCAGCTGTGCGCCGATCTTGGCGGCCGACGACCTTGGGTCGAGGGCGGCCGCCTTGGCAACGGCGAGGCGGCGGCGGATGAGGCGCAGCTCCTCCTCGAGCACGTCGCGCAGCGGCGTCGCCGCCTTGAGGCCGGCAACCGAGCTCTCGGCCTGTGCAAGGAGCGCGGTCACCGTATTGACCGCATTGAGAAGGTTGGGGTCGCCGGGACCACCGCCTTCGCGTCCGTCGCCGCGCCAGCCGGTCCGCCCGCGAACAGCGTCAACGAGGCTCGCCCATAATATCAGAAATGCCTGAGACGCCGTGGCGGCGACGCCTCCTTGACTGCGGCCGACAAAGGCATATCCCGTCCACGCGAGGCCGATGCCTCCCGCCGCCAGAACGATGGCGAAGCCGAGAGCGGCGAGGAACGAGATTGCGGCCTCGGTGCCTTGCGGCTCGGAGAGGTCGCGGGCATCGACCACGGTCACCCAATCGAGAGTGGAGTTGCCGGCTCCGGCCAGCGTCGCGGCTCCGGCGCCGTCTTCGGAGGAGACCGGCTGCAGCGCTGCGACGCCATCTTCCGAGGAAACCCGCTGCAGCGTCGGGACAGGGTCGTCCGGGGTCCGCGCGGCTTTGCTGGCAAAGAGCGCGCCAATCTCGCCGACAGGCGCGAAGCCGGCCGGCATGACGATCCGCTCGACCGGGGCGGCGGGCTGCCAGGGCAGGCAGTCGCCTGACTTCGACTCGGGCGTGCTCCCTTTGGCGGATAGCTCGGCGCATGGCCTCGCGTCCAGCGCCGACGGCTCGGCGGGCTTCTTGATGAGGAGCCGGCCGTTGACATAGGCGTGTCGGCCGGCCGCCGATGACTTCAGCGCCGCCGCGACGCGCACCCACGGCACGGTCACACTTCCGCACCGGATCGAGAAGCGATGGACCATCAATGTCCGGCAGTCGCCGGCCGCGCGGCAGGTGGTGAAGGGGCGCGCCAGGCGCTGCCCGGAGATGGTGTAGGTGCGCATCTCCGTCGGCTTGAGAACCAGCCGGCCGCGCTCGAAACCGCAGGAATAGGGCATCGCGAGACGCTCTTGCGCCTCGCTTGGAGCCGCGCTGCCAGCCGCTGCGATGACCGTTACAAAGCACGCGACAGAGACGACGAAATGTAACCGCCTCACTCTACACCCCCCGAAAACTCAGGCTTGTACTCTAAGCGTGTCCTTCGCGGCCAACCAAGGCGCGACTGAGGTCGGGGGCAATATTCTCTGGGGATGACTTAGACTTATGCTCAGGGGCTTGAATTCCGCCCTCATTCCTTGCCGCCGAGGAGGCCGGTGAAGCCGGTGACGGCGAGCGAGGTGAGCACGAGGCCCAAGAGCATCTCGACGACGACGAGAGAATAGAGCAGTCCGCCCCGCGTCAGCGCCACCGACGTCCATGGAACGGACCAGACGTCCGCCGTGCCGACGTTGCGGGCGATCTCCGCGATCTTGGGGACCGGAACGTCGGCGATGGGCCCCCACTCGGCATTGGGGCGCCAATGGTCCTCGTAGCCGAACGAGACGAAGGGGATGAAAACATCCAGGGAGTAGGAGAGCGCATTGAAGGGCGGATAGGTGCGCGGAAAGTCGCCTGCGCTATAGGCATCGCGGTTCGAGACGACGAACACGGTCTCGTCGAAGCAGCCCGGGTCGCGGCAATGGCTCGCGGCCCAGGACCACAGCCCGGCAAAGGCGAGGACGACGAGCCCCATCCAGAGGACCGTGCGCCAAGGATTGAGGCCATAGAGCGCGAAGAGATCGAGGATGCGCCCCTGCCAGCGCTGGCCCGCGGTCGTCGAGTGGCTCTTGAGCTCGCGGCGCCGTCGCGCGATCGTGATCGTGCGCGCGTCGTCGTGATAGCCCTGCTCCGCGAGCCGATTGGCGAGCTGCATCCAGGCCTGCGGCTTGAAATGGTCGGCGAGGTCGCGGCTGTCCTGGCCCTCGAGCCAGAGCACGCGGCGCGGTCCCACGCGCACGTCGCGCCCTGCGGCTCCGGTCGTCGCCGCAAGCCCCGCGGGATTGTCGAGATGCTCGTAGGTGAAGCCGTCGAGCACGAGATGGTCGATGTCGCGGCTGTCGGCCGAGCGCCGCCGTAGGCCTGGCGGCGGCGGCCAGGCGGCCGCGAAGTCGACGAACGAGCCGACTTTGGCGCGCGAAAGATCGACGATGCCGCGCGGGCGGTGCTCGGCGCCGGCCGGCATCACGAGGCGGCCGACCTCCGCATCGACGAGGCTCAAGGCGAGATCGTTCGCGCGCCCGGCGTCGGGCTCGCCTTGAGCAGCCGCGCCGGCGAGCGCGGTGCTGAGCAGCCGGCTCGCGGACAGGTCGCACGTCCCGCGTATCCTCGCCTGATCGAAGACGAGCGCCCCCTCGCTCTCGAGGCCTTGGTCGAGCTCGACATCGCGGCTGAAGGTGGACCCGCTCGCGAGCAGCGCCGCGCCGCGCTCGACCTTGAGCTTGGCCCCCCTGAGCCGGAACTGGTTGCCGACCTCGACGGCCGGAAAGCGCAGGAGGCCGACGACGGTCGCACGCGAGAGAAAGCAGCCGCCGCGGATGCGCGCCCCGTCCGCCCGGACCGCAATGTCCTTGCCGAGGATGCGAGCCTCGGTCAGCCGCAGCTGGCCGTTGATCTCCGACCCCGGGCAGACGAGCTGGCCGACGAGTTTGGACTTGGCGAGGTTCCAGTTGCCGCCGATGCGGACGACGTCGGCGCTGATCGCGGTGTCCTCGCCCCAGACCTCGGCGCCCTCGGCGCGAAACGACTTGCCGATGTCGGCACCTTCGAGCCACAGGGCGCCGGCAATGCGTGCGTTCGAGAGGTTGATCCCCTGCACCACGTTGAGCCCGGTCGCCATCACCGCCACGGGCGTCGCAGCGACGACGAGCGCCTCGGCCGAAATCTGGCCGCCGACGCGCGCGTTGGTGAGCTTGAGGACGCCGGTGATATTGGCGCGGTCGAACAGGAGATCGCCGACGACGCGCGCGCTTTCGCCGTTGATTGCAATCCCGTCGCGGACGATGACCGCGTCCTCGGCATAGATTCCCGCCCCGAGCTCGGCGCGCGGGAACGCGACCTCGCCCTTGATCCTGGCCCGGCGCAGGATGAGTGGTCCCACGAGCCGGATGCCGGCCGCGAGCAGCGCCTGCTTGCCGTCGCCGAGCTCGGTCCCTTCGATGGCGAGCGCCCCGTTCACGTCGGAGCCGCGGATCTGTAGGGCCCCCTTGACCAACCCGCCGCCCAGGAAGAAGCCGTTCTCGATGTCGACGCGGTCGGCGATGATCGCGCCGTCGATGGTCGAGGAATGGATGCCGAGGCGCTTCAAGCGCGCATCGCGCAAGAGCACGGCACCACGGTCGCCGCCCCCCTCGATGCGGGAATGCCAGAAGAGCAGCGGCTTCGCGACGGTGCAGCCCTCGAGATCGAGCCCGCCTTCGATGATGGCGCGCTGGATGCGCAGACCCGAGTCGGCGACGGACCAGCCGGGTCGGGCTTCGAGGATGAGGTCGCGGACGACGCTGCCGCGGATCGTGTGCCGTTTGAGGTCCGCCGTCTCCCCGCGCCCCGCGGCGAGCAGGAGGAAGCGCTCGGCCTCGCTGAGGTCATCAGGCGCCATTGGATTTGGCGACGACATCGATGCCCCCTCGTTAGCCCGACTTCCTCAGAGGCTCACGGGAGCGCCGTCGCGCCGACGTGGACCCCTGAGGAAGTCGGGCTGAGCCCACCCCCACGGTCCGCTGGGCCGAGGACGACTGACGTTTGTGGCGGCTCCAAGGCGCGCAGTCCCTGCGGGCAGGGCGGTCAAATTCCTGCACCAGAGACGGGCTAGTGTGCCGGCCGCCAAGCTCTGGTCTCGACAAGGATCGCTGCAGAGCCCTAGAACTCACCTCGGCCGGGTACGGTCCCCGAGGGTTGCAGGTCATGTCGAGAACGCGGGAAAAAGGGAACCGGAGGCCATATGACCTCGCCTGATCTGACCGCGCCCGCGCCGGGCCTTGCGGCCCGCGCGACGGCGAAAAGTGCGCCCACCGCCTCCACCCCTTCCGCGGAGAGCTTCATCCCGCGCCAGGCCGACGTTCTCCAGCCCGATAGCGTCCGCGCGCGCGAGACCTTCATCCCCGTCACGACCTATGCTCTCATCGATCGCCTGACGCAGCCGCAGGCCTGGGCCCCGGGCGAGGCGAGGGCGGCGCGGCGCTTCTTTCGCTATCTCGAGTACTGGCGCCGCCAGCAGCACGGCGCCAACCTCCTCGAGCTGCTCGAAGCCTACGAGGCATTCAGTCCCGACAGCGATCTCCTGGTCACCCGCACATTCACGCCGGAAGAGCGCCTCGCCATGCAGGAGCGCGTGATCCAGCAAATTCAAAGGATCCTGCGGCAGGCCAACTACGTTCGCGTCGATACGTCCGACCTCGCCCTCATCCTGACGAAGGAGTCGCACTATGGGCTCGATCTCTTCGTCGACTTCAAGGATTTCGAGGAATGCCTCATCTACTATCGCGGCGCCTCGACGCGCCGCGATCAGCGCCGCACCATTCGCAAGTTCCTGCGCAAGGAGGAGTTCGACGTTCCGATCTTCCAGCGGCTCTTTCTCTTGTTCAAGCAGAAGCCGCTCGAGACGGCCGTGCGCGACCTCATGAAGTCGGAGAAGCTCCCTCGCCGCGAGGCCGAGAAGGTGGCGAAGCGCCGGCGCGCGCTTCTCCCCGCCTCCGTCAAGGAGGACAATATCTACATCAAGCTCTTCAAGAACCTGCCGCGCACCGATCTCGAGATGGTGTTTCCCAACACGCAGGTGAAATTCCGCCTTTACGACAAGCTGCGGCTCGGATTGACGGCGGGCGGCGGGCTCGGCGTGGGCGCAGTGGGCGCCGCCGGAAAGCTCGCCGTCGCCTTTTCCAATCCGATCATGGCGGCCGGCGCCCTCGTCGGCCTCGGCGGCATCGCCTTCCGCCAGGCCGTGAACTTCATGAACCAGAAGCAGCGCTACATGGTGGTGATGGCGCAGAACCTCTACTTCCACTCGATGGCGGATAATCGCGGCGTGCTGATCAAGCTCGCCGACCGCGCCGCCGAGGAGGACGTGAAGGAGGAGATCCTGCTTTACAGCGTTCTCATCAAGGAGGAGGCACGCCGCTCCGATCTCCCCGCCATCGATGCGGCGATCGAGCAGTACCTCTCCTCGAGTTTCGGCGTCACGGTCGACTTCGATCTCGAGGACGCGCTCGAGCGCCTGATTGCCGACGGCCTCGTGACCGAGGACGCGAGCGGGCACTTGAGGGCGCTTTCGCCTAGAGACGCCGCCCACCACCTCGACGCCAAATGGGACGTCTTTCTCGACAACCTGCCCGATCCCGGCGCCCACGAGGGCAACGAGGTCGAGGGGGTGCGCCCGGAAGGCCAGCAGCCGTAGGTCCCGGCGAAGATGGCTCCCGCCTTTCGCTGGCACATTGAGAGCCCGCGTGTGACTGTCCACAAGATCTCGCTCGACCTCTCCGACCGCTCGGCCGCACTGCAACTGGCCGGCGCGATGCAGGAGCTGATCGAACCGGCGCCCGATGCGCTCACCGTCTTTGAGCAGGCACGCGCGGGCTCGCCAGGCGTCGGCTGGAGGATCGAAGCCTACTATGCCTCGCCCCCCGATCTCGATCGCCTTCACAGCATGCTCTGCGGCGTTTCGAGGGCACCGCTCGCCCCTCTCAGGGCCCTCCCCGTTCCCGACCGCAACTGGGTCGCACTTTCGCAGGCCGCGCTGCCGCCCGTGCGCGCCGGACGCTTCACGGTTCACGGCAGCCATGACAGGGAACGCGTGGCGCGCGGCCCCAATGCCATCCTGATCGACGCCGGAGAAGCCTTCGGCACGGCCCATCATCCTACGACGCTCGGCTGCCTCGTCGAGATCGACCGGCTCACGCGGCGGCGCACGTTTGCATCCGTCCTCGACCTCGGCTGCGGCTCGGGCTTGCTCGCCATTGCCGCCGCGCGGGCCTTGCCGCGGGCCCGTATCATGGGTGTCGACATCGACCCGACCTCGGTTGGGGTGGCGAGGGCAAACGGCCGGGCGAACGGCGCCGGCCGCCGGGTCGCGTTCGTCGAGGGTGCTGGTCTCGCGGTACCGGCCATTCGCCGCGCTCGGCCCTTCGACCTCGTCGTCGCCAACATCCTCGCCGGCCCGCTCGTCTCGCTTGCGCCGGAGTTGCGGCGCGCCGCCGCTCCCGGCGCAGTGCTCGTGCTCTCTGGGCTGCTGACAGGCGAGGCTCGAGCCGTCGCCGCCGCCTATCGCGCACAGGGCTTCGCGCTCCTCGCCCACCGGCGGATCGAGGGCTGGTCGACCTTGACGCTCGCGCGTCGCACATGAGGGCACCCTCGCGGCGTTCGTGACGAGTGCACAATCTCGGGGTAAAGAGCAGCCCCATGTTCCAGGACTTCTCCGCCAGCTCCGACTCGACCGCCTCCGCCGAGAGAGTGAAGCGCTTGCGCGCGCTCCTTGCCGCGGAAGGCATCGACGCGGCCCTCGTGCCTCGCGCAGACGAGCATCAGGGCGAATACGTGGCCCCCTCGGCCGAGCGCCTGAAGTGGCTCACGGGCTTCTCGGGAAGCGCGGGCCTCGCCGCCATCACGCGCCGGCACGCGGGCCTCTTCGTCGACGGGCGCTACACGGTGCAGGCGGCGCGCGAGTGCGATCCTGAGCTCTTCGAGCTGCCCGGCCTTGCCCGAACCAAGCTTGCCGAGTGGCTGAAGCAGAAGATGAAGCGCGGCGAGATACTCGGCTTCGATCCCTGGCTGCACAGCGCCGCCGAGATTGCCCGGCTCAAAGCTGCGCTCGCGGAGAAAGGCATCAAGCTCAAGGCTCTCTCGCGCAATCCCGTCGACCGGCTTTGGGGCAAGGAGCGCCCGCCGCCGCCGGCCGGGGAAATCGTGCCGCATCCTTTGAAGTACGCGGGACGCGCGGCCGACGCCAAGATCGCCGACGTGCAGGCAAAGCTCGCCGAGGCGGGCCAGGACGCGGCCATCCTGACCATGCCGGATTCAATCTCGTGGCTGCTCAACATCCGCGGCGCGGACGTTCCCCACACGCCCGTCGTGCTCGCCTTCGCAATCGTGCCGGCCCACGGCAAGCCCGAGCTCTTCGTCGCTCCCGAGAAGCTCTCGCGCGAGGCGCGCGCCCACATAGAGCCCGTCGCGAAGATCTCGGCTCCCGCCCTGCTCAAGACGCGCGTCGGTGCGCTGCGTAAGGCCAAAAGGCGTGTGAGGCTCGATCCCGAGCGGGCCGCCTTCTGGTTCGCACGTGCACTCGGACCCAAGTCGTGCAGCGCCGGCGCCGATCCCTGCATTGCGCTGAAGGCAATCAAGAATGCCGCCGAAATCCGCGGCGCCCGCGCCGCCCACGTGCGCGACGGCGCCGCGCTCGCGCGCTTTCTCGCCTGGCTCGACGCGAAGGCCCCGGCGGGAAAGGTCGACGAGATCGCCGCCGTGAGGCGGCTCGAGGAGGTCCGCGCTGGCACGCAGGCGCTGAAGGAGATTTCGTTCGATACGATCTCCGGCAGCGGGGCCAACGGCGCGATCGTCCACTACCGGGTTACGGAGGCCACCAACCGGCCGCTCAAGGCCGGCGAGCTCTTTCTCGTCGATTCAGGGGCACAGTATCTCGACGGCACGACCGACGTGACGCGCACGGTCGCGATCGGAAGGCCGAGCACCGAGATGCGCGAGCGCTTCACGTTGGTCCTCAAGGGCCATATCGCCATCGCGACCGCGCGCTTTCCCGAGGGGACGCGCGGCGTCGACCTCGACCCCTTCGCGCGGCGAGCCCTGTGGGAGCATGGCCTCGACTACGACCACGGCACGGGCCACGGCGTAGGCAGCTATCTCTCGGTCCACGAGGGTCCCCAGTCGATCTCGCGCGCAGGCATAGCGCCGCTCGAGCCCGGCATGATCATCTCGAACGAGCCCGGCTACTACAAGGAGGGCGCCTACGGCATCCGCATCGAGAGCCTCGTGCTCGTCACCGAGCCCGAGATGCCGCCCGCGGGCGATCGCAAGACGATGGGCTTCGAGACGCTGACGCTTGTCCCGATCGACCGGCGTCTCATCGCCCCCGAGCTCCTCGCCCCGGGCGAGGTCGCGTGGCTCGACGCCTACCACGCCCGCGTCATGGAGCGGGTAGGGGCCGAGGTCGACCCCGAGACACGCGCCTGGCTCGAAGCGGCGACGGCCCCGCTCTAGACGCCATTCAATCCGGGCCAAACCCTGCGCCGCCTTTTACCCACAAGTATTGATGCTATTTAAGCGAATTTTGCCAAGCATTTACGGTGAACATCTATTACAATTTATCAAAGTGATTCGGCGGAGCGCCCGCGGCCCAGAGCGGCGCGCTCAGCGATCCATCCCAAGAGATTTCGAGCCGCCGGCCGACGAGATGCGTCGCGCCCGGAACGGGCAGGCGTTGGCCCGACCGACGAATTGGAGAAATCCATGTCTGCGAGCAGCGAAGAGTCCGCACCGCGTATCGTCCCGCTCATGCGCTATCGCGATCTCGCGGCGGCGGTGGACTGGCTCTGCGCGACTTTCGGATTCGACAAGCAGGTTGCGGTGAGCGGCGCCGACGGCGGCACCGTCTACGCCCAGCTCACCTACGGCCCCTCCATGGTCATGCTGGGGGCCGTGCGCGAGACGGACCTCGACCGCCTGCTGCGCCAGCCGGACGAGGTCGGCGGCATCGAAACCCAGAGCTGCTACGTCGTCGTCGACGACATCGATGCCCACTACGCGCGCACCGTCGAATCCGGCGCGGAGATTCTGCTCGAGGTCCAGGGCGACGGCTTCGGCAGGCGCGGCTACTCGTGCCGCGATCCTCAAGGTCACATCTGGAACTTCGGCACCTACAACCCCTGGAAGGGCCGCGTGCCGGCGTCCTACCACACCGATCTCGAGCATGCCTCGCTGGAGGCCTCGCGCCGCAAGACCTGGCTCAAGGCCGCAGCCGCGCTCGGCGTGGTCCTCGCCGGCCTCGGGGTCTGGTGGATCACCTCCGGGGGCTCGGACACGCCCGGCGACCTGGCCGGCGCCTCGGCCCCGCTGGAGCAGGCCGCTCCTGTCGGAAGTCCGGGGGACGGGGGCATTGCGGAGACGTTCAGGGCCGATCTCGAGGCTGCGCGCACGGCAAAGGCGGAGGCCGAGCGCGCCTCCGAGGCGGCCCGCGCCGAGCTCGATCTCGAGCGGACGAAGAAGGAAGCGGCGCAGCGCGCCGCGACGAAGCTCGAGCAAGAGCTCACCGAGCAGCGCAACGCGCTTCAAACCGCCGTTCGCGGCATGGAGGAAGCCCGCCTCGAGCTCGCGAAGTCGCGCGACGAGAAGGCGAGCCTCGAGAAGAGCCTCAATGAGGGTCGGCGCGCCGAAGCCTCGCCAGCCGCCTCGGGCCAGGACAATTCAGCCACGCCCGCGCCCATAGAAACCTCCGCCGTCGAGACGACGGCAACTGCGCAGTCCAGCGACAGCTCAGCGCCGCAAGCAGTCACCGCAGGCTCGCCTCCAACGCGCGCCGCAGTACGCAGATCAGGCCGACGCTATGCGTCGCGCATCCGACGCCCGATCGCCACCGTGCCGCGCCCGGGCCAGACCACCTACCTCACCGAGCTGCACGACGTCCCGTGGCCCTATAGCATCTGGGAGCCGCGCCGGCGCTAGATCGCGACCGCCTGTTCCCTAGGGAACAGCCACGCGTCGGCGCATTGCGCACACTCATCCTCCACCAACAGGCTGACCGCCGGCGAGACTGTCGCGCGCGCCTGCGACAGTGCTCCCCGGCGGCCGCGCGCGGAGGAGAGTTCTCATGTTCCGTCCATCGGCAGTACTCGTGCCAAGTCATCTCTGGGCTAAAGCCTCTCTTCTCTGCGTCGTGCTCATTTTGGCCGGCCCGCCGCCCGCCGCCGCCGCTCCTCCGAGCGACATCGGCTCGGCCGTCGTCGTCGTGAACCTCGTCACGGCCGCGCTCGCCAAGGAGACGCGCACGCTCGCGGTCGGCGACGCGGTGCGCGAAAACGAGCTCATCGAGGTCGGCTCCGACGGGTCGAGCGAGATCAGGCTCGAGGACGAGACCAAGCTTGCGCTCGGCCCCGGTGCGCGCCTCACGCTCGACAAGTTCGTCTACGATCGCGACCGCACGCAGGGCTCGATCCTCGTCAACCTGGCCAAGGGCTCGTTCCGCTTCATTACGGGGCTCGCGGCCAAGCCCTCCTACGTCGTGCGCGTGCCTTCCGCCTCGATCACGGTCAGGGGTACGATCTTCGACGTTTTCGTCGAGGAGAGCGGTAGAAGCTGGCTGCTCCTGCACGAAGGGGGAGTGAGGATCTGCAACACCCGAAAACAGTGCCGCAATCACGACGAGCCGGGCAAGCTCGTGCGCATCACGGACGACGGCGGCGTCGGCGCTCCGAGCAGGTGGCGCTCCCTGCCGGGCATCGAGAAGATCGCCTTCGGCACGGCCTTCCCGTTCGTGATGAAGGCTCCGTCGATCGATCCCGACCCGATATTTTCGCCCGAGCAAATCATGGACCTGGTCGACCCCGAGCGGCCGAATCCGCCGCGGCGTGCCGAGACCGACCCCGATAATGAGGACGACGCCAAGCCGGCGCGAAAGAAAGCCTCGATCGCCGACAAGCTCGCCAAGCGCCGCGCCGAGAAATCGATGCGCCAGCGCGAGCGCCAGGGCGAAAAGCTGATCAAGGGCGCCATGGTGCTCACGCCGATCATCCTCGAACGCCTCAAAGAGCGCCGGCGCGACAAGTACGATGTCCCGAAGCTCAATAACGGCCTCAAGGTCCGTCTCGACGGGCGATTGCTCGGCGGCTTACCCAAGGGGCCGAACGGCATGCCCGACTGACGGCTCGCTGCACTGCAAAAGGGTCGGCATTGCGCAATCGAGGCCGGAGCTGTCTATGACTTGCGCCCGAATCATCCTATCGACCGTCACGAGACGTTCGGCATGGCACAGGTCGGCGCATCATCGGCAGACTCCGGCGGCGAGCAAGCTCGCGACGCTGCCGATATTGTGCGCCGATACGCGGACCAGGCGACCGGCGTCGCCCACCAGATCGCCGACGTGAGCTGCAACGTCGGCGAGCTCTCACACCGCATGAAGGAGCAGGTGAGGCTCCTGGGCGAGGTCAACGGGAAGGTGGCCGAGCTCGGGACCGAGAACGCCCGCGTCGCCTCTGGCGCTCAATCGAGCCGGCGGGTCGCCGAGCAGGCGAGCGCCGAGATCATGCAATCGATGGGCATGGTGCGCGCCTCCATCTCCGGCATCGACGACCTCGTGACGACCGTGGGCGAGGGCCACGACCTCATCGCCTCGCTCCAAGACGCGCTTGCGAAGGTATCCACGGTTGCGCACGGGATCGAGGCCATCGCGCGCCAGACCAATCTCTTGGCTCTCAACGCCACCATCGAGGCCGCGCGCGCCGGCGAGGCCGGCCGCGGGTTTGCGGTCGTCGCCGCCGAGGTGAAATCGCTCGCCAACGAGACGGCACGCTCCACCAAGGACATCACGGTGACGGTCGCCGATCTCGGCGTCAAGGCGCGCCGCCTCATGGAGCAGGGGCAGAAGAGCAGCGAGCTCGCCCGCTCGGCCAGCACCGGCACCTCCACCATCACCGACACGCTCGACACGGTCGAAGCAACCGTGCGCAACATTCTCTCCGAGATCGTGAACATTCTCGGGTCGACGGCGGCGATCGACGAGCGCAGCAGGGTGTTGACCAGCATCGTGTCCAATCTCTCGGGCGGGCTCGATCAATCCGCCGAGAACCTCAAGCGCATCGAAAGCCGCGTCGATCAGCTCCTTTGGGCCGGCGACGGGCTGCTCGAGATCACCGCGCTTTCGGGGATAGAGACGCGCGATACGCCGTTCATCAGGGAGGCGATGCGCCTCGCAGGCTGCGTATCGGAGGCGCTCGAGCGGGCGGTCGCCGAGGGCTCTCTCGGCATGGCCGACCTGTTCGACCGCGACTACAAGCGTGTCGAGGGATCCAATCCCGAGCAGTTCGTGACGCGCTACACCCGTGCGCTCGACCCCGTGCTCACGCCCATCTTCGACAAGGCGCTCGAGTTCGACGGCCAGGTCATCTTCTGCATGGCGGTCGACGACAACGGGTTCACCGGGACCCACAACACGAAGTTTTCGAAGCCCCAGGGCCCGGACCCGGTGTGGAACGCCGCCAACTGCCGCAACCGGCGGTTCTTCAAGGACCGCGTCGGCCTCGCGGCCGGGCGCAACCGCAAGCCGTTTCTCGTGCAGGCCTATCAGCGGGACATGGGAGGCGGACGGTACATGCCGATGGTCGACGCCTCAGCGCCGATCATCGTCGCCGGCCGCCATTGGGGCGGTCTGCGCCTCGCCTATGCTCTCAAGGAAGATGCGGGCGCAGCCGCCGCGTGACGCGCAACGCCCGTCTTCTTCTTCACTCAGCGGCGAGAAGGGTGCTCGCCCCCGATCCTAGACGGCGGGCCGCCATCTCCCGGCCACGTAGCCGAAGGCCACGGCATCGGGGAAACGGACCACGGTCTCGCGCAGCTCCTCCTCCTTCTCGATTCTGAGCCGATCCCTCGCGTGCTTGGCGAGAGAAAGGCGCGGAGGTCGGTACCCGCTCAAGAGAATGACGGGCTTGCCGCGCAACGTCACAGTCGGACACGTCATGGGGTCTCCTCCCAGGGAGCGGTGAATGCCGCGGAGCCGGCTTTTTTGCCGTGTCTCCATCCTGCGGCGTTCGCCAGAGGTTGGACCGAATGCTCGTTGTCTTAGGAAACTGCCAGCTCTTTGGCTGACTAGCAAGCGAGGAGGGCATCACGCCTCTGCCTCGGCATTGCCCATACTCTGCCTCTTTTGTGGCAACTCCAAGACTAAATTTGCGAGAGGATAGCTGAAGCCTGTTCACGCGGACGGTATGGGTCCCCGGCCTCACGCCGTGAGCGCGAGCCACTCGTCTTCGCTGAGGACGGTAACGCCGAGCTCTCGCGCCTTTTTCAGCTTCGAGCCCGCGTCGGCGCCGGCGACCACGTAGTCGGTCTTCTTCGATACCGAGCCTGCGACCTTGGCACCCAAGCGCTCGGCCTGCGCCTTGGCCTCCGGACGCGTCAAGCGCTCGAGCGTGCCGGTGAAAACGACCGTCTTGCCGGCAACCTTCGACGTCGTGTCGACGGCTTCGAGCGGCTCCGGCGACACCTCCTCGAGAAGCGCATCGACCACCGCGACGTTGTGGGGCTCGGCGAAGAACTCGACGACCGCCGACGCCACCGTCTCGCCAATGCCTTCGATCGAATCGAGCTCGTTATAGGCCTCCGTCTCGCCACCTTTCGCCGCCGCCATCATCGACGCGCGAAAGGCCTCGATCGAGCCATAGGCGCGCGCGAGCACCTTGGCCGTCGTCTCGCCGACATGGCGGATGCCGAGCGCATAGATGAAGCGGTCGAGCGCGATCGCTCGCCGCGCCTCGATCGCCCGAAAGAGCTTCTTGGCCGACTGCGGCCCCCATCCCTCGCGCTCCTCGATCGCCTTCCCATGGCGCGCCTCGAGCCTGAAGATGTCGGGCGGGCTCGCGATGAGGCCGTAGTCGTAGAAGGCCTTGATGTGCTTCTCGCCGAGCCCCTCGATGTCGAAGGCGTTGCGCGAGACGAAATGCTTCAAGCGCTCGACGCGCTGCGCCGGGCAGATGAGGCCGCCCGTGCAGCGGCGCACGACGTCGATCTTGCCGGTCTTCTCGTCGACCTCGCGCACGGCGTGGCTGCCGCAGGCGGGGCACTTAGTTGGAAATTGATAGGGCTTTGCCCCACGCGGGCGCTTCTCGGCAACGACGCGCACGATTTGCGGGATCACGTCGCCCGCGCGCTGGACGACGACGGTATCGCCGATGCGCACGTCCTTACGCGCAATCTCGTCCTCGTTGTGGAGCGTGGCGTTCTGGACGACGACGCCGCCCACCGTCACCGGCTCGAGCTTGGCAACGGGGGTGAGCGCGCCGGTTCGTCCGACCTGGATTTCGATGTCGCGCAGCACGGTCATCGCCTGCTCGGCGGGAAACTTGTGCGCCGTCGCCCAGCGCGGGGAGCGCGAGACGAAGCCAAGGCGCGCCTGATAGTCGAGACGGTTCACCTTGTAGACGACGCCGTCGATGTCGTAGCCCAGCTTGGCGCGACGCTCCGCCATCTCGCGGTAGAAGGCGAGCATGTCTGCCGCGCTGCCGCAAACCCGCATGAGCGGATTGACCGGAAAGCCCCAGCGGGCAAACGCGGCGATGACGCCGGCCTGGGTGTCGGCCGGGAGCTCGCGCATCTCGCCCCAGGCGTAGGCAAAGAAGTGCAGCGGCCGTGAGGCGGTGATCTTGGGATCGAGCTGGCGCAGCGAGCCAGCGGCGGCGTTGCGCGGATTGGCAAAGATCTTTCCGCCATCCGCCGCCTGCGCCCGATTGAGCCGTTCGAAATCCTTGTGGCTCATGTAGATCTCGCCGCGCACCTCGGCGACGGCCGGGACGTGCGCACCCGAGAGCCGCTTCGGCACGTCCCCGATCGTCCTTACGTTCTCGGTGACGTTCTCGCCCTCGCTCCCGTCGCCGCGCGTCGCGGCCTCGACGAAGCGCCCCTTCTCGTAACGAAGCGAGATCGACAGGCCGTCGATCTTGGGCTCCGCCGTGGCCTCGAGCGCGGCGCTCTCCTTGAGGCCGAGAAAGCGGCGCACGCGAACGACGAAGTCCTCGACATCCTCGTCAGTGAAGGCGTTGGCGAGCGAGAGCATGGGCACGCGGTGGCGCACCTTGCCGAAACCCTCGGCCGGGGCCGCCCCGATCCGGCGCGACGGGCTGTCGGGGCGTACGAGATCGGGAAACCGCGCCTCGATCGCCTCGTTGCGCCGGCGCAGCTCGTCGTACTCGGCATCCGAGATCTCCGGCGCGTCGGAACGGTAGTATAGGGAATCGTGGCGGGCGATCTCGCCGGCGAGCCGCTCGAGCTCGGCCTCGGCACCCGCGTGCGTGAGCTTGTCGACGGAAAGTGCGCTCGGCGCCCGCTTGCTCATGGGCGTCTCAATTCCAGGGCAATGATTGTCGGTCGGGGACAGGGCGCGGGAGCGAGATCGCGCCCTTTGCGGATCAGGTCGGCCCGCCGAGAGAGAACTTGGGCACCGACTTCCATGCCTTGGTGATCCACGAATCGCCGTCCTCGTGCGGCGCGAGGCCGTCCGACTGGAGCAGCGAGTAGGCGTCCTTGTACCATCGCGACTCTGGGAAGTTGTGGCCGAGGACCGCGGCGGCAGTCTGAGCCTCGTTCTTGATCCCGAGCGCCATGTAGCACTCGGTGAGCCGCATCAGCGCCTCCTCGACGTGCGCCGTCGTCTGATAGTCCGAGACGACGACCTTAAATCGGTTGATGGCACCGATATAGTTCTTCTTGTTGAGATAGTAACGGCCGACCTCCATCTCGGAGGCGGCGAGCGTGTCCTCGGCGAGGCGGATGCGGTTGTCGGCATTCGCGGCGTAGGTGCTGTCGGGATAGCGCGACTTCAGGATCTTGAGCTGCTCGAGCGCCTTGCGCGTGTTGGATTGATCGCGATTGGCCGGCTTCATGTCGTCGAAGTAGGCCGAGGCGATGATGTGGTGGGCGAGGGGCGCGTCCTTGGTGCCCGGGTGCATGACGGTATAGCGCTCGGCAGACGCGATAGCCTCGGGAGTCTTGCCGGCCTTGTAGTAGGCGTAGGCGGCGAGCACGATGGCGCGGCGCGCCTCCGGCGAGTAGGGATGCGACCGGTCGAGGTCCTCGAACTTCTTGGCTGCGTCCTCGAAGCTGTTCTTCGACATGAGGGCATCGGCATCGGCATACATCTTCTCGGGCGGATCGGCGTTGAGGATGCTCGAGGTGTCGGACGACGCGCACCCTCCGGCCGCCGCGAGCACCATCAGGGCACTCAATGCCCCGAGCCGCGCGCGCCAAGATCGCCTCGTGCCCAGCATGCGATGAAACCCCAACTTCCCAGAAGGCAAACCCCGTGTGCGTCGCCTCACTCGGAGAGCCTTAGCACACGACTCGCCACGGCGAAATTCCGCGCTGCGCCGGGCGCGAACAATCCCCCACGCTGATGATCATAACCCTGGATTATGTTTGATCTTTGGCTCGTCCGCCGGTAGCCGGCAGACGCCAAATGCACCGCTCTCGGAACCCGAAAGCACGCAAGCCGGAGGCCCGGCCTCACTCGCCCGCGGCAACCGCCGCCGCCGGCAGCTCGAAGCCGCGTGCGCGAACGGCGCGAACGCGGGGAGCCTGCACGATGGTCCAGGCCGACGCATCCTCGAGCAGAGCCTTGAGGACGGCGGAGTTCAGCCGGTGGCCGCCGCGCACGGAGCGATAGGCCCCAAGGATGGGATAGCCGGAAAGGCTGAGATCGCCGACGGCATCGAGCATCTTGTGGCGGACGAACTCGAGCGGATCGCGCAGGCCTTCGCGGTTCATGACGCGATCCTCGCCGATGGCGATCGTATTGGTCAGGTTGGCGCCGAGCGCGAGCCCCGCCTTCCAGAGGCGCTCGACATCGCTCATGAACCCGAACGTGCGGGCGCGGGCCAATTCGCTGCGGAACACGCCGGGGCTCATCTCGAAGCTCAGGCGCTGGCGGCCGATGACGGAGGTGTCGAAGCAGATCTCGACATCGAGATGGAAGCCGGAATGGGGAACGATCTCGCCCCAGCAGTCGCCCTCGTCGACGCGGATCGGCTTCAAAACCTTGAGGAACTTGCGCGGGGCCGCCGTCTCGCGAAACCCCGCCTCGTCGATGGCATCGACGAAGGGTGCCGCGCTGCCATCCATGATAGGAACTTCGCGGCTGTCGATCTCGATGAGGCAGTTATCGATGGAGAGGCCACGGAGCGCGGCCAGAAGGTGCTCGACGGTGCCGACCGTTGTGCCGTGCTCGTCGCCGATGACCGTACAGAGGGTAAGATTCTTGACGTTAGAGACTTTGGCGGGGATATCGGCGACCATCCGGCCGCGCTTTGTGACTATGAAACGGAGGCCGGTATCGGCTTCTGCCGGGTGCAGAACCACCGATACTGGCGCTCCGCTGTGTACCCCCGTGCCTTGGAGCTCGATCTCTCGAGCAAGTGTCGTCTGTCGCGCGCCGATGAATCGATTCGACATTCTGCGCCGTCCCTCGATGCCTTCCCTGGCCTGGCCGCTCCCCCGTCAAGAGAGGCCCGCCACCCCCGGCCGAACATCGCCTCCGCAGAGACCGTCCCCCTTTTTGAGTTTGAGATCGAACCGCTTACAGCGATCTCTCTCAGTGGGACGTTGCGAATTCGGTCGTTAACGATTGAACGATACGCCTCGTCCCGATGTGGGACAAATCACGGTTCCTTACCGTTTGTTACCGTCCGGAAATGTTCGTGGCGGATCGTCGACGTGGCCCGCCGCGGGCCTTAGACGCGCTTTTTGCTCGTACCGAAAAATACAGGTACATCAACTTGAAAGTCGTGCGAGTTAAAGTCTTCTCTCTCGTCTCTTCTCGGCTCGCGGGCGTCGGCGCGGTCGGCACCTTGGGCGTGCCAATCGTCCGGTTGAGCCGGGTAATTCTCATCGTCCTGGCGGCGCAAGCGCCCGGTGATTCGCTCGAAGAGGCCGCGGCGGCGCGGCGGCGCGGCGTGCACCGGCTCGCCGGCCGGCGAGTTGTAGGGGCTCGACGCCTCGGGCGGGCCCGCGAGCGCGCGATAGGCTCGTTGACCGATCGCGGGAAAGTCCTCGAGGTCCGGCATGCGCCGCGGCGGGCGGCGAATCTCGGTCGTGGGCGCCGGAGTGAAGCCCTGATGTCCGGCATAGGCCTCGGAACCATGGCGCGAGGGAAGCGGCGGCGGCTGCGGCGCGCTCGCCGATAGCTGCGGGGGAACCTGCTCGATCAGAACATTGCCCGGCGCGCGCCAAGTTTCCCGCGCACCGCGGGCTGCGGGATCGTCGCGCCCCGGCAGCGGCGGAGGGGCAGGCGGCTGCGTCTGCAGCGCCTCGGAGAGCCGACGCTGGACGTCGGCCCCGCGGCCCGCAGCGTCGGCCGGGCGCGGCTGCATTTGGGGATCGTACGGCACGCCGATTGGAGCCTCGGACGCCCGAGCGCTCGCGGGCCGATGCTGCTCGCCTGCGCGCGAAAGTCCCGAGGCGACGATCGACACGCGAACGCTGTCAACGAGATCCTCGTCGAAGGTGGCCCCGACGATGATGTTGGCTTCCGGGTCGACCTCCTGGCGCACGCGGCTCGCCGCCTCATCGACCTCGTAGAGGGTCAGGTTCGGGCTGCCGGTGATCGACAAGAGGAGGCCCTTCGCGCCTTTGAGCGAAATGTCGTCGAGCAGCGGATTGGAGAGTGCCTCCTCGGCGGCCCGCGTCGCGCGCCGCTCGCCGGAGGCCTCGCCCTGGCCCATGACCGCGCTGCCCATCCCGGTCATGATGGTGCGCACGTCGGCGAAGTCGAGATTGATGAGCCCTTCCTTGACGATGAGATCGACGATGCAGGCGATGCCGCCGTAGAGCACCTGGTCGGCGATGAGGAAGGCTTCGGCGAAGGTCGTCTTCTCGCTCGCGAGCCGGAACAGGTTCTGGTTCGGGATGACGATGAGTGTGTCGACATATTTCTTGAGCTCGGCCACCCCGGCCTCGGCAACGCGCATGCGCCGCGCGCCCTCGAACAGGAACGGCTTCGTCACCACGCCGACCGTCAAGATTCCGAGGTCCTTGGCGACGCGGGCGATCACGCCGGCACCGCCGGTGCCGGTCCCCCCTCCCATGCCGGCAGCAATGAACACCATATGCGACCCGTCGAAGTGGAGTTTCAATTCCTCGACGGCCTCCTCGGCGGCTGCCTCGCCGATCTCGGGCTTCGAGCCCGCGCCGAGACCCTCGGTGAGCTTGGCGCCGAGCTGGATCCGGGTCTCGGTATGGGCGAGGGCGAGCGACTGGGCGTCCGTATTGGCGACAATGAAGTTGACCCCCTTGAGGCCCGCCTCGATCATGTTGTTGATCGCATTGCAGCCCGCGCCGCCGACGCCGATGACGGTCAGCCGCGGCTTCACCTCGCTGAGCTCCGGCGCCTGAAGCTTAATTCCCATTCTCTCTCCGCCTCGCTCACCCGCTCGCCGCTGACGAATGCATCAGAAGCCCTGCCGCAGCCATTCCCCGACGCGATCGAGATATCCCAGGGGCGAGAGGCCCGCCGCGACGCTCGCGTCCCCGACGTCGGGCTGAGGCGCGAGCAGTAAGCCCACCGCCGCCGAGAACGCAGGACCCGCAACGGCCGGAGGAAGACCGGAGATCGACCGGGGCGGCGCAAGGCGCACCGGCCGGCCCAGGCGATGGGCCACGAATTCCGCCATGCCCACGAGCTGGCTCGTTCCCCCCGTCAGCACGACGCGCCCGCTTGCGTAGCCGAACAGAGCGCACGCTTCGAGCCGCTCGCGGATGTGACGGACGAAATCTTCCGCCCTGGGCCGGATGATGTCCGCCAGCTCCGCCTTCGTCATGCGGTTCACACCCCCGTCGTCCTCGCCTGTCTGTGGGTACGAGAACTCGTCGTGTCCATCCGATTGCGCGCTGACCACTGTGCCATAGAGCGCCTTGATTCGCTCGGCTTCTGCAAGGGGCGTATGTAATGCTCGCGCGATGTCGAACGTGACGTGATGGCCGCCCATGGCGGCGGCATCGACATGAATGAGCTCGCCCTCGGCGAAGAGCGCGAGGGTTGTAGTCCCCCCGCCGACGTCGATGAGCGTGACGCCGAGACGGCGCTCCTCCTCGCTGGTCGCGGCGAGGGCGGAGGCGAGCGGCGCCGGAACGAGGCCCGAGACGGCGAGATGACAGCGTTCAACGACGAGCAGCAGGTTGCGCAGCGGCGCCTCGTCCGCCGTGACTGCATGAAGATCGGCGGAGAGCGTGCGCGCCGCCATGCCGCGGGGATCGCGTCCGCCCGGCGCGCCGTCGAGCCGGACGCCGATCCGGTTCATGTGCACGAGCGTGCGCCCGTCGCGCTCGGCGAAGGCCCGCCCACCGGCAAACAGCCGGGCGAGGTCTGTTTCGGACACGACCCCGCCCTCGACCTCGGCCGAAGCGGCGAACGTCGCCGATTTCAGGCGGCCGCACGACACGGAAAGGCGCACTTCGTCGAGGCGAATTCCGGCCATCCGCTCGGCCCGCGCCACCGTCTCGCGGACGACGTCCTCGGCCTCGTCGAGATCGGTGATGACGCCGCTCTTGACGCCGCGCGCGCCCTGGTGCCCGACGCCGACGATACGCAGATCATCGCTAGAGGCCGTCGAGAGGCGCGGCTCGCCGCCGGCCGCGGCAATCAGGCAGGCGACCTTCGTCGTGCCGATGTCGAGGACACCGACCGTTCGCCCGCGCTTGCCGTGACCGCTGTCTCTCTCGAGGCCCACTCTTGCCACCCTCCTTCAGCTTCGCGGCGGCTCTTGGCTCTTCTGGGCACGCACCGTGATGCGCCCCTGTCGCCTGAGATCGATGATCGCGTTCTCTCCGGCGACGAGGCGGGCGAGCTCTCCCCCCTTTTCGATCTCCTCGAGAACGGCCGCCTCCCGGTCCGCCGGTAGCACGAGCGTGACCCTGCGCGAGAGCTTGAGCGTCCAGCGCCGCTCGGCGACGCGCTCGGCCTCCTCGAGACGGCCCGCGACCGAGGGATAGCGCTGGACGAGTGCCAGCAGGCCTTCGGCCTCGGCGGCGGCACCCTCGCCCGCGACCCTAGGCAAGTCGAGCGCCGCCGTGGCGCTGACAGGCGAGAGCAAGCGCCCCGAGCGGTCGATCAGATAGCGCCGCTCGCCGCGCGCCCAGACGGCAAACGGCTTCCTTTCCGCGATTTTTACGTCGAGCCCGCCGGGGAAGACGCGCGTGAGCTCGGCGGTTGCGATCCAGGGCAGCCGCTCGAGGCGGGCGCGCACGGCGGAGGCATCGAAGCTCGCCATCGAGCGGGCGTTCTCGAGATCGAGGGCGTCGAACACGTCGGTGTCGGCAGTGAACTGGTGACCGGAGAGCGTGACCTGGTCGATGCCGAAGCCGGCGAGCGCGGCCGCCGCGTCGATGTCGATCATGCGGCGCCAGCCCCGACCGCCTTCGGAAATCGCGACGATCGCCAGCATGGCGGCGAGGCTGACCCCGATCAGGGGAAGACGCCGCGCCCGCCATCCGCGGGAGGGCTTGCGCCGGCCGGGCCAGGCCGGTGCCAGCGGCCGATCCTGATCGAGCGGGCGCGCGAAAACGGGCGAGGCGCCGAAGGCTTCCGCCGTCAGCTCCCGCCAAGTTCGACCCGGCGCTCGTCCGACCTCAAGCAACTCGCGTCCTCGACGATCCAGCGCACGAGCTCACCGAACGACCAGCCCGCGTGCTGGGCAAGCTCCGGCACCAGCGACGTCCCCGTCATTCCGGGCTGCGTGTTTACCTCGAGGCACACCACCTCGCCGGTTCCGCCCGCCGTGTCGTCGTAGCGGAAGTCGGCGCGCGACACGCCCCGGCAGCCGAGCGCGCGATGGGCCCCGATCGTGTATTTCCGGATCAACTCGTAAACATTCGGTAAAATTTGCGCGGGAAGCTCGTGTTTCGAGCCGCCGGGCGCGTATTTCGCCTCGAAATCGTAGAAGGCGAGCCCCTTCAAGGGGACGATCTCGATCACGTCGGTGACGAAATCGCCGATGACGGCGCAGGTGAGCTCGCGCCCCGCGACAAAGCGCTCGACCATGACCGTCTCGTCCGCCGGGCCGTCGGCCGCAATGGCCTCGGGCGGCTCGTTCGCGTCCTTTCCGACGATGACGACGCCGACGCTCGATCCCTCGGCGACGGGCTTCACCACATAAGGCGGCGGAAGGGCGTGGCGCTCGAACGCCTCGCGGCGCGTGACGAGGCGGGCTTCGGCCACCGGAACCCCGGCCGCGGCCATCACCGTCTTCGCGCGCTCCTTGTGCATGGCGAGCGCGGAGGCGAGCACGCCCGAGTGCGTATACGGCAATCCCAAGCACTCGAGGATGCCCTGGACGCAGCCGTCCTCGCCGAAGCGGCCATGGAGCGCATTGAAGCACGCGTCGGGCTTCACGTCGGCAAGCCGGCGTGCAACATCGCGATCGACGTCGATCGCCGTCACCCGATAGCGTTCCTTTTCGAGTGCGGCGGCAACGGCCATCCCGGATTTGAGGCTGATCTCGCGCTCGGCCGACCAGCCGCCCATCAGCACGGCGACATGGGCGAACGTGCGCGCCGGCGCCGGCGGGAGTCGGCTCATGAGGGCACGGCCTCGGCGAGCGCCTCGCCCACGGGCCGCCCCTCTTTCGGGAGACCGAGCCGGATGATCTCCCAGTCGAGCGCGACGCCGCTCCTCTCGCGCACGCGGGCACGCACCGTCTCGCCGAGACGCTCGATGTCCTCGGCCGTCGCGTTGCGATCGTTGATGAGGAAGTTGCAGTGCATCTCGGAGACCTTGGCTCCGCCAACGCGCAAGCCGCGGCAGCCGGCCTCGTCGATCAGGCGCCAGGCGCTGTTGCCGGGCGGGTTCTTGAACGTCGAGCCGCCGGTGCGCTCCTTGATCGGCTGGTTCTGCTCACGGTACTCGGCGACCTCGTCCATCTCCTTGGCGATGGCGGCCGGATCTCCGGGCGTCCCCTGGAAGAGCGCCTCGGTGAAGATCCAGCGATCGGGAATTCCGCAGTGGCGGTAGGTGAACTTCATGTCGGCGGCGGAGAGCTCATGGATGCTGCCCTCGGGGTCGACGGCGCGGGCGGCGACGAGCACGTCCTTGGTCTCGCGGCCATGCGCGCCGGCGTTCATGCGTAGCGCGCCGCCGATCGATCCCGGAATGCCGCGGTAGAAGGCGAGGCCCGCGAGCCCCGCCTCGGCCGCGGCGCGCGCGACCTTGACGTCGGGCACGACGGTGCCCGCCCTCAGACGGTTTCGATCCTCGATCGTGGTGTCGCCGAAACCTCGTCCGAGCCTGATGACGATGCCCGGCACGCCCCCGTCGCGCACGAGCAGGTTCGAGCCGAGGCCGACGACGATGGCCGGCAGGTTCGCAGGCTTGCTCTTGAGGAAGTAGGCGAGGTCGGCTTCGTCCGCCGGCGTGAACAGGAGCTGTGCGGGTCCACCGACGCGAAACCACGTGATGTCGGCAAGCAGCACGTTGGCCGCGAGCCGCCCGCGCAGCTCCGGCATTGCCGCCTTCAATTCCGCCGTCAGATCCGGAAAGCTCACAGCGCGCCTCCCGCGCGCCGCGGCTCCTCGGCCGCGAGCCAGCCGGGAAGCGCGTGCGCCCACTCGGTCGAGTTGCCGGCGCCGAGCACGATCACCATGTCGCCCGCCCGCGCGTCGGCGCGGATCGGCGCGACGAGGTCGAAGGGCGCCTCGATCGTCGCGACCGACGGATGCCCCGTGGCGCGAATGGCCGCGGCAAGCTCGTGCTGGCCGATGCCTTCGATCGGCGCTTCGCCGGCCGAGTAGAGCGGCGCAACGATAACTCTGTCAGCGTCGCGGAAGCAGGCCGCGAACTCCTGGAAGAGATCGCGCACGCGGGTGTAGCGATGCGGCTCGACGACGGCGATGACGCGCCCCTTGGCGCCGGCGCGGGCGGCGGCGAGCACGGCGGCGATCTCGACCGGATGGTGGCCATAGTCGTCGTAGATCTCGACCCCCGCCCAATCCCCCGTGATCTGGAAGCGGCGCTTCACGCCGGAGAACCCGGCAAGGCCGGCGCGGATGATGTCGTCGGCGATGCCTGCCTCCGATGCGACGGCGATGGCGGCCAGAGCATTGAGCGCGCTGTGCCGTCCCGGCACCGGGATCGACCAGCCCTTGATGGACCGCGCCCCGCCCTTGACGCGAGACCCGAGCTCGGCATCGAAGCGCGTCGAGAACCCGTCGGCGGCGATCCCCTTGAGAACGAGATCGGCGCCCGCCTGGGTTCCGTAGGTGAGGAGGCGCCTGCCATCGCGCCGCAACTCGAGACGCTCGGTTATGGCGGCGACGACGGGATGGTCGATGCAGGTGACGCCGAGCCCATAGAACGGAATGTTGCGGTAGAAGGCCTCGAACTCGCGGTGCATGTTCTCGACCGTCTTGAAGTAGTCGAGGTGTTCGGGATCGATGTTGGTCACGACGCCGATCTCGGTCGGGAGCCGCGTGAACGTGCCGTCGCTCTCGTCCGCCTCGACGATCATCCAGCGGCCCTTGCCGAGGCGCGCATTGGTGCCCCAGGCGTTGATGATGCCGCCCGTGATCACCGTCGGATCGAGGCCCGCCCTCTCGAAGACCGAGCTGATCAGCGACGTCGTCGTCGTTTTCCCGTGAGTGCCCGTCACCGACACGGTCGAATAGAGGCGCATAAGCTCGGCGAGCATCTCCGCGCGCCGAATGATCTGCAGGCCCTTCGCACGCGCCGCCTCGAGCTCGGGGTTCGTCGCCTTGACGGCGGTCGAGATCACGACCTGGCGCGCGCCCTCGAGATTGGCCGCGTCGTGGCCGACGAAGACCCGGATGCCCTTCGCGCGCAGCCGGCGCACATTGGCGGACTCTTTCTGGTCGCTGCCTTGAACCTCATGACCCTTGGCGAGCAGGATCTCGGCGATGGCGCTCATGCCGATGCCGCCGATCCCGATGATGTGGAACGTGCCTGCGTCGCGGGGAATTTGCATCGCTCGCTATCCCGTTCTTGCCCCGCTCCGATGCCCCTCGCCGCGCGCGGCCGTTCCGCCCGTCCCGATCAGGCCCTCGACGAGGTCGGCGAGCCGCTTCACGGCGTCGGGCCGGCCCTGGCTCTTGGCCGCCCTGGCCGCCGCTTCGAGCGCCGCAGGGTCTCGCGCGAGGCGCTCCACCTCACGCGCGAGGCGCTCGGGCGTCAGATCCTTCTGTTCGATACACCAGCTCCCCCCCGATTCGGCAAGTCTCGTTGCATTCGCAAGCTGATCGTTGTCAAGAGAATGCGGCAATGGAACGAGGATCGAGGGGCGGCCGATGACGGTAACCTCGGCGACGGTTGAGGCTCCTGCGCGGGCGATGACGAGATGGCTAGCCGCCATGCGCGCGGGCAGGTCGGCAAAAAAGGGCTGGACCTCGGCGGCGATGCCGGCCGCCGCATAGGCGGCCTCGACCCGGCTCTGATCCTCCTCGCGGGCCTGCTGCGTGACCTCGAGGCGGCCTCTCAGAGAGGCGTCGAGGCCCGCGAGCGCGGCCGGCACGACGTCGGCGAATACGCGGGCGCCCTGGCTTCCGCCGAATACGAGCAGGCGGAGCGCGCTCCCGAGAGCCGGCGGATCGTAAGGTCTCTCGGCCGCCTTGATCACGACGTCGCGCACCGGATTTCCTGTGAAACGGGCCTTGGCGAGCTGCTCCCCGTCCACGAATTTCGTCGTCTCGAATGAGGTGGCGATTACGCGCACCGACTTCGCCAGCGCCCTGTTGGCGCGGCCGAGGACGGCGTTCTGCTCGTGCACGGCGGACGGGATGGCGAGGAGGCGAGCCGCGACGAGGGGCGGAAACGTCGGATAGCCGCCGAAGCCGATGACCGCTCCCGGCTTCAAGCGCTTCAAGAGAGAGCGCGCGGCGAGGCCGCCGCGGACAAGGGTAAAGCCCGCACGCGCTAGCGCGACCGGCGATTTCCCGGAGACCGTCGCGGACGGCACCTGATAGACGTGGCGCACCGGCGAGCCGACGCCGTAGCGGTCGCCGCGCACATCCGTCACGAGATCGACGGCGATCCCCCGCCGGCCGAGCTCCTCGGCGAGCGCGAATGCCGGAAAGAGATGGCCGCCGGTTCCGCCGGCCGCAAGCAGCACCGTTCGCTCCCCATTCCTCGCTTGGGTCGTCACTTGGGCGTCTCGCTCATTGCCCCAGAGTGTCGAACGAAGCGATCAATCGGGGCTTTTTTAGGCGCTCGACATCGGGCCGCCGCCGGGTCATCGCCAGCAGCATGCCGAGCCCGAGCGAGACGGCGAGCGTCGAGGAGCCGCCGACGGAGATGAAGGGCAGCGTAATGCCCTTGGCGGGCAGGAGCCCCACGTTCACGCCCATGTTGATCAGCGCCTGGAGCCCGAACATGAGCGCGAGCCCGATGATCGCCAGGCGGTTCGCCGCATCGGCCTCCTGGTGGGCCCTCATGAGCGCGCGCAGCACCGTGAACGCGAAGAGGCCGAGGAGCACGAGGCACGCCACCGCGCCGTACTCCTCGGCGACGACGGCAAAGATGAAATCCGTGTGCGCGTCGGGCAGCGCCGCCTTGATGGTGCCTTCGCCGGGCCCGCGCCCCAGGAGACCGCCCTCGGCGAACGACTGCATGGCGCGGGCGACCTGGCTCGTATCGCCGGGCAGCGGGTTGAAGAAGCGGTCGAGGCGCACCTGCACGTGCGGAAAGATCTGGTAGGCAAGGGCAAGGCCGACCGCGCCGGCAACCAGGATCAGACCTGCGCGGCGCAACGGCTGTCCCGAGGCGAAGAAGAGCGAGCCCCAGACGAGACTCAGGAGCAGCGTCTGGCCCACGTCGGGTTGGCTCACGAGAAGCGCCGCGATGACGACGTAGCTCGCGACGGCGAGGATCAGCGCCGGCATGTCCGGGCGGCGGCGTGCCTCGGCGAAGAGCCACGCGATGACGACCGCATAGGCCGGCTTCACGAACTCTGAGGGTTGCAGCGAGTAGCCGCCGATCGACAGCCAGCGGCGAGCCCCGTTGGCCTCGACGCCCCAGAAATGCACGGCAACGAGACCGGCGAGACCGGCGAGGCCGACGATGAGAGCGAGACGGCGCACGCCCTGCGGCGAGAGGAGCGAGACCGCAAGCATCAGGCAGAGGCCGACGGCGGTGAACAGCGCGTGGCGCTCGACGAAGTAGTAGGCGGGAAGCCCCTTCTTCAGCGCGACGCCGGGGCTCGCGGCGAGCGACAGCACTATCCCCGCCGCCGCGAGCGCGAGCACGGCGACGAGAAGCGCATGGTCGACCGTGAACCACCATTCCGAGAGCCGGCTGCGGTCGGCGCGCGAGATCCTCATGCGGCGCTCCGAAGCGCGATACCGGGGAGGGCGGCCGCGAGCGCCCGGAAGTGGTCGCCGCGCACCTCGAAGTTCCGGTACTGGTCGAAGGAGGCGCAAGCGGGCGAGAGCAGGACCACTGGCTCGGCGCCTTTGCTCGCCGCCGCGTCGCGAAGGGCAGCTGCCAGCGCCGTCTCGAGCGCTCCGCAGCGCTCGAAGGAGACCTTGCCCGACAGCGTCGCGGCGAACTCCTCCATCGCTTCGCCGATGAGGTAGGCCTTGGCGATGCGCGGAAAATAGCTCTCGAGCGAGGTAATGCCGCCCGCCTTCGCCCGCCCGCCCAGGATCCAAAAAATGTCTCGGTCCCACGACGCAAGCGCCTTCTCCGCCGAGTCCGCGTTGGTCGCCTTGCTGTCATTGATGAGGAGCACGCGGCCGAGCCGGCCAATTTCCTCCATGCGGTGGGGCAGTCCCGGATAGGAGCCGAGAACCGCCTGCCAGTCGGCGTCCGGCGAAAACCCCGACTTGGCCAAGGCCGCGCGAACCGCCGCGATCGAGGCAAGCGCGTTCTGCGCGTTGTGCACGCCGCGCAGGCTGCGCAATCCCTGGCAGTGCGCGAGCACGAGAGGCGTGCCTCTGCTGCTTGCCACGAGATCGTCGCCACGAAGCGCATAGTCCGCGTGGGGCGCCTCCGTCACGGCGAAGGTGACGGTCGGCAGGCCCGTGCCGCGGCGCCGCGCGGCAACCGCCCGGCAGAACTCATCGTCGATCCCCACGCAGGCGATCTCGGCGTCCTCGACGAGGCGCTCCTTGATCGCCGCATAGGTCTCGATCGTGCCATGCCGGTCGAGGTGATCGGGCGTGACGTTGAGGAGCACGCCGACGGTCGGCTTGAGGCTCGGCGTGAGGTCGATCTGGAACGAGCTCATCTCGATGACGTGAAATCTGCCCCGCGCCGGAGGCTCGAGGGTGAGGATCGCGCGCCCGATGTTGCCGCCCATCTCGGCGCCGTGGCCGAGCTCGCGCAGGATGTGGGTGATGAGCGCCGTCGTCGTCGATTTGCCGTTGGTGCCGGTGACGGCGATGAACGGCGCCTCGGGACAGGTGAGCGCCCGCTCGCGGCAGAAGAGCTCGACGTCGCCGATGATCTCGACGCCCGCGGCGCGGGCCCGCTCGACCGTCCAATGGGGCTCGGGATGGGTGAGCGGCACGCCGGGTGCCAGCACGAGGGCGGCAAAGCCGCTCCAGTCGGCGGTCGAGAGATCGACCAGCTCGAGCCCGGCCTTCGCCGCGGCGTCCCGGCTCGGCGCGCTGTCGTCCCAGACCGCGACGCGGGCTCCTCCCTCGGCCAGCGCGCGCGCCGAGGCGATCCCGGAAGCACCCAGGCCGAACACCGCAACCCGCCTGTCGTTGAAGGCCGTCACCCGAATCATGGAGCGAATTCTAGCCGGTTTCGCGCCGCCCCTCGCGACTGGATCGCGATCGTTCTTGATGGAGACGCTTCGCGTCCATCAAGAACGTGAATCGCTATCCAAATTCAAAGTTTAGAGCACAATTCACGCCTGACATGGATCGCAGCAGCGATTCCATGTCAGACGATCGTGCTCTAGCGCAGCTTCAAGGTCGCAAGGCCGATGAGCGCGAGCACGACCGCGATGATCCAGAAGCGCACGACGACGGTGCTCTCCTGCCAGCCCTTCTGCTCGTAGTGGTGGTGGAGCGGCGCCATCTTGAACACGCGCTTGCCGGTGAGCTTGTAGGAGCCGACCTGGATGATGACCGACAGCGTCTCGAGCACGAACAGGCCGCCGACGATCGCCAGCACGATCTCGTGCTTGGTCGCTACCGCAATGGTGCCGAGCGCGCCGCCGAGCGCGAGCGATCCCGTGTCGCCCATGAAGATCATGGCGGGGGGCGCGTTGAACCACAGAAACCCGAGCCCCGCGCCGATGAGCGCGCCGCAGATGATGGCGAGCTCGCCCGTACCGGCGACGTGGTGGATCTGGAGATACTGCGCGAACTTCACGTTGCCGATGAGATAGGCGATGAGCCCGAACGTGGCGGCGGCGATCATCACCGGCACGATCGCGAGCCCGTCGAGCCCGTCGGTAAGGTTGACGGCATTGCCAGCCCCCGCGATGACGACCGCTCCGACGAGCACGAACGCGAGCCCTAGATCGGGAAGAGCGGTCTTGAAGAACGGCATCGCGAGCCGCCCGGCAAGCTCCGGCGTGGAGAGCTGCATGATCAGGTAGGCGGCGACCGCCGCCACGACGACCTCGAGCCCGAACCGGGCCCAGCCGCCGAAGCCCGAGCTCTGCTGCTTCGTGACCTTGAGGTAGTCGTCGTAGAAGCCGATGCCGCCGTAGGTGAGGGTCACGCCCAAGACGACCCAGACGTAGGGGTTCGACAGGTCGGCCCACAGCAGCACGGCGACCGTGACGCTGGCGAGGATCATGAGCCCGCCCATGGTGGGCGTGCCCTTCTTCGAGAGGTGCGACTGCGGGCCGTCCTCGCGAATGGGCTGGCCCTTGCCCTGGCGGACCCGCAGGTGGTCGATGATGCCGGGGCCGAACAGCAGCATGAAGAGGAGGGCCGTGAAGATCGCGCCACCGGTCCTGAACGTGATGTAGCGGAAGACGTTCAGCACGTTGATCTGGTCGCTGAAGCTCACGAGCTCATAAAGCATCCCGCCCTCCCCCTGCCCCGCTCATCGGCAAAAGCTCCCCGCTCTCATGCTTCAATTCCTGCCGGCGCGAAGCGCGCCTTCAATGCCTCGACCAGCGGCGCCATGCGGCTTCCGAGAGATCCCTTGACCATGACCGCGTCGCCCGGAGCGACGGCGGCGACGAGCGCCTCCTTGAGCCCGTCGGACGTCTCAGCCCACGCGCCCCGTCTTGGCGCCGGCAGCGCGGCATAGAGATGCGCCATGTTGGGCCCGCATGCAAAGATGAGATCGGCCCCCGAGCGGTCAACCGCCTCCTTCAAACCCGCGTGCAGGCGTTCTGCCTCGGCCCCGAGCTCGAGCATTTCGCCGAGCACGGCGATGCGCCGCGGATGGCGCTCGCGGGGAACGCCGCCAAGGTTCTCGAGCGCCGCGCGCATCGACGCGGGGTTCGCATTGTAGCTCTCGTCGATCAGAAGAATGTGGCCGGCGCCGGCCCTGATCAGACTGCGGGCGCCCCGTCCCGGAGCGGGGCCAATCTCCGCGAGTGCCGGGAGCGCAAGCTCGAGGTCCGCGTGCAGAGACTCGAGCGCACCTACGACGGCGAGCGAGTTCTGAACGATATGCGCGCCCGGCGCGCCGAGCCGGTAGTGGATCTCGCGGCCATGAACCGATGCGGTGACATCGCTGCCCTCGGGGGCGAGGTCGAGGCGCAGGGCTCGGACGTCGGCCGCCGCGCCCAGTCCGAACGAGACAATCCGCGCGCCGGCCGCCTTGGCGCGCTCGGTCAGGAGATCGAAATACGGGTTGTCGCGATTGATGACGGCGACGCCGCCCGGCTCCAACCCCAAGAAGATCTCGGCCTTAGCCTCGGCGATCGCCGCGACCGAGGGAAAGAAGGCGAGGTGCACGGGCTCGACCGTCGTCACGATGGCGACGTGGGGCCGAACCATCCTCGCAAGCGGCGTGATCTCGCCCGGATGGTTCATGCCGATCTCGAACACGCCGAAGGCGGTCGCTGCCGGCATTCCGGCCAAAGTCAGCGGCACGCCCCAGTGATTGTTGAACGATTTGGTCGCGGCGTGCGTCGACCCGAGCCGCGCGAGCGCGGTGCGGAGCATGTCCTTGGTGCCCGTTTTGCCGACGCTGCCCGTGACCGCGACGACCCGTGCCTCGGGTGCAAGCCGCCGGCGCGCCGCGCGTCCGATAGCCTCCAGTCCGAGCAGGGTATCGTCGACGCGGATCAGGGCGCCTTCGCCGGCCTTGCGCTCGTAGTCACGGGCGACGAGCGCGGCCGACGCCCCGGCCTCGAACGCGCGCGTGACGAATGCGTGACCGTCGCGCTGGTCCTTGAGCGCCGCGAACACTTCACCGGCGCGCAATGTCCGCGTGTCGATCGAGAAGCCGGTGACCGGCCGCTCGGGCGTGCCGTCGGCCGTGCCGCCCGCAGCGCGCACGAGATCGTCAAAAATCCAAAGTTCGCTCGACATGAGATCAGGCCTGCCCGAGGGCGTCGGCCAGCGCCTCGTGATCGGAGAAGGGAAGTACCCTGTCGCCCACGATCTGGCCCGTTTCGTGACCCTTTCCGGCGACGACCACAACGTCTCCGGGGCCCAGGAGACGGACAGCCGCGGCGATCGCCTCGCGGCGATCGCCGATCTCGCGCGCGCCCTGGGCGCCGGCCAGGATCTCGGCGCGGATCGCCTCGGGGCGCTCGCTCCTCGGGTTGTCGTCGGTGACGATGGTGATATCCGCCCTCTCGACCGCGATCCGGCCCATGATCGGGCGCTTCCCCTTGTCGCGGTCCCCGCCGCAGCCGAAGACGCAGATTAGGCGGCCCGTGGCGAAGGGTCGAAGCGCGTCGAGGACGGCGGCCATCGCCTCCGGCTTGTGGGCGTAGTCTACGACGGCGAGGCCGCCGTTGCGCTCGCCCACGATCTCGAGCCGCCCCTTGACGCCGGTGAGCGACGAGAGCGTGCCAAGCACGGCTTCCGCCGGCTCCCCGGTGGCGAGCGCGAGCCCGGCCGCGATGAGGGCGTTCGAGGCCTGGTAGGTCCCGACGAGCGGCAGGCGAACCTCATGGCGATTCCCGCCGGCCTCGACCGTGAGCCGCTGCGCAAATCCATCGCGAGCGAGACCGGCAAGACGCAGCGTCTCCCCCGCCTCGCCAACAGTGATGAGCCTGAGCACCCTCGCGCGTGCGGCGGCCATGACCTCGGCGGACCCCGCGCCGTCCGCATTGACGACAGCGGTGCGGCCGGGGGCGAGCAGCTCGGTGAAGAGTCGCAGCTTGGCCGCGAGATAGGCCTCCGTCGTCGGGTGATAGTCGAGATGATCGCGGCCGAGATTGGTATAGGCGGCGGCCTTGAGCTCCACGCCGTCGAGCCGGAATTGATCGAGGCCGTGCGAGGAGGCCTCCATGGCGAGATGGGTCACGCCCTCGTCCGCGAGCGCGGCGAGAGTTTGATGGAGCGCGACCGGGTCCGGGGTCGTGAGCGACCCGTAGACGGCGCCGTCAGGCTTCACGATCCCGATCGTGCCGAGGGAGGCCGCCTTGCGGCCGAGGGCGGAGAAAATCTGGCGCGTGAACTCGGCGACCGATGTCTTGCCGCTCGTCCCCGTGACGGCGACCGCCGTCTCGGGCTGGCGCGCATAGAACCTCGCGGCGAGGAGCGCAAGCGCCCGGCGCGGCTCCTCGGCGGTGACGACCGGAACGGCGAGCGAGGACGGGAGAGGGGCCGTTCTGGCGGCCAGAATGGCTGCGGCGCCCTTGCCGACGGCGTCGGCAATGAATTGGCTGCCGTCGGTGCGCGTCCCGGCAAGGGCGGCGAACAGGAACCCCGGGGCGACCTTGCGGCTGTCGGCCGTAAGACCCCTGATGTCGAGGGCGCCGCACCCGGGAGGGGCGTTCGTTTCCGGCCCGAGAAGCGAGGAGAGCTGCATGGTGTCAGCTCTTATGTGGCGCCGACCCTCGCGTCAAATGGCGGAACTCAAACGCCATCCGCAATCTGCCGGTCGAGCCTCAGTGCAGTGCGGCGGAGCGGCGCTTGAGCTCGGATTTCGACACCTCGCCGGCGACGACGAGCGCGTTGATGCAGCGTTTGGAGAGCCGCGGCCCCGCGGCGCGCATGCATTGGCGCAGCTCGCGCGTGCCGACGCGATGCTGGCTGCAATTGGCGAAGTAATCGCCCATGCACGCGACCTTGACGGCTTTGCTGACTGCGAGGGCCTCGAGCGGCCACGCGACGAGGAGGCATGCCAAGAGCGCCCCGCGCAGTGCGGTCTTGAGAACTGATTTGGTGGAGAGTGCGAAGGGGGCCGTCATTTGGAAGCTCCGTCCAGTGGCCTTGCATCTCTCACTCTAGTTCGACGCGAGTTGATCGAACCTTACCGGCCTATGACGCGACAGGAATTTTTTTTCACTTGCGAAGAGCAGCGACGGAGCCAGCGGGCACGACACCGAGCAGCGGACCGATGCGCTCGATCACGCGCGCTGCTGTCGGCGCGGCGTTGAGACCGGCGAGAATTTCGCCGCTGGTCTCGGCGGTACCCTTGGGCTCGAACAGAGAGACGAGCACGAGATATTTCGGCGCGCTCATGGGAAAGGCGGCGACGAACGAGGAGATCACCGCTTTCTCTGCGTAGCCGCCGCGTGCGGGAAGCTCGGCCGTCCCCGTCTTTCCGCCGACGTCGTAGCCGGCAACGTCGGCGCGCCGCCCGGTGCCGGAGGGCTCGGTGACGTTGCGGCGCAGGACCTCGCGCATCTTCTCGCTCGTCGCGGCGCTCAAGACGCGCGTGGGCTCGGGCGAGCCGCGCGGCAGGAGGAACGTCGGATGCACGGCGAGACCGCCATTGACCAGGGCTGCAGCCGCGGCCACGAACTGGAGCGGGGCAACCGCGAGCCCGTGGCCGTAGGACACCGTGATCTGCTCGGCGCGCCCGAATTGGGGCGGGCGTTGCGGGGCGGCGATCGCGCCGGCTTCCGTGCGCATCTCTCCCCATAACCCAAGCTTCTCGAGGAACGCCTTCTGGCGCTCGGCGCCGGCCTCGAGCGCGAGCAGCCCGGCGCCGACGTTCGAGGAATGGATGAAGATCTCGGCCACCGTGAGCGGCCGGCGCAGCGGATGGGGGTCCGCGATCGTGAACGGGCCGGCCGTGAGCGGGCGCGTCACGTCGATCACGCTGTCGAGCGATTTGCCGGCCTCGAGCGCGAGCGCAATCGTGACCATTTTGAAGACCGAGCCGAGCTCGAACGTCGCGCCCGCGACCTTGTCGATGCGCAGGGGATCTTGAGTATCCGCCGCGCGCGCGGGATCGACGCCCGGAAGCGAGGCAGCAGCCAGGATCTCGCCTGTCGCCACGTCCATGACGAGCCCCGCGGCGCCGCGCGCCTCGTAGCGGCCGACGGCCGACTGCAGCTCGTCCTCGAGGCTGTGGGTGACGCCGAGATCGAGCGACAGGCGGACGGGAGCGGCGTCCGACAGCGTTGCGCCGTGAACCGCCTCGACGCCGACCGCCTCGTCGATATGGCGCTCGATCCCGGCGACGCCCTTGTTGTCGATGTTGACCGAGCCCAGCACGTGGCCGGCGAGACGGCCCGAGGGATAGGCACGCCTCAGCTCGTTGCGGAACGCGAGCCCCGGAAGGCCGAGATCGTGGATGCGCTGTGCGAGGAGCGGCGGGAGGCCGCGCCGGATCCAGGCAAACCGGCGCGTGCGATCCTCGAGCTCGCGCCTCACCGCCGCCTCGTCGAGGTCGGCGAGCACGGCGCGGAGCTTCTCCACGACCTCGTCGCGGCTCTGGACCAGCGACGGGTCGGCGTAGAGCGACGGCATCTCGAGGTCGGTCGCGAGCAGGCGGCCGTTGCGATCGACGATCTCGGGACGGGCGAAGCTCGAGGAGATCGGGGCGCTCAAGGTCGAAACGGCCCCTCCGTCGCCGGTGACGGCGAGCCGTACGAGCTGCCCCGCGACGAGGACGAAGCCGAGCCCCATGGCGACGGTGACGAAGAAGGTGCGCAGCGGAGTCGCGAACCGGCGCTCGTCGATGCGGCTCATCGCGGGCTCGGATCGCCACCCCTGCCGCGCCGCGCCGCTCGCCATGGGTCAATTCCTCAGCGGGCGGTGGACCCGGTCTCGATCGACGGCCGCCCGTCCTTGCGGGCGAACTGGCCTTCGGTCGCCGGCCGCAAACCCTGGGCGCGGGCGAGCGCCTCTATGCGCTCGGGCCGCGCGAGATGCGCGCGCTCGGCCTTGAGCACGGCGATGTCCGAGCGCGCCCTGTTGGCATCGCGCTCGAGCGTGTTGACGCGCGCCTCGACGAGACGGGTGTCGTAGTTGAGGCCGTAGAGCAGGAACGCGCTCGAGAGCGCGAGAAATGCCGCGGAGAACATGAGCGTACGCATTGGATCCTCCTAGCGTGGCGCAAGCCCCGCGCAACCGGCAGGAGAGCCGTGCTTACTCGGGATCGAGCCAGGCGGGGGCTTCGGTTCTCACGCCCCACCTGAGCCGCGCCGAGCGCGCGCGAGGGTTTACGTCCACTTCACCTTTCAAAGGTGTTAACGGGCGAGTGTTAACAATTCGGAAACTTGGAGCGAAACGTGCGCCCGGGCGCTCCGGCATGTGCCGCGAGGCATGGGCCTCCTTGCCCGATCGCGCCTGAAGGAATTGCTTCACGGCGCGGTCCTCGAGCGAATGGAAGGTCACGGCGATGAGCCGGCCTCCCGGAGCAAGAACGCGCTCGGCGGCCCTCAAGCCGCGTTCGATCTCGCCAAGCTCGTCGTTGACGTGCATGCGGAGCGCCTGAAACGTGCGCGTCGCGGGATGGCGGGGGTCGCCCTTGCGGCCGCGGTAGACCGCCGCCACGAGGTCGGCGAGCTCGCGCGTTCTCGCAAACAGCGCCTCGCTGCGCCGCTTCACGATAGCCCGAGCGATGGCGCGCGACCTCGGCTCCTCGCCGAGCTCGTAGATGAGATTGGCAAGCGCCTCCTCCTCGTAGCTGTTGACGACATCGGCCGCGGTTGGCCCCGCACGCGACATGCGCATGTCGAGCGGTCCGTCCGATTGGAACGAGAAACCGCGCTCGGGCTCGTCGAGCTGCATGGAGGAGACGCCGAAGTCGAACACGACGCCGTGCACGGCTTCGACACCCAGCGCCTTGGCGAGCTCGGCGAGGTTGGCGAACATTTCCTGGATCAGGGTGAGGCGCGGCGCGTAGGCCTCGACCAGACGGAAGCCCGCCTTGACCGCCTCGGGATCGCGATCGAGGGCGACGACCCGGCAGGGAGCGGCATCGAGAATGGCGCGTGCATATCCGCCCGCGCCGAACGTCGCGTCAATGTAGGTCTCGCCGCTTCGCGGAGCGAGGGCGCTCAGCATTTCCGAGACGAGCACGGGAATGTGCCTCGGCCTCCCTCTGCGGCTCTCCGGCTCCCCACCGGACCCGCGACCGGGCGTCATTCCCGTGCTCCCTCGTCGCCACCGCCGCCGCGGCGGTGGCCGCTCCCCGAGCCGAACAGCTTTCTGTGCTCTTGCACTTTCTCGCGCGCTTTTGTGCGCCGTTCTTCGAAGTTTTCCGGAGCCCACATCTGAAACTTGTCGCCAAGGCCGACAAAAGTGACCTGATCTCCAAGGCCGGCGTGGCGGCGAAGGACCTCAGGAACGACAATGCGTCCGTCCCCATCGATGGTGAGCACGTGGACGTCGCCGTAGAGCGCGACAGAGAGCTCGTCGCGCTCGTTCGAATAGTCTGGCAGGCCCGCAAGAAGCCCGTCGATCTTTTTTGCAAGCCGCTCGCCGCCGCCATCGAGCGCCGGAGCATCGAGCGAGGGGTAGCAGTAGACTCCGCCGGCGTAGCCGTCGCGCTCGAGCACGGCGCGGAAGGGAGCGGGAATCGAGACGCGTCCCTTGGCATCGATCTTATTGGTGAATGTCGAGACAAAGCGGTCCATCCCCCGTTCGAACCTCGCCCTCTCAACGCAACGCGAACCCGACTGGCGTCTCTCTGGGAACCCAAGGCCGCCCGCTCCGGGCGGGGCCGTGGCAGTCGCTCGAACCTCGGCCCTCTCTCGAGGCCGGCGCCACACCACAGGCCCTTGCCCGGTGCGGACGGGCATTTATGGGATGACATGGTTTGCTATGGGCGTCAATGGAACATTAAGGAATTGAAGTGGGTGCGGCAGGTTCTCAACAGCGAGCGGATAACGGGCGCCTGGTGAAAGGCTTAGGTGCAGTGCGGGAGGCGCCGCCGTGGTAGAGGCAATGCCGGGAGGAGATGCGTTTTGTCGAGGATGTGGGCGCACCTCGCACGGGCCGTTTTGGCGGCGTGCTGGCTTGCGGGGCTTGTCGAGATCGCGGCTGCGGCCGGCGACCGTCGGTCCCAACGCACCGAGATCGTCCGCCCGGATGCTGCACCCCTCGTTCTTTACTCTGAGGAAGCCGGGCAGGGCTCCCCGGTCGTGCTGATCCACGGTTTCGGCGAGTCGATCTTCACGTGGCGCAAGATCATGCCGGCGCTCGCCCAGCGCCACCGCGTGATCGCGCTCGACCTCAAGGGCTTCGGGCGCTCCGACAAACCGCTCGACATGGCCTACTCCGCCGACGACCAGGCGGCCATCGTCGCCCGCTTTCTCGAGGTGCGCCGCCTTTCCGGCGCGAGCCTCGTCGGCCACTCGTTCGGTGGCACCGTCGCGCTGCGCACGGCACTCGTGCCGGAGGTGAAGGCGAAGGGCCGCGTCGCACGCCTCGCCGTCATCTCTGCGCCGGCGCTCCCGTCCTCCGTGGCGTCGGACCTCAACCTCGCGGCGCTGCCGGGGCTGCCCGAGGCGGTGACCTTGCCCCTGCCGCCGAAGACCATGGCCCGCCTGCTCCTCTCCGAGGCGCGTGGCGGCGGCGACGTTTCCGACGAGGACATCGAAGGCTATGCCGCGCCTTACTACGAGCTCCCTGCCAAGCATGCCTTCGTGGTCACCGCCCGCTCGATCCTGTCCGAGGACGGCGGCGAGATCGCCGAGCGCTACAAGGGCATCCGCCAGCGCACGCTCGTCGTCTGGTGCCGCGGCGATACCATCGTCCCCTTGCGATCCGGAAGGCGCCTCGCCCGCGCCTTGCCCAACGCGCGCCTCGTGGTGCTCGAGCGCTGTCACCACCTGCCGCAGGACGAAAGGCCCGGCGCTCTTCTCTCCGTGCTGGCCCCGTTTCTCGACCGCTGACTTCGCCCGGCAATAGATTTGACTCGCTGTCCCATTCACAACGTCATACCGGCGGAGGCCGGTATCCAGAACACATGCGAGATCATGCGGATGCCTGTCTGGACCCCGACCTTCGTCGGGGTGACGGTATTGGATGGGTCAAGCGGTCAGAGCAATTGCTAGGCCGCATAAGTCTTGGCGCTTCGTCTTGCCGGACCACGCGGCGGCGCATTAGGTAATCTCGAGCATCGAGGAGGACTGATGGGCGACGTGCGCTCGATTTGCGCGATCGGCTTGAGCGGACAGCTCGGACTCCGCGGCGAGCTGCCGTGGGAGGGCGATCCACGCCCCGAGTTCCGCGACGACGTCGCGCGCTTCTTCGAGATCACGAGCGGTCACGTGCTGATCGCCGGCCCCAAGACCATCGCCGCCGTTCCCGAGTTCGCCTACGAGGACCGCACGATCATGGTCATCCGCTCGTGGATGAAGCCGGAGGAGGTGCTCGCCAAGTTCGAGGATCGGGTTGTGTTCGTCGGCGGCGGTCCGCCGGTATGGGACGTCTACGCGCCCTTCATCCGCCACTGGGACATCACGCGCCTCCCCTACGACGGGCCGGCCGATCGCTGGTTCAATCCGGCGTGGCTCGCCGCTTCGGAAAAGACCTAGCTATTGGTCGCCGGCGGCCTTGCCTTCGACGGCGGTGTAGGACGCGCGCACGGCCGGCGGAGTGCCGTCCCCGGGCGGCCCGAGCGGGGCCGCGGCCACGGCTGCGCCTTCGGTCGACGCCAGGAAGCGATCGACGGCAGGGCCCCAAATGTCCCAGCCGGCCCGGTCGTCGGCGATCTCGTGTCCGTCCGCGCCGTAGGGCGCCAACAGCTCGAGATCCGCGCGCCCGCCGGCGCGCTGCCAGGATGCCGCCATGGACGAGGCGAGCTTCGGCCCGAAATAGCTGTCGTTGCGCGAATAGAGCCAGACGGTCGGTATGCGCGCCGTCGATCCGTAGTCGCGCGCGGCCTCGATCAATCGCTGCTCGCCGCAGACGGCGTTGTTGCGCCCGCCGGCATGACCGCCGCGCCCGCCCGCGAAGTTGACGATGGCGCGAACATCGAGCGGGTTTCTCGACGCGAGAGCGAGCGAGGCCCATCCCCCCGTCGAGATGCCGACGACCACGGTGGCGCCGGGCTCTACGAAGGGTTGCGCGCTCATGTAGCCCACGACCGCCTCGATGTCGTCGGCCGCCGCGAGGCCCGACCGGAAGTGATCCGGATCGGTACACGACCCGATCGAATCGACGATCGGCCCGCCTGTTGCGCCGTGGCCCCGCCGCTGGGGCAGAACGACGACATAGCCGCGCTCCACGAACCACCGCGACAGCCAGTAGTAGACCGGCATCGACACCGCGAGGCGCGTCGCATCGGATGTTCCGTGGTTGATCACGGCAAGCGGACGGCGCAGTGCTTTGCTCTTGGCCTCGTCCAGGGGGCGGAAGACGGTCGCCCGCAACGGGCTGATCCCGTCCCCGCTGGGAAGGAGCCAGAGTTGCTCCCGCAGCCGCGGCCCTTCGGGGCCATAGGGGCCGAATGCATAAGCAGCTTGCGCCGACGCAGCGGACGCGTCCGAAAGCCGCAGCAACATCGCGGCGAGAACTGCCAGTCCACAGCCGAGCGTCAGCCTAACCCGCACTTGTCCCTCGTTCGACGACCCCGTCCGATCTACTCGTTGTTCTGTGCCTTCGAAGCAGCCTCGCCGTCACCGACAATGGTGCGGCCTGCTCGGCACGTCCCCGTACGGAGCGGAGTGCTCCCGGAATAGGAACCCCCATTAACCAAGGGAGTTCGCGGTTGGAGCAATCCGCGATTCTCGCGTTGCTCTTAGAAAAACCCAAAGAGGAGTACGCTGCAATGAAAAAGATTTGCACCGCTGCATCATTGGCCGTTCTGCTGGCGGCAACAGGCGCCGTCGCACAGACGACGGGCGGCGTGAAGATGAGCAAGGCGGAGTGCCAGAGCCTCTGGGGCGAGGCGAACGCCTCGGGAAGCGGCAATTTGTCGGGAACGCAGGCCTCAGCTTACTTCAGCGACATCAAGTCGGTGGACAGCAACGGTGACGGCCAGCTTTCGAGCGCCGAGTTCATGGCGGGTTGTCAGAAGGGGCTAGCCCACGCGTCGTCCAGCAGCGGCGCCGGTACGGGCACATCGGGCGCCTCGGGCTCGAGCGGCTCCGGCGCGCCTCCGAAGCAGCAGTACTAGACTTCAAGGTTGCATTACCATGAAAGACTGCGCCCGCCCGGCAGACGCCTGGCGGGCGCAGATCATTCAGTCACGCGGGCCGCGGCACTTGATGTGCTCCTCGAAATCGCCGTCGCGGTCCCATTCGCGGACGATCTTGCATGGGCCGTCGCGATAGCGCTCCTTCACGTTACGCCCATAGGGCTCGTAGTGTGCCCTGATGCGCTCATAAAGTGGAACGCCCGTGCCTTCCGCATAACCGGGAGGCGCGCCCTCGGGGCCGCTGAAGCTGTCGTCGGCCGCGAGTGCGGGCGACGTGCCGGCCACTATGGCGAAGAGAACTGGATAAATTACGCGCATGTCGGCATTCCTCTTCTTGATCCCATATGTTGAACATTACTCCCAACGCCATGATGTGGCGATAGTTTCACGCCCCGCGGTTAGCAGCGCCGGGGCGGGCGCACTTTCGAAGCGCCACCTCGCAGGCGACCGTGACGTCAATGGGGCGCTCGGCGTGATCTATTGACGCGCTTCTGCATGCAACAGGGCTTGACAAATGCGATTGCCGGAAAGCGCTGAGGCCAGGCCTTGCAGGCCTGGCCTCAGGGATGTCAGCCGGCCTGTAAGCCGGGTTCTGTCTGGAGCCCGGATCGAGTTCGGGGCTCCGCGACGGCCATTCATCTGGGACGCCCGTTGCCGGACGCCTCTAGCAACCAACCCGGGCGGCGGGCCTGGAAACGGGCCGCGCGGCGGATTTCTCCGCAACGCTGCCGCCCCTATTTGGTCTTGCTCCGGGTGGGGTTTGCCGTGCCGCTCCTGTTGCCAGTCGCGCGGTGCGCTCTTACCGCACCGTTTCACCCTTGCCTCGTCGGATCGAAACCCGCCGCGGCGGTCTCTTCTCTGTGGCACTTTCCCTGGGGTCGCCCCCGGCGGCCGTTAGCCGCCACCCTGTCTCCATGGAGCCCGGACTTTCCTCCACCGACTGCTCGTATGGGCCACAAGCGCCCGCATCCGGCAGCGGCCGTCCGGCCGGCTGACACCACAAATAAGGAGAGCCGGCCCGCTCCCGTCAAGAGATACGGCAACCGGCTCGTCAACGGCGAAGGTAAAGAGGCCTCAGCGGCCGCCGGTGAGCACCAGCGCGTCGGAGTCGTAGGGCACGGCGGTGCCTTCGTAGGCGAGCATGCCCCAGGGCGGGCCGTCAGACTGCTTGTTGCCGGCCGGCGCCGGCACGGAGGCGTGACGCGGGGGGTTCTTCATGATGGACGACGGCGTGGCGCGGGACGACGGGCGCAGCATTGTTTTGGACCTTTCGAGTTTGGAGAGCGGGGTGCCCGCCTCCGAGAGCTGACGGCCACCATGCCTTCGAGCGGGGCCAAGGTCTGTTTCCCGCGAGACATCGGCGCTCCTGCCGCAGCGCCGGCCAAAAAATGACGAAGATTTCACGCGGCCGGCGCCACGATCGATCGTAAGCATGTGAGGCTGCTGGGGAGCTGCCGTAATCCTATCCAATCGGAGACGACATGCGCCCGAACGTCCTTCGCCCCAGAGCCGTCCTCGAGCTTTGTCATGCGCTCTTGCTGGCGGCGGCCTTCGCGGTCGCGCTGCCGGCACTTCATGCGCCCGCGCGCGCCGAGGAAGCCAGGCACGGGAGCGCAGTGTTCGACGAGGCCTGGCGTCTCGTCCGCGACCACTTCTACGATCGCACGATGCGCGGGCTCGACTGGGAGGCGGTCGGCAACAAATATCGCGTGCGCTACGTCGCGGCCGCGAGCGAGAAAGACCGCTCGGCCGTCATCAATGAGATGCTGGACGAACTCGGCGCCTCCCACCTCCGCCACTTCACGCCCGCCGATCCCGCCTACTACCAGCTCGTCGACATCTTCTCCCATGGGCTCAGAGACGCGATCCCGCGACACTTTCCGGACCGAGAGATCTCCTATCCCGGCATCGGGATCTTCACCCGCGAGATTGGCGGCAAGACGTTCGTCTCGGGTGTGATGGCCGGACTTCCGGGCGCGAAGGGCGGCCTCAAGGTCGGCGACGAGATTGTCTCCGCCGACGGCGCGCCGTTCGCGCCCGTCGCCTCGTTTCGCGACAAGACGGCGCGCGACGTCACGATCAGCATCCGCCGCAACAAGGACGGACCGCTCACCGACCTCACCGTCGTGCCGGAGACGATCAAGCCCGGAAAGGCCTTCGAGGCCGCGACGCGCGAGGGCGCCCGCATCATCGAGGCCAATGGCCGGCGCATCGGCTACATCCACCTCTGGAGCTACGCGGGAAGCCGCTATCAGGACGCGCTCGAGGTGGAGATCAGCTCCGGCAAGCTCAAGGACGCGGACGCCCTCGTCTGGGATTTGCGCGACGGCTGGGGCGGCGCGCACCCGAGCTACCTCGACATCTTCAACGCGCGCGGACCCGACATGACGATGACGGACCGCGACGGCGACAAATCGGTCTCGAGCTACAAGTGGCGCCGGCCGGCGGCGATGCTCATCAACGGCGGCACGCGCAGCGGCAAGGAGGTGCTCGCCTACGGCTTCAAGAAGTACGGCTACGGCGAGGTGATCGGGACCAGGACAGCAGGCGCGCTGCTCGCGGGGCGCGGCTTCCTGCTCGACGACGGCAGCTTCCTCATGATCGCGGTGAACGACGTCAAGGTCGACGGCGAGCGGCTCGAGGGCAAGGGCGTCGAGCCCTCGATCGAGGTGCCATTCGACCTTCCCTACGCGGCGGGCCGCGACCCCCAGCTCGACAAGGCCGTCGAGGTGCTTTCGAACACGCCGCGCGGGTGAGGGCCGCTTGATTTTGGTTCGTCATGGTGCCCATTCTCGGGGCGAGGCCAACTTGGTCCGTGGGGGCGCATCATGCGTACAGTTGAAAGCTGGCGAATAGTCGTGATTGCACTCGCTATCGCGATGATCGGCTTTCTATTTATCCATAGGTACAATCCACAAGCGGGGATTATTTGGAACCTCATCCACGCGGAAATCGAGTTAGCGCGTGACTGTCCCCCAGCAGAAGTCCCGCCGTGGGAGCTTTACCAGCCGCAAGATGGGTCTCATTCGGCTCGTGATTGCAGTATTAGATTCCCATATAGGTGGGTGCTAGCTGGAGCTATCGCTATTGCGGTCAGCCTTCTTTGGGGCCGACCGAACGCAAAAACGAAATCGGCGACCGATACCGATCCCAATTCCGCTGGAACGACTTTGTTTTGGGCGGCGGCTCTTCTAATTGCGACTTTACTCGTCGCCGACTATTGGAGTGGACGACTTCACGGGCCAAGTGCCGGACTAGAACGTCTGGGAATCGCCCTCGGTATAGCTGCGCTTCCATATGCCGGCACTGCGGTAATCGCTGCAATAGTCTGGGTTGCTACGAAGAAACAGAGCGTGGCGTTGTGGACGTGGAGTTGTCTCCTTCTTATCGCCATGGCCGTATTGAGCGTAGGTGCGCACCAGACTCTATCTAATCCTTAAGGTCGCGATGATCCAGCGACTGCGGAAGTGAGGTCATCTCCTGAGAATCGCACTAAGATGCCAAAATGATCGAGGCTGCCATGGGGATGACGATCGCATACCGCGTCAGCGGGACCTACATCGCTGCGGGCGACGGCCGAACCACGTTTCCTATTCCCCATGGAATCGAGACCGTCGAGCAGATTGTGGTTGCGGGGCGCACTCTCACGCCGGGGATCGACTACAGCGTGCTTTCGAAGCGACGCGATCACTTTGCGCCTGGAGCCTTTACCCTTGAGGTTGCGCTCGCAGCGGGCGACAATATATACATCGTCGGCATCAACTGGCGTTAAACTCGCACTGTCGACCCGCAGAGGGAAGCCACTCAAAAAAACACCAGTGCACTGACTAATCGCGCCCAGCATCCCTTCACCCGGTTACGCTAAGTCATGGCGAGCCGCCCTTTTCCCCTAGGGGAGAGCTGCTACTTGCTCTTGCGGCGGCGGGTGGCGAGGGCGCGGGCGGCTGGCGTGAGGCCGAGCGAGCGCTTGGGCGCGGTCTTGCTCTTCACCGGCCGGTTTCTCTTGATGCGGCGCGCGGGCGCTTCCTCCGTCGCTTGCGCGGCGTCCCAGCCCGACATGCGCCGGCCGACAACGATGAGGCGGGCCGCGCGCTCGGCGGCGTCTCGCAAATACTGCCGCGATTTCCGGATCGCGACCTCGAGCGCCATGGCGTTCGGCGTCGCGCTCTCGAGGCCGTCGATGCCGTGCCCGAACACGCCGTTGGCGTCGTCGGAAAGCCCGCCGCCGATGGCGACCACCGGCACGCCGTGCTTCTTCGCCGCTACCGCCACCCCCGACGGCGTCTTGCCGAAGGCGGTCTGGAAGTCGACCCGCCCCTCGCCCGTGATGGCGAGGTCGGCGCCCTGCATCTGCTCCTCGAGGCGGGTCGCCGCGACGACGAGCTCGACGCCGCGCTTCAAAGTCGCGTTCGTGAACGCGATGAGCCCGCCGCCCATGCCGCCACCGGCGCCCGCTCCGGGCCGCTCGGCGATGTCGACGCCGAGGTCGCGTTTGATGACGGCGGCCAAGTGCGCGAGGTTGCGGTCGAGCTCCTCGACCATCTCAGGCGTCGCTCCTTTTTGCGGACCGTAGACGCGGGACGCGCCCTTCTCGCCGACGAGAGGGTTGGTCACGTCGCAGGCGACGCTGATCTTTGCGCGCCCCAGCGCCGGGTTCACCCAGCGCACCTCGATCGCATCGATATCCCTGAGCCGCCCGCCGCCGAGCGGCTCGACGATGGGCGCGCCCTCCTTGTCGACAAACCTAACGCCGAGCGCCTGCGCGAGACCCGCGCCTGCGTCGTTGGTCGCCGAGCCGCCGAGGCCGATGATGATCTCCTCGACGCCACGATGGAGCGCGTCGGCGATGAGCTGACCGGTGCCGAATGTCGAAGCGATGAGCGGATTGCGCTGATCTTTCGGCACGAGCGGCAGCCCCGAGGCTTCCGCCATCTCGATCACTGCCGTGCGCCCGTCGCCGAGGAGACCGTAGGTCGCGACCACCTTGGCGCCGAGCGGACCCGAGACCTCGCATTTCACGAATTCGCCGCCCGTCGCGTCGACGAGGGACTGCACCGTGCCCTCGCCGCCGTCGGCCATCGGCACCTTGATGCAGAGGGCATCGGGCCACACGCGCCGCAGCCCGGTTTCGATCTCGCTCGCCACCTCGAGAGAGGTCAGGTTCTCTTTGAAGCTGTCGGGCGCGATGACGATTTTCATTCTCGGGACCCCTTGGCGCGGCCTGTCGGGGCGGCCGCGTCAACTCGATCTTGGCGCGCGTTCGTGGCGCGCGGCGGGCACAATGCTACAGGCCCATGTCTTAAGGCCAGGGCGAAGGACCGCGACACAAGCTCTCGCTATGCTTAACGAAAGCTAACGGGCCGCGTCACGCCATGAGCTTGTCTGCATGAGCCCTTGCCGCCACGAGGCGCCCGAGCGTGTCGGCCGTCGAAAGGTCGAGCTGGCCGTCGACGCGCTCGGGGCGGAAATGGCGCTGGAAGGCGCCGAGCGCGAGACCAAGGCCCTCGTCGAATTCGCCCGAGAGAGCAACGCCGTAGCCGTAGCCGGCCAAGAGTTGCCGAGCCTCCTCGACCTCGGGCCCGCTCGCGCCGGGGCCGAGGCCAAGGTCGCGGGCGGCGACAAGCGCGGGCGGCACCCAGAGGCCGACCCCCGCCTCGGCGAGGCTCCGCCAGTCGAACTTCTCGCCGGGATCGATCTTGCGCGCGGGCGCCACATCCGAATGGCCGAGCACGCGGTCGGGGGGGATGCCGTGGCGGAGCACGATGTCGCGGCCGAGCGCGGCGACGGCGCGTATCTGCGCTTCCGGGAAATCCGGATAGCCCCCGGCGTGGCCGGCGTTCTGAATCTCGATGCCGATGGACGCCGAATTGATGTCGCTCTCGCCCGCCCAATAGGACACGCCCGCGTGCCACGCGCGCATCTCCTCGGCCACCATCTGGATCACGCGCCCGTCGACGTCGACGACGTAGTGGCACGACACCTTGCAGTCAGCGCGCGAGAGAACGTCGAGCGCGCGCTCGACATCGGCAAGCCCCGTGTAATGGAGAAGCAGGATCGTCGGCTGCCGGCCCCCTGCCCTCGGCTCGATGTTGGGAGACGGGTGGAGGTCGGCCACGAGCGGACTGTCGGGGGCTTCGATCACCGCCTCTGCCTCTGCCTCGCGCGCTGGCCCAGAATATCCTCGTAGGCGGCGTTGATGGTGGCGAGCTTGGCGGTCGCCGCCTTGATGATCGCGGCCTCGGCGCCTTGAGCCGCGAGCCGATCGGGATGGAGCTCGCCCGCGAGCTTGCGGTAGCGGGCCTTGACCTCGGCGTCGGAGGCGCCCCGATCGAGCTCGAGAACCTCATAAGGATCCTCGGCATCGCGCACGAAGAGCGCGCGGATGTGGCGATACTCCTCGGGGGTAAAGTCGAACTTCTCGGCTACCGTGCGCAGGAACCTATCCTCCGCCGGATGCAGGATGCCGTCGGAGCAGGCGACGCAGATCAGGCTCTCGAGCACACAGCGGCGCAAGTCCGGCTCGTCGCGCATGAGCCTGCCGATGCGCTCGGCATAAATCTCATAGCCGGCGGTGTCCTGCTTGGCGAGCTCGAACAGCCGGTGGACGTTGGCCCGCTCGTCGGGCTCCACCTCGAGAAAGCGCTCGAATGCCTCGGCCTCGGCGTGGACCACGACGCCGTCGGCCTTGGCCATCTTGGCGGCGAGCGCGATGAAGGCGCTGGTGAAGGCCGCGCTGTGCCGGACGGGCGTGCGCCGGAAGCCCGAGGGAAGGAGCCGTTCGAGAGCACGCACCACGGCCGTGCGCAGCGCACGCCAGCGCCCGGCGTCGACCCTGTTCGAATCCGGCTGAGAAGACATCGCTAACCCTTATCGCCTTTGCCGTCCCCATTGAAGCGGCTCCGGCCCGAGAGCCTCATTGACGCCATGGCCGGCCCCCGATAGCGACGGGAGGGGAGCCGCGACGGGCGCACACGATGACGGCAAATGCGGGAAAATGGCAGTTCTGGATCGACCGCGGCGGCACATTCACCGATATCGTCGCACGCGCCCCCGACGGCCGCCTCGTCGCCAAGAAGGTGCTCTCCGCCGGCGGAGCCTACGAGGACGCGGCGCTCCACGGCATGAGACTGATTCTCGGCCTCCCGCCGGGGAGTCCCATCCCGCGGGACACGGTCGCCGGCGTCAGAATGGGAACGACGGTGGCCACCAACGCGCTGCTCGAGCGCAAGGGCGAGCCGACGCTGCTGGTCATCACGCGGGGCTTCGCCGACCAGCTCGAAATCGGCACCCAGGCGAGGCCCAAGATCTTCGCCAAGCGCATCGTGAAGCCGGCCATGCTCTACGCCCGCGTCGTCGAGGCCGCCGAGCGCGTGCGCGCGGACGGGACGATCGAGCTGCCGCTCGACCGCGCGGCGCTCGCCGCCGATCTCGCGCGGGCTCGCCGCGACGGGCTCAAGAGCGTCGCCATCGTCTTCATGCACGCCTATGCCTATCCCGCGCACGAGCGGGAGGCGGCCGAGATCGCGCGCGCCGCCGGCTTCACCGAGATCTCCTTGAGCCACGAGGTGGCGCCCCTTATCAAGCTCGTCGGCCGCGGCGACACCACTGTCGCCGACGCTTACCTCTCGCCGGGCCTCGAGCGCTACGTGGAGCAAGTGGCGAGCGCTCTGAATTCCCCCTCTCCCCGCTTGCAGGGAGGGGGTTGGGGTGAGGGGCGGACGCTGGCGCAACACCAAGAACTTGCCCCTCACCCTAACCCTCTCCCCACTTCGGTGGGGAGAGGGAATGGCGAGGGCGCGGCCGTGCTCTTCATGACCTCCGCGGGCGGGCTCAAGTCGGCAGAGCTCTTCCGCGGCCGCGACGCGGTGCTGTCGGGCCCCGCGGGCGGCGTGGTCGGCATGGCCGAGACCGCGCGCCTCGCCGGCTTCACCCGCGTCATCGGCTTCGACATGGGCGGCACGTCGACCGACGTCTCGCACTATGCCGGCGACTACGAGCGCGCGTTCGAGACCGAGGTCGCGGGCGTGCGGCTGCGCGTGCCGATGCTCGAGATCCACACCGTGGCTGCGGGCGGCGGCTCGATCCTCGCCTTCGACGGGCTGCGCATGCGCGCAGGTCCCGATAGCGCCGGCTCCGACCCCGGTCCCCTCTGCTATCGCAGAGGCGGCCCGCTGACGGTGACCGACGCCAACGTTATGGCCGGCAAGCTCATGCCCGACTTCTTTCCCGCAATCTTCGGGCCCGAGGGAGACGAGCCTATCGACCGCGAGGCCGTCGCCGCGGCATTTGCCGGCCTCGCCGAAAGGATCGGCGACGGGCGCGCGCCGGAAGAGGTCGCCGACGGCTTCATCCGCATCGCCGTCCAGAATATGGCGAGTGCCATTAAGAAGATCTCGGTCGAACGCGGCTACGACGTGACGCGCTATGCCCTGAACTGCTTCGGCTCGGCGGGCGGCCAGCACGCGTGCCTCATCGCCGACACGCTCGGCATCGAGACGATCCTGATCCACCCGCTCTCGGGCCTCCTCTCCGCCTACGGCATGGGCCTCGCCGCGCTCCGCGCGAGCCGCGAGCAGTCGATCGAGGCGCCGCTCGACGAGGCCCTCGTGCGCGATCTCGAGGGGAAAGCGTGGGCCCTCGGGCAGGCGGTGACGGAAGAGCTTCTCGACCAGGGCGTTGCCCATGACGACATCGCGCTCGCGACCCGCCTTCACGTGCGCTACGAGGGGACCGACACGGCGCTCCCCGTTCTCCTTGCCGAACTTCCGCTGATGCGCGCCGGCTTCGAGGGCGAGCACCTGAGCCGCTTCGGCTTCATCTCGCCGGAGAAGCGGCTGTTCGCCGCTCACATAGAGGTCGAGGCAACCGGCGGCGGGCTGGCGCCGGAGAGCGCTCCAAATCCTGCGTCGACCCAACGCCAAGACGCGCGCGCCGGCACACGGCAAGCCCGCTTCTTCTCGCAGGGCGCCTGGCACGACGCGGCGGTGCTTCGTCGTTCCGAGATCGATCAAGGCACCGCAATCTCCGGCCCCGCCCTCATCATCGAGCCGCATCAGACGGTCGTAGTCGAGCCGGGCTGGACGGCCGAGATAACGGCGATCGGCGATCTGGTGCTGAACCGGACCCTGCCGCGCACACGCGAGGTCCACGGCACCGCCGCCGACCCTGCGCTCCTCGAAGTGTTCAACAACCTGTTCATGGGCGTCGCCGAGCAGATGGGGGAGGCGCTGCGCAACACCGCCCAGTCGGTCAATATCAAGGAGCGGCTCGATTTCTCCTGCGCCGTTTTCGATGCCGAGGGACGCCTCGTCGCCAACGCCCCGCACATGCCGGTGCACCTCGGCAGCATGGACCGCTCGGTCGAGGCGGTGATCGCCAAAGCCAGCCGCGAGATGCGCCCCGGCGATTCTTACATGCTGAATGCCCCCTATGCCGGTGGCACGCATCTCCCCGACATCACCGTCGTGACGCCCGTATTCGCAAAGTCGGGCGGCGACGTGCTGTTCTACGTCGCGAGCCGCGGCCATCACGCCGACATCGGCGGCCTGGCGCCCGGCTCCATGAGCCCGCGCGCGACGACGATCGATGCGGAGGGCGTCTACATCGATTGCGTGAAGCTCGTCTCGGGCGGCCGCTTCCGCGAAGCCGAGACGCTCGCGCTACTGACGGGCGCCCGCTATCCGGCGCGCAGCCCTGCCCAGAACATCGCCGACCTCAAGGCGCAGGTCGCCGCCAACGCGCGCGGCGCGGCCGAGCTCGAGAAAATGGTCGCCGAATTCGGCCTCGACGTCGTCACCGCCTACATGGGCCACGCCCAGGACTATGCCGAGGAAGCCGTGCGCAAGCTGATCGCCCGCCTTGCCGACGGCCGCTTCCGCGTCGAGACCGACCAGGACTTCGCCGTCGAGGTCGAGATCACTGTCGACCGAGAGCGCCGCTCGGCCAAGGTCGACTTCGCCGGCACCTCGCCCGAGCAGCCGTCGAACTTCAACGCCCCCGAGCCGGTCGCACGCGCCGCCGTGCTCTACGCCTTCCGCGTCATGGTCGACGAGCCGATCCCAATCAACGCCGGATGTCTGAGACCCATCGAGATCGTCGTCCCCGAGGGTTCGCTCTTGAAACCCGCCTACCCGGCCGCAGTCGCCGCCGGCAACGTCGAGACGAGCCAAATCGTCACCAACGCGCTCTTTGCCGCGCTTCGAGGCATGAGCTCGGCGCAGGGCACCATGAACAACCTCACCTTCGGCAACGACCGCCTCCAGTACTACGAGACTATCTGCTCGGGCTCGCCCGCGGGTCCCGGTTTCGACGGCACGGCCGGCGTTCACGTCCACATGACGAACACGCGCCTCACGGACCCCGAGGTTCTCGAGCTGCGCTATCCCGTGCTCGTCGAGGAGTTTTCGATCCGGCGCGGCTCGGGCGGCAAAGGGCGCTGGACGAGCGGCGACGGCACACGCCGCGTCATCCGCTTCCTCGAGCCGATGACGGCGGCAATCCTCTCCGGCTACCGCAAGGTGCCTCCCTTCGGTCTCGAGGGCGGCGAGCCCGGAGCCGTGGGAGCAAACAGCATGCGCCGCCGCGACGGGCGCCTCGAGCCGCTCGAGGGCTGCGACGAGACGACGGTCGCCGCGGGCGACGCCATCATCATCGAGACGCCGACCGGCGGCGGCTTTGGGGCGCCGGACCGGGGACAAGGGGGAAATTCCTCCTGACTGTGACCTTGAAATATCCCCGGGCCCTATTGAATCATCCATAGTAGCCTCCTGCGTGAGGCGGCTCGGAGAACCGGGACATGAGGGCGCACGGCCTTTTCTGGCTCGCGACGGCAGCGGGGATCGCACTCGCGTCGGCCGCGGCCGCCTGGGAGCCCGGCACGGAGAACGTCTCGCCGGACGCCGACTTCACGGCGCGCGAGATTTCGACCGCGCTCTTCAAAGCCAAGCCCGGCGAGCGGCTCGACTATTCCGGGCGCGACCTCACCTACCTCGATCTCTCGGGGCTCGATTTCAAAGGCGCCGTGCTCGCCCGCTCTGATCTCTATGGCGTCGACTTCACGGGGGCGAACCTCAAGGGCGTCGACCTCGCCGGCGCGCGCCTCGATCGCACCGTCCTGATCCGCGCCGACCTTTCCGGGGCCAATCTCGCGGGCGCCACCATCTACCGGCCGACCGTATTCACCGACCTCGCAACGGATGCGGCCGATGCCCCGCGGTTCCCGGGCGCCAACCTCGCCGGCGTCCACGTCATGGCGAACTTGTCGGGGGCAGATTTTCGCGGCGCCAATCTCAAGGACGCCGACTTCCGTCCGCTCGAGTGGCGCCCCGGCCAGGGGACGATCACGACGCAACCGCGCAATGTCTTGAAGTCCTGCGACTTCTCCGGCGCAAGCCTCGCCCGCGCCAATCTCAATCGCGCGGTGCTGACTTTCTCGCGCTTTGTCGGCGCGGATCTTTCCGGCGCCAATCTCTCGGAGGCGGATCTTTCGAAAACCGATCTCTCGGGCGCCGATCTCACGAATGCGGACCTGACGGGCGCCGACCTCGACGGCGCGCGGCTCTCGGGCGTCAAGGGTCTCGAGACGGCCAAGGGCCTCGAGACCGCGCTCAACCTCGACAAGGCACTGCGCTGACTGCGCCAGACTGCGATTAGGCCACAGAGGGGATCTCGATCCTGAGACGCGCCCCTCCGCCTGGCGCGGTCTCGATGGCGAGCGTACCGCCGTGCGCTTCGACGATCTGGCGCGCAATCGCAAGTCCCAGTCCCGTGCCTCCCGTCGCGCGGCTCCGCGACGGCTCGATGCGGTAGAACGGCTCGAGCACTGCCTGGCGCTCGCTCTCGGGGATGCCTGGACCGTCGTCGTCGACGACCACCTCTGCCCGGCCGTCGCGCCGGCCAACCGTGATGCGCGCCCGCGTTCCGTAGCGCACCGCATTGTCGATGACATTGACGAAGAGCCTGCGCAAGGAAACGGGATCGCCTTCGACCGCCAGCGCCGGCAAGGAAGCCTCTGTCGCGACTTCGGCCGTGCCAGGAGGGCGCTCTTTCGCCTCCCGCTCGAGGATCTCGACCAAGTCGACGCACTGCTTTCGGCCGGGGCCCCCAGCGCTGCGCGAGGCGGCCAGCGCATTGTCGAGGAGCTGAGACATCTCGTCGAGATCGCGCACCGTGCGCTCGCGCTGGTCCGCATCCTCGGTTATCTCGGCGCGCAATCTCAGCCGCGTGATGTAGGTCTTGAGATCGTGCGAGATGGCACCGAGCAGCACGGTGCGGCCCTTGATGAGCGCCGCGAGGCGCGCTTGCATGTCGTTCACCGCGCCGATGAGCTTCTTGATCTCGGGTGCCCCGCGCGGGCGCACCGGCTCGACCGGCGTTTCGCCGGAGAAGCGCGCCACGGAGCCTGCGAGCTCGCGCAGGGGCCTCGCCTCCCTCAGGATTGCGAGCAGCGCCGCGATCCCGACCAGCGCGCCGAGGGCGCCGATGAAAAATCCCGGCGGGAAGCCGTAGATCCTCGGGCCGATATCGCCGCTCGTCTCAAACAGGGCAAAGCCGCCGCTCTTGAGCGGGATCGAGATGCGCAACGGCTCGCGCGAGGCGAGCCAGTATTGACCGATGCGGAGCTGGCGCCAGCGCGGCCCGGACTCGGGCTTGATCAGAGCCATAACCTCCCGGTCGGTCCCTTCGGGAAGATATTGCGCGACGACCCACTCGATGGCGGGAAGCCGCTCCGCTCCGGGCGCGGCGGCCGGCCGGCTCGGAGCGAGCGCCACGCGCAGATCATCGGAGACGACCGCCTTGAGCAGCGTCTCACGCTGCTCGGGACCAGCCGCGTCCAGCAGGGCGACAATGGCCGCCGCCCGCTCCGGCAGCAGAGCCGTGGCTTCTCCCGGCGACTTCTTGCGCGCGACGTAGCCGATGCCCGTGCCGACGGCCTGCATGGCAAGGAGCGCCAGGAGGACTATGGCCATCAGGCGTCCGGCGAACCCCAGGCGGCCCAGCATCGGCTAGAGCTCCTTCACGGGGCAGGCGAGCACGTAGCCGGCATTGCGCACGGTCTTGATGACCTCGGTATCGCCGGTCTCGATCTTTTTGCGCAGCCGGCTCACTTGCACGTCGATCGTGCGGTCCAGTGCTTCCGCGCGCCGCCCGCGCGTCCAATCCATGAGCTGCTCGCGCGACAGCACGCGCCCCGGCCGCGTCACGAAACATTCGAGGAGATCGAACTCGGCGCTCGTCAGATCGAGAGCGCCATTCACTGCGTGCGACACCGAGCGCGTGCCGAGATCGACGGTCAGCTCGGCAACGCCAAGGCGGCGGTGGGCGAGCGGCACCGGTTCCGCTCGCCGCAGAATAGCGCGGATGCGGGCCAAGAGCTCGCGCGGGTTGAAGGGCTTCGCCAGGTAGTCGTCGGCTCCCATCTCGAGGCCGACGATGCGATCGATCTCCTCGCCCTTGGCCGTCAGCATGAGGACCGGCACGCGCGAAGCGGCGCGAACGCGCCGGCAGATCGAAAGCCCGTCCTCGCCCGGCATCATGAGATCGAGGACGATGAGATCGGGCTCGCCGAAGCGCGCGCGGAAGCGATCGAGCGCAGCTGCTCCGTCTCCCACATCGACGCGAAATCCTTGGCGCTGGAGATAGCTCTGCACGAGATGGCGGATCTCGGGATCGTCCTCGATGACGAGAATGCGCGGGCGCTCGCTCATGGCCGCAGAGGGTACGATCCGAATTTCGGCGTGCAAGCCCATCCTCCGAGCCTGTTACAAAAGGTTACGCCGGGGCCTGATCCTCGCAACATGAGGGCAAAGACCGGGGCGCAGCCTCCTTCGCGTCGCCGATGATGGCGGCAATAAAGTGGAAAGGAGCACCCCAATGTTCGCAATCCTTAACACGCCCGGTCTTGCCCCTGCCGCCCTCGCTGCCGCCGCTCTTGTTCTAGGCGCCTCCGCCGCGGAAGTAGGCGGCTGGTCGCGCTCGGGCAGCGGCGTTGGCCCACGCGGCGGCACCTGGCACTCCTCGGGCTCGGGCTCATGCTCAGGCGGCAGCTGCACCTCCAAGCAGACGTTCACCGGACCCGCGGGCGGCGTGACGACGCGAAACGGCAGCACGACATGCGCCAACGGCACCTGCAATTACACCGCGACGGTCACCGGGCCGAATGGCCACGGCTATACGCGCAGTGGTAGCGTTACCTGCAACTGATGCGCCCGATCAGGGGATCGGCGGCCAACCCTGGCCGCCGCCCCCACTCCCCAGGGACACGGATGTCCATGTTGAAGCACTCCCGTGCGTGTCTCGCGGCCGCCTGTCTCGCTGCGCTCTTTCCGGCCGACGCGCTGGCCGGCGGCGAGCCGGGCTACGAGCCGCCGCCATACTACGGAGAGCCGCTCACCATGCGCGCAGCCGCGGAGGCCTGCCGCGTGGACATCGAGCGCTACTGCGTGGGCTTGCTGCCCGGTGGAGGGCGCATCATCTCTTGCCTCGCCGGCAACCGGGACCGCCTCACGCCCCCGTGCGCCGACGTGCTCAAGCGCGCGGAGTTCTTCTTCGGCCGCTGACGGGCTTTCCAAAAAGGATCCTGAATTATGCCGGAGCTTCCTCAACTCCTCGGCCAAGGCCGCGCGCCTGGCAGCTTCTTCGCCGTGGCCCTCATCTTCATCGCGCTCGAGGTTCTCTACGTGCGGCTCGTGCGCCACGAAGCGGCCCACGACCTCAAGGAGACGGCGGCCTCGGTCGGCGTCGCGGCGGGCGACATTGTCTCGCGGGTGCTCACGGGCTCGCTCGCCGCCGTGCCGATGTTCTTTCTCTACGAGCACCGCCTGTTCGACATCCCGATGAGCGGCGCCGCGAGCTGGATCGCACTCTTCCTCGGCGTCGAGCTCTGCTACTACTGGTTCCACCGCGCCGCTCATCGCGTGCGGTGGCTATGGGCGACACACGCCGTCCATCATTCGGCGACGCGGTTCAATCTCTCGGCCGCCATCCGCCTCGGCTGGACCGGCACGCTCACCGGCGCGTTCGTGTTCTTCCTGCCGCTCGCCGCCCTCGGGTTCCATCCGATCGCGATTGCCGCAATCCTCGGACTCGGGCTCCTCTACCAGTTCTTCCTGCACACCGCGCTCGATGTCGACCTCGGGCCGCTCGAATGGGTGCTCAACACGCCGCGCCACCACCGGGTGCACCACGCCTCGAACGAGGCATGCCTCGACAAGAACTACGGCAATGTCCTCATCGTCTTCGACCGCCTGTTCGGCACGTTTGCCGAGAAGCCCGCGGGCGAGCAGCTGCGCTTCGGTCTCAAGGGCCGCGCGCTCGGCAACAATCCGCTCGCGATCGCCTTCAGCGAATGGGGACACCTCGGCCGCGACATCGTGCGCGCGAAGGGCTTGCGCAAACGCATTGCGCTGCTGTTCGGCCCGCCGTGACCTCGGCATGCGAAAGGCCGGACTGAGAGGTGTCCGGCCTTGGTCGTCGACTTTCGCCTGCTCAGCCCGCCGGCTGAGGGGCGGGGCCTTCTCCGGCCGGCGGACGGCTCTTGCGGTCGGCCATGAACTGGTCGAATTCGGCGCGATCCTTCGCAAGTCTGAGCCGCTCCAGGAACTCGCGGAACTCGCGCTGCTCCTCCTCGAGCCGGCGCAGCGTCTCCTCGCGGTACTCGTCGAAAGCGCGATTGCCGCTCGAGGGCGCGCTGCGCGCTTGCTGCGCCCAGCGGTCCATATGACGGTCGAACCGCTCCGACATGCGCTGCTGCCAGCGCCCGCCGTCACCGTGCCATCCGCATCCCATGCGTCCACTCCATAGAAGAAAGGCCAGAATCGCGAGCCCCAGGGGCCAGAAAACGATGAAGCTCAGCACCATCAGGGCAATCCAGGCCGGCTTGCCGATGTCGTCGAGCTTGAGCACCATTTGGTACATCGCACCGTCACCTCATGTGAATGTTTATTACATTTACATATCTGGAGCAAGCCGCCGGGGCCGTCAAGGGGGCACCCTGAAAAAACGGGCGAGCAGCGTTAGGCAAATAGGAGCGCCCGCTCGAGCGGCCAAGGTGCAGCTGCACCAATGTAGCCAGGGACTCAGCCCGTCTCGCGCGGCACGCCGAGCCCGTCGAGATAGATGAGCACCCCGGCCTCGAGCAGATCCTCCGCCGTCATGGGGATCGCGCGGCGCGCGCGGTCGCCGCGAGCGAAGAGGGAGGCGACGCCGTGGGATAGCGACCAGATGTGAAGGGCCATCATCAGCGACGGCGGGCGCTTGTCCTTCGGCAGCGTCGCAATGAGCGCCTCGCACGCCTCGCGCAGCACGGCAAAGGCCTTGTCGCCCTCGGCGCGCAGGGCCGGGTGATCGTCGGCCGAGAGACCCTGCTCGAACATCGCCGAGAAATACGCTGGCTCGGCGCGCGCGAACGCGAGATAGGCCCGGCCAACTCGGTCGAACGCGGCGCGCGGAGACGGGCGGCCCCCGTCCCAGGCCTTCGAGAGCGCCACCGCGAAGGCCGCAAAGCCGCGCGCGGCGACATCGGCGAGGAGCGCGTCGCGATCGCGGAAGTGGCGATAGGGAGCGGCCGGCGAGACGCCCGCGGCGCGCGCCGCCTCGGCGAAGGAAAATCCTCCCGGCCCCTTCTCGGCGATGAGATCGAGCGCGGCCTGGATCAGCGCCTCGCGCAAATTGCCGTGATGATAGCTGCGACGGCCGGAGGGCCCGCGATCTTTGTCCCAATTCATGGGATCACTTCTATCGCATTGAGGCCGAAAGAGCACAGGGGGCTGTCGGCCCGCCACAATGGCGGCGCACGAACAACGGAGGTAATCTCGCTCGAGTCCCTCTCTATCGAATAGGTGCAACATGCGGCAGACACCGGGCATCGAGACCGAAACCAGAGCCACCACAAACGTCGAGACGACACGGCGCAGCGTGATCGGAGCTGCAGCGGGCGGCGCGCTCCTCGCCGCCGGGCTGGCAGGCCCTGCCGCTCAGGCCGAAGAGGTCGATCATAGCGCCATGGGCCATACCTCCGGACCGGCGCCTCACCAGAAACTCATCGACGCGGCGCTCCACTGCGTCAACAGAGGCGAGGTCTGCACCAATCACTGCATCAAGCAGCTCGCCGCCGGCGACACCTCGCTCGCCGACTGCATGCGGACCGTCCAGGCGATGAACGCGACATGCGCCGCGCTCGCGCGGTTGGCCGCGCTCCAATCGCCTCGCCTGCAGCAGATGGCCAAGTTCACGATCGAGGTGTGCTCGGACTGCGAGGCCCAGTGCAAGAAACACGCGGATCATCACGCCGAGTGCAAGGCCTGCATGGAGAGCTGCCAGGCCTGCATCAAGGAGTGCAAGGGGACGCTCGGGGCGTAAGAGAGCTCCCTGAGTGCAATTGCGCGCGGGAAATTTCGGCAATCTCTGCGTCATGAATTCCACTGCCGCAGGGAAACAATGCATGGCCGACACTTTTCTAGTCACGACGTGATTGATCATCAGTCATGACCATATCTTGAGCAGCCTGCGAATCGCAGGTAGCCTTACTTGCAAGATCAAGAGACGCGGAGGTCACGTCCGGGTTGGGTCCGGTTCACGGAAGTGAGCCCACTTTTAGACCCTGGAGGTGACAATGACGGGGCATCCCACGACGGCTCTTCGGGCAAGCGCGAAGAAGCTGTCCTTCTCGATCCTGACCACAGTGGCATTGCTCGCAACCGCTTCGGCCGAGGATCGCACCGAGCGTGTCAGAGGTTTCTTCTGCGACGCCAAGAGCGATCAGATCGCCTTCCTGACCAAGCAGGCCGAGGGCGAGAACGAGATCATGGCCGCCGACGCGGTCAACAAGGCGCTGGCCAAGCAGTCCTGCGCCTACTACCTGCCGGCGACCGTAATCCCCCAAGGCGAGAAGACCGTCATGGCCGACGGCCTCGTGTTCAAGCTGCAAAGCTACATATTCCTGCCGGAGAAGGTCGAGCGCTGGAACGGCACGGTGCTCGGCTCGCTCCAGCAGAACGCGCAGAAGCAGGATATTTGAGCACGCGGGCGAGTGCAGGCTTCCGCAGACCTTGGAATATGTCCCGGTCGCCTCACGCCCCCAACTGTCGTGCAATTCGGGAAAGGGATGCGACGCGCGTGCATCGCATCCTCTCTTGCCTCAGAACGCCTTGCTCCAGTTGACCCACAGCGTCCCGTCGCGCTCGAGCTGGTAGCCGTTCACGTCGTCGCTGATCGGCTCGAGCCACTCGGCACTCAGGCGATGGCCCTCGAACGGGCCGCTCGGCACGACCGTGTTCACGCCGAAGCCCACGTCCCAGAAGCGGCCGCCGTAGTTTTCCTGCAGGTCCGGCGGCGAGCTGTGGTTGTGCGGGCCGTTGTAGTGGCCCTCGACCTCGCTCTGCTGCGTGTGGAGCACGCGCACCGACGCCGACAGCCAGCTCGTCAAGCGATAGCTGCCCCATGCGGTTGCCTGGAAGATGTCGCCGAAGGCGAAGCCGGACTCGTTCTCATCCTCGATGCGCTTCACACCGCTCGCCTGCGCACCCCACGTCCAGTGTCCGTCGCGCCCCGTGTAGGTGAGGCTCGGGAGGAAATCCCAGGTGCCGCTGCCGAGCTGCATATGATAGTGCGTGAAGGTGCCATCGCTGTTCTTCTCGTCGACCGAGCCGGTGGGCGCGCTAAGTCCCACGCCGACGTGCAGGTGATAGCCGGGCCCCTCCGAGAGCTTGATGAGCGCCGAGAGGATAGTGTCGCCGATGCCGTCGGTGCCGTGGCTGTGGCTGCCCGTGTGGCCGCCGTGACCGCCGCCGTGCGCTCCCTCGAGCGGCTCCATGGTCATGTCCATCGTCATCCACTGCGGCATGACCATGAGCGTGAGCCAATCCGTCGGCGCGTACATGAGGTCGAGCATGTGCATGTGCATGGTCATCTCGGCTGCCTTCATGGAGCAGCCGTGGCCATGCGTGCCGCAGCCATTGTGCGCGATGTCGTGGTCGCTTGCCGGGCTCGTGCCGTGGAGCGTGTCGCCGTTCTGGCGCGCGTACATGTAGCGGTAGCCGACCATGAACTCGCCGGCCTTGTGCATGTGATCGAACATGACGCCGGCGGGCGCGTGCGAGTCGGGTAAGGGCGGTGCGGCCGCGTCGTCGGCGGGCGCCGCGGACGCGAGCGCAAGCGTGGCGACGGAGGCGACAGTGGCGGAGTGGAGAAATCTCGCCGGAAACGATGTGAGCTTTCGCATGGGATGCGTACCTCGATTGTGCGTCCGGCCCTAGGCTGCGGACGGTCTCGACAATGGCCGCAAGGAGGATGGGGCTCTGGCCCGTATCCCTGGCACGGCTTCTGGTTTCGAAGGAGAAGGGCCGCCGGCGCGATGAAAGTCGCGTCGTCGCGGCGAGAGCTGCTTCAGGCTCGGGCGGGCGACGGTGGTCCGCGCGCGGGGGCCGGAAGCTCATGGCGCGCGAGGACGAGCTGAGCCTTACCGGGCAGGCGCGCGCTGCTTGCCGCCACCGCCTGCGCGGAAAGCGTGGTTTCCTCGCAGAGCGGCACGATGGGACAGGACGCCGCGAAGGGGCAGAGGCCGTGGTCCGACGCGGACGGCTTCGAGGGAAGAGGCTTACCCGAGCCGTCGACGTCGAGCGGCTGCGGTCCGTGGCCCGTACAGATGACGATTGTGACCCTGCCGCCGTCCACGGCCGAGGGCGCGAGCATGAAGCCCGCTGGCACGAGGCTGCGCAGCACCAACGCCAGAACGAACAGCTGCGTGAAAATTCTACGCGCCACGAACCCCTACCCCGTGCGGGTAACCCCCGCTGACGAGACCCAGGCTAGGGCTGCGGCGCAAAGCGGGCAACGAAACTGGAGACCGGGTCCGGCGAGATCCGGCCATGAGATACCGAAAGGCCACAGCCTCCGGCGCGCCGGCCGCACTTTGCATGCTACAAGAGTTCTTGTATCGTTATTCCATGGATGAGCTTCGCGCCGCCGCCGCTCTCGCCGCGCTCGCACACGAGCAACGCCTGCGCATCTTCCGCCGTCTCGTCAGGGAGGGGCCGAACGGCCTCGCGGCCGGGTCGATCGCCGAGGCGGTCGGCGCGAGCCCCACGGCCACGTCGTTTCACTTGAAAGAGCTCGACCGGGCGGGGCTCATCCACGCGACGCGCCACGGCCGCTACGTGCGCTACGCCATCCACGTCGACGGAATGCGCCGGCTCCTGACCTACCTCACCGAGGACTGCTGCCAGGGCCGGCCGGAGCTGTGCGGGTCCGAGATCAAGAAGGCTCGCGCTGTTTGTACGAGCAAGGGAGGATCAAAATGACAAGAGAGCGTCCGTTCAACGTCCTGTTTCTTTGCACGCACAATTCTGCACGCTCGCAAATCGCCGAATGCATTATGCAACGGCTGGGCATGGGAAAGTTCAAGGGATTTAGTGCTGGAAGCCAGCCTAGCGGCCGCGTGCATCCCTACGCGCTCGACCTCCTGCGCCAACTCAACTACGACACGAGCAAGCTCAGGTCGAAGTCGTGGGAAGAGTTTGCTGCGCCGGGCGCGCCCGAGCTCGATTTCGTCTTTACGGTCTGTGATGATGCCGCGAATGAGGTTTGCCCCGTGTGGCCGGGCCAGCCCATGAGCGCGCACTGGGGATTGCCGGACCCGTCGGCGGTCGAGGGCACCGAGTCCGAGCGGCGCTTTGCCTTCGCCGACACGCACCGCATGCTCTATCAGCGCATCAGCATCTTCACGAGCCTGCCGCTCGAATCCCTCGACAAGCTCACTCTCCAGCGGCGCCTCGACGAGATCGGCCGCACGCGCGCCGACGCAGAGTCCGCGAAGGCGTAACGGGCGAGAGTGGAAACGTCGAGATAAAGGCCGGCCCCGCAGCCGGCCGAGCGGGGCCTCGCGCGCGGCCCCGAAAGCCGCTAGATGCGGCCGCTGTGGAACCAGGACGGCGCCGGCAATGGGCCGCCGTCGATGGCACGGGCCGGATTGGGATCGGTGCCGATCGCGCGCAGCTGGCGCTCGATTTCGTCGAGCAGGCTGCCGCTCTCCCTGATGATCTCGCGCGCGTGCCCGGCCTCCTCGGCGGAAAGGGCGATAACTTGATCGGCGTTGCGATATTTCCGGCGCAGCATGGCTTCGTCTCCCCGCAAAGAGACTTCAGGGAGCGCCATCTGAAGCGAGGGGTCGAGTGGCGGATTGGTCTTGTCCCCTCTTTCGCGAATTATCCACAGATCAGCAATCGCGAGCGAGTTTCAGGTCTCTCCGCGCAACAGGACCACTGTGGCGTGCTGCCAAGCCTCCGGCACGAAGCGGTGGCCGACCGTCAGATGCGCAAGCGGCCGGTAGCCCCCTAGCCTGAGGCGGCCGAGGACGGCCGGATCGATAAGGAGCAGCGCCAGCGTCCGCGCCGGCCGGCGCCGCGAGAGAACGGCGTTGATCGCCGCAATGTCCTCGTTCTGCGTATCGGGGTAGGTCGCCGCGACGATGAGGGACGGGTCGAAGCCCACGAGCGGGTCCGCCGAGCCGGGCTCGGGGCGGAGCATCATGACGTCGGTGCGGCCCCAGAAGTCGAGCACGGCCCGGGCGATGTCGAGATCGCTTTGGCGGGCCGTCAGCGCGACCGATCGCGCGACGAGGGCGGGCGGCATCGCCGTCGGCAGATAGCCCTCGCGCACGTTGATGTAGAGCGCCGATTGCGGCCCCGAGGCGATCAGCGTTGCGCTGATGAGATCGGCGAGCTTGCCGTAGATGTGGGAGGCCGCGATCTTGTGCGAGCGCACCGCGTTGTTCGGCGAGACGTTGGGCTCGCACCAGATGCGTGTCTTCTCGCCGACGCCGATGTCGCATTCGAAAACGTGCGACCACTCGTAGTTGACCTCGGGCGCGACCTCGGCGCCGATGACGCCGATCTCCTTGAGGCGCTTGATGAAGAGGCCGGTCGTCTCGAGCGTGAAATGGATGTCGCGCGGATAGGCGTTCGCCGAATAGCGGTCGGCGAGGCGGCCCGTGCGGGCGTCGGCGAGATCCCACCACCAGTCGAGGAACTCGACGCCCGCCTCCCGGCAGACGGCGGCGAGGCGGCGATTGAGATGTAGCGAGAGGGCGTTGGTGCGCTCGTCGTGGGTCGGCGTCGAGCAGAGAAGCAGCACGCGGCCCTTGAGCAGCTTGCGGGCCGCGATCAAGAGCGGGCGATGGCGCAGCGCGACCTGCTCCATCAGGGCGAAGTCGTCCGTCCCGAGCAGCGTCTCGGGCCCCGTACGCATCTTCAAGATGTTCTCGATATGATAGTAGGCGTCGGAGCCGATCGTGAGCAGTGTCGGGCGGGCGAGGTCGACGCGCCTCAAGTTCTCGATCATCTTGTGGCGCGTGATCGCGGCGGCCTCTTCCGTCAGCATCAGCATGCCCGGCCCCATGCCGACGAAGATCGGCAGGAAGCAGGTGTTGCCGCCGAAGCTGCGCACGAAGCTCGTGCCGACGACGTTGACGAAAAAGCTCTTTGCCGTGCGCTCGCCCGCCGCAAGCGCCGGGCCGATGGGCGAGAGGCGCGAGCGCACGAGCGCGCCGAGCTTGATCGCGTCCTCGAGCGGGAAGTTGAGCCTTGCCCGACCCATGAGCTCGACCCGCAGGCGCTCGAGCAGCCACTCGGCCGAGCGCAGATCTGCCGCGGCCTTGAGGTCTGGGATCGCCTCCTTCACGGCCCCGTCGGCGAGCCGGATCATCGCCCTCGTCAGCAGGGCCTCCGCCGAGCGCGGGTCGGCGGCAAGCGCGCCTTGGGCGAGCGCCAGCGCCAGTCCGACGTCGCCCGTGCGGAAGACCGCGAGCGCCTTGTCGGGGAGGGGCCAGGCCGCCGTCATGGCATGAGCTCCTCGTCAGGCGACGGACTGCAATGGGCCGGGCGCCATGGCAATCCACGGCGGGGCGGAGAGGCTCCTCGTCGCGAGATCGAACGTCCATAGCTGTCCGACCGGGGTCGTCTCCGCCGCGTGGAACCCGGCGTTCTTGTAGATGTCGGCGGCCGGCGCGTTCTTCGCGGTCTTGAGAAACCATCCCGAGAGCAGGGACGATCCTTGCGCACGTGCCGCTTCCGCGAGGTGGGCGAGGAACGCCGTCTCGACGCCGCGCCCGATGACGCGGCAGCTCAGGAGGAACGTGTCGATGCCGGTGACCGGCCCGGCCGTGCGCGTGATGGCGACGCCGACGAGCCCGTTGTCGCCGAAGCGGTCGCTCGCATTGAGGACGTAGACGCCGACGCCGGGCTCGCGCGCGACGGCTTCGAGCTGCGCCTCGGTGTAACGCCGCGTCGTCATGTTGAGCTGATTGGTCTTTTGCGTGAGCTGCGCGGCGCGTGCGAGCGTCGCCGCCGTCATCGGCTTGATGTCGATACCGACCTTGAGCGCGTGCAGATACTCCTCGAGGCTGCCGGCGCCCGACATCAGATCGCGCCGCTCGCGCTCCTCCCGGTAGAGCCGCGTGCGGTCGCGGTCCTCCTCGAGCACGGCGTGGCGCTCGAAGGCGGCGACGCGGCGCAGGCATTCGGCGTAGCGGGCGGGATCCTTCGGCAGCTCGACGACGGTGACGTCCGGGCATCCGCGGCGCACCGCCTCGCGCTCGGCCGGGTTGTCGTCGAGGAAGACGAAGCTGTCGAGGCCGAGGTTCAATTCCTTGGCCATCTCGGCGATGTTCTGCGGCTTGGGCTGCCAGTTGATGCGGTGCGCCGCGATGTGCTCGGGCCGGATCAGCATGCCGGGGTGGCCCGCGATCACCTCCATGGCGTCGGCTTCGTTGTTCTTGCTGGCGATGGCGAGCAGCACGCCGCGGCGCGCGAGGTCGAGCGCGGCACGTTGCAGGCTCTGGAAATAGGCGCCGGGATAGTCGGCGCCGAGCTTGAGCCCCGCGACCCCGTCCTCGCCGACGGTGCCGCCCCACAGCGTGTTGTCGAGGTCGAGCACGAGCACTTTCGCCTGCGGGCGCGCGAGCGGCGCGATGTGACGCCACCACGCCGCGGCGAGACGGGGCATGGCATCGACCGAGAGGGGAAGGCGGGCGGTGAGCCATTTGCGGTCGTCGATCCAGGCGGCGCGACCGAAGCGCGACTGGAGCTCGTCGTAGTCGAGCCAGGTGATGCCCCGCTCTCCCGCGGCAAAGGCGCGGATGCGGCCGTTGAGGCGCGCGATGGCGTCTCCCTGCCCCGTCTTGCGCCGCGCGTCGAGAATGCCGAGCGAGGGCTCGAGCGGGCGCTCGAAGCCATGGACGAGAATGTGAGCGCTCGTGCGCTGGCGCAGCGCGGAGAGGAGATCGATCACCGTCTCGGCGGCGCGGTCGGCCTCCCCCTCGACCTCTCCCTCGGGAAGATCGGCGAAGCGGGCCCAAAGGTCGGGCGAGATGTCGCGCAGCTGCACGGCGAAGACGATCGTGTCCGGCTTCGAGGCGTAGAGTGCGCTCGCCGGGTTCAGGATGTCCTGGCCGTAGGCGTTGAAGTCGCCGACCCAGGCCTCGACGCGGCAGCCGTCGAGGGCGGCTTCCGCCTGCAGCATCGGCACCATGGGCTCGACGGTGAACGAGCGCAGGAACGCGACGCGATGGGTCGTGACGCGGGCAGCCGGCCACAACTTGTCGATGAGGCTCGTGACGTAGCGAGCGGCGGAGGCACTCGGGTCGGCCTGCCAGTAGCCGCGTGCCGCCGCCAGCGCGCCTGGGCGGTGGCCGTCGGCAAGGTAAGCCTCGATCTCCTCGCGCGCCGGTCGCGGCGGAGCTTTCGAGGCCGGCGGCGACGGCTTCGCTGTGTCCGGCTTGGCGCCCGCATTGAAGTGTGCGGCACAGAACCCGGTGACAAGGGCGCGCGCGCGATCGCCGGGCGGCGCCAGCAGGATGTGGCCGGCCCCGGCAATGGTTTCGATCGCGATCCGCGGGTTGCCGAATGAGATCAGGACATGCTTGTCGACCTCGTCGAGCAGGCAGGGAACGCCGATGCGACCCGTCGTCGGCCACAGCGGAGCGTCGCCCGTCATCACCAGCGTCGGCACGGCAACGCGCTGGAAGATGTCGTAGTAGATGCGCTCGGTGACCTTGCCGTCCTTGGCGATGCCGAATACCTCATGGCCGAACGTGCGCAGATAGGCGTCGTCGGGAAGCCCGGCGAGCTTCCTCGTAAAATTCATCTGGATCGGCCATTGCTTGCCGGCGGTCAGCGGCGGGTCGGCGGCCACGACGCCGGCAATCGCCGGTGTTGCCCCATCGCCGAGGCACGCGGCGATGATGCCGCCCGTACTCTCGCCGATGACGACGATCCTCCGGTCGCGAAAATGCGCGTGGATGATCTCCCGCAGCCTCTGAGCGATGTCCCTGACGCCCGCCGGGCCCTCGCCCGGCGACCGGCCGTGGCCGGGAAGGTCGACGAGCACGACATCGTAGTCGGAGCTGAGGATCGGCAGCCACGGGGCGAACACCGAGCTCGTGCGCAGCGCGCCGTGAACGAACATGACCATCGGCCGCTTCGAGGCGAGCGCGCTCTTATCGAGGATGAGCGCGAGGCGGCCCTGCGAGGTCGCAACCATCGCCTGGATCAGCTGCGGGCTCGGCGTGCTCATCAGGCGGCCCCGGTGTGAGAGTGGGACTCGATGCTGCTTGCGGCTGCACCCAAGAGCATGGGCAGAAGCACCTCCTCCGCCCGCGCGGCCAAGCTGTCGCCGAGGCGGCTCGTCTGATCGGTGAGGAGACGCGGCAAGCGGGGCGTCTCGATCCGCATCCCGCAGTAGACGCGCGCCAGCGCCTGCCAGGCGACCTCGGCGGCGGCCTTGGCGGCCGCGTACTCGGCGAGCGCCGCCGGCGGCCCGTCGATGAAAATGGACGACGGGATGAAGATGGTGAGCCGCTCGAGGCCGACACCCGTCCGCGCGGAGAGGGCGCGCACGGTTGCCATCGCGTCCGTCACGTAGCAGCGCATGTAGCGGTCGAAAAGCGCCTGATCCCACTCGACGGTGCGCTTGGCGGTGATGGCTGGCGAGGCGAAGAGATAAATGTGCGTCGGCAGGAAGCCGTCGGCAAAGTCCGGGACCTCGATGTCTCCGGCGCCGATCTCGAGCCGTCCCGCCGCCGCGATCGCACCGCCAGCCTGGATCTCCGCCGAGACGGCCTCAGCGTCCTCTTTTCCGCTGAGATATGTGAGCCACACGCGCGCCCCGCCGGCGGCGAGGATCTTGGCCGTGACCTCGCCGAGGCCGCGCGAGCCGCCGACGACGACCGCGTTGCGGCCTTCGAAGGCGCGGCTCGGAACCCGTGCCTGCATTTCACCAAAGGCGGATTGGCGCACGACCGGCGGGCGATAGAGCGCCGTGATGTGCAGGCTCGCGTCCGCGCTCTCGGCCGCAATCTTGAGGGTGCCGACGCGCTCCTCGGCGCCTGTCACGCGATAGCTCAAACGGTTGCTCAGGCCCCCCGTCTCCCGCGCCTCGTAGGCGAGTCCGGTGAACACCGAGTTGAGCCCCGGACATTCCATGCCGACGATGCGGGTCGCGGCGAGAAGGACGGCGACGCAGCCGTCGGCCGATTGAGCGGCCAGATTCGGAAACAAGCTCGCCAGGAGCTCGCGGTCGAAGCCGAGGCCAAGCTCGCCCTCGGCGGCAGCCGCCTCGGCAAACGTGCGGGCCTTCGGCGCCTCCGGCCGATAGCGCTCGCCGCTAGAGCGCGGCTTCAAAGGTCCCGCGCCGTCAGCAAGCTCGACGATGATCTTCTGCGCGATCCCGCCGTCGACCGACACCACGAGGCGCACCTCGTCCGGCCGGGCCTCCGCCGATCGGCTTATCTCGATACGGAATTCGGCACCCGTCGGGATCGGCCTCTGAAAGAGCGCGCTCACCTTTGCGATGCGCCGTCCGCTCGGCGCGGACGAGAGAAGCCAGGCGTCGAGGCTCGCAAGAAGCGCATGCACGCCGTGGACGACGCTGCCGCGGAACATCGTGCGGCGCGCCGCAATCGGATCGCGGTGCAGAGGATTGAAGTCGCCCGAGAGCTCCGCGAACTCGAGACTTTGCGAAAGAGCGATGCTCTGCGTTGCGCCGAGCTGCATGGTCGAGACGAGCCTTGCTAGCTGACCAGCTCCGCGTCGTTGACGGCGGCGAGGATGGCGCCGACGCTCATGAGATCGGACAGCCGGTCGGGCGAGATGAAGATGCCGTGCTGCTTCTCGATGGCGAGCAGGAGCTCGAGCAGGCGCACCGAATCCCACGCGGCCAGGTCGTCGGGCGTCGAGGTGGGCGAAATCTGTGATGGCGGGACCTCGAAGACGTCCGCCATCAAGGCCTGCAGCTCTGCAAATTGCATCGGCATCCCCCGCGCATCCGGCCGGCACAGCGTGAGCGAACATTACGTCGCCGAAGCTTGCCCGAGGCTGGTCACGACGCGCACTCGAGGGGCGGCTTGGCGCCTGCCCCGCCGTTCATGGCCGGAGGGCGGAAGACGCCCTCAGCAGGCGTGCGCGGCGCCGAGCACGGGCGGCGCCGGTCGCCGGCGGCTCGCCAGCCAGCGCCCGGCCGCGGCGATGGCGAGCAGGCACAGCCCGCCCGGGACGATGATCGCTACAACAATTGCGATTGTCAGTTTCATTGGGCCCTCCCCATAAGGCCGCTCAATTTTTGTTTCTGAAAATGTAGCAGAGAGAGATTGAAGCCCGTTTCAGGCAGTGCCTAAATTTTCGGCGGTTACGTAAATCCGACTGTAATCTCCGTCACCGAAGCGTTAATCGCGGGAAAGGCCGGCGCGGAAACCCGCGCCGGCCCACTTCTCCTCGGGCGATCGAGCTCGCTATGGAAGCGCGTACACCGTGAGCGTGCCTCCAAGCGCCGTGTATTGCTTCAGGCCCGCGTAGTTTCCGACCGCGCCAAGCCCGTCGGTCGGCTTGTCGAGGCCGGCCGCAAGGCCGATCCCGGCCCAGCCGCCGACGCCCGAGTAGATGCCGACGTACTGCTTGCCCTTGTGCGAGTAGGTGAATACGTTGCCGATCGCTCCCGACGGCAGCTTGTTGGTGAACAACACCTTGCCGTCCTTCTGGTCGCGGCACTTGAAGAAGCCTTCGAGCGTGCCGTGGCAGACGATGCCGCCCGCGGTGGTGAGAACGCCCGACCAGACGGAGAACGGCTCGTTCTCCTGCCAGACGATCTCGCCTTTCCCGGCGTCCCACGCCGTCAGGTGTCCCGTGTAGTCCTCGCCCTGCGGTGGGAACATGGAGAGCGTCGCGCCCACGTACGGCTGGCCGGGCGTGTAGGACACTTTGAACGGCTCGTAGTCCATGCAGACGTTGTTGACCGGGACGTAGAAGAGCTTGGTCTGAGGCGAATAGGATGCCGGCTGCTGGTCCTTGAAGCCGAGCGCCGCCGGGCAGACGTTCTTGGTGTTGACGTCCTGGCCGTTCTGGAACGGGGACTTCGCCGCCACGACCGTCGGGCGCCCGTAGTTGGGCTTCGACTTGTCCATCTCGACGCCGCTCGACCAGTTGAGGGCGTTGTCGTAGGGCTTGGCGACGAGGAGCTCGCCGGTCGCCCGGTCGAGCGTATAGCCGAACCCGTTGCGGTCGAAGTGCACGAGCACGTTGTGCTTCTTGCCGCCGACGTCCATGCCGTCGACCAGGATCATCTCGTTGATGCCGTCGTAGTCCCACTCGTCGAAGGGCGTCATCTGATAGGCCCATGCCGCCATTCCCGTATCGGGATTGCGGGCGATGATGCTCATCGTCCACTTCTGATCGATGGGCTTGCCGTCGGGGCCGGCGCGCTGCACCGGGTTCCATGTCGAGGGATTGGCAGTGCCGTAGTAGACGAGGTTGAGCTCGGGGTCCCACGAGATCCAGCCCCAGGTCGAGCCGCCGCCGATCTTCCACTGGTCGCCGGTCCAGGTCTTGAGCGAGCTGTCCTTGCCGATCGGCTTACCGAGCGACATCGTCTTCTCGGGGTCGACGAGCAGCTCGTCGTCGGGGCCGACCGAGTAGGCGCGCCAGAGCCGCTTGCCGTCCTTGAGGCTGTAGGCGGTCAAATGGCCGCGGACGCCGAACTCGGCGCCGGAGATGCCGACCAGCACCTTGTCCTTGACGATGACGGGAGCGCTAGTCCCCGTCTCGCCCTTCTTCGGATCGCCATTGACGGCCTTCCACTTCTCCTTGCCGGTCTTGGCGTCGAGGGCGACCACCGTCGTGTCGGCCTGATAGAGGACGATCGTGTTGTCACCGTAGGCCACGCCGCGGTTGACCGTGTCGCAGCACATGACGGGAATGACGGACGGGTCCTGCTTCGGCATATAGCTCCACAGGATCTTCTGATTGTTGTCGAGATCGAGCGCGTAGACGGGATTTGGGAACGGCCCGTGGACATACATGATGTTGCCGACGACGAGCGGGGAGCCTTCATGGCCGCGCAGCACGCCGGTCGAGAACTGCCAGGCGACCTTGAGGTCCTTGACGTTCTCTGTGTTGATCTGATCGAGCTTCGAATAGCGGGTGTTGGCGTAGTCGCCCGTTTGCATGGCCCAATTGTTGGGGTCGGCCGTGAGCTTCATGATGCCGTCGTTTGCGAGCGCCGGCGAAGCAAGAGCGATCACCGCGGCCGCGCTTGCGGCTGCTGGCAGTCGTGCGCGCATTTCATTCCTCCATAGCTTGATTGGTTCGATAGAGGGGCAGCAAAGGAGCCGTTCGACACGCGTCGAGACGCGCACCTTCCCGCGTCCGCCCGGCGGCGAGCCGGGCGGCTGATCCTTGATGATGCGATGCCGAAGCACACAGGGCTCCCATCCCCACAAACGAGCTCTTCGAGCCCGCAGGGCGACAAGCGACCGGCTTTCGGCAAGAGCTGTCCTTACGCTGTGGTCTTAGAGCACCCGCGAAGGGACCAGCCGGATCATCGAGCGAAACGCGGGCTGGATTAGCGTCGCGTTTCCGACTGATTTCGGATCGCTCCAAAAATCAGATCACGCGCCCTTCTCGAGCAGCGCGGCGTGTCCGGCAATTCATGTCAGTAGGGATATGTTCCCAAATCTGCCAATTCAAGACTGGGGACGCAAAGTTAATCTCACAAAAAATCTAATCGAAACGCGAAACGCGACTGATGGCGGCCTATTTGCAGATGCGGCCGAGACCGCCGCTCCCGTGGCGCGCGAGATCGAGATGAAAATGATCATGATGATTGCCATCATAGCTCGGCCCGAGCACCGTCGTAAATTCGCGGCAAGCGCCGCCGTGGATGTCGCGGAGGAAGGCGCGCTCGCGCTCATCGCCCGACCAGCCCGCCTTGACCGTCACCTTGCGCCCGTCCTCGAGCGTGAAGGCCGCCACGTCGACGGCGTTGGCATAGCCGTGCTCGGAGAGCCTCGCCCCGTGGACGTTATTCATCGGCCGGCACGAATAGGACGCGATCACGGAGACCTCGACGACGGAGGCTGCAAAGTAGTAGCGGGAGGCAGGCGCCACCGTGTTCCTGATCCAGCGCTCGATCTGCGGGATCATCGGGCAGCGCACGAGGGCTGCCGGCTTCAAGGACACGCGCCCGTCGTCGGCGGCCGACATCTCGAACGGGTTGACCGTGCCGCACAAGCTCGGACCGCCGAGCGCCGAGCGCGTCTGCAGGAAGGGCGACTGGTGCGCGATGCCCGAGGCGAGGCACGCGCGCTCCTCCTCGGCCCGCCACGGCTCATAGCTCGCGACGAAGCTCGGACCCGTGCTGCAGCCCGACACGAGCAGCGGGACCGCAGCCGACAACGCGACGAGAACGCGGACAGGCAACATGAGCGGGGACACTACGGCGGGTAACGCTAACAGCCGGTGAATGCCCCATCTTCCCCGAAACGCAGGTTGCCCCGGGTTGACGGCCGATTTGGGCCGGCCCTGTGGCGCGCCGAGGGCGGCAGGAAAGCGGGAGGCGAATCGCTATTCCCTCCGCAGCGCGATTTCTCCGCGGTTATCCACAGTTTCCGTGTTGTAAACGCACTCTGCGCCGGGACGAGAGCACCGCCTCTTTGCTAGATTAGCTCGGCCCGGAGTATTACGTCGGCTTGCGGTTGACCCGAGCTTCATCCCGTCGAGCGAAGGTCGCGTCAAACTTCCGCAATCGGGCGTTCTGATCCGACGCCATGCGAGTAATGCGTTACTCACTAGTGTTGTCCCTAGAACGAGGCCCCGGCGACAAGACACTGCTTCTCCACCATCCCCTGCGACAGTCCCTCGAGGAGAAGCACAGTCATGCTGGGGCCCCGTTTTTTTCAGGCGGGCCCTGGCGATGCCGCGGCCTGCCTCTTTTTGTCGAATCCTGGATCACGACTGTGCGGATAGGAAGGCGAGCACCGCCTCCTTGAAGCCCTTGTCGCCGACGGCCTTCATGTGGTCGCGGCGTGCGATCGTCATCGCCTCGGCTCCGGGAATGAGCGCCGCGAGCTCGGAGGCCGAGCCGCCGACGACGTCGTCCTCGCCGACCGCGACCAGCACCGGGCAGCGAAGCCGCCCGAGCGCCTCGGCGGTGATCGGCGCCCGCGAGGAGCGGATGCAGGCGGCGAGCGCCTTGAGATCGCTCTTCGTCTGCTCGGCGAAGGCGCGGAACGTGCGCGCCGCCGCGTTCTTCACGTCGTCGATGCTCGGCGCCTCGAGCGCGTTGGCGATGGGCCCCGTGCCGGCCATGCCCCGCACCATGTTGATGCCGAGCCCGCCGAAGACGAGGCTCGCGACCCGCTCGGGGTGGGCAAGGGCGAGAAACGCAGCGATGCGTGCGCCCATCGAGTAGCCGAACACGTGGGCGCGCTCGATGCCGAGGTGATCGAGGAGGCGGCGCGCATCATCGGCCATGATCGGCGCGCCATAGTCGGCGAGATCGTAGAGCTTCTCGCTTTGCCCGTGACCGCGATTGTCGAAGGCGACGACGCGGAAGCCCGCGGCGGTGAGCGCGCGCACCCAGCCGGGATCGATCCAATTGGCCGACACGTTCGAGGCAAAGCCGTGGATGAGCAGCACGGGCGTCGGCCGGGACTCGGGCGGGCGCTCGTCGATATAGGCGATGTCGACACCGTCGGAGCTGAAGGAGTGCACGATCGGACCTCTTCGTCTTGCCGCCGCTCGCGTGCCTCCCCTATCATTTGGCAACTGCGGCCGCTATGGTCGTGCGCCCGGACCCGACCATGAGGCTTCAGACGATGGCCCACAGCATCGTGCCGCATCTCGCCAACGATGTCGGCGCCGAAAAGATCTTCATCGGCGTCAAGGAATTCAAGTGCATGGGTGCGCGCCCGCCGTTCGATCACCCCCACGTCTATCTCGACATGGGCGAGGACGGACAAATTCTCTGTCCCTACTGCTCCACGCTATACATCTACGACCCCCGCCTCAGGCCCGACGAAAGCGATCCCAAGAGCGCGATCGTGAGCTCCGCCGAGGAAGAGGCTGCGTAGGAAAGGCCGGCGTCCCGCCGCGGCACTCGCCTTGTCTCTCCCCGTGCCAGCGACCAGCCTAGAGCTCGCGCCTGCCGTGCCCGAGGACATTCTCATAGCGGGCGGCGGCATCGGCGGCATCGCGGCAGCACTCGCCCTCGCCGAGCGAGGCTTTCCCGTGCACATCCTCGAGCGGCGTCGCGACTTCGCCGAGGAGGGCGCCGGCATCCAGATCGGCCCCAACGGGACGAAGGCGCTCGCCCGGCTCAGCGTCAGCGGCCTTCTCGAGGCCAGCGCCGGCGTCCCGGACGCCCTTCGCATGATCGATGCGACGACTGGGCTGACACTGACGCGACTTCCCCTCGGGTCCTGGATTGCGGCGCGCCACGGCGCACCCTATTGGACCGCCCATCGTCAGGATCTCCATGCGGCACTGCTCAAGCGCGCAAGCGCCGAGCCGCGCATCCGGATCTCCACCGGCATCGAGGTCACATCGGCGAAGACCGAGGGGACAGGGGTCGCGGTGCGCTCGTCGGACGGGCGGGGCTTGTCAGGAGCGGCGCTCATCGCCGCCGACGGACTTTGGTCGCGCGTCTACGCCGCCGTATTCGATCCGGCCCCGCCGCGCTTTGCCGGAAAGAGCGCCTACCGCAGCGTCATTGCGACCGCTGAAGCGCCTCCGGCGCTCGCCCGCAACGAGACATGCCTGTGGCTCGCCCCCGGCGCCCATGTCGTCCACTATCCCGTGCGCGCAGGTCGGGAAATGGCAATAGTCGTGATCCTCGACGAGCAACAGAAGACCGAGGAGTGGAGCGCGGCAGCAGACCCGGCCCAATTGCGTGCGCGCACGAGAGATTTCCCGCGCGAGCTGGGCGACCTTCTGGCCGTCCCCGGCGCATGGCGCAAGTGGTCGCTCTTTACGCGGCGCGTCCCGCGCCGGCTCGTGTCGGGCCGCATCGCGCTCCTCGGCGACGCCGCTCACCCCGTGCTGCCGTTCCTCGCCCAGGGCGGCGTGCTCGCGCTCGAGGATGCGATCGTGCTCGGCAACTGCCTCGCGGCGACCGGCGGTGACATGTCGAGCAGGCTCATGGCCTACGAGAGGGCGCGGCGGCGGCGCGTCGCGCGCGTCGCGCGCGCCTCGCGGCTCAACGGGCACCTCTATCACTTCTCGGGAGCAGCCGCGCTCGTGCGCAATCGTCTCTTGCAATCCGCGAGCCCCGAGCGGCTGATCGCAGCCTACGACTGGCTCTACGGGTGGACGCCGGACGCATTCGGCGGCTGAGAGCGGCCGGGAATCTTGCTACATCTTCGCGCCGGCCAGAAACAGGGAGGAAGCGCGCCATGCCGCCGTTCGCAGGTCTCAATGAGCTCGCCGTGGTCATTGCCGCCGTGGCGAGCTTCGTATTCGGCGGCGTCTGGTACGGCTTGCTCGCGAACCAGTGGATGGCGGCAGCCAATGTTCGGCCCGAGGATATCCAGGTTTCGAGGCGTGGCGTGACGGCCGTACCTTACATCGTCGCCTTCATCGCCCAGCTCATCATGGCCTTCGTCCTGGCCGGCGTCGTCGGCCACCTCGGAGAGGGCCAGGTCACGCTGAAGAACGGCATCATCTCGGGGGCGATCATCTGGGCCGGCTTCGTCGCGACGTCCCTTGTCGTCAACCATGCCTTCCAGGGGGCAAAGATGGAGCTTACCCTCATCGACGGCGGCCACTGGCTCGGCGTGCTCCTGATCCAGGGGGCGATCATCGGCTGGATGGGGGTCTGACGCGGGCGAATTCGACCATCGAGGAAGTTGTGATGGCTCCCGGCCCCCTTCATAATGGGAGCCCAAGAAAAAGCCTACCGGAGGAGAACGCTCGATGCCGAACAACACCTATCCTGTTTCCGCCGATTGGGCGCGCCGGGCCTGGCTCGACGAGGCCAAGTACCAAGCCCTTTACAGGCGCTCGGTGGAGGACCCAGTGGGTTTCTGGGGCGAGATGGGCCGGCGCCTCGATTGGATCCGCCCTTATACCAAGGTCAAGCACACCTCGTTCGACCCGCACAATGTCTCGATCCGCTGGTTCGAGGACGGCACGCTCAACGTCTCGGCGAACTGCATCGACCGCCACTTGAAGACACGCGCCGATCAAGTGGCCATCATCTGGGAAGGCGACGACCCGAAGGACCACGAGCTCATTACCTACCGCCAGCTCCACGAGCGGGTGTCGAGGTTTGCCAACGTCCTCAAGGCGCACGGCGTCAAGAAGGGCGACCGGGTCACGATCTACCTGCCGATGATCCCGGAGGCCGCCTACGCGATGCTCGCCTGCGCGCGCATCGGCGCCATTCATTCGATCGTGTTCGGCGGCTTCTCGCCCGACAGTCTGGCCGGACGCATCGAGGACGCAACCTCGACGTTGATCGTCACGGCCGACGAGGGCCTGCGCGGGGGCAAGACTGTCCCGCTCAAGAAGAATGCCGACGAGGCCCTGAGAAAGGTCGGGAAGGGGAACGAGACGGTTCTCGTCGTGCGCCGCACCGGAGGCAAGGTGCCGTGGACGGCGGGTCGCGATCTCTGGCTCGATGAGGAGCTTGCTAAAGTGCCGGCCGAGTGCGCGCCCGCCGAGATGGCCGCCGAGGACCCCCTCTTCATCCTCTACACGTCGGGCTCGACGGGGACGCCCAAGGGTGTGGTGCACGCGTCGGGCGGCTATCTTCTGTACGCGTCGGTGACACACCAATACGTATTCGACTACCACGACGGCGACGTATACTGGTGCACCGCCGACGTCGGCTGGGTCACGGGGCACAGTTACATCATCTATGGGCCGCTCGCCAACGGCGGCACCACGCTCATGTTCGAGGGCGTGCCTAACTATCCCTCGCCGTCGCGGTTCTGGGACGTGGTCGACAAGTGGAAGGTCAACACGTTCTACACGGCGCCGACGGCAATCCGCTCACTGATGGGCGCGGGTGACGATCACGTGAAGCGCTCGAGCCGCGCTTCCCTCAAGCTGCTCGGCAGCGTCGGCGAGCCGATCAACCCGGAGGCCTGGGAATGGTACTACCGCGTCGTCGGCGAGGGGCGCTGCCCGATCGTCGACACCTGGTGGCAGACCGAGACCGGCGGCATTCTCATCACGCCGCTCCCGGGCGCGACCGCGCTCAAGCCCGGCTCGGCGACGCTTCCCTTCTTCGGCGTGAGGCCCGCCCTCGTCGACGACAAGGGCACGATCCTCGAGGGCGCGAAACAGGGCAACCTCGTCATCGAGGACAGCTGGCCCGGCCAGTCGCGCACCGTCTACGGCGACCACGAGCGCTTCGTGCAGACCTACTTCTCGGCCTACAAGGGCATGTACTTCACCGGCGACGGCTGCCGGCGCGACGAGGACGGCTACTACTGGATCACGGGGCGCGTCGACGACGTCATCAACGTCTCGGGCCACCGCATGGGGACGGCCGAGGTCGAGAGCGCGCTCGTCGCCCATCCCAAGGTCGCGGAGGCCGCCGTCGTCGGCTACCCGCACGATCTCAAGGGCCAGGGCATCTACTGCTACGTGACCCTGAATGCAGGCGAGGAGCCAACCGAGGCGTTACGCAAGGAGCTCGTAGCCCATGTCAGGAAGGAAATCGGGCCGATCGCCTCGCCGGACTTGATCCAGTTCGCGCCGGGGCTGCCGAAGACCCGCTCGGGCAAGATCATGCGCCGCATCCTGAGGAAGATCGCCGAGGACGAGTTCTCGAACCTGGGCGACACGTCCACGCTTGCCGATCCCGCCGTCGTCGACGATCTCGTCTCGAACCGCCAGAACAAGCGCGCGGGGTGAGGTCTGGGCTTTGAGCGGCGGGACGTCTGGTCAAAGGCTCAGGTGACCGAGCGCTTTGACGCGCTCGCTCGTGGGATCGAGTGGTGGCGTCAGGAGGACGCCGATGTCTCGTCTCCCGCGCCGCACGACCTGAGCTTCGCGCAGCGACTGGTCCGACTTTCTGAGCAGCAGGAAGGAATCCGGCAGGTCTGCGATGCTATCGACCAGCAGGCCCGCGCCTCCCTCCGAGATGTCCAGGATCACGCATTTCTGATGCGGGCGGCCGTTCTCGAACAGGATCTTCGCCCATTCTCGGACGCGTTTTCTCGGCGCTCTGCGGTGCTCCAGCATGACCTTGCCCCTATTGGAGTGCCCCGCGTTCAGATTAACAGACCCTCAAAATATCAACCGCAAGTTGACAAAGTGTAAGTGACAAAAGACTAGGTATTCGCAGCTCTTCAGATGCTTCTCATCGCACAGGGCCGGCGTGCCGAGGTGCCCGACGTGCCGGGTGTTGGCGGCGCCCAGTCGCCCTCAGCAAAAATAAATCGTTCGACGTGTCGATCTCGCTGCCCCTCGTTCGACGTGAGTGTAGGGCAAGGCCTCGTGCCCCATTGAGACCCGGCACCGAGGCCAGCTCCGAAGTCGAACCTTCATAGGAGAAAAAGCGATGCGATTCATGGTGATGGTCAAGGCCACCAAGGATTCCGAGGCCGGCAAGATGCCGTCCGAGGAGCTGCTCTCGGCGATGGCGAAATTCAACGAGGAGATGGTGAAGGCCGGCGTGATGCTCGACGGCAACGGGCTGCAGCCGAGCTCGAAAGGCGCTCGCGTCCGCTTCTCCGGCGACAAGCGCACGGTCATCGACGGTCCTTTCGCGGAAACCAAGGAGCTGGTCGCCGGCTACTGGATCCTCCAAGTGAAGTCGAAGGCCGAGGCGATCGAATGGATCAAGCGCTGTCCCAACCCGCACGAGGGCGAGAGCGAGATCGAGATCCGGCAGATGTTCGAGCTGGAGGACTTCGGCGACAGCGAGGCGGTCGAGCATCACCGCAGGCTCGGCGAGCAGATCAGCAAGAAGTGAGCCGCTGGGCGGCACTCTCGTCGCTGCGAAAAAAGATCGTTCGACGTGTCGATCTCTCGGACCGTCGTTCGACGTCAAGGCAGAGCCAGGCTCGCGCCCCACTCGGGGCCCCGAGCCCGGCTCCGAACCCGAACCATCAGGAGATACGACGATGCGAATCTTGGGAATGCTCAGAGCCGACGCAGCCTCCGAGGCCGGTGCCCCACCCAGCAAGGAGCTGATTGAGCGCATGGGCGCTTTCGTCGAGGAGGTAACCAAGGCCGGCGTGCTGGCCGCCACCGACGGGCTGCACCCGAGCTCGAAGGGGAAGCGGGTCAGGCTCGTCGGCGGCAAGTTCACCGTGGTCGACGGGCCTTTCACGGAATCCAAGGAGCTGGTTGCCTCCTATGCCCTGTTCGAGGTGAAGTCGATGGATGAGGCCATCCACTGGACCAAGCGCTTCCTCGAGGTGCTGGGCAAGGGCGAGTGCGAGCTGCGACCGATCTTCGATGCCTCGGACTTCTCGCCCGAGGTCTTATCGCCCGAGCAGGCCAAGCGCGAGGAGGCGACGCGCCAGGAGATGCGCAAGAATACCGCCAAGCGGACATAGGTCGTAGACCTATGAGGCGGCTTGCTCCGGCGAGCATCTATGCGTTAGTCGGTAGCCATGACGGCTACCGACATCCATCGCACCATCGACGCGGTCTGGAGGATCGAGCAGGCCAAGCTCATCGCCGGTCTCGCGCGCATGGTGCGCGACGTCGGCCTCGCCGAGGAGCTGGCGCAGGACGCGCTCGTCTCCGCGCTCGAGCAGTGGCCGAAGTCGGGCATCCCGGACAAGCCGGGCGCCTGGCTGATGGCCGCCGCCAAGCATCGCGCCATCGATAGGCTGCGGCGCAAGAAGCTGATCGAGCGCAAGCACGAGGAGCTGGGCCGCGAAATCGAGGCCGCGGGAGAAGGAGCGGAGCCGGACCTCGATGCCGCCCTCGACGACGACATTGGCGACGACCTCTTGCGCCTTATCTTCACGGCGTGCCATCCGGTGCTGCCCACCGAGGCGCGCGTCGCCCTGACGCTTGCGTCTCATCGGCGGCCTGACGACCGAGGAGATCGCCCGCGCCTTCCTAGTCACGGAGCCCACCGTTGCTCAGCGCATCGTGCGGGCCAAGCGGACGCTCGCCGAGAAGCGCGTGCCCTTCGAGGTGCCGCGCGGGGCAGAGCTGGCCCAGCGCCTCGCGTCCGTGCTCGAGGTCATCTATCTCATCTTCAACGAGGGCTACTCGGCAACCGCCGGCGACGACTGGATGCGGCCTCAGCTCTGCGAGGAGGCGCTGCGTCTCGGCCGCATCCTGGCCGGGCTCGCTCCCGAGGAGTCGGAGGTTCACGGTCTCGTTGCCCTGATGGAAATCCAGGCCTCGCGTCTCGGCGCACGGACCGGCCCATCGGGAGAGCCCATCCTGCTGCTCGATCAGAACCGCGCACGTTGGGATCGACTGTTGATCCGGCGCGGCCTCGCCGCTCTGGAAAGCTCCGAGACGCGCGCCAAGGACAGGGGGTATGGGCTCGGGCCCTATGCCCTTCAGGCCGCCATCGCCGCCTGCCATGCAAGAGCCCGCACAGGGGACGAGACGGACTGGGCACGCATCGTCGGGCTCTATGGAGCGCTGGCCGAGCTCACGCCCTCGCCCGTCGTGGAGCTCAACCGTGCGGTCGCGCTTGCGATGTTGTTCGGTCCGGCAGCGGGGCTCGAGCTAGTCGATGCGCTGGCTTCCGAGCCCGCCCTCAAGAGCTATCACCTCTTGCCGAGCGTGCGCGGCGATCTCTTGAAGAAGCTCGGCCGCATCGACGAAGCCCAATCGGAGTTTGAGCGTGCAGCGGCGCTTACGCGCAACGCTCGCGAGCGTGCGCTACTCCTCGATCGCGCGGCGGCGTGCGCGCACGGCTCGGCACGAAGCTAGGCTTCGACCATCACGTCGAACCCGCCGTAGATCATGCGCTTGGCGTCGAACGGGTGTTCCTTCGCTTTCATCATATCGCCGAGACGCGGGTCCTTCATCACCTTGCCGTTGACCTTGTCGCGATGCGCCCGCGACTTGAAGAGGATCCAGGAGAAGACCACCGTCTCGCCCGGCTTGAGCTTGACGCTCTGGGGGAAGCTCGTGAGCTTTCCCGGCTTCACGTCGTCGGCGACGCACTCGCGGAACTCGAGCGCGCCGTGCTCGCGCCAGATCTTGCCGGCGTCCGCGGCCATGCGCCGGTAGGCGGTGAGGTTCTTCTTCGGAACGGGAAGGACGAAACCGTCGACGTAGGCCATGATGCAATCTCCTCTGCTTGTCAGCCTCTTGCCAGGTATTCGGCGAGCTTGTCGAAGGTGCCGCCGAAGCCCTGCTGCATGGAGGCGAACATGCTGGCGAACATCTTGCGCTCTTCCTCGGTCGCGTTGATGGGGGCGCCGCGCAGCGTGATCGTCGTCTTTCCGCCTCGCTCGGAGAGGGTCAGCGTGTTCAGGACCTCGAGCGGCCAAGTGTCGTTGAGTTGGCTGAAGGGCGCGCGCGTGATCCCGCCTTTCTCGTCGGAGAAGGAGCTGACGTAGACGAGCCGCGAAGGCGCCGCGATCTCGCGATAGACGAAGCGGCCCCACATGTCGTGGCCGGGCTTGAACTGCATGGCATAGTGGAACATGCCGCCGGGCCGGACGTCGAGCTTGACGACGCGAACAGTGCAGCCCTTCGGGCCCCACCACTCGGCGAGGTGCTCCGGCTCCGTCCACGCCTTCCACACGAGGTCGCGGGGCGCGTCGAACACGCGGGTGATGACGAACTCCGTGGTCTTCTCGGCCGTCTCAAGTTTGCTCGATGTCATGGTGCATCCACTCTCTTCTGTTCGAGTTTTCTCAAGCGCGCGGCTCGGGCTTCACGAGCACCATCCAGCCGACGCCGAACCGGTCGCCGACCATGCCGAAGCGGGGTGAGAAGAATGTCTTGCCCAGCGGCATCTGAACCTCTCCGCCGTCGGCAAGTGCGTTGAACATCCGATCGGCTTCCGCCTCGTTCCTCGCGAAGAGCGACAGCGAGAAGCCCTGGAACTTCGGCTGGCCATGCGCGCGGCCGTCGGAGGCCATCATCGAGGCACCGCCGATGCGAAAGCTCGCGTGCATGACCTTCTCGCCCGAGCCCGGCGCGCATTTTTCGGGGTCGGGCGGCTCGGGACTGTCCTTGAAGCGCACGAGCATGTCGATCTCGGCGCCGAGCGCCTTGCGATAGAACTCGAGCGCCTCCTCGCAGCGGCCGTCGAAGAAAAGATAGGGCTGCACGTGGACGGTGTCCGCCGGCTTCGCGGCGAGGAGCTTCCCCACATGCTCGCCGAGGCGGGTGAGCGTCTGCACGAGGCCCTTGTCGGCGCCGTATTCCCTGATGACGCGGTCGCGCTCCTTCGCCGACGGGAAAGTGGCGCGCATGGTGAGGCGGGTCTTGCCGCCGATATCCTCGAAGCTGACGAGTGTGCGGAACTGCACCGGCTCCACGTCATCGCCCCCGCCGTGGTGGTAGGCGATCCGCTCGGGGCGCACGATCTCGTCGAACGTGATGCGGTTCTGATAGACGCGCCCGTCCGGCCCGTGCATGACGAAGCGCCAGATGCCGCCGGGGCGAAAATCGAACGAATGGGTGCTGATCGAGAAGCCGTTCGGGCCCCACCACTGTGCAAGGTGGCGAGGCTGGGTCCACGCCTCGAACAGGAGAGCGCGCGGCGCGTTGAATACGCGCGTGCCGATGATGACCTTCGGGTCTTGCTTGAGATCGATGCTGCTCTTGTCTGACACGGGCTTACTCCTTCCCTTGCAGCGTTTCGAGATAGCCGTCGAGCCGGTCGTAGCTCTGCCCCCAGCCCCGCATCATTCCGGTCTTGAGGGCGCCGTCGCGGGCCTCCTGCGACGAGTAACGCACGGTGGTCGTGACCGTGGTCCGGCCCTCCTTCTCCTCGAAGACGGAGATCACGGTCGTCTCGCCGCCGGTCCAGTCCTCGTCGAAGAGCTCGGTGTAGACGAGGCGCCGCGGCGGCACGATCTCGCGGAAGGTGCCGCCCATCCCCATGTCGCCCTTCTCGAGGTGGCGCCACACGTAGCGATATGCGCCGCCGGGCCTCAAATCGACCTCGCAGTGAACCATGGGCCATTCGTCCGGCCCGAACAGCCAGTGCTTGATCATGTCGGCTTTGGTGAACGCGTCGAACACGAGGGCGCGCGGCGCGTCGAAGGTGCGGCTCACCGTGATCTCGCGCTTGGACGGCATTGCGGCTTCCAAGGCTACGCGGGGCTTCATTTGTGCTCTCCCTTTCGCTTCGGGCGGCGACGCTTCTTTTTCTCCTTCGCCTGTAGCGCCATGAGGTAAGCGTCGAGGCGGTCGAAGCGTTCCTCCCAGAGACGGCGATAATTCTCGAGCCAGCCGTCCACGTCGCGGAGCGCGCCCGGCGCAATGCGGCAGGGGCGCATTTGCGCTTCCCGCCCGCGCGTGATGAGGCCCGCGCGCTCGAGCACCTTGAGGTGGCGCGAGACGGCGGGGAGGCTCATGTCGAAGGGTTTCGCGAGCTCGTTGACCGACGTCTCGCCGAGGGCGAGGCGCGCCAGAATGGCGCGCCTCGTCGGGTCGGCGAGGGCCGAGAACGTCGTGCTGAGCCGGTCGTGCGTCATGGCGTTGTAAACCATCTTGTTAATTAACGTGTCGGTTAAATACTCCCCATGCGAGCGCGTGTCAAGAGTGCACCAAAACGGCATTTGGCAATGGGAGGGCGGGCCTAGCCGGTGCGGACGACGTCGACGCCGACCGAGACCGTGTGCTCGCCGCCGCCGAGAAGCACGCCGCTGATCGGGCTCACGTCGTCGTAGTCGCGCCCGTGCGCGATGGTGATGTGCTCCTCCCCGACGACGAGGCCGTTGGTGGGATCGAAGTCGACCCAGCCCGTCTCGGGCGACCACACCGAGATCCAGGCGTGCGAGGCGTCGGCGCCCTCGAGCCTCGGCTGACCGGGAGGCGGACGCGTCAGGATGTAGCCGCTGACGTAGCGCGCGGGGACGCGCAAGCCTCGGAGGCAGGCGAGCGCGAGGTGTGCGAAGTCCTGGCACACGCCGCGCCGCTGCCGGAACACTTGGTTGATCGGCGTCGACACGTCGGTTGCCGTCGGATCGAACGTGAAGTCGTCGTAGATGCGCCGGGTGAGATCGAAGGTCGCCTCGAGCACCGGTCGCCCCGGCGCGAACGAGACCTCGGCATACGCCGCGATACCGACCGAGGCCGTCGTGAGGCGCGAGGCGCACCGGTACTGGACGACGTCGAGGTCGATCCGCGCGCGCGGAGTGAGCGGGGCCTCGTCGAGATTGTCCCATGGCGACGTCGCGGCGATGTCGATGCCGGGCGGCGCCTGCGTCTCGACCGAGCTCCTCGCGTGCAGCACCAATTCCCGGTGCGCGACCTCGAGGTCGAGGATCACCACGGGATTGCCGAAGGCGTCGAAGCCGTCATGGCGCATGACGGGTGCCGGCTCGACGATGAGGCTGTGATGGCGGACGGTCTGGCGCGCCACCGAGCGCGGCGACATGTGTATGAGATGCTGAGACTGGATGACCGGCGAGCTGTAGCGGTAGAGCGTCTTGTGGCTCACGTCGAACATCATGGCTTCGGCTCGACGCGCGTGTGGACGCGCTGCGGGGCGTCGTCGGTCAAATTGAAGTAATGGCGCGCGACCGCATTGGAGAGCTCGGGCAGGAGCTTCAACTGTTCGTGCATCAGACGCTCGAGCGTCGTCCCGCTTTCCTCCCGTGCGATCGCTTCGACGTCGGCGAGCCGGATCGAGGTCAGGAGCGCCAGGATGAGGCGGCGGTCCTCCGACAGGCTGACACCCTGCCGGGCGTCGGGCAGCCCTTCCATGTGCCGCGAGATGGCAGCGAGCTGGTAGGCGAGACTGCGCGGGTTGGCTTCATCGAGCAGCAGGAGATCGAGCACGAGAGCCGGCATCGGATCGAGCCGGTAGCGCGAGCGGTAGGTGATGAAGCTGTCGGCGAGCTCGAGGAGCAGGAGCAGGCTGCTCGTCTCCTCCTCGGCATCGGGGACGGGAATGAACAGCGAGAGAATGGCCTCGGCGAGGTTGTAGGCGCGCTCAAGCCGCCGCCCCATGTCGAGAAACGACCAGCCGAAGTTACGGGTCATGTTCTCGTGCATGAGCCCGTTGAAGGCGGCGAGCGATTGGAGCCCCTCCTCGAGGAGATCGAGCAGCGAGACCGGCTTGGCGGAGGCGAGCGACCTTGTCCACGTGTCGCCGGGCCGGAACTTGCTCAAGGTCTGCCAAGAACTTCGAGAGAGAGGCGGTCTCGCGCAAGATGGGCAACCCGGTAGAGACCCTCGAATGTTCGCTCGAGCGTACGCGGCCCTCTCCGGCCCGTGATCAGTTGCGTGCAGAGCCGCTCGATGTCGGTATCGTCGGAGCGCTCCCGACCGGAGATGCCGGGCCTCATGTCGCTGGATATCAAGACCTCGAGGCACTTGCGCGCCGCGCCGAGACCGGTCGCGGGGCCGCTGTCCTCGGCGACGCGGCGCAAGGAGCTGCGCAGCACGCGCATGGTCCAATCGGCACGCTCGCCGTAGCGGCCGAGCCAGAAGAGATCGTCGGCGACGCGGCTTTGGATGACGCGTTGCGATCGCTCGACGCGTGCGCTTTCCAAGGTCGGGCGCCAGAGGCTCACGTGCGGCGCCTGCTCGGCGTCCGCCACAACCCAAACATCGCGTGTCTGGCCGTCGGGGGCGCTCAGCGCCACGGCGCGCTCCGGGTCGACGGTCATGGCGAGGCCGCCGGGCATCGCCTCGTAGCCGGTCCCGGTCCTGGCGACGAACAAGCGGACGGCGAACGGCCGCGGCACAAGTCCCTGCGGCCCGTACACCGGCGCGGTGCTGAAGCCGACCTTCTCCTCGGCGACGAGTCTTGCGCCATAGAGGCCGATCTCGCGCTTCAAGAGCTCGCGCTCCTCGTCGCCGAGGCCGCGCGCGTCGTGGCCGAGCGCTGCTTGGCCGGGGCGGCCGGTGCCCTCCTGCGCCGTGCGGATGACGAGCCCGTCGAGATTGTCGAGGACGTGCTCTCTCGCGGCCTGGTCGCCGAGCCATTTCCTCGGAGCATCGGGCAGGATCAGATCCTCGCCGAGGAGGTGCTGTGCGAGCCTCGGCAGATAGGGACCTAGACCGCGGTTCTGGACCACGGCGGAGCCCGCGGCATTGACGACGGTTCGCGGCGACTTTCGGCACGCCCGCAAGAGGCCGGCCGGTCCGTCAAAGCCGCCGGGGTCGAGCTCGAGCGGGTCGACGGCGCGGCCCTCGGCGCAACGCACGATGAGATCGACCTGCTTCAGGCCTTCGAGCGTCTTGAGATAAACCTGGCTGCCCTTCATCCTGAGGTCCGTGCCCTCGACCAGAAGATAGCCGAGGTAGCGTGCAAGATAGGCGTGGGAGAAATAGTCCTCGTGGTGCGGCCCCGGCGAGAGGAGCGCGATGCGCGCGTTCTCGCGCCCGCAGAGCGCCGTCAGCGCGCTCTGCATGCCGCGAAAGTATGCCGCCATGCGCACGCCGTTGCAGAGCTTGAACAGGTCGCCGGCGACATGGGTGTGAACGACGCGGTTGGCGAGCGCGAAGCCGACGCCGGCGAGCGTCTCGGTGTGGCTGTCTATGACCCGCCACTGGCCGGCGACGTCGCGCGCGAGGTCCGCCGCATAGAAATGGAGGCCGCCGGCGTTGGGCACGATGCCCTGGCAGGGCCTCAGATATGCCGCGTCGGAGAAGACGAGCTCGGCCGGCACCAGCCCTTCGCGCATCAATAGCTGGTCGCCGTAGAGGTCGGTGAGAATGGCATCGAACAGGCGTGCGCGCTGGACGAGGGCCGCTTCGAGCCAGCGCCACTCCGCGTGCGAGAGGACGATCGGCACGAGATCGAGCTGCCAGCGCTGCGAGCTCTTGGTCGGATCGGCGAAGATGTCGTAGGCGATGCCCGTCTCACGCACGCGCCGGTCGAGCCGCGCGGCGCGCGAGATGCGCTCGCGCTCGGCTAGCCCGCGAAGGCCGGCGAGGAGAGCGGCCCAATGCGGGCGCACCCGGCCGTTGGCATCGAGCATCTCGTCGTAGGCAAGGCCTCCGGTCGTCTGGTAGACCCGGAGCAGATCGGCTTCCGAGCCCATAACCGACGGCGCCGTATTGGTCATTTCGCGCGGCCTTGCCCCTCAGTCCATCCCCCGAACCAGCTATCAGACTATCACGTCGAATCAGGCCTCCCGCAACTCCAGCCCGGCGCTTGCGGTAAACGGCTCTGGCGCCGGAGACACAGGGGCCCGCGTCACGAGCAGAGACGCCTGAGATCGAGCGTCAGGGGATAGTCGGGATTGAGGGGAGCCGGGCGCGGGGCGAGCGGTCCTGCCGTATGCCCGTACGATTCGAATCGCGCGAGACGCCGCCCCTCGGCCTCGTAGGCGTTGACTGGGAAAACCTCGAAGTTGCGCCCGCCCGGATGGGAGACGTGGTAGCGGCAGCCCGCGATCGAGCGTCCCGTCCACGTATCGACGATATCGAAGTTGAGCGGCACGTGCGTGGGGATGGTCGGATGCAGCGCCGACGGCGGCCACCACGCGCGATAGCGGATGCCGGCGACGCCCTCACCCCACGTTCCCGTCGGCGCCAAGGGAATCCGCGCAGCCGTTGCAGGTCACGGCAATGCGGTCGCCGGTGAGCCCGGTGACCTTCACCTGCATGCGCTCGACTGAGGAATCGACGTAGCGCGCGGTCCCCCCCGTCATTCCCTCCTCGCCGAGCACATGCCACGGCTCGAGCGCCTGGCGCAGCTCGAGCTCGACGTTCATCGCCGCGACCTTGCCGTAGCAGGGGAACCGGAACTCGTAGTGCGGACGGAACCACTCGAGCTCGACCGGAAGCGAGGCGGCCTTCAGGTCGTCGACGACGGAAGCGATGTCGGCCCACAGGAAATGGGGCAGCATGAAGCGGTCGTGGAGCGCGGTGCCCCAGCGGATCAGCTTCTGCCGGTAGGGCTTCTCCCAGAACATGACGATGAGGGCGCGCAGGAGAAGCTGCTGGGCGAGGCTCATCCTCGCGTGCGGCGGCATCTCGAACGAGCGGAACTCGACGAGACCGAGCCGTCCCGTCGGCCCCTCGGGCGAGTAGAGCTTGTCGATGCAGATCTCGGCCCGGTGCGTGTTGCCGGTGACGTCGATCAAGAGGTTGCGGAAGATGCGGTCGACGAGCCACGGGGGCACGCTGCCGGCGTCTGGATCGGGAATTTGCGAGAGCGCGATCTCGAGCTCGTAGAGCGCCTCGTGGCGGCCTTCATCCGCGCGCGGCGCCTGGCTGGTCGGCCCGATGAAAAGCCCGGAGAAGAGGTAGGAGAGCGCCGGGTGGTTCTGCCAATAGGTGATGATCGAGGCGAGCAGGTCGGGCCGGCGCAGGAACGGGCTGTCGGCCGGCGTCGAGCCGCCGAGCACGATGTGATTGCCCCCGCCCGTCCCCGTGTGGCGCCCGTCGAGCATGAACTTCTCGGCGCTGAGGCGCGCCTGGTGCGCCTCCTCGTAGAGGGCGGTCGTGATGTTGATCGCCTCGTCCCAGGTCGCAGCCGGGTGCACGTTGACCTCGATCACGCCCGGATCGGGCGTCACCTTGATCACGTTGAGACGGGGATCGGCGGGCGGCGTATAGCCCTCGATGTGGACGGCGAGCCCCGTCGCCTGCGCCGTCTCCTCGACGGCCGCGACGAGGGCCGCGTAGTCCTCGGCGTCGGTGAGCGGCGGCATGAACACGCAGAGATGTCCGTTGCGCGGCTCGACCGTCATCGCCGTGCGCACGGAACCGAAAACGTCCGTTCGAGCCCGCCTGCTGGGCAGCTGGCGCATCGCGTGCGACTGTCCGGCGGCGCTCCACGAGCTCCATGCGTTCGGGCAGCGGTGAAGAGCCGCCGAGCATGTCGCGCGCCAAAACGTGCGGATAGTCCGTCGCCGGCAGCGCCGGCAGCGACCCCAGCGGCAGGCGGAAGCCGGCCGGCGAATCTCCGGGCGTGAGAAAAAGCTTGTCGCGCTTCAACGCCCATCGCTCCGTGACCCAGCGCCGTCCGCGATCACGGGTGTTCCAGCCCTGGATCGGCAGCACGTAGCTCACCGCTTCGTTGACGCCGCGGTCGAACACGCGCACGAGGCGGTCGCGCTCGGCGGGATCGTTGAGCTTGTTGGTCTCGACCGTGGTGTTGATCGGCAGCTTCTGCTCGACCAGCATGAAGTGCGCCGCGTCCTCGTAGGCCGCGATCCCGCTGTCCTCCGGCAATCCGAGCTGGCGGCATAGGCCGCTCATGAAGGTCTCCGCGTCGTCGATCGTCGCCGGGCGCGAGACGGCCTCGCGCGCGATGAGGTTGCGGTCCTCCCACAGCCTCTGCCCGTCCGCGCGCCAATAGAGGGCGAAGGTCCAGCGCGGAAGCTGCTCGCCGGGGTACCACTTGCCCTGGCCGTAGTGGAGCAGGCCGCCCGGCGCGAAGCGGCGCTCGAGACGGCGCACGAGGTCCTCCGCATAGCGCCGCTTGTTGGGGCCGATCGCCGCCGTGTTCCACTCGAGCCCCTCCATGTCGTCGGCGGCGACGAACGTCGGCTCCCCGCCCATGGTCAGGCGGACGTCGCCGGCAACAAGGCGCTTGTCGATTTCGTGGCCGACCTCGACGATCGTCCGCCACGTCTCCTCGCTGTAGGGCTTTGTCACGCGCGGGGTCTCGCGGATGCGCGTGACGCCCATCTTGAACGCGAACTCGACGTCCGCCTCGCCGTGGCTGCCGGCGATGGGGGCCGCGCTCGACGGGTGGGGCGTCGCCGCGAGCGGGATGTGCCCCTCGCCGGCGAGCAGCCCCGACGTCGGATCGAGCCCGATCCATCCCGCGCCCGGCACGTAGACCTCGGTCCAGGCGTGGAGATCGGTGAAGTCCGCCGTCGCGCCCGAGGGCCCGTCGAGCGGCTTCACGTCGGGGACGAGCTGGATCAGGTATCCCGAGACGAAGCGGGCGGCGAGCCCGAGGTTGCGCAGGATCTGCACCAGGAGCCATGCGCTGTCGCGGCAGGACCCGCTTCCCCGCGCGAGCGTCTCCTCGGGCGTCTGCACGCCAGGCTCCATGCGGATGAGATAGCGGATCTCCTTCTCGAGCGCGCGGTTGAGATCGCAGAGAAAATCGATCGTCGTCCTCGTGCGCCGGTCGATCGATGCGAGGTATTGCTCGAGGAGCGGCCCGGCCGGCTCCGGCTCGAGATAGGGGCCGAGCTCCTTCTCGAGCGCCGGCTCGTAGTCGAACGGCCAGTCCTTCGCGCTCTCCTCGACGAAGAAGTCGAACGGGTTGATGACCGCCATGTCGGCGACGAGGTCGACGGTGGCGGAGAAGTGGTCCGTCTCCTCGGGGAGCACGACGCGGGCCAGGAAATTCCCGAACGGGTCCTGCTGCCAGTTGATGAAGTGGGCCTTGGGCTCGATCGTGAGCGAGTAGCTCAAGATCGGCGTCCGGCAATGGGGCGCGGGGCGAAGGCGGACGACCTGCGGGCCCATGCCGATCCGCCGATCGTAGCGATAGGCCGTTTCGTGGGTCAGAGCGACGTGGAGTGCCATGGATGCGCCAGATCTTTCCGAGCGCTTGGGACCATCCCGGCAATATTGAGAACCCCAAACGCCCGTAATGGGTTATCGAGTCGCAGCCCGGCGGACAAGGATGACAATGCTCAAAAATTGGATTCTATTGCCCCGCTGCCCAATCGATGGGCAGGCTGCCGAGACTTGGCGACCACATTGCGAAGAATTCGAGCAGCCTCCGCCGAGGGACGGCCAACAGGATCAGGGCATGAAGAATTTCGCCTGCTCGAAATGCGGCAACAAAGTCTATTTCGAGAACGTCATGTGCGTCAGCTGCGGCCACGTCCTGGGCTTCGACCCAGACGCGCTTTCGATCGTTGCGCTCGAGGCCGCGCCCGCGAAGGCGGGCCTTTTCCGCAAGGTCAAGGGCGGCAACGGCGGACTGCTTCGCTACTGCTCGAACGCAACCCACGGCGTCTGCAATTGGCTCACCGCCGAAACGGACCCCGATACGCTCTGCAGAGCCTGCGCCCTGAACAGAACGATCCCCAATCTCGCCGAGCCGGGGAGCCTGCCGGCCTGGCGCGATCTCGAGCGCGCGAAGAAGCGGCTCATCTACTCGCTCCTGCGCTTCGGCCTGCCGTTCGGCGCGTCGGCGCAAATGAAGGGTCCGCTCACGTTCGACTTCGCGCGCAACACGGTGACCGGCCATCTCGACGGTGTGATCACCATCGACGTCATGGAGGCGGACGCCGTCGAGCGCGAGCGCCAGCGCCAGCACTTCGGCGAGCCCTACCGCTCGCTCCTCGGCCACCTTCGCCATGAGAGCGGACACTACTACTGGATGATGCTGGTCGAGCAGGGCGGCCTCATCGAGGACTTCCGCGCCCTCTTTGGCGACGAGCGCCAGGATTACCCTATAGCCCTCGCCCGCCATCGCGCCGAGGGAGCGGCCCCCGATTGGCAATCGCGCTACGTCTCGGCCTACGCGAGCTCGCATCCGTGGGAGGATTGGGCGGAGACGTGGGCCCACTACCTGCACATGGTCGATGCCCTCGACACGGCGGAAGCCCAGGGCATGGAGCCGCGCGCCGCGGGTTTCGCCTTCGGCTCGGTCTGGCCGTTCAAGATCTATGACATCTATCGCGACGAGACGTTTCCGGCGCTGATGGAGCGCTGGATTCCGCTCACTATCGCCATGAACAGCCTCTCGCGCAGCATGGGCCACGACGACTTCTATCCGTTCGTGATCCCGGCGCCCGCTTACGACAAGCTCGATTTCGTCCACCGCGCCATCCGCGCGTTCATTCGCTAGAGGCCTGCGGCGCAAGCGGCGGAGCCGGCTGCCAGTGGCATTCTAACCACTACCGCTTGCCGATCGCCGTTCGCGAGCCGCCGCGTTACGCACCTGTCAACAATGCGTGGTTCTCTCGCTAGAGTAGTTCGTTCCAGCGGTGCGGCCGGGTGAGGTCGCGTTGTTGCCTCTCGTTGGTATTGCGTAGCGGGGCTGGCCGGCGGTGCTCGGGTTTGTATTGCGTTCGGTGCTGCTCGCCGCGGGGGTTGCAGCACACTACCTAACTCCCGCCATGGCATCGGAAATTGCCCGCGGCCCCGCGGGGCATGTGCCGAGCTGGCACGGATGCTACATCGGCGCGCATATGGGCTACGCCGGGGGGCGGTCGGAAACCCTCGACCTCCCGTTCACGCAGGGGCCCTCCGCGGGGCTGGGATTTGCCTGGAACACGCCTGCGGGAGAGACCATCGACGCCGACGGCGAAGGGTTGACCGGCGGCGGCCAGGCAGGTTGTGACCTCGAGTTCCCCGTTGGCGGAACGACCCTGGTCGTCGGGGCCGTCGGCGATGGCAGCGGGCTCGATCTTTCGGCATCGGGCACATCGGCGCTATCGTCGGACACGCATACGACCTTCGACGCCGAGTGGACGGCAACCCTGCGCGCCCGTCTCGGGTTCGCGAGCCCCGATCTGCTGCTTTACGCGACCGGCGGCGTAGCGTTCGCCGACATCGGCGTGCGCGCATTCGATCGTTCGAGCGACCCCTCCCCGGGCCTCATGGACGTTTCGGGCTCCAGCACCGAAACGGGCTGGGTCGTCGGCGCCGGCATCGAATGGCGCGTGACGTCTCCCGTCTCTCTTTCACTCGAGTACCTGCACATGGAGTTCGACGGCGTGGTTGCGACCGGCGCGGCCACCAACCCGGCCACCGCCCATCCGCGGTTCGAGACTGATCTCGAGATCGACACGGTTCGCCTCGGCGTGAATTGGCGCATGTGAGAGCGTCCGCACCTCGACCGTCTCTCACCAGACCGGTGCCAATTCACACCGTCACTCGCAATACATTTTCGTTTGGTAGGAGTCCGCCCAGGTGCTGGCGGACCCGAGGGCAGCAATTTCTCTCGAGCTCTTGGTTTGCGGAAAAGCTCCGGTGCACTCCCGCGCCGGACTTCTCAGGGGTTCTGTGTCATGCGTATCCGACGCGCTTCTTTCTGACAATCTGAACACGGATGCACGTCCTCGGTCGGGCGGGCGCCCCCGTGTGCTTTGACCGATACTTCTAAGTCGCGAGCGAAGGCTTTTGCGGCCGGGCTACGCGCGGCTGCGATTCCAGCGGCCGTTTGACAGGTCCGCTGATCGACCTTGGAGACCACGCCGTTTCCAATCGCAAGAGGGAAGACCGCCATGGCCAACATTGCCGACGCAATTATCGTATCCATCGACAATAAAATTTACAGCGTCGATGTCGTCACCGGGAAAGCCATGACGATTGCAACCGTGCCGGCGAACCTCGGCGGCGTCGATCTCTCAGGCATTCGGGCGAACATGCTGGCTGTCAACGAGGCGGCCGGGCTGCTCTACTACACGCAAAGCGAAGGCGAACCGGAAAACACTCAGCTTTTCGCTTACGACTATATCAACAACAGGCATATTTTGATCGACTCCGACGTCGAGGACCATGGCGTTACCCTAGGAAATAGCGGACTCCAGGGTGGCGCTGCCGCATTTCACAATGGCAACTTGTATCTGGGCGTCGACAGCGTGCAGGGGTCCAACGATCAAATCTACATAATTTCATTCGACGCCGAGGGAACGGAGATCGAGTCGGCGCGCACCCTTGGTCCGCGGATCACGTTGAGCGGCCACGACTGGGGCGATATCGCGATCGACGCTGCGAACAATTTCCTGCTCAGCTTTACGACGGACTACGGTCTCCAGCGATACAACCTGTCGACCGGTGCTCTCTTCGATAACCCGGTTCCGAGCCTGAGCACCTGGGGCATTGTCGGGACAGTCCAGGCCGCAACCGACCCCGACGGACATGCCTATGTCGTGGGGATGCATGACGTAAGCCCTCGTGATGTCCCGAGCATCAGGCAAATCGATCCCGTTACCGGGCAGCCCACAGGGGCCATCATCCACCTCACCACCAACGGCGTCACGACACTCAGCGGCCAACCCAGCGATGCAGCTCTGCTCCCGGTGGCCACGGGCAGGATTGCCGGTACGGCGCACTACGACGGCACCCAAGTCGGCGCCGCGAACGTCTCGATTTCGCTCTTCGACGACGTCGACAATGACGGAGTGATCGACGCGCAGGACCGGCTCCTCGACACGGTGACGACGGGCTCCGACGGCACCTATCTCTTCACCGGCGTCTTGCCGGGTAACTTCGTCGTACGCGTCGAGCACCCCAACGGCGTCGCTCCCACGAGAGCCGGCGCGGACATCCTCCGCCTCGGCCAGAGCGTCGACGACATCGACTTTGCCGTTGTCAATACCGTCCCTCAGAACGAGGCCAGTGTCCCGCTGGAAACATCCGAGGACTTCCCGATTGATCTCTTACTCGAAGGACTGTTCATTTCCGACATCGACGAAAACGTGACCACAGTCTCGCTCTCCGTCTTGCACGGCACCTTGAGCATTGCACTTGCGGGCGGGGCAACGATCACGTCCGGCGCCAGCGGCTCGAGCGCCCTCACGATCGGCGGGACCCAAGCCGATATCAACGACACGCTTGCGACACTGCGCTACCGGGCCGACGCGAACTTCAACGGCATAGATAGGCTCTCGATCACGTCACAAGATTCAGCCGGCGGCGAGGATGTCGACATTGCCGACATTCATGTCTCTCCCGTGAACGACGTGCCGACCGCGCCTGCCACGAAGAGCGTGTCGACAAGCGAGGACACGACCTCGACGGCCGTTGACATCGACGCGGGCGACATCGACGGCGACCGGCTGATCTACAGCCTGAAGCAGGGCGCCGAGCCGTCGAAGGGCACGGTTTCGTTTTCCGGCGACAGGTTCACCTACACGCCCACGGCCGATGCCAACGGCTCTGACACCTTCACGATCGTGGCCTCGGACGGCCGCGGCGGCAGGGTCGAACAGGCCGTGTCGGTCGCGATTGCCCCCATGAACGACGCGCCGGTTGCCGCCGCGACGAACACCGTGTCGACGCGCGAGGATCAGGTGTTGGCGGCCGTTGCCATCGGGGCGAGCGACATCGACGGCGACCAGCTGTTCTACAGCCTGAAGCAGGGCGCCGATCCGTCGAAGGGCACAGTATCGTTTTCCGGCGACAAATTCACCTACACGCCGGCGGACAACGCCAACGGCGCCGACAACTTCACGATCCTGATCTCCGACGGCAATGGTCCCCCCGTCGAGCAGGCCGTGTCGGTCTCCATTGCCGCCGACGACGACGCGCCGACGGCGGTTCAATTGGCCCCACGCGTGCAGAGGATCGTCGAGAGCACGCCGGCGAAACGCATCAAGGTTGCCGACATCTCGATCGCGGATATCGACGGCGGAGCCCATGCGCTGGCACTCGCGGGTCCTGACGCCGCCAACTTCGAGATTGTCGGAAGAGCGGTATTTCTCAAGGCAAGTACCGCGCTCGATTTCGAGACCAAGACGTCCTATTCGCTTGCAGTTACCGTCGACGACGGCAGCGCGCCCGGGTCCGGCGTCACGAGCCAGCTCCTCACCGTGCATATCGCCAACGCATCGGGCCGCTTCGTCGGCACGGCGGCCGCAAATCGGCTTGCCGGGTCTACCGAAGAAGACGTCATTCTCGGCCTCGGCGGCAACGACGTGCTGACGGGGGGAATTGGCAACGACGCCATTACCGGCGGCGCCGGACGCGACATCATGGCGGGCGGGGCGGGCGCCGACACGTTCCTCTTCAAGTCGGTCAAAGATTCCACCGGACCGACCGGAGTTCTCGTCAACAACTCGGAATTCCTCGGCAACAACGGCCCCGATCACCGCGACCTGATTATCGATTTCGCCCGCGGCGCGGACAAGATCGATCTCTCGGCCATCGACGCAAACAGCAAGCTCGCCGGCAACCAGGCTTTCACCTTTGCCGGCGGCGAGGCCCTCGCGAAACGGATCGGTCCCGACGGCCAGCACTTCTCCGGCAGGGCCGGAGAGCTCCACGTCGTGAGGCTCGACCCGCCCGGCACCGCGAGGGATATGACGCTGGTCGAGGGCGACACCAACGGCGACGGCATCGCCGACCTGCAGATCCTGCTCCGGGGGCACTCGGCTCTGACGAAGACGGATTTTGTGTTGTAGACAAAGGGCTTGGTGCTGCGGAGCACCGCCATCGACTGCTCAGCGGATCTCGAGCGCAATGATCTTGCCGCCCGCGATCTCGAAGATGTCGTCCAGGTCGACCGAGCTGCCCGGGAAGCGTGCCATGCATTCGAATTCCTCAATTCCTCTTGTCCTCATGGTCTTGGTGCTCGGGACCGCCGCCGCTGCCGACGATAAGGACAAGGTACCCGAGTGCGCTCCCGGCGTTCCGGTCGAGCTCTCTCATCCCGAGCCCTCTGACGACCGCGCCGAGCTCAGCGGTCTCGTCCTGAAGGACGATCTCCTTCTCACGCTCTCGAACGAAGCGCTCGACAAGAAGGGCCGGCAATTCAGCGTGCAGGTCTTCAAGGGGACTGCGGGGAGCGGCTATCAGTTTGTCCGCAATGTCGTACTCTACGAAGCCCCTGAGGGCGCGTGCAAGGAGGCGGATTTCGAGGCCCTGACCCGGACCGGCGACACCTTCTTCGCCATCACGTCCCATTCCGCAGATCGCAACAAGCAGAAGCCGGGCAACTCCCAGGAGGCGAACCGGAGGAACCTCACCCGGGACGGTATCGAGCAGTGCAATTCACGCCATCAACTGCTCAAGTTCAAGATCGGCGATGGCCCGAACGTCGATGCTCTCCAGACGACCAGCTTGCGGGATCTGATCGCCACCCATCCGGTACTGGAGCCGTTTTCCGACGTCGCGAACAAGGAGAACGGCGTCGACATCGAGGGGCTGGCGGCTTTCGACGATAATCTGTTCGTGGGCTTCAAGGGCCCGGTCTTGCGCCAGAACTATGTTCCCGTCCTGCGGCTGAGCCAGAACCTCACTCGCAATTCCGTCGAGGACGGCAAGCTCGTCTACGTCAATCTGCACGGCCGCGGCATTCGCGATATCGCGCCCGGCCCCAAGGGCAAGGGGCTTGTCATTCTCGCCGGTCCCAACGGCGATGAGCGCCCGGGTTGCTATACGAACTGTTGATTTATCGATACTAACCGCAACGCGAGCGCTTCGACGCGTGCGGAGAATGAGAGCAAACCTATGGTATTGCCGCGTATTCTGGTGAAGGCGGCACCAGGGTTGCCTTCGGTGCAATTGCCGTTTGGCGCCGCCTCCGTCGATTTCAAAGTCACTCCACTTTTTAGGAGCATAGGGCGGCACCCGGGACTCGGCGCGCTTGCGGGCGATGCATGGCAGCTGCTCACGCCGCCGCCGAATTTCGCAGAAGAGAACGCATGGGACATTTGTCATTCCCTCCTAGAGCAGGGGTTCGGTGTACCTCGCTGTCGCGGCCAGCCCCGAGAAAGTCACCGCTGCGTCGATCCCGCCGCAGAATGGCAACGCGATCGAGCAACTGCACCTTGCAAATGCAAAGGCCCCGAAAATGCGGCGCCCGGCCTACCGGCCGCTGCGCGTCTATGCCTATGATCCGTCGCTGGGTGCTCGGCTCGAGACCCTCGACGTCAATGAGGCGACGCTCGACGTCCGCTGGGAGAAGGACCTGAAGCCAGGCCCCATCGGCGAATATGTCGAGGTGATCGACGTCGATCCGGCGAGCCAGTGCTGCTATGCGCCAGTCGATCTCAACCACCCACATATCCTGACGCAGTCGGGTCTCGCGCCATCGGAAGCCAATCCGCAGTTCCATCAGCAGATGGCCTATGCGGTCGCGATGAAGACGATCGAGCATTTCGAGCGTGCGCTCGGCCGCGTGGCGCTGTGGGCGCCGCAGGAGAAGCACGCGAAGGGAGACAAGCGGGCGGAGGGACAGGAGCGAGAGAAGCAAAAGGATTACGTGCAGCGGCTGCGTATCTATCCGCACGCGCTGCGCGCGAAAAACGCCTATCTACAGCCCCGACCGTAAGGCGCTCCTGCTCGGTTACTTCACCGCGTCGGCATCGGACGCCGGAACGGCCTTCCCGGCGGCGTCGTCTTCACCGCCGTCTCGCACGACATCGTCGCGCACGAGACGACGCACGCCCTGCTCGACGGCCTGCACCGACGCTTCCGCGAGCCCACCAATCCGGACGTCTTCGCCTTCCACGAGGCGTTCGCCGACATCGTCGCGCTGTTCCAGCACTTCACGCTGCCGGAGGCGCTGCGGCACCAGATCGCCGCGACGCGTGGCGATCTGGAGAAGCAGAACCTGCTCGGTCAGCTCGCGGTGCAGTTCGGCGAGGCGACCGAGCGCTACGGAGCGTTGCGCGACTACATCGGCAAGGTGGTGAAGGTGAAAGATGACAGCACCGGCGGCGACAGCGGCCCCGGAGAAAAGGAAGTGTGGGTCCGCCGCGTGCCCGAGCGGACCGACTACGAGAACGCGACCGAAGCGCATGATCGTGGCGCGGTGCTGGTCGCGGCCGTCTTCGACGCGTTCCTGCAGATCTACAAGCGGCGCACCGCCGATCTGCTGCGGCTTGCCACCGGCGGAAGCGGCGTGCTTCCGGCAGGCGAATCTCGGTAGACCTCGTCGATCGCCTGGCGCGCGAGGCGAGCAAGGTCGCGGGGCAAGTCCTCAACATCTGCATTCGGGCCCTCGACTATTGCCCGCCGGTCGATCTGACCTTCGGCGAGTATCTGCGCGCGCTGATCACGGCGGACGCCGATCTCGTGCCGCAACGACACGCACGGCTATCGCACCGCCTTCATCGGGCCTTCCGCGATCGCGGCATCTATCCGCGGGACGTGAAGCATCTGTCGCCGGGCAGCCTGATGTGGGAGGCACCGCCGCTGCCGCTGCGCAGAGACCAAAGTGCGCGCTGTTCTCGACCAGCTGTCGATCAGATTGGGACCTGAACAGCGAACGCGCAGCAGCCTACGAAACGTCGAAAAGAAAACGCGGCGATCTTCTGGCGATGGCTGATGGATCCCAATCAGGTCTCCGACGAGGAAATCGCGGCGCTCGGCCTTCTTCGGATCAGTGTGCCGCAACCCTACAAGATTGGAGAACTACCGGGAGAGCTTCGCCGGATCGAAGTTCATTCGGTGCGTCCGGCACGGCGTGTCGGTCCTGACGGAAACATCCGCTCCGATCTCGTGGTGGAGATCACCCAGACTTTCCGGCCCAAATCATGCCGGAAGCCGGTTTCCGCGGCGGCTGCACGTTGCTCATCGATCTTGCGACGGCCGAGGTCCGCTACCTGGTGCGCAAGAAGGTCAAGAGCGAAGGCGGCTGGCGGCGCAGCTGCAATTCGGGGCCGACGCGAGCGACGGCCTGCGCGCCAACTACTTCGCTGACGGCCAGTCGGCGCGAGCCATTCGCGCTGATGCATCACGTGCACGGATAGGAGAGCGCCGTGGCACGCAAGCCTCAAAGAAAAGCCCGCGAGACAAGATGCGTCGGACGGCAGCGAAGCCGGCGTCGACCGCCCATCGCGCGAAGATCAGGATGTACCGGCAGGGGCTCGGCGACTGCTTCCTGATCTCGCTGCCGCGCACACGGCTGAGCGGCCGTATCTACGTCCTGATCGACTGCGGCGTCATCCTCGGCACGGCCGATCCCGGCACGAAAATGACGGCGGTCGTCGAGAACATCGTCACCACCACGTGCGGGAAGATCGACCTGCTCGTCGCGACGCACGAGCACTGGGACCACCTCTCCGGCTTCATCCAGGCAAAGGATTCATTCGACAAGCTCAAGGTCCACGAGGTCTGGCTCGGCTGGACCGAGGACCCCAAGGATGAGCTGACCCGCAAGCTCAAGAAGGAGAAGAGCTTGGCGCTCGCTTCGCTGCGCCTCGGACTGAGCCAATTACAGCTCGCCGCTGCGGATGAGGAGGCTGCGGCCGAGCTCGGCGGAATTCTCGAATTCTTCGGCGCAGCCAAAGGCGCGTCGACCGGAGATGCGCTGGACATCGTCAAAAACAAGACGGCCAAGCTCCGCTATTGTCTGCCGACGGACGATCCGGTCAAGCCTGCTGGTACCGGCGCGAGATTCTACGTGCTTGGTCCGCCGCATGACGAAAAGAAGCTGCGCAAGATCAACCCATCGGCACGCGAGCAAGGAGACCTACGGCCTGGACGGTTTGCAGATGTTCATGGACGGGGCCGGCACCGCATTGGCGGACGAGGACAACGGTCGCCCGTTCGATCAGCAATATGAAATTCCCTTCACCTTTGCCGCCGAAATCGATTTCTTCAAGGAGCAATACTGGCGGACCAGATGCAGCCAAGGACGGTTGGCGACGCATCGACACCGACTGGCTCGAGGCTCGACCGAGCTGGCGCTGCAGCTCGACAGCCTGACCAACAACACGAGCCTGGTGCTGGCGATCGAGCTGCGAAGGCGACGTGCTGCTGTTCGTGGCGGACGCCCAGGTCGGCAACTGGCTGTCGTGGCAGGAGCTAACCTGGACGGTTGGCGGCAAGACGGTCACCGGGCCCGACCTGCTCAAACGTGCGATCTTTTACAAGGTCGGCCATCACGGCAGCCACAACGCGACGCTGAAGGAGAAGGGTCTCGAGCAGATGGAGAAGTTGCGCGTCGCCATGATTCCGGTCGACGAGGAAATGGCGAAGAAAAAGCGCTGGAACCACATGCCGCTCAAGGAACTCATCGCGCGCTTCTCAACAAACGGGCCAAAGGCGTTGTCCTCCGCGTGGACAAGCCCATTCCAGCCACGCAGGAACGAGTGATTGAAGACGCGTTATTTCTTGAACTAACCGTCTGAGACTGTTGAACTCAACCAATGTTTGGCGCCTGCCCTACCACGGGACCGATTTGCAATCGCGACAGCGGGAGTCGCTCGAGAGTCGGAATGCCTGCAAATCGGGGCCCCGGTCTAACCTTTCCGCAACCCGAACTCTCTGATGGGGGCGACGTGATCCACGCTCGCATGGTTGTCCGATCACCGTGGCGGCGTCCATGGCCGATCTCTAGGCAGCAGCCACCCACCTCCCGGCCAAGTAAGCGAAGGCAACGGCATCAGGATTCTCGTTAGCAGCTTGAAGCAACTTATCGACTGCCTCGATCTCAACAGGTTCGTTATCGCCTGAATCCGCCATGTCATGCAGTAGGACGACTCTCTTGCCGTGCAATTTAATCGTCCGATACATCAAGCTCACCTCCTATGCTTGCTACGCTTGCTTCAGGACAGACCCGGAAGGTGCCACAGAAATTTGTGCACTTTGGGGCACCGCATCTTGAGGGCTGAACCCTGAAGTTTCTTCGGTCGCGATGTTGTCGCCCTGGAACCAACTCAGAGCAACGTGAGTTTGGGGTTCGCCGTCAGTCTCTCACCGACCCGAAATCTGCGCGAAAGAATGGCGCAAGGGGAAAGTTGAGGGCACCATGCAACACCAACCCCGAGCCAAGCTCGACTACGAGACTGTATTTGGCGCGGTCTGCCATGATCTGGGCATCGCGCCGCGACCCGTCCAGGGCGAGCATGATGCCGTCGCCGCTCTTCGTAACCTAGTTTCCAAGTCTGTCGTCGAAGGGCTGCTCCGCGGAAAGAGGATTACTAGGCACTAGTAGTTGTGTTCACTCTGTCCGCTCGGGGTCAAAGGCGGCTGTCAGCGCTCGTCCGCTACGAGTCCGCGGCGCCGCGAACGGTCGAGACGGCCCATTAGCCGACGTCGCGTCAACTGATCACCGTCCGAGATGGGCTAATGCGCAATCTCGTTGGCTTGCTGCTCCGTAGCCATTTCGTCTAGGCGCTTCTTCAACGCCATATCATCGAGCGAGGCGAATGGCAGCTGCATGAAGAGGCGCATCTGCCGTTCAAGGGCCGACAAGGTCCGCGCATACTCGCGTCGCCTCTGCCATTCGTCTCCACCCGCCGCAGTTGGATCAGGATAGCGCCAGTATGATGCCACCGGGCTACCAGGCCACTCCGGAAATGCATCGCGAGAAGCCGTGTTGCTAAGTGTGAACACGAAGTCAAGAACAGGGGCGTCCGGTCCTATGAATTCGCGCCAGTGCTTAGGCTGCAGCGCCTCAGTCGAGTAGCCTGCCTCCTCCAAGATGGCGCGCGCCGTCGGATCGACGCCGCTGGCCGGTTCGACACCGGCGCTATAGGCACAGAAGCGTCCCTCGCCGAGATGATTGACCACGGCCTCCGCCATCAAACTTCGCGCCGAGTTCCGGCGCGATATAAAAAGCACGCCATACGGACGGTCCATTTGCAAACTCCAGGTTGAGTTTCACCGGTCGTCCAACGCAAGTCTTCACGCCGAGTTCCACGCCGAAGTGGCCGTCACGTGCGACCCGGCGTCTCGGAATCCGAGGGGCCGCTGTTGATCCGGGTCCTGGTGCGCGAGCTCGACGTCAACCTGGCCGGCGTCGAGGTCATCCTGCACATGCGCGAAGACTTGTTCTCGATGCAGCGACAGTTTGACGAGATCCTGCGGTCGCTGGTCGAAGAGATGCGCCGGCGTGTCGGCCACTGAGGCGGAGGATGACGATGAGGCGCATGGTCCACCGCCGCCGCGCCAAAGCGGCGCGTGGCGAGTCGACTCCGCCGGCCGCACCGACGTGGAGTCGACCGAACCGGTCGAGCCCGTCGAGGCGGCGGAGAGCGCCGAGGGCGCGGACGACGAGAGCGACGAGTCCGACATCGCGCCCGAGGATGCACACGCGGACGTCGAGGACCCCGAGGTGGTGGCCGAGCCTGAGCTGGCCGGCGACGACGAACGCGAGGAGCGACGGCGGCGCGCTCGTCCCGTTCGATCCGCTGCAGCGCTACCTCACCGAGATCCGCCGCTATCCGCTGCTGTCGCGCGAGGAGGAGCACGCGCTCGCGGTGCGCTAGAAGGAGCACGAGGACCGCGAGGCGGCGTACAGGCTGGTGACCGCCAACCTGCGGCTGGTCGTGATGATCGCGCGCGAGTACCAGCGCGCGTTCCACAACCTGCTCGACCTCATCCAGGAGGGCAACATCGGCCTGCATGGAGGCGGTCAAGAACTTCGATCCGTACCGCGGCGTCCGCTTCCCGTCGTACGCGGTCTGGTGGATCCGCGCGTACATCATCCGCTACATCATGAACAACTGGCGGATGGTGAAGGTCGGCACCACCCAGGCGCAGCGCAAGCTGTTCTTCAACCTGCAGAAGGAGAAGGAGCGGCTCGAGCGCGAGGGCTTCGTCGCCGAGCCGAAGCTGATCGCCCAGCGGCTCGACGTGAAGGAGCGCGAAGTCGTCGAGATGGAGCAGCGGCTGGCGGCGCGCGACCTCTCGGTCGACGCGCCGATCGACGACGGCGACGACGCGCACGCTGCTTGATTTTCTGCCGAGCCGCGACGCAGACTGCCGAGGAGCGGTCGCCGACGACGAGTTCCGCACGCAGGTCGCGCGAGAAGATCCGCGAGTTCGGCGAGACGCTGACGGGCAAGGACGCGGTGATCTTCGAGCGACGCCGGCCTGATGCGCGCGAGGAGCCGCTCACGCTGCAGGAGATCGGCGACGAGTACGGCATCAGCCGCGAGCGCGTGCGGCAGATCGAGGAGCGCCTGAAGAAGCGGCTCGGCGCGTACCTGCGCGACGCGAGATCACCGACCTCGAAGGACGGTCATCGAGTCGATCGGCGCTGACGCGTGACGCCGCGGAGCCGCTACCTTGCGGCGCGAAGGCGAGCGTATAAGTGCGCGACTCGACACGGCGAACGGATCGAGAGTCATGGCGATGTTCACGGAGGACGGTCGTCGCCCGCGCGCTGCACGCCGAGAAGGTGCCCTTCATCTTCACGCTCTGCGGCGGACACGTCATGTCGATCTACGACGGCTGCCTCGACGAGGGCATCCGCGTCGTCGACGTGCGCCACGAGCAGACCGCGGCGCACGCCGCCGACGGCTGGGCGCGCGTCACCGGGCAGCCCGGCGTCGCGATCGTCACCGCCGGCCCGGGCCTCACCGACGCCGTCACCGGCGTCGCGAACGCGCATGCGCGCCAACATCCCGATGATCATCATCGGCGGGCAGGGCCCGCGCGCCTTCGCCGACATGGGCTCGCTGCAGGACATGAACCACGTCGAGCTCATGCGGCCGATCACCAAGTGGGCGGTCTCGGTGCCCGAAGGCGCGCCGCCTCGGCGAGTACGTCGCGACGGCGTTCCGCATCGCGACCACCGACGTGCCGGGCCCGGTGTTCCTCGAGATGCCGCTCGACCTCGCTGTTCGACATCGTACGACGAGGAGCAGATCGTCGTGTCCGACGCAGCTACCGCACCGAGGCCGGCGTCGCCGGCGATCCGCGCTACGTCGAGCAGGCGTTCGAGCTGCTCGCAGCGGCGCGAGCGGCCGGTGGCCTCGTCGGCAGCCAGCTGCGTCTGGTCGCGCGCGGCGCGAGGCCTATCCGGAGTTCGTCGAGCACCTTCGGCATGCCGGTCTACGTCAACGGCCTGGCGCGCGGCAGCTGCCGCCCGGACGATCCGCACTTCTTCTCGCAGACGCGCAAGGACGCGCTCAAGCAGGCCGACGTCGTCCTCATCTTCGGCACGCCGCTCGACTTCCGCCTCGGCTACGGGCGCGACTCGCACATCAATCCCGACGGCCAAGCTCATCCAGGTCGACCTCGACGGCGCGCGAGCTCGGCCGCAACCGCGCCGTCGACGTCGGCATCGTCGGCGACACCGGCCTGGTGATGGAGCAGCTCACCGAGGCGCGCGCAGGCCGACGGCTTCAGCGCCGGCGATGGTGCGAGCCGTGGCTCGACGAGCTGCGCGAGCGCGAGAGGCGAGAAGTGGCGAGCAGATGCAGCCGCAGCTCGAGTCCGACGCGGTGCCCGATCAACCCGCTGCGCGTCTGCGCCGAGATCGCCGACTCGCTCGACGACGGACACGATCGTCATCGGCGACGGCGGCGACTTCGTCGGCGACGGCGGCCTCCGTGCTGCGCGTCCACGCAGCATCGGCCACTGGCTCGACCCCGGTCCGCTCGGCACGCTCGGCGTCGGCCCGGGCTACGCCATGGCCGCCAAGCTCGCGAGCCCGAAGAGCGACGGTCATCATCATCTACGGCGACGGCTCGTTCGGCCTCCACGCGATGGAGTTCGAGGCCTGGTCCGCCAGAAGATCAACGTCGTCGGCGTCATCGGCAACGACGCCGGCCTGGACGCAGATCCGGCGCGGCCAGGTGCAGATCTACGGCGAGGAGCGCACGCCCGCGACGCAAGCTCGTCGTACACGCGCTACGACAAGGTCGTCGAGGCGCTCGGCGGGCACGGCGAGTACGTCGAGCGGCCGGAGGAGATCCGCCCGGCGCTCGAGCGCGCGCTCGGCTGCGGGCAAGCCGGCGCTGGTGAACGTGAAGATCGGCGCGCAGCGACTTCCGCAAGGACGCGATCTCGGTCTGAGGCTGCGGCGATGGCCGCGCGACCGGACCGCGGCGCTCATCGTCATCGGCAACGAGATCCTCTCCGGCAAGGTGACCGACACCAACTCGCCGTTCCTGGCGCGCGAGCTGCGCGCGCTCGGCGTCGACGCTGCGGCGCATCCTCGCCATCCCCGACGAGCTCGACGACGATCGCCGACGACGGTGCGCGAGTTCAGCCGCAGCTACGACGTCGTGTTCACCTCGGGCGGCGTCGGGCCGACGCACGACGACGTCACCATCGAGGGCATCGCGCGCGGGCTCGGCCGCGCGCGTCGATCCGCCATCCCGACGATCGAGAGCAAGCTGCGCGAGTTCTTCGGGGAGCAAGTCAACGAGGCGCGGCTCAAGATGGCCGAGGTGCCCGAGGGCGCCGAGCTGCATCGTCGACGGCACGCCTCGGCTTCCCGACCATCAAGTGCGAGAACATCTACATCCTGCCCGGGCATCCCGGAGATCTTCGAGCAGAAGTTCGAGACCCTGAGCGAGCGCTTCGCCGCCGACCCCTACTACCTGCGCGTCGTCTACACGCGCGAGGGGGAGGGCGCGATCGCGGAGCACCTGAACGCCACGCTGGCGGCAGTTCCCGGAGCTGCTGCTCGGCTCCTACCCGAGAGCTCGGCACCCGGAGTACCCCGTGAAGCTGACGCTCGAATCGAAGGACCGCGACTACGTCGAGCGCGCGACGGCGATGTCGTTGGAACTGCTGCCCGCCGACGCGGTGGTCCGGACCGAGTGAGTGGGGAGGTGCCATGCGTGCAGTGGCGATGGGAGTGATGGTGGCGGTGCTGGCGGTCACCAGCGTCGGCGTGCCGGCCGTGCGAGCCGAGGAAGCGGCGTTGAGCGATCTGGCCGAGCGGCCTCCGGTCGAGGAGGAGAGCTACCTGGCGCAGTTCGGCTGGGGCATGGCGGCGATCGCGGGCCAATTCGGTATATGCCGGCGAAGTTTCTCTATGCCGTCGGCGGCGGGTTGGTGGCGTTGCTGGCCTACGGGGTCACGGTCGGCGACAGCGACGCGGTGCAGGGGATCCTGAGCCCGTCGATCGGCGGGACCTGGGCGCTGACGCCGGACAGCCTGCGGAACCCCGACACGATCCTGTTCGTCGGCGAGAGCTACGAGTCCAAGCGGAACCGGTGACCAGGCGGCACCAGCGCGAACGACGCCCCGGTCGTCCGGCTGTATCCACGAGCGTCGGCAGCGAACCAGCGCAGCAGCCGCACAGGGCGGTGCGTCGGCGTTCATCGCCGGGGCCGAGCGGCTGGACCGCCTGCCGCCGAAGGCCTGCCGGAGATCGCCTTCGCCGGCCGGTCGAATGTCGGGAAATCGTCGCTGCTCAACCGGCTGGTGGCCCGACACGGGCTGGCGCGGGTCAGCAAGACGCCGGGCCGCACGCAGCGATCAATTTCTTCGCGATCGGGACCCGGATGCTGTTCGTCGATCTGCCCGGGTACGGCTTTGCGCGCGTGCCGCTGCCGGTCAAGGCGCGCTGGCGCGAGCTGGTCGAGGGATACCTGCTCGGGCGCCGCCGCGCCTTGCGCGGCGTGATGGTGCTGGTCGACCTGCGGCGCGGCATCGAGGCCGACGACGCCCAGTTGCTCGACTTCCTCGCCGCGCACGCGATTCCGAGCGTCGTGGTGGCGACCAAGACCGACAAGCTGGCGCGCGGGCCCGGTCTGCAGGCGCTGGCGCGCCTTGCCGCGGCGCGCCCGGAGAGCCCGCCGATCGGATTCTCCGCCGCGACCGGAGACGGCGCCGCGGCGGTGTGGGAGGAGATCGACCGGCTGCTGCGCCTCGTAGGTCGGTACGAACCGGCCCGGCGGGCTTCAGACGGCCCCGGCTCCGCCGTGGCTGCTTCTCAGCCCGAACGGGATGCGAGCCCTTTGCGTTCGCCCTGCAGGGGGCCGCAGCTTCCTGCGGCCGCTTCGAGGGCGTACCAGGATGTGCTTACTTGCCGTACCGCGACAGCGAGTTCATGTCGAAGAGTTCGGGCTCGAACTTGACGCGGACGTCGAGCGCCGACTTCGGGCTCGACTTGATGCCCGCGACCGTGGCCCGGTTCGGCTTGATGTTCTCGGCGCACTGGAAGGCCATGTTCGAGCCCTGGTTGTAGTCGACCTTGCCGTCCGGCCGCGTGAACGGCCAGGATTCCACGCCATCACCTGGAGGGTGTTGAGCAGCTCGCCCTTCCAGCCGAACTTGCGGTTCCAGGCGCCCTGGTAGGTCACCTTGTCGATGTACAGCTCGAGCTTGCCGTAGAGGTAGTACTTGTCCTTCGGCATCGCCCTCGACGACCCAGACCGTGCGCTTGGCGAGCGCCGCGCTGCGACCGGCGCCCAGGCGACGCCCTTCCAGTCCTGGATCCATGTAGCCGACGAACGTCGGATCGTCGGGCCAGTGGGCGTCGCCAGCCGCCGCCGTGGAGCTGCCAGACCGACTTCGACCTTGCCCTGCAGGCTGAGTCGGGTCGACGATGCGGAGCTGCGTCGCGTCTGCCCGTCGAGCTTCCACGTCGAAGTCCTCCGGCTTGCCGTCGAAGAACGGCCCGTCGTCCTGGCTCATGTCGGAGCCGAGGAAGCCGTCGGAGCGATTCGCCGGGCTGACGGCGCGCACGCGCCGCAGCGCCGGCACGTAGGCCCACGTCGAGTCGCGCTTGCGTCGGGATCGCGGTAGCGCCAGGTGAGCGCCGCCGTGCCGTTCAGGTCGGCCGGCGACTGCGCCACGACGAGCTGCTGGACGCTGAAGTTCTGCGGGTTCGGCCGGCGGTCGTCCTCCGGGATGCCGTCGTAGTACTTGAAGCTACGTCCTGCGTCGATGCGCCGCTCGAGGCCGGTCGGGCTGATCCAGTTGACCTGCGACTCGCGCGTGCAGGTTGCCGAAGTACCAGGTGCGGTAGAAGTAGTTCCACACGATCTTCGCCGCCGCCTGCGGATCGTTCGGCGTCGATGGTCGGGAAGGGATAGCCGATGATGTAGGGGGGCTGCTTGCCGGTCGCCTTGTCGATGATGTGCCCTCGGCGCCGACCTTGAACTTGCCCTCGTTCGTCTCGGTGCCGGCCTTGAAGTCGGGCGGCCAGTTGTACTTGCCGACCGGCCAGTCGACGATCGGGTTCGACGTACTCGCCGCTCTTGTAGTGCTTCGAGGATCTCGGGCGGCAGCAGCGCCCTCGGCCTTCTGCCAGTTCGACTGGTCGAGCACCTTGCCCGGCTTGAGCTCGTCCGCCCGCCATTCCGGGCGCGGCGGTCAGCAACAGGGCGGTGAAGAGGGCAGCCGCGCGTGCACGTCGCATCGTCATCGTTGTCTAGTCCTCCGCGGATTTGGACGCGCCTGCGGCGGGCAGCGCGCGCGACGTGATCCCCCACACGTCTGCTGCGCCGGCCCGAGCGCCCACACGGCCACACTAGGGACAAAGCGCGATGGAGGTCAAATTGATTGTGCTCGGCGCGCAGTCGCGAGATTTGACGCGTCGCGTGACGGTGACTGCGGTGTGCGCGCGACATCGGCGCGTTGAGCGGCTCGAGGGGCTGTGGCAATCTCCGCCGCAGCGGCTGAGGTGCGTGTGTCCCCCGATGTGAGCGTGATCATTCCGACCCGCGACCGGCGCATGCTGGTCTGCGACGCGGTCGCATCGGTGCTGGCGCAGGACGAGTGCGGGCTCGAAGTCATCGTCGTCGACGACGGCTCCCGCGACGGCACGGCCGCGGCGTTGACCGCGTCGTTCGGCGATCGCATCCGCTGCCACCGGACGGCGCCGCGCGGCGTCTCGGCGGCGCGCAATGCCGGCGCCCGCCTGGCGCGCGGCGTGTGGCTGGCATTCCTCGACTCCGACGATCTCGGCGGCCGTCGAGGCTGGCGCGGCAGTTGGCGCTGCACCGTTCCGATCCGGCGCTCGAGGCGAGCCACACCGGCGAGATCTGGATCCGCGACGGCGTGCGCGTGAATCCCTGCCGCCATCATGCGAAACCGGCCGGTGACGTGTTCATTCCCAGTCTGGCGCGCTGCCTGGTCAGCCCGTCGGCGGTGATGATCCGACGGGCTCGGTTCCTCGCGCTCGGGGGATTCGACGAGAGTCTGCCGGTCTGCGAGGACTACGACCTCTGGCTGCGGCTCAGTGCGTCGTGCGCGGTCGGCCTCGTGCCGGAGCCGCTGGTGGTCAGGCGCGGCGGGCACGCGGACCAGCTCTCGCGGCGCTACTGGGGCATGGATCGCTTTCGGGTCGCATCGTTGGCCAAGCTGCTGGCGACCGACGGCCTGGCGCCGGCGCGACGCGCCGCCGCCGTCGCGACGCTGCGCCGCAAGTGCGGCATCCTGGCGCAGGGCGCTGAGCGGCGCGGGCTCGTCGACGAGGCGGCACGCTATCAGGCGGTGGCGGGCGCGTTCGCCTGAACCAACCGCCTGGCGGAGTAATCATCGATGTCGGAAGCCGACGTCCGCGCCTATGCCACCGGTCGCCACTTCAGCGAGACGACGCTGGAGCGCTGGTTGGCCGAGCCCGCCGAGGACCGCGATCTGTTGCTGGCGCTCGCCGAGCGGCTTCGCCTGGGCGAGAACCAGTTCCGCGACCTCCACGACGAGGCCGCGGCGGTGGCGGCGCGCGACGGCGGCACGCTCGCGGCCGTGCTCGACGGCGCGGCGATGCGTGCCGTGCTGGCGCGACAGCTGGGGCGCAACGAGGCGATCAAGGCGCATCAAGCTCGAGCTGCGACGCCTGCGCTATCCGCAGCTGACCGCGATCGAGCAACGGCTCGCAGCGCTGGTGAAGGAGCTGCGGCTTCCGGCCGGCGTGCGCGTCGAGCTTCCGGCCAACCTCGAGGGCGAGCACGTGACAGTGCAGCTGCGCGCCGCCTCGTCGACCGAGCTGCGCGCGCAAGTGGATGCGCTGGCGGCGGCATTGCGCGGCGAGGGCGTCGACCGGATCTTCGCCGTGCTGGAGGGCGACTGGTGAAGCGGTTCGTTCCCGATGCGCTCTGGATCGAAGCCGGCGCGCGCGACACCGTGCTCGGCCGCACGACCTTGGAGCGCTGGGGCGAACGTCCGCTGCTGGAGTTCGAAGCCGGCCGGCTTCCCACCCCGCCGGGCGGTGTCCGCGACCACAAGCGCACGCTCGTCCTGCAGCGCCATCGCGGCCACTTCCTGCGCCACTGTCCGGCCGGCACCGCCGGGCTGGTGTGCTGCAACTACCTGGTGGTGAACCTGGCCAGCAATTGTCCGATGGACTGCAGTTACTGCTTCCTGCAGGACTATCTCGCCGGCAGCCCGCGATTGACCGCGTTCACCAACGTCGAGACGGCGCTGGAGGAAATCGACACGGTGGTCAGCGCCCATCCCGAGCGCGACTTCCGGATCGGAACCGGCGAGCTCAGCGACAGCCTGGCGCTCGATGCGATCACCGGGCTGTCCCGGCAGCTGGTGCCGTTCTTCGCGGCACGGCGCAACGCCGTGCTCGAGCTCAAGACCAAGACCGACTGCGTCGACGAGTTGGTGGGGCTGGACCCGAACGGGCAGGTCGTCGTGTCGTGGTCGGTCAACGCCGAGGCGGTGATCGACAGCGACGAGTCCGGCACCGCGACGCTGACCGAGCGGATCGCGGCGGCGCGTCGGGTGCAGGCGGCGGGTTATCGCGTCGGCTTCCACTTCGACCCGCTGGTGGCGTTCGAAGGTTGGGAGCGCGCCTACGCGGAGGCGATCGAACAGATCACCGATGGCGTGGACCGACGCGCGGTCGCCTGGATCAGCCTCGGCAGCCTGCGCCTCAGCCCGACGCTGGCGGACGCGATCCGGCCGGCGCGAGCGGCGCCCAGCCGTGTGCTCGCCGCCGAGCTGGTGCCGGGGGCGGACGGCAAGGCGCGCGTCTGGCGCGGGTTGCGGCTGCGCATGTACCGGACACTCGGGGAGCAGCTGCGCCGTCGCTTCACCGGCACGCCGCTCTACCTGTGCATGGAGCCGCCGGCAGTCTGGCAGCGGGTGATGGGAGACGTCCCGAGCGACCGCGCCCTCGGCGTCCGGCTGGCCGCCGGCGCGGCGTGGTGACGCCGATGGCGAATCAGCCCGAACCCGCCGCGCACCCGGCCCGCCCGCGTCACCGTCGGTTCGAGCTCGGTAGCGTGGAGCTCGACGGTCGCACCATCCGCTTGGGCTATCGACTCGCCGGCGGCGAGGACGCGGACGTCGGGTTCGAAGAGCGCCTGGTGTTGCCGGACGCGGTCGCGGCGCCGGACCCGCGCGATGCGGCCGTGCGCGCGCTGGTCGACGGCATCCATCGCGCCTGCGGCGTGTCGTACTTCAAGGCGGCAATCCCCGCCGAGATCCACGCGGCGCCCGTGCCCGAGCTGACGCCGGTTTCTGGGACATGCTCTACACGCAGGGGCTCGGCGAGTTCTACTATCGCAACGGCCTCGACCCGCGCGGGCGGGCGAGCTTTCCGAGCGGCGGAGCGCTGCCGGAGCCGCCGGCCGCGCAGCGTCGCCGTCGAGCGTGTCCTGGTGCTGGCGGGCGGCGGCAAGGACTCCGCCGTCGCGCGCGAGGTCGTCCGGCACGCCGGCGTCGCGGCGGACGCGTTGTCGCTCGGCACGCGCGCCCTGGATCGATCGCTCGGTCGCCGGCGATGGGCCTCGCGCCATCTGGTCGTGCGCCGCGCGCTCGATCCGACGGCTCTTCGAGCTCAACGCGCGCGGCGCCTGGAACGGTCACGTGCCCGATCTCGGCGTGCATCGCCTTCGTCGCGACGCTGGTCGCGATGCGCGGCGGCTACGCCGCCGTCGTCGCGCCAACGAGCGCAGCGCCGACGACGGGAACACTGCTCTGGAACGGCATGGCGGTCAACCACCAGTGGAGCAAGAGCCTCGGGTTCGAGCAGGCCTTCCAGGACTGGTGCGCGCGGCGCTCGGCGAGACGCCCGCCTATCTTCAGCCTCCTGCGCCCGCTGCGGGAGCTCCGGATCGCCGCGGCGTTCGCGCGCCACCCGGAGTACTTCGACAGCTTCACCTCGTGCAACAGCAACTTCCGCCAACGCCCGCGCGCCGAGCGCCGCGCTGGTGCGGTCGCTGCCCGAAGTGCGTCTTCGTGCAGCTGATGCTCGCCCCGCAGCTCGACGACGGCGGCCTGCGCGCGCGTGTTCGGCGGCGACTTCCTCGTCGGAGCCGACAACCTGCCCCATTCTCGACGGCCTCGCCGGCGTGCGGCGGGCCTGAAGCCGTTCGAATGCGTCGGGACGCCGTCGAGAGACCGCGCCGCGCTGGCGCGCCTGGCGCGCGCACGGGTCGCTTGCCGGCGCCGTTGCCGCGATTGGTACGCGCGGCGCCATGGCGCCGATCGATGGCGACGCGGAGGCGGCCTGGGATCGCGCCATGGCGCCGCAGGCGGCGCACCGACTCCCACCGGGTGTGGGAAGCGAGGCTGCATGCGTATCTCGGAGCTGCTCGGGCGTGGGTCGGCATCCTCGGCTTCGGCGTCGAGGGCCGCGCGACGCTCGGCGGCGCTACGTCGGGCAGGTCACGAGCGGCGTGCGTCTCGATCTTCGACCGCGACAAGCCGGTTCCCGCCGACGCTCCCGGAACGTGACGCAGTCTGCGCCGAGCGGCGTTGACGCACTCCCCGACCTCGACGTCCTCGTTCGCTCGCCCGGCTTCGCGCCGCACCACCCGCTCCGACGCGCCGCCGACGCCGCCGGCGTCGACGCAGACGACGCGCGACGAACCTGTTCCTCGCCGAGGTCCGCGCACACGGCTCCCGAGCGTCGGGATCACCGGCAGCAAGGGCAAGAGCACGACGAGCACGCTGACTCATCTGCGCGCTCGACGAGGCGGCGTCGCCGTCGGTGCTCGTCGGCAACATCGGCGCGCCGGCGCTCGATGCGCCTCGACGAGATCGCTACGCGCGCGGTGCGTCACGGTGATCGAGCTCTCGAGCTACCAGTGCGCCGACCTGCGCGACGATTCGGCCCCAGCGATCGCCGCCTTGCTGCGAGTCTGTTCCCGAGCACCTCGACTGGCACGGCAGCGTGCCGGCGTACTACGGCGCGAAGCTGCGCATCGCGCTCGCGCAGCGTGCCGGCGACCGCTTTCGCCACGACGTGCGCTCGGCCGCGTCGGGGCGGCGCGCCGCGGGCCCGGCAGCGGAGGTGGTAATGTCGCCGCGGGTCTCCATTTCTCTGCCGGCTTCTTCCGGCGCGGCGGCGACGCCCTCTTCCCCGACACGACATGGCGCTCCCGGGCCTGCACAACCGCGAGAACGCCGTCGCGGCGCTCGCGCTGGCGGAGCTCGTCGGAGCCGGTCCCGAGCACCTCCAGCGCGTGCTGGCGACGTTTCGCGGCCTCCCGTTCCGCCTCGAGGACGACGGCCTGCGCCGGCGTGCGGTGGGTAAATGACAGCCTGTCGACGGCGCCCGAGGCGGTCGCGGCCGCGCTGGAGGCGCTCGGCCCGAGGTGCGGACGTTGATCGCCGGAGGCTACGATCGCGGCTACGATCCCGGCGCCGCTGGTCGACGCCGTCGCCGGCAGCGCCGTCGAGACGCTCATCCTGCTGCCGGACACCGGTGCCGCGATCGCGCGCGCGGCGCGCGAACGGCAGGCTTGCGGCCGATGTCGTCGAGGTGGCCGGGCTGCGAGGAAGCGGTCGCGCTGGCCCGGGACGCGCACCCCGGCGGGGGCGACCTGCCTGTTCTCGCCCGGCGCGCCGAGCTACAACCGCTACCGCTCGTTCGAGGAGCGTGGGCGCCACTTTCGCGCCCTGGTGCGCTCGCTCTGATCCCTCCGGGTCGCGATTGACGGCGGATGGCGAAACGCCTGCCGCCTGCTACCTTGATCTTTCGTGGTCCGAGGGGCAGCATAACGTGTTGGCGCGCGGCTTCGGATCCTGACCACATGAGTAAGAAAATCCTGTTGGGAGCCCTCGCCGGCATCGTCATCGGCGCCGTCGTCGGCGGGTCGATCGGGCTGGTGCTGGGTGGGGCCGAACAATGGACGCGCGCCCTATGCTGGGCAGCGGCGGCATCCTGGTCGGCCTCATCGCCGGGCGATCGCGGGCGACCCGAAAAAGGTCTTCGGCAGCAGCAACGACCGGGCGCTCAAGCGCCTGCGCCCGCTGGTCGGAAGGTGGCGAGCCTCGAGGAGGATCTGCAGGGCCTCAGCGACGACGACCTGCGCGACAAGACCGAGGCATTCCGGGCCAGATCCGGACGGCGACCGAGCGCGAACGGGCCGAGATCGAGCGCCTGCGCACCACCCTACGCGAGCCACGCGGCGAGGATGGCCCACCCCGAGTCGATCCGCGAGCAGATCAGCAAGGCCGAAAAGGCGCTCTACGACGCCGAGGGCGCTGGTCCTCGACGAGATCCTGCCCGAGGCGTTCGCGGCCGTGCGCGAGGCGTCGCGGCGGACGATCGGGCTGCGGCACTACGACGTGCAGTGCCTCGGCGGCATCGTCCTCCACCAGGGCAAGATCGCCGAGATGAAGACCGGCGAGGGCAAGACGCTGGTCGCGACGCTGCCGCTCTACCTGAACGCGCTCGCGGGCAAGGGCGCGCACCTGGTCACGGTCAACGACTACCTGGCCCGCCGCGACGTCGCAGTGGATGGGGCCGATCTACCACTTCCTCGGCCTCACCGTCGGCTCGATCATCCACGACGCCAGCTTCCTCTTCGACCCGACGCTACATCCCGAAGGACTACCGGTTCCTGCACCTCCGCCCGGTCGAGCGCCGCGACGCCTACCGCGCCGACATCACCTACGGCACGAACAACGAGTTCGGCTTCGACTACCTGCGCGACAACATGAAGTTCAGCCTCGACGAGTACGTCCAGCGCGAGCTCCACTACGCGATCGTCGACGAGGTCGACAACATCCTGATCGACGAGGCGCGCACGCCGCTCATCATCTCCGGCCCGGCCGAGCAGTCGAGCCGACAAGTACTACGTCGACCGCGTCGCAACTCGCATCATCCCGCGGCTCGAGACCGCAGCGACGACGGACTACACGATCGACGAGAAGCACCGCAACGTCATGCTCACCGAGGAGGGCATCGCCAAGTGCGAGCGGCTGCTCGGCGTCGCGAACCTCTACGACCCGAGCCAGATCGACATCGCTGCACCACGTCACGCAGGCGCTGCGGCGCACACGCTCTTCAAGCGCGACGTCGACTACGTCGTGAAGGACGGCGAGGTCATCATCGTCGACGAGTTCACCGGCCGCCTGATGCCGGGCCGGCGCTGGTCGGACGGGCTGCACCAGGCGGTCGAGGCGAAGGAGGGCGTCCAGATCGAGCAGCGAGAACCAGACGCTCGCGACGATCACCATCCAGAACTACTTCCGCATGTACGCGAAGCTCGGCGGCATGACCGGCACGGCGGACACCGAGGCGGTCGAGTTCCAGAAGATCTACAAGCTCGACGTCGTCGTCATGCCGCCGAACAAGCTCATGCGCCGCATCGACCACGCCGACGTCGTCTACAAGAGCGAGCGCGAGAAGTTCGACGCCGTCGTCGAGGAGATCGGCGAGTGCCACGAGAAGGGCCAGCCGGTGCTGGTCGGCACGACCTCGGTCGAGAAGTCCGAGCACGTCTCGAAGCTGCTCAAGAAGGCGCGGCGTCAAGCACAACGTGCTGAACGCCGATCAACCACGAGGCCGAGGCCAACATCATCGCGCAGGCCGGCCGCCTCGGGCAGGTGACGATCGCCACCAACATGGCCGGCCGCGGCACCGACATCCTGCTCGGCGGCAACCCCGAGTTCCTGGCGCGCGCCGAGATGGAGAACGAGTGGATCCGCCGCACCTCGAGCCGGCCCGAGGGCGGCGCGCGCTACGAGGACGCGCTCGCGGACCTGCGCGAGCAGTACGACGAGAGGTCGAGCGCGCGCGCGCGACCCACGAGCCGAATGGGGACCGCTCGCCGAGCGGCAAGCCAGGGCGCCTCGAGGAGCTCACCGCCGCGCATCGGGCGTTCCTCGACGCCGACTTCTGGCACGCGCGCGCCGCTACGACGACGCGGGGTGGGCTCGGTGGCGAGCGGCGGCGCGGCGTACGAGCGATGCGCCGCGGCGGCCGAGCGCTACAGCGAGGCGCTGCAGGAGGTCGACCGGGTGACCGGACCGCATGTCGGCGAGGAGGGGCAGCAGCGCTTCGATCGCTGTCGGACCGACTGGTGCGCGGCCCTGCGCGAGTCGGTCGAGCAACGGCGTCAGCCCGGCGCTGCAGCCGGCCCGTACGGCGTTCGACCGCGCCCGGCAGGACTACGAGCGGGCCCTGCAGCGCGTGCTCGGCGCGGCCGCCCGATGCGCCGGCGAGCGACCGAGGCGCGAGCGGCGTACGACGCCGCCCGCGGCCTATCGAGCGGTCGAACGGGCCGACGCGGAGGCGCGAGTGCCGTACGAGGAGGCGGTGCCGCCGCGCGCGACGCCTACGAGGAGGAGCGGCGCAAGTACGTCCGGTCGTCGAGGAGATCCGCGAGGAGCTGCAGACGGCGCCGCAGGAGTACGAGGTCGCTTCAACGAGATCCTGCCGAAGTATCCAGGAGCAGTGCGCGGACGAGCGCGAGCAGGTGGTCGCCGCCGGCGGCCTCCACATCCTCGGCACCGAGCGCCACGAGGCGCGGCGCATCGACAACCAGCTGCGCGGCCGCGCCGGCCGCCAGGGCGATCCGGGCTCGTCGCGCTTCTACCTCTCGCTCGAGGACGACCTGCTGCGCATCTTCGGCGCCGACCGCATGCAGAACCTGATGGACCGCCTCGGCATGGAGGAGGGCGTGCCGATCGAGCACCGCTTCGTCACGCGCGCGATCCGCAACGCGCAGGAGAAGGTCGAGGCGCACAACTTCGACATCCGCAAGCACCTCCTCGAGTACGACGACGTGCTGAACAAGCAGCGCGAGGTCATCTACGCGCGGCGGCGCGAGATGCTGTCGGCGAGACCCTGAGCGAAGAGGTGCGGGAGATGGCCGACGGCGTCGACGAGGACCTCGTCGACAGCACGCGGCGAGCGACACGCCGGCCGAGGAGTGGGACTGGAAGACGCTCGACGACGCGCGTCTTCGCGCAGTTCAACCTGCGCCTGCAGCTCGCCGACGAGCAACGCGCGGCCGCGATGACCGCAGGCCAGGTCGAGGAGCTGGTGCGCGCCGGGTGCGGGCGGCGCACGCGCAGCGCGAGACGACGTTCACGCCGCCGGTCATGCGCCACCTCGAGCGGATCATCTGGCTGCAGACGCTCGACCCCCTCTGGAGGGACCATCTGCTCAGCATGGACCACCTGAAGGAAGGCATCGGCCTGCGCGGCTACGGGCAGAAGAACCCGCTGCAGGAGTACCAGAAGGAGGGGTACGACCTGTTCGAGGAGCTGATCGGCCGCGTCGCATGCGGACGTCGTCGAGAAGCTCTTCAGCGTGCAGGCCGTGCGCGCGGAAGAGCTGGCGCGGCTGGAGCAGACGCCGCAGCCGCAGCCGGCGCAGATGACGATGAGCGGCGGCGGCGAGGCCGCGGCGCGGCGCCGGGAAACCGGCCGCGTCGCGGCGCGACGCCGACAAGGTCGGCCGCAACGATCCGTGCCCGTGCGGCAGCGGCAAGAAGTACAAGAAGTGCCACGGGGCGTGAGCCGGCGCCGGCGTCGATCCACGTCATCCCGGCGTAAGCCGGGATCCAGCCCGATGCGGTCGCGGCCATTGTCTGTCCGGATTCCGGCGGGCGCCGGAATCGAGCACGAGGTCGCGTATCTGGTTCAGCCGATTGTTCGGCAGGCCGGCGGTTCGCCGATCGCGTCCGCCGACCCGCGGAGGAGGATGCTGATGAAGCTGGCAGTACGGCGGCAGCCGATTGTGGTCCCCGGCTTTCGCTTCGCCGGCGTCGCCTGCGGTCTGAAGGCGAGCGGCAAGCGCGACGTGGCGCTGATCGTGTCGGACCGGCCGGCGGTCGCGGCCGCGGCGTTCACCACCAACCGGGTCAAGGCGGCGCCGGTGATCGTCGGACAGGAGCGGCTGCGCGGCGGGCGCGTGCAGGCGGTGCTGGTCAACAGCGGCAACGCCAACGCCTGCACCGGCGCGCGACGGCGAGCGCCTGGCGCGGAGCTCACCGGCGTGGTGGCGGAGCGGCTCGGGATCGCCGAGCGGCGGTGCTGCCGTCGTCGACCGGCCGCATCGGCGTGCAGCTGCCGCGCGCTCGCCTGCGCCGCGGGGTCGGCGCGGCGCTGGCGGCGCTGGCCCGGAGGGCTTCTGCCGACGCCCTGGAAGGCGATCATGACGACCGACGCGTTTCCGAAGATCGGCGTCGGCGGCTCGCGGCTCGGTGGCCGCGACGTCACGCATCGCGGCGATGGCCAAGGGCGCGGGCATGATCGCGCCCGACATGGCGACGCTGCTGGTGTTCGTCCTCACCGACGCGCGGGTCACGCGCGGCGCCCTGCGCAAGGCGTTGCAGCTCCGGCCTGCCGCAGTCCTTCAACGCCATCATCGTCGACGGCGACATGAGCACCAACGACACGGTCCTGCTGCTCGCGAACGGCGCCGCCGGCAATCCGGCGATCGGCGTCGGCTCGCGAGCCTACGCGCCGTTCGCCGGCGCCGTCGGCCGTTTGAGGGGCCGACTGGCGCGCGCGGTCGTGAAGGACGGCGAGGGCGCGACCAAGGTGGTGGACATCAGGGTGCGCGGCGCGCGCTCGGCGCGCGATGCCGCCAAGGTGGCCGACGCGATCGCGCGCTCGACGCTGTGCAAGTGCGCGTTCTACGGCGGCGATCCGTACGGGGGTCGCATCGTCTGCGCCGCCGGCTACAGCGGGGCGGTGTTCGATCCGGCGAAGCTCGACGTCTACCTCGATGGCGTCGCGATCGTGCGCCGCGGCGTCGAGGTGGCCAGCCGCGTCGAGCGTCGCGCCAGCCGCATCGTCGCCAGGCCGGAGTTCACCCTGACGCTCGACCTGCACGCGGGGGCGGGCATCGGCGCTGCGCATCGCCAGCGACCTGACGGTCGACTACGTCCGCTTCAACTCCGACTATCGCACGTGACCTGTGGCGGCGGCGGCGGTCGGACGGATGGGTCCGATCGGACCGATCCGTCCGATCCGTCCGAGAGCCACCGCCGCCACCGGCATCGGTCGGTCAGGTGGATCAGGAGCGCACGCAGTCCGCCGGGCAGGTGTCGCCGGCGACCGTGTTCCCGTCGTCGCAATCCTCGCCGGGCTCGCGCATGCCGTTGCCGCAGACGGCCGGCGGGCAGAGCACGGCGGCCTGGGCGTAGGTATCGCCGGCGAGGCAATCGGCGCGGCTGGCGATGGTGGCCAGAAAGGCCTCGCTCGCACGCCCGTAGAGGGCGGCGAAGGCCTCCGCGGAACAGGTGCGTGCCTGTTCGGTGGCGAGCTGACCGGTGCGCCCGGCGATCTGCGCGGTCGATTCATCCACCAGCCTGCGCTTGCGCGCCGGCGTGAAGGAGCGCTGCGCAATGCGGTCCAGCGTCCGCCGGCGGGAGCGGAAGCCGACGTTCAGGAGTTTGGTGGTGGATTGTGAGGCGGCGGCGATGCACGTGCGTTCGGCGTCCGAGAAGCGTGCCCGCATCCGCCGGCACCGGGAGGAAGACCGCCGAGACCACGGCGGTTTCGAGGCCGCGGCAGAAGCGGATGACGTCGGACTGCGCTTCGTGGACGTCGAGAAAGCGCAGTTGCTGCACCTGCGGCTCGCTGCACACCGGCGGAATGCGGTCGGTCGGCGTCACGTCGCACCTGTTCGACCGCCGCGTTCGCGGCGCTCGTGTCGCAGGTGCCGCCGGACAGCACCGCGAGCCGACAGTCGCGGCGGATGCGCCAGGCGTTCAGCCCGCAGCGCGCGCCGGCGAGGCCGATCTCGCGCTGGCAGCGCGCCAGCGGCAAGCCGAAGTCGCCCCAGAAGGCCAGCGCGGCGGGCTCGCCGTGCCGCGGCCGCGGCGGCGGGCAGCAGCAGGCAGGCGAGCAGGGCGGCCGCCGCGCTCGCACGATTGCGCGGCGCCGCGGTCGGCCGGGGCCGCGTCACGGCCCCGGCCACGCGAGCGAGCAGCGTCACCGCTTGACGAAGTACGATCCCAGCAACAGGAACATCTCGTCCTCGGTGGTGACGCCGCCGCACAGCGGGCAGGCGTCGCACACGCCGTCGCCCCCGGCGCCGGGGCTGCTGTCGCACGACGCGTCGCGCGTCGGCCTCGTTGGTGCCGCTGCAGGCGGCGCCGACGTTGCCGGCGGTGCAGCCGGTCGGCGTCGACGCACGGACCGCCGACAGACCCGGGGACGCCGATCGGGGTCGGCGGCGAGGTCGACTTGCGCTTCACCTCGCCGGGATCGACGAAGCCGTTGTCGTAGAGCGCGCAATAGGTGAAGGTGCGCTCCTGCGGCAGCGATGCGTGCCGCCGGGACGCGCGGCGGATCGTAACTGCACCACCGTCGGGTCGTTGTAGACGAGGTTGGTGTAGAGCAGGCTCTCGTCCGGGTCGCGGTCGCCGGTGATCGCCCGCCGAGCGGACGCCGCGGACCATCTCATCGACCGTGACCGACGCCGTTCGTCGTCGCCGTCGGTGCGCAGGCACTGGATCGACGTCGCGGTGCCGAGCGCGATGGTGACGGTGACGCACGAGCTCGTCGATCGGTCACCGCATATCGCCGTTGCAGTCGCACGCCGAATCGGCAGCCTCGCCGAGACGGCACGGCGCACCGGCGCAGATGTCCGGCGTCTCGAAGCCGTCGTCCGGGCCGAACGGCGCGCAGGCCGCGCCGTTGTTGGGACCGCCGTCGCAGGCGAAGCGCCGTCGAAGGTGCGGAAGCGCTTGCCGCGCTTGTGCATGTGGGAGCTGAGCTCGAACAGGCTGCGTGTTGGCGGGAAAGCCGTGGATGGTTGCACACTTCCTGGGCGCGCGAAGGCCGGCACGTTCATGGTGAAGATGCGGCTGGTGTTGAAGATGCCGCTCGAGCGGGAACTGCTGTTCCTCGGGCGCGGCGAACTCGAAGTTGACCCACGCTTCGAGCTTGCCGTCCTCGTCGGTGAGGTTGAAGGCGTGCGAGTTCCAGATCAATCATGCCCTTGAGCGGCAGCTCGCCGTAGACGCCGGGCGAGATAGGTGATCGTGGGGCGGTCTCCTGGGTGCCGACGAAGCGCCGACGAGTCGATGCCGAGGCCGGAGTCGGGCGGCAGGTTGGCGCCCGATGCAGGCGATGCTCTGTCAGCGGCTCGCTGCCGCACTCAGCGCCGGCGCCGCAGAAGCCGAGCTCGGTCGGGTCGCAGACCTGGCCGTCCTTGTCGCCGCCGCGGCAGCTTGATAGGTGCCCCAGACCGGATCGTCGGCGTCGTCGGCCCCGGCGTAGAGGTTGACGATCAGGTGGTGGCTGAGCGGATCCTGGCGGATCTGCGACGTGCTTGTAGCGGAACGTGCCGTCCTGGCCGCGGAACTCGTCGGGCACCTGGTCGGTGACGTCGTAGTAGCTGGCGAAGCAGACCTCGGTCTCGCTGCTTGGCGGGCAGCGATCCAGCGCGGCATGCGGATCTGCACGCCCGCGCCGGCACGGCGGCGGCGGCAGCGGCTCGATCTCGATCGGCTTCGGCGGCGGCAGGCAGGCGTCGAGCAGCTCGCCGGTGCCGGGAACGGTGCCCTCGCGCGGCGCGCCGCCCTCGATCCACGTGCGCAGCGCCTCGAGCTCGTTGGTCGAAAGGCCGGGAAGGCCGAGCGGCATGGCGCGCAGCGGCGCCGTCCACTGCGTCGGGCAGGGTGCCGGCGGCGACGTTGAGGAACAGCAGGCTCTGGTCCTTCTGACCGGGCACGACGCGGCGCAGCCCGGGAATGACCGCTCCGGTACCGACTGCACCGGTACGCTCGATCAGGTTGTCGTAGGCGACGTCGGCGCGCAGATCGAGGCCGCCGGAAGCGACGGGCGCCGTGGCACGGATCGCTGGTGCAGCCGCGGTTCTCGAAGATCGCCTCCTGGATCAGCGCGAAGGTGCTGTCGAACTCCCGTTCGCACTCGCTCCTCGCCCCCACGCCAGGGTGCCCGCAGGGCCCGCCCAACGCCACCGATGGCGAGCGCCCGCCGCTGGTCGATCCCGCCATGGACGCATCCTCCTGTCGACAGCTGGCGACGCACCCTCTCCTGAAGACCCACTCACGCTACCGGGCGCGACTGGGTGGACAAGATAAACTCCGCCGAATGGTCGATAGCGCGGGCGCCCAGCCCGCCTCTCAGCCTCCCGGCTGCGCGGGGGCCCTTCGGATGAGCGCCGGCTCGGCGAGCTGCTTGAAGCCCTCGACGGTCGGTTCTGCAGCAGTTTGCCGTTGACGAAGATCGTCGGCGTGCCGCGGACCCCGACCCGTTGCGGCGTCTGCATGTCCTCCTGCACGATGGCCTTGGTCGCGTCGCGACTGCATGTCGGCCTCGAACTTCGCCATGTCGAGGCCGAGCTGCTTGGCATACTTCTTCAGATCCGCGTCG
>CAWIYX010000021.1:0-82807 GCA_963840415.1 uncultured Alphaproteobacteria bacterium | reverse complement strand
TGGCCTTGTGTTCACGCTTTGTACGTACTACATAGACCAAAGCTGAATCGCTATGGGCAAGACGGCCGAAGGGAGCTTGGCCGCTTTCCCACCCGTCCGCCGAGGCGGGGCGATCAGCGAGGCGAAGAAGTCTACCCCCAAGACTGAGATTTCGAGGCCACCGCGGATGCGGTGGCGATGGCTCAAATGGCGTCTCGTCGACACCTCGTCGATGAGGCTCCGACGTTTTTGAAAGGGGGGTAGTATGACCGATCACACGCGCGGCCTCCGGCCGTCCGGCGACCTAAAGATCGTCGTCCGTTCCCTCTCTCAGCTGAAGCCCAACCCGCGCAACGCGCGCACGCATTCGCGCCGGCAGATCCGCCAGATCGCCGACAGCATCGAGGCATTCGGCTTCAACAATCCCGATCCTCATCGACGACGACGACCTCATCATCGCCGGGCACGGCCGCGTCGAGGCGGCGAAGCTGCTCGGCCTGACCGAGGTGCCGACCGTCTGCCTCGCGCACATGAGCGAGGCCGAGAAGTCCGCGCCTACGTGATCGCCGACAACCGGCTTGGCCGAAAATGCCGGGCTGGGACCGCGAGATCCTGGCCGTCGAGTTCCAGACCCTGTTCGAGATCGCGCCCGATCTCGACCTTACCCTCACCGGTTTCGAGCTCGCCGAGATCGACCTACATCATCGGAACGAGCACGATCGCGAGTACCGAGCCGGACGCGCTCGACGAGGTCGAGCTGCCGAGCCGAACGCTCGCTCGTCACCCGGCCGGGCGACCTCTGGCAGCTCGGCGGCCACCGCCTGATGTGCGGCGATGCGACCCAGCCGAGAGCTACAGCCGCCTGCTCGACGGGCGACGCGGCGCAGATGGTGTTCACCGACCCGCCCTACAACGTGCCCATTGCCGGGCACGTTCGCGGCCTTGGCGCGTCCAGCACCGCGAATTCGCCGATGGCATCGGGGGAGATGTCGCGAGGCCGAATTCACGGCCTTCCTCAGACCGTCCTCGGCCATCCGCGGCCTACAGCTGTCGACGGCGCGATCGCCTTCAGTGCATGGACTGGCGCCATCTCCACGAACTGCTTGGCCGCCGGCACGCGCGGCGTATCTCGACGCTCAAAAACCTCTGCGTCTGGGTCAAAAACCAACGGCGGGATGGGCACCTTCTACCGGTCGCAGCACGAGCTCGTCGTCGTGTTCAAGGTCGGGCACCGCGCCCGCACATCAACAACGTCGAGCTCGGCCAGCACGGCCGACAACGCACGAACGTGTGGACCTATCCTGGCGTTAACACCTTTGGCGCTGGCCGCGACGCGGCCCTCGCCATGCATCCGACCGTCAAGCCCGTCGCCCTCGTCGCCGATGCCATCAGGGACTGCTCGAAGCGCAACGGGCTCATCCTCGACCCCTTCCTCGGCAGCGGCACCACAGTGATCGCGGCCGAGATCACCGGGCGGCGCGCAGCGGGGCTCGAGCTCGACCCGCGCTACGTCGATTGTGCCATTCGCCGCTGGCAGCGGGTGACCGGCGAGGCCGCGGTACTTGGCCGCGACCGGCGAGAGCTTCGAGGCGATGGCCGCCGCGCGGGCCGGAGCCGCGCAAGGAGGTGGCCCATGGCTGAAGACTATGAGGTCGGCTACGGCAAGCCGCCGCAGCACACGCGCTTCAAGAAGGGCCACTCCGGCCATCCGGCGGGCGGCCGCGAGGCATCGCCCAACGTGACAGCCGAGCTGAAAGCGCCTGCTGGCCACCAAGACAACGATCAAGGTCAACGGCGCCGTTCAGAAGGTGCCAACGGCGAGGGCCATGTGTCTCGCTCTCATCCAGAAGGCGCTCGGCGGCGACGTCCGTGCCTTCTCGAAGATCGTGGACATCATCGGCCCGGCAATGGCCGACGAGCTCAAAGCTACCGCGAGCGCCGTCATCCGCCGACGTCGACATCGTACGCACGCGCTCTGGATCGCGCTGGCGGAGCAGACCGCCGGCCTCGCCGGCTTCCTGCAACAGTCGAAGATCCCTCGAAGGAGAACCAGTCATGACCATCGAGACATTTACACCGGCTGAGAATCGACGGCGACTCGAGCGCGTGATGCGGAATGCCCTCAGGACACGACTTCTACGCCTTCGTCGAGAAGGCGTTCCAGACCGTCTGCCCCGGTCAGAACCGTTCCTAGCCGAACTGGCACCTCGAGGCCATCGGCTACGCGCTCGAGCGTGTGGCCGCGGGGGAGATCAAGCGCCTCATCATCCTGATGCCGCCGCGCAACCTCAAATCCATCTGCGCCTCGGTGGCGTTGCCCGCCTGGCTTCTCGGCCGCGATCCGACCCGGCGCATCATCTGCGTCAGCTACTCGAGCCGAGCTCGCCGCCAAGCACGCCCGCGACTGCCGGGCCGTGATGATGGCGCCTGGTATCAGAGCGTCTTCCCCTCGACCCGGATCGATCCCGCCAAGTCCGCCGAGACCGAGTTCATGACGACGAAGCGCGGCTTCCGGCTCGCCACCTCGACCGGGGGCACCCTCACCGGCCGCGGCGGCGACCTTCTCATCATCGACGATCCGATGAAGCCCGCCGACGCGCACTCCGAAGCGCGTCGGCTGCGACGTGCCAGCAGTGGTACAGCAACACCTTGCTCAGCCGCCTCGACGACAAGGCCAACGGACGCCATCGTGCTCGTCATGCAGCGCCTGCACGTCGACGACCTCGCCGGCTACCTCATGCAGCAGGAGGGCTGGGAGGTGCTGTCGCTGCCGGCGATTGCCGAGGTCGAGCAGATGGTGCCCCTCGGGCCCGGGCACGTGTCATTACCGCGGCGTCGGCGATGTCCTGCATCCCGAGCGCGAGCCGCGCGAGGTCCTGGAGCGGCTCAAAACCGAGATGGGCATCTGCCGACTTCTCCGCCCAATACCAGCAGGCGCCGGTGCCGGCGGGCGGCAACATGATCAAATGGGAGTGGTTCGGCTTCTTTTCCGAGCGGCCGCCGCTGCGCGACGGCGCCATCCTCGTGCAGAGCTGGGATACGGCCTCGACCACGAGCGAGCTTGCGAGCTACTCGGTCGGCATCACCGCTCAGATCGACAAGACCGGCACCATCTGGGTGCTCGACCTCGTGCGCGGCCGCTGGGAGTTCCCGGACTTGCAGCGGGAGATCATCAAAGCCGCCAGTGCCACCGGCCGAAATCGATCCTCATCGAGGACCAGGCCTCGGGCACCGCCTTGCAGCAGACGCTCAAGCGCGAGGGACTGCCGGTCATCGCCATCAAGCCCAAGGGCGACAAGGTCATGCGCATGCATGCGCACACCGCGACGTTGGAGGCGGGGAAAGTGTTCCTGCCGAAAGATGCCCCCTGGCTCGACGAGTTGCGCTGCGAGGTCCTGGCCTTCCCGCATGGCCGGCACGACGACCAGGTCGATGCCCTGAGCCAGCTCATGACGTGGGACGAGGAGCGGCACATCTCGCAGTGCGGCGATTTACGAATTGAAGTGGTGAGACGGCGCGCCTGGATGGCGCGTGCGAAGGGCCCTTTCTAGCGTCACGCGCGGGCCGTTACCCGCCAAAGAGGATCGTCGAGAGCGCCTACCGGATAGCCCCACATTCGACTGGACTTCTGCCGGAAAGCACGCATTGCTGTCGGTGTCAGCTGGCCGGCCCTTTAGCCGACCGCCCCCTGATGGGCTCGCCTCGCATTTTGCGGGGCTTTGGGTGGTGCGAGCGTCAATTCCGACGCCGCGAGCCAACGGAGCCCATACATTGTCGACCCTTTCCCTCGAAACATCCCGGAAGTCCAAAGAGCGCTGCGCCGAAGAAGGCCAGCGACAAACGAAAGCGGCATCTCGGCGCGACGCCAAGTCGGCTGCAGCCCTCGCCAAGTCGCCGTCGATGATTGAGGAGCCGCAGGTTGAGAGCCGCGTCACGAAGCAGGAGCGCGTGCTCACGCTGCTGAGCCGGCCCGAGGGTGCCAGCATCGAGGACATGATGCAGGCGACGGACTGGCAGCAGCACAGCGTGCGCGGGTTCCTGGCCGGGACCGTCAAGAAGAAGCTCGGCTTTAAGCTGACCTCGTTCAAGGCAACGGGCGACGTCCGCCGCTACCGCATCGAGACGCGTCGCGGTCGCTGACATGACGAGAGGCCGGCGATCGACGTCGCGGCAGACCTCGCGCGGCTCGAAGAGCTGACGATCTTCGAGCTGCGCAGCGAGTGGCGGCGGCTTCATCGAATGCCGCCGCCGATGCGGCTCTCCCGCGATCTGTTGATCCGAGGCATCACCTACAAGCTTCAGGAGAGGGCGCTCGGCGGCCTTTCCAAGTCGATGATGCGAAAGCTGGAGCGCCTCAACGTCGAGCCGGTGGTGAGCGAGGCGCGAAAGCCCGCCTCGCCGATCTCACTGAAGCCCGGCACCCGCCTCGTCCGCGAATGGCGCGGTGTGACCCACACCGTGCTCATCCATGCCGACGGTGTCGAATGGAATGGACGGCGCTATACGTCGCTCACGGTCATTGCACGGGAGATCACCGGCGCCCACTGGTCGGGTCCGCGGTTTTTCGGTCTCCGCCAAAGAGTATCGACAACTCACGACGGCGAGGAGGTCGGCCATGCGGAGATCTGAACCCGCGCGTCGCGGGGCGACCGTCCGTTGTGCGATCTACACCCGTAAATCCTCCGACGAGGGCCTCGAGCAGGAGTTCAACTCGCTCGACGCGCAGCGGGAAGCCTGTGCGGCCTATATCGTGAGCCAGAAGCATGCTGGCTGGGCTGCACTACCCGACATGTACGATGACGGTGGCTTCTCGGGCGGGACGATGGAGCGGCCCGCTCTGCAGCGGCTGCTCACGGACATCAAGGCGGGCGAGGTCCAGATCGTGGTCGTCTACAAGGTCGACCGTCTAACCCGTTCGCTTTCGGACTTCGCCAAGATCGTCGAAGTCTTCGACGCCCACGATGCCTCTTTCGTGTCCGTGACGCAGCAGTTCAACACAACGACGTCGATGGGGCGCTTGACCCTAAACATGCTGCTCTCCTTCGCTCAATTCGAGCGCGAGATCGCCGGTGAGCGCATCCGCGACAAGATCGCGGCCTCGAAGGCCAAGGGCATGTGGATGGGCGGCAACGTTCCGCTCGGCTATGACGTCAGAGAACGCAAGCTGGTCGTCAACGCGACGCGAGGCGGAGACGGTGCGCATGATCTTCCGCCGCTATGCGGAGCTGGGCTCGGTCACGCTGCTCAGGAAGCCGAGCTTGATCGGCGAGGCATCGTGAGCAAGCGCCGCAAGGACAAGAGCGGACGCTGTGCTGGCGGCAAGGCGCTTCTCGCGCGGCGCGCTCTACACCCTGCTGCAGAACCGGATCTATCGCGGCGAGATCGTGCACAAGGGCACCGCCTATCCTGGCCAGCATGACGCCATCATCGACGCCGAGCTCTGGCAGATCGTTCAGGAGAAACTCGCGGCCAACCGGCAGGAGCGATCCCTGGCCGTCGGCGCCGAGGCGCCGAGCCTGCTAGCCCGGCTGATCTTCGATGGGGAAGGCCATCGCATGACGCCGACGCATGCCGTCAAGAAGGGCAAGCGCTATCGTTACTACGTCTCCGCACCGCTCATAACCGGCGGGCGGACCGAGCATCACAAGGGCCGACGTATTCCAGCCGGCGATATCGAGGGGCTTGTGGCGGACCGGCTGCGCGCGTTCTTCGCGTCGCCGAAGGACATCGGCGACACACTCGCGCCTTTTAATCTCGCCGCGCCGATGCAACGCGCGGCGCTCACAAACGCGGCGCAGCTATCTGAGCGCTGGGTGATGTTGCCGGCACTCGACCTTCGTGGGCTTGTAAGGTCGGCGATCGAACGGGTCACGGTTGAAGAGGAGCGGATTGCGCTACATCTCAATCGGCAGAGTGTTCTGAAGACTTTGATGGCCGACGCCCTCAAGGATAAGAGTGCGAGTAGGCCGAAGATCGACCCCGTTATCTTGACGATCGAGGCAAGCCTGCGGAGAGCCGGCAAAGGCGTGCGTCTCGTCATCGGTGATGGCGCCGCAGATGCAACCGATCCTGGTCTCATCAAATTGGTCGGTCAGGCGATCGCGATCAGAGATCAGCTTCTGTCGGGTGTGGATGAGAGCATCGATGCCATGGCGCAGCGGCTTGGAGTTGCGAGGGTCTATCTGACTTCTCTGGTTCGGTTGTCGTATCTTTCGCCCGACATCATCCGCACGGTTCTCGATGGCCGCCAGCCAATCGATCTATCGCCGACCCGGCTCATGAGCCTCAGTAAAGAACTGCCACATGACTGGGGCGAGCAGCGAAAATTCTTAGGCTTCTCGACTGTCTAGTCGCGACTTCGGCGGTCGAAACGCTCCACATCTGGTCGGGAAAAAGTAGGCCTCAGAGACACGGCCGGCGTTTGCACACTAAGAGCCGGTGTTTGGCGTCTCTGTGGTGCGGTGATGCGATGGTCATGGCGCTAACGCGCGGAACTTGCGCGGATTTTAGGCCGGACGCGTAAAGCCATAAAATGCAGCAATATCAATAAGTTATCTGGCTGGGGGACTAGGATTTGAACCTAGACAGGCAGAGTCAGAGTTTGCAGTCCTACCATTAGACGATCCCCCAAGATCGCGAGGGCGCGCGGATCGGCAATGCCCGCGGCATATAACAGCTCGCCCCCAAGCTCGCAAGGCGAGAGGGGGCAGGCACGAGCCCTGCGCGCTCTGCTCCGGGAGGCAGGTCCTGAACAATGAGCGGAGACGAGCGCGGCGTCGGCGCGTCAGGGGGAAGGCGGGCTTTCAGGCAGCAGCTCGGGCCGGTACTCGAAATGCATGGTGTCGTAGTGATACCAGCGGCCGCCCCAGATGAAGCCGTGCCGTTCGAACGCGCGCACGATCTCGTCGGGAATGGCATTCTTGTAGGGAAGGCTGCCGTCGCGTTCCTGCTTCGACCAGCGCCAATAGTGTGCGTGCTTCACCGCAATGTCGACGGCGATGCCGTAGCCGTGGGCGGAGGCGCGCTCGGTACCGGCGATGGCACGGCAATTGTAGGTCCCGGCGGCGGGCGCCAGGAAGGCGTCGAAGCGCACCGGCAGTGCATCGAGCTCGGCCGAAACCCGGGCCAGCTTCTCGGCCACTCCGTTGACCGGCGTCACCTTGAGGTGCTGGCGCCTCTTGGTCGGGAGCCATACGACGTCGACGAGAGCTTTCGCGACCTCGCCTTTGCGGCAGTCGCCGTACATCTTCGTGAAGAAGTCGCCGTTGCGCGCCCGTCCGGGATCGCTGTCGCGGGCCGGAGCAAGCGCCGGGGCGCCTGCCGGATAGGGCAGCGCGAGCATGTCGTCGATATCGGGAGCAGCGAGCCAGGCTTCGAACGGCTTCTCGCCCTGCTCGTCGTCGATCTCCATTCGCGTCCCGTCCTTCCAGACGAGCCAGTTGCCTTCGACGCGCTCGAGATGATCCGGGTAGGCGGAGATGAGACGGCCAAGGTCGAGGGCAGCTTTGCCGCTCGTATTCTCCGCCAGGGCGACGGGTGCGACGGTGCAAAGGCCGACGGCGAGGAGCGCATAAGACGCGTTGGGGATCATTTAAGCTCTTTCGTTGGCGAGCCGTTCTTAGCCGGGCCGCCGGCGTGCGTCACGGGTCCCCTTAGCCAAGCCCTGCCGCTTTCTCTTTACCGCGAGCGCGCGCCTGTTAAAGTGACTTCCAAGCTTTGGCCAGTTTAGAGCCTGAAGAGAGGGCTTGCGCGGCACCGAGCCGCCGATCCCTGGGCCAGGCACTGGGAGACTTTGCGTGCCTACACTTGCGGACGACGAGGGCGTGACGCCGACGCCTCCGGGGCAGACCTCGCCTGCCACCCCGCCGTCCGCATCCGGGGCTGGCGGTTGCGACCCGGCCAACTTCCCAGCGAGCCTGCCGAATTTAGTGATCTCACAGGTCGACGGAGCTGGGCCGGGATCACCGGCTTCTGAGCGGGATGGGTTTTCGCAACCGGCTTTCGACGGCCGGCCGGTGCCAATAGCCCAGAGCAGCACGAACCGCGAAGACGTCTACGGAGCGCTCGACCTCGGCACGAACAACTGCCGCCTGCTGCTGGCGCGGCCCTCGCGCCGCGGCTTTCGCGTCGTCGACGCCTTTTCGCGCATCATCCGCCTCGGCGAAGGCATGTCGCTGACGCGCCGGCTGTCGGATACGGCCATGGAGCGGACCGTCGAGGCGCTCCGCGTGTGCGCGGGCAAGCTCAGGCGCAACAACGTCCGCCGCGTGCGATGCGTTGCGACGGAAGCCTGCCGATCGGCCGAGAATGGGCGGCACTTCCTCGATCGCGTGGCGAGCGAGGTCGGCCTCAGCTTCGAAATCCTCGATCGGGAGACGGAAGCGTCGCTCGCCGTCTCGGGATGCGCGTCGTTGATCGACTACCGCACCGACTACGTGCTCGTGTTCGACATCGGCGGCGGCTCCTCGGAGATCATCTGGCTCGATTTCAAGGGAGGCAGAGGGAGCGGACAGGCGGCCTTCGTCGAGCGTCTCGAGGCGCGGTCGAGGATTGCCGCGTGGACCTCGCTGCCGGTCGGCGTCGTCACCCTCGCCGAGCACTACGGCGGCCACCACGTCACCGCGGAAAGCTTCGAGGCGATGGTCGGCCACGTCACGGAGCTGTTGAGGCCGTTCGAAGCCGTGCACCGGTTCCGCGACCGTATTGCCGGCTCGTCAATTCACATGCTGGGCACGTCGGGCACGGTGACGACGGTCGCCGGCATCCAGCTCCGCCTCCCGCGCTACGACCGCACGCGCGTCGACGGCTGCTGGCTCGATATCGCCGACGTGCGGCGCGTCACCTCCTCGCTGCTCGCCCGCTCCTACGAGGAGCGCGTGGCGGAGCCCTGCATCGGCGCCGAGCGCGCCGATCTCGTGCTCGCCGGCTGCGCCATTCTCGAGGCGCTGTTACGGATGTGGACGTGCCGCCGGCTCAGAGTTGCCGACCGCGGCCTGCGCGAGGGCATTCTTGCGACCCTGATGAGCGAGGACGGCGTCTATCGAGCGGGCCGCCGCCGCCGCGGCCGCGATTTCGGCGGCTAGACGGCTCCCGGCGATGGCGAGAAAGCGCAAGGGTGGAACTGGCTCGAGTGAAGGCTCGAAGCGCATAGGACCGGGCGGGGGAGCGCGATCGCTTGCAGTCCGTCTGCGCACTGCGCGCGGACGCAAGGTCTCCTCGCAGCGCTGGCTCGATCGCCAGCTCAACGATCCCTATGTCGCCTCCGCCAAGCGCGAAGGACGCCGCTCGCGGGCCGCCTACAAGCTGATCGAGATCGACGACAAGGCGCATATTCTCAGGCCCGGACAGCGCATCGTCGATCTCGGCGCGGCGCCGGGCGGATGGAGCGAGGTCGCGGCCGAGCGTGTCCAATCCACGACGGGCCGGGGTCAGGTCATCGCCATCGATATCCTTCCCATGGAGCCGCTTGCCGGCGTCACGTTTCTCGAGGGAGATTTTCTCGAGGAGGGAATGCAAGGCCGTCTGCGTGCGGCTCTACGCGAGGGCAAGGCCGATGTGGTTCTCTCCGACATGGCCGCGCCGACCATCGGCCACACGGCCACCGATCATTTGCGCATCATGATGCTGGCCGAAGCCGCAGCGCATTTTGCCGTCGGCGTGCTCGCGCCGGGCGGCACGTTCCTGTGCAAGGTATTTCAGGGAGGAACCGAGCGCGAGCTTCTCGATCTGCTGAAGCAGTCCTTCAAGACCGTCCGCCATGTGAAACCGCCCGCAAGCCGCGCCGAAAGCGCCGAGCTCTACGTGCTTGCGGCCGGCTTCAAGCGGGAGAGCGGAGCCTAAAATGCAACGGCGGCCGCTTGCTCGGCCGCCGCGCTCAGGGCTCGCCAGTGCGCGAGCCGATCGTCATCACCCAGATCAGATGATGTCGATTTCTGCCGGGAGATAGCTCGTGACCTCGAGGCCGACTTCCTGCTCGCGAACCGCAGGCTTCGTCCAGGTTTTCATGTGTTTCCTCCAGAGTGATTGGTATAGACTTCCAACGGTGCCTTCCTAGCCCGATCTCGGCATAAGGTACAATCGAATTTTCTTCTCACCCCATCAGGTCATCTTATACGTTTGAGCCGAGTTCGGGGCCGGCGTTGGCCGCCGCGAGCCTCGTCCAGGGTGCCATGGGATCAGCAATGCATCGTGCGGAACCTGCGAAGGTCCGCGTACTGACGGCAGAGGCGGGCGACACTGGGAGCCGGCTCGACCGGTTTCTTGTGCAGCGCATCGACGGGATTTCGCGCGCGCGATGCCAAGCCCTGATCCGCGGCGGTTTCGTGAGACGACGGGGCGGAGCCGTGAGCGATCCGGGGCTCAAGGTCAAGGCGGGCGACACGTTCTCGGTGGAGCTGCGCCCAGCCGTGCCGGCGCGCGTTACGGGCGAAAGGCTTCCTCTCGCAATCGTCTACGAAGACGACCAGGTGATCGTCGTCGACAAGCCCGCCGGGCTCGTCGTGCATCCCGCGGCAGGCCATGCATCGGGCACGCTGGTCAATGCCCTCATCGCCCACTGCGGGGCAAGCCTTTCGGGCATCGGCGGCGAGCGGCGTCCCGGCATCGTTCACCGGCTGGACAAGGAAACATCCGGGCTCCTGGTCGCGGCCAAGACGGACGCGGCCCATCACGGGCTTGCCGACCAGTTCGCAAGCCACGGCGCTGACGGAGGGCTCGAACGCGCCTATCTGGCCCTCGTCTGGGGCGTTCCCGAGCGCCGGCAGGGATCGATCGATGCGCGCCTTGCCCGCAGCGCCGCGAACCGGACGCGGATCGCCGTCACGCGGGGCGAGGGCGGACGCCGCGCCGTCACCCACTATGAGGTCATCGCGCGCTACAAGGGAGCTTCCGGCAAGCCCGTCGCGTCTCTGGTCCGGCTCCGCCTCGAGACCGGGCGAACGCACCAGATCCGCGTACACCTGGCCCACATCGGCCATCCGGTGATGGGAGACCCTGTATATGCGGCCGGATTCAAGGCGAGCGCCAGCAGGCTGAGCCCGGCAGCCGCGGCCGCGCTCGAGGCGCTTGGGCGCCAGGCGCTCCATGCCGCCGAGCTCGGTTTCCGCCATCCCGCGACCGGACGGCATCTCAGGTTCGAAAGTCCGTTGCCCGCCGACATGGCACAGCTCGAGGCGGCCCTGAAAGCGACCGGCTAGTGTGGGCGCAATGAGTTGCCCGAGCAGTGGGCAATTGCACAATCCAGCGCGCGTCCATTAATTGCTATTAAATCAATGACAGACTGTGTCTAAGTTAAAAGATTGTATTATTCTAATCTCAACCATTTCTTCAACGAAACCGAGGCAGATTACCCCTGAAAGGCGCGTTCGCTGCCAGGAACGCGACCGTCGCGTAGCGGCCCAATAGAGGATTTGTTGCGCGAATAGTTGGGTATCGCAATCGGGGGCCGAGATGACGACGACTGACGGGGCGCTTGGAGCGTCGGACGCAGAGGAGTATTCGACGAGGACGAAAAGCGCAGGCCGAGCGCGCAAAAAGCCGCTCCGCGCGCCATCCGTGCTCTACATGCTGACACCCCAGCAGCGAATGAGCCCCTTCGACGTGAATATGGCGGTCGACGCCGGATATAAATTCATCACGTGCTACGATGGCGTGGAAATTCCCGACGTGTCCGGCCTTGTCCAGGATGCGATGTTCTCGCGGCCGCCCCAATTCGCTCCGCGCACGGGACTTTTCATCGGCGGGAAGGATGTCATTTTCGCGCTCGACATGATGAGCACGGCAAAATCGGCGATGTTTCCGCCATTCAATGTTTCGATCTTCGGAGATCCCGCCGGCTCGTTCACGGCCGCGGCGGCCATGGTGGCATTGGTCGAGCGCACGCTAAAGCGTAATTTCAATCGCACCCTCGACGGGTTGCGCGTGTCGGTTTTCGGCGCCACTGGCGTGGTCGGCTTTGCCTCCGGCGTCCTCGCCGCGCAGAACGGCGCCCAGGTCTGGATGGTCGCACATGATAGCATGGAGCCCGTCGTGAAATCCGCCGTCGTCGCCGGCGAGCGCTTCAACGCCGATCTGGAACCTGTTGCCGGACAGACAGATGCCGCCAAGGCGAGGATCGTGCGACAGTCCGACATCGTCTTCGCTGCCGGCCCCGCGGGCGTCCGGATCCTGTCGCGAGCGCACATCGCTCGTGCGGACCGGCTTATGGTCGCCGCCGACCTCAATGCGGTCGGGCCGACTGGCATCGAGGGTGTCGACCTGCATATGGACGGGCTGCCGCTCCCGGGCTCGAGCGCGCTCGGCCTGGGTCCGCTGACCATCGGCGATATGAAGTACAAAGTGCAGGCCGGCCTGTTCAGGCGCATGCTCAACGCCGAGAAGCCGCTCCACTTGGACTTCCGTGATGCGCTCGACTATGCGCGCACGCTGACGGAGGCCACGGCAACGAAATCAAAGGGCGGCCGTCGAAAGAAATCATCGGCTGCGTCTAAGGGCGGCAAGGGCCGCCGCAAGCGTAACGAGCAGAGAGCGTTGCCGGGCTGATCTATCGTCGAAAATAAAAAATCGAGAGGAGCAGGCGACAATGCGCCTGCTCCTCCGTCAATGACGCCCCGAGCCCAAGTACGCGGTTACGATCGGGGCGTTCTCGACATGTCACCAGCAACGCGATACATAGGCCGGCAACTTATCGCTTGTGCGACAACAACGGGGTGGAGGCCGTTTTCATCCCAGCTGGCCCTACGCGGCTGTGGATAACGTCAGCACGAGCCCAAGCACTTCCGCGCGGGCTTGCCCCATTGACGGGCTTGCCCGCGGATGCAGTCTCGAAGTCATGGACCAAACCGCCGCTACCCGCGCGCTGCACGTCAGCCTCCCGAACGTCCTGACTTATGCGCGCATTGCAGCTGTTCCCGCGCTGGTCGGATGCTTGTCGCTGCTCCAGGGCGATCTCGCCCGCTGGTCGGCGTTCGCCCTCTTCGTCGCCGCGGCGCTGACCGACTGGCTGGACGGCTACCTGGCTCGGGCGTGGGAGCAGCAATCTACGCTCGGCCGGATGCTCGATCCCATTGCCGACAAGCTGATCGTCGGCGCGGCCCTCCTGATGCTCGTTCACGACAACACGATCGCGGGCTGGTCGGTGTGGGCGGCAGTCGTCATCCTGTGCCGCGAGATCCTCGTCTCGGGCCTGCGCGAGTTTCTCGCCGAGCTGAATGTGAAAGTGCACGTCACCCAGCTCGCCAAATGGAAGACGGCGATGCAGATGGTGGCGCTCGCCGTGCTGCTCGCCGGGCCGGCGGCGGACAAGATCATCCCCGGGATCACCGCCACGGGACTCGTCTTTCTCTGGGCCGCGGCACTCCTTACGCTTTGGACCGGCTATGACTATCTCAAGGCTGGCATACATCATGCGATGGAGCAGTAAGGCGAGGTGATGCCATGGCAGGGGCGGCCGCCGCGACCGTCAAGCTTCGCTATTTTGCCTGGGTGCGCGAGAAGACCGGCCGCACCGAGGAGGAGCTCGCGCTGCCCGGCGGCGTCGAGACCGTCGGCGACCTCGTCGCCTGGCTCAAGACGCGGGGCCCCGAGTTCGAGGAGGCGTTCCGGCGCGCCGATGTCATCCGCGCCGCGGTCGATCAGGCGCACGCGAAGCCCGAGGCCACGATCAAGGGGGCGCGCGAGATCGCCTTCTTTCCGCCCGTCACGGGCGGGTGAGGTGGAGTGTGTCGTGACGGTCAGAGTCCAGATCGACGATTTTGACGCCGGCGCGGAAGTCGAGGCGCTGGTGGGCCGCCGCACCGATGTCGGCGCAGTCGTGACATTTACCGGCCGCGTGCGCGCCGGTTCTGAGGGGCGGCCCGTCGCCAAGATCATGCTCGAGCACTATCCGGGAATGACGGAGACGGAGATCGAGAGGATCGAAAGCGATGCGAGGGCGCGCTGGCAGCTCTCCGCTTGTCTCATCATCCATCGCGTTGGCGAGCTCGCGCCCGGCGATAATATCGTGCTCGTCGCCACGGCGGCTGCCCATCGACAAAGCGCCTTCGCGGCGGCCGAGTTCCTGATGGATTATCTCAAGACGAGGGCACCCTTCTGGAAGAAGGAATGGGATCCTTCGAGCGGCGGAGCATGGGTCGAGGCTCGCGAGGGCGACAGCGCCGCCGCCGCCCGCTGGGATGCGATCAAGGCCGCCGAGTGACGTTGCCTCGGCAACGTGTCCGTTAGCACTCCCTTTACCTTTATCTCTCCATAACAATGCCAGAAGGTGTCCCGGAAAAAACCATCATCTTGGGCTCTCTTCTGACTGTCCCGCCAATCATCAGTGTCGCGTAGACGGGGGTCACGCACGATGCACTTCGGGCCTTCGCTGCGGCATGCGCTGCAGCTATCCTTGGCATTTGCCGCGCTTCTCGGATCGGCCGAGGCTGTGCGCGCAGAAGCTCGTGCGCCCGAGTCTGCAAAGGCGACGCAAGTCAATCTCGCCGTCCCATCCCGCAAGGCACCCGATGGCACGCTCGGCGGCGACCTGGCGCGTACGCGCTTTCTGATCGGCCTCGATCACAGCGTCGAGTTCCAGGTCTTCTCGCTCGCGAACCCGAACCGCGTGATCGTCGAACTCCCCGAGATCGCGCTCAAGCTGCCGAACGATCCCGGCGGAGAGGCGGTCGGTCTCGTGCGCTCGTTCCGAGCCGGAATGTCCGCTCCCGGCAAGGCGCGCGTCGTCATCGACGTGACCCAGCCGGTTATCGTTGAGAGCGCCAAAGTCGTACCCACCAAGGACGGCAAGAGCCACCACCTCGCGCTCGAGATCGTCCCGGTCGTACCCGCCAAGAAGATGCCGGCGCCCTACTCGCTCGGCGCGGCCGGCCTTCAACCGCCGCTCCCCCTTCCGGCAACGCGGCCCGACGTCAAGGCTGCGAAAGCCTTCAAGCCGGTTATCGTCATCGACCCTGGGCACGGCGGCCACGATTCGGGTGCCAAGAAGAATGGCGCCGTCGAAAAGGACGTGGTGCTGGCATTCAGCAAGGTGCTTCGCGACAAGCTCGAGAAGACCGGCCGGTACAAGATCGTGCTGACGCGAGAGAAGGACGTCTTCGTCGAGCTCGGCGATCGGGTCTCCTTTGCCGAGCGAAACAAGGCCAATCTGTTCATTGCCGTGCATGCGGACTATTCCGGGGAGAACTCCGGCGCGCGGGGCGCCACCATCTATTCGTTGCGCGAGTCGGTCGCCAAGGCGCTCGAGCGGTCGGCAAAGGGCGAGGTCTCGGAGAACGTGCTCTCGGGCGCCGAGGTCGAGAAGGTCAAGAAGACGAGCGTCGACGGCGATTTCGCCGCAGTGAAAAAGATTCTTGCCGATCTCGCCGGGCGCGATCTCGACCTCACGAGCGAGCGCACCAGCATCTTCTCGCGCTCGGTCATCGAGTTCATGGGCACATCGACCGGCCTGCGCAACGAGCCCGACCAGCAGGCCGGCTTCCGCGTCCTGAAGACGGCGCAGTTCCCCTCCGTTCTGATCGAGCTCGCCTACGTCACCAACAAGGAGGACGCGGCGCTCCTGCAGTCGGACGCGTGGCGCGACAAGGTCGCCGATTCGATCATGACGGCGGTCGAGAACTATTTCTCGAGCGGGATCGCCCTTCTCCCGATGTGAGGCCGCAGCGAACGGTCCAAAATCATGAAGGCCGGTCCAGGGGACCGGCCTTTTTTTGAGTGTGGCCAGCGCCGGGTCGCACTCCGCGCCGGCAAAATCGGTCTTACGCCCTACTTGGAGGATGTGGAGGTTTGAGACGCCAGAGCAGAACGAACTCCCAGTGAGGATCGAGCCGAAGCGTTTGAGCGCCGCCGGCGCCTGATGGTCGGAGAACGCGGTTGGACCTCAAACGATGGTGCTTCAGCATAGTGCACTCCATCTTCGTGTGGGAGCCGCGTCCGTGTGCCGATCGCTACGCTTTCGCTTAGGCGGCCCGGCCAGCCTTGTTCCGCGACACTCGTGCACCGGCGCCAGGGCTGGCGCGGCGGCACGACGACGGGTTCGGTGAGGCCGGAGCGGACACGGCGGTCCTGGACGGCGATGCGGAGGTGGTGCAGCGGCGCTGTTCCGGGCGCTCCCTCGGGCGGCTCCGTCCGGGGCCGCCACGCGCCCGGCCAGCCGCAAGTGCCAGCCGTCGAGAAGTTCTGGCTCAGAGTTCTCAAGGACCGTCAGTCCCAAGGCTCTGACGCAGGCACCACATGCAGTCCGGCCGCGGATTAATCCGCTGCCGATCTCGCGAGATAAAGCTCCCCCGCACACGCGAGGCTAAGTGATTCGCGGCGCATTCGTGCGAGTGCGTGCCAAATTATTTCGGTTGCATGTCGCCGTCTCGTGCGATGCATGCCGAGGCAGACGCGGCCGGCGGCCCTCAGGGCGAGCCGGCCGTTTCCTCGAGCTTGGCGGCGTTCTGCACCGCCTTCTGCACTTTCTCGAAGGCGCGCACCTCGATCTGGCGGATGCGCTCGCGCGACACGCCGAACTCCGCCGAGAGATCCTCGAGCGTCATCGGATCCTCGGCGAGCCGGCGCGCCTCGAAGATGCGCCGCTCGCGGTCGTTCAAGGTGGACATGGCCTTCGACAGATAGCTCCTGCGCCGGTCGAGCTCCTCGGACTCGACGAGCTGCTCCTCCTGGTCGGGCGTCTCGTCGACGAGCCAATCCTGCCATTCGCCGGACTCGGCATCGGTGCGCACCGGAGCGTTGAGCGAGGCGTCGCCGCCGAGGCGCCGGTTCATCGACACGACGTCCTCCTCGGTGACGCCGAGCCTCTTGGCGATCTTCTTCACCGTCTCGGGCTTGAGATCGCCCTCCTCCAGCGCCTGAAGCTGGCTCTTGGCGCGCCTCAGATTGAAGAAGAGCTTCTTCTGCGCCGCGGTGGTGCCCATCTTCACGAGGCTCCAGGAGCGCAGGATGTACTCCTGGATGGACGCGCGGATCCACCACATCGCATACGTGGCGAGCCTGAAGCCGCGGTCGGGCTCGAACCGCTTCACGGCCTGCATCAGGCCGACGTTGCCCTCCGAGATGACCTCGCCGATGGGAAGCCCGTAGCCGCGGTAGCCCATCGCGATGCGTGCGACGAGGCGCAGGTGCGAGGTGATGAGCTTGTGGGCCGCGTCGGCGTCGCCGTGCTCGCGCCATGCCTTGGCGAGCATGTACTCCTCGTTGGGCTCGAGCATGGGAAACTTGCGGATCTCCTCGAGATAGCGGGAGAGCCCGACGGACCCGTTGGCAATGGTTGGCAGTGCTCTAGTGGCCATTTTTCTGCGCGGGCTCGTGCGGGGGCTTCGAGCCGCGTCCCTCGTTTTGCGTGCCGGCCGGCCTTTCGGGGCCGATGTCGAGCGCGCTTTAACCTGCGGAATCTCTCCGCTCAAACCACAAGGTTGTGTTTGGCAATCCACTTCGCCTCACGTCTCAGGGTTTGATACGCAGGAAACCGGCTTTTGGTTGCGTCGCACCCTTGAAAACGTAAGGCTACTCCCTAACCCGTCGCGGGCACCAATTACGATTTGGAAAGACAGCTCTGCGGCGTCGGCGGCCCCTCGCCGACCTAGCGTTCATGGAAGAAGTTGTAGATTTTCTGCGCCATCTCCGCGGAGATGCCCTCCACCGCCTTGAGGTCCTCGGCGCCGGCCCTAGAGACGGCCTTGGCGGAGCCGAAGTGCTTCAAAAGAGCGCGCTTGCGGGAGGGGCCGATGCCGGCGATCTCGTCGAGGGGGTTGGCGGCGAGCCCCTTGGCTCGCCTGGCCCGGTGGGTGCCAATCGCGAACCGATGTGCCTCGTCGCGCAGCCTCTGGACGAAATAGAGCACCGGATCGCGCGGCTCGAGCAGGATCGGCGCCCGCCCCGGCAGATGGAAGTGCTCGCGGCCCGCGTCGCGCTCGGGGCCCTTGGCTACGCCGATGACGGGGATGTCGCGAACGCCGAGATCGGCAAAAGCCTGGCAGGCAACGGCGAGCTGCCCGGCGCCCCCGTCGATAAGGACGAGGTCCGGACGGGTCGGAAAGGCGTCGTCTCGCTCGCCCTCTCCGTGCTGTCCCTCACGCCGCGCCGGAGGCACGGCCTCACCGTGACCGTCTCCCTCTGAAGGAGGGGGAGAGGGGGATTCCTCGGCGACGAGGCGCCGGAAGCGGCGGGTCAAGACCTCGCGCATCATCGCGTAGTCGTCGCCGGGGGTGAGGTCGGCCGACTTGATATTGAACTTGCGGTACTCCTTTTTGACGAAGCCCTCGGGTCCGGCGACGACGAGTGCGCCGACTGCGCTCTCGCCCTGGATGTGGCTGTTGTCAAAGATCTCGATGCGCCGCGGCGCTTCCGGCAGCTTGAAGCGCTCGGCGATCGCCTCCAGCAGCTGGCGCTGGGTGGCGCCCTCGGCGAGGCGCCGGCCGAGCGCCTCGCGCGCATTGGTGAGCGCATGCTCGACGAGCCCCGTCTTCATGCCGCGCTGGGGAACGCGGATCTCGACCCTGCGCTCGCATTTGGTCGAGAGCGCCTCGGCGAGGAGCTCGCGGTTCGGAATATCGTGCGAGAGCAGAATGAGGCGGGGGACCGGCTTGTCGTCGTAGAACTGGGCTACGAAGCTGTCGAGAACGTCCTCGGCGGCGAGCGAGCGGTCGGCCTTGGGGAAATAGGCGCGGTTGCCCCAGTTCTGGCCCGTCCGGAAGAAGAACACCTCGATGCAGGTCTGTCCGCCGTCCTGGGCCGCCGCGAAGATGTCGGCTTCCTCGATGCCCTCCGGGTTGATCGTCTGGTCCTGGGTGACGTGCGCCAGCGCCCATAGCCGGTTTCTGAGCTCGGCCGCGCGCTCGAACTCGAGCTTCTCGGCCGCTTCCTCCATGAGCCGCTGGTAGAGCTCGCGCACGCTCTGGCTTTCCCCGCGCAGGAAGCGGCAGGCCTCGTCGACGAGGAGGGCGTAGCTCTCGCGGCTGATCTCGCCGGTGCAGGGCGCCGAGCAGCGCTTGATCTGGTGGAGGAGGCAGGGCCGTGTGCGGCTCTCGAACACGGAGTCCGAGCACGAGCGCAAGAGGAAGGCGCGCTCGAGCATGTTGATCGTGCGGTTGACGGCGCCTGCGGACGCAAAGGGCCCGAAATAGTCGCCTTTGACCGTGCGCGCGCCTCGGTGCTTCAGGATCTGCGGCGCCCCCTGGTCGCGGCGGATCAGGATATAGGGAAACGACTTGTCGTCGCGCATCGTCACGTTGAAGCGCGGGCGGAAACGCTTGATGAGGTTGGCCTCGAGCAGCAGGGCCTCGGCTTCCGTGCGCACCGAGACGAACTCCATCGCCGCCGTCGCCGCGATCATGCGGGCGATGCGGTTCGACTGGCCGCCGAGGCGGGCGTAGCTCGAGACGCGCGCCTTGAGGTTGCGGGCCTTGCCGACGTAGATGACGTCGCCCTTGGCGTCGATCATGCGATAGACGCCAGGCCCGGCCGACAGCGTCTTGAGGTAGGACGCGATGACCACGGGTCCGGCTCTCGGCGGCCCTTCCTGCGCAGGTTCTTCGTGGGACATGGGAGCAAGATTGGCGCCCGAAGGGGGCCCGTCAAGCGTGTCACGCGGCGGGCAAACGCCCGCCCCGCGCCACATTTCCGCCATGCCCGCGCGACCCTGATGGGCGAAGCTCACCCGAGGGTAGGGGGCTAACCTAAGCCATCGTCGAGGCAAGGTATTGGCGCGAGAAGCGGCGCGGCCGGAGGTGCTCATGCGTTTTATTACCGGCGTCCTCCTGGCACTTCTCATAGGTCTCTCCCCGGCGCTTGCCGCAACGAAGAGCAAGAAGCAGGCACCCAAGCCCGAGTTCAAGCGGCAGGAGGACGTGCTCAAGTGGATCAACGACTATCGCACCGCCCCTGAACCTGACCGCCTTCCCGACGCCGTCAAGGCCATGGGGGACCTCGGCCTCTTTCGCGACCTCGACCAAGCCGGCGTCTACGTCGGCTTCATCGGCGGCGTGCTCGGCGCCAACCCCGACAAGTCCTATACCCTCGTCGCAGCGATGTTTCCCATGCCGCCCGAGGACCAGGTGGTGCTCATTCGCGCCATTGCCTACTCGGGGCTTCCCGAATGGAAGAGGCTGCTCACGAACTTCGTCGAGCGCATGCCGGCCCGCATGGTGCTGATCCGCAAGTACCTTTACGGCGACGGCAAGACGCTCATGGAGCTGCCGCTCGACGACGGCTCCTATGTCATCGACGCCCACTGGGGCTACTATTTCGCCACCGGAAATCCCGAGGCAGTGAGGCGCATCGTGGGCACGCTGGCCTGGTCCCGGGACAAGAACAACGTCGAGCGCCTGACGATCGGGTCGATGGCCAAGTGGACTCTCGCCACCAACGCGTCCCGCAACAAGGACCTGCTCGATATCCTCGACGCGGAGATGAACACGCAGCCCGAGGAGGTGAGGAAACCCTTGCGGGAGGTCATCGAGGCGGCCGAGACGTTCGAGACCTCGAAGATCCGCAAGGACGCGGTTGCGGCCATCGACGATCTCAAGATCAAGGGTCCGCAGAGCAATCGCGATTTTGCCTGGTGGGGGACGGCGGGGCAGACGGTCCTCGCGCTCGGGTGTATCACGGCTGGTGCCCTCGGCCAGGTCTACGTGGGCATTCCCTGCGTAGTCGGCGGCGCGCTCTCCTCGGCGGCGTTGAAGTTCCTCGCTCCGACCGAATAGAATGCTCTCATGATGGGCATGGATTGGCTGGGCTGGCCTCAGATCGCAGCCCTTACCGTGCTCGCGCAGCGCGGCCTCGAGGAAGTTCATTCCGCACGCAATACGCGCCGTCTCCTCGCCGAGGGCGCGCGCGAGCACGGACGCGACTACTATCCCGTGGTCGCCGTCACCCACCTTGCCTGGATTGCGGCCCTCTTTCTCCTGATCCCGCCGGATGCCCCGATCGTCTGGTCGCTTCTCGCGCTCTATCTTGCGCTCCAGGGCGTGCGCTATTGGATCATCGCGACGCTCGGCCCCTACTGGACCCACAGAATCATCTCGCTCGAGACGGCCCCGATCGTGCGCCGAGGCCCTTACCGTTGGGTGCGTCATCCGAACTACATGGTCACGATCGCGGAGACGTTCCTGCTTCCGGCCGCCTTCGGCGCGCCGCTCCTCGGCCTGGTGATGACGGCGGTGTGGGGAGCGGTGCTCTATTATAAGATCATCCTAGAAGAGCGCGCCCTCGCAGGCCGGCGTCCGGGCGCCGCCGACGCAGAGCCCGCACCTCACAAATCGAGCACGACGAAATAGGCGGAGAACCCCGGCCCGAAGGCCGCGAGCAGATGGCGTCCGCGCGCGCCCGACGCCATAGCGCGCTCGAGCACGAAGATCGCGGTTGCCGACGACATGTTGCCGAAGTCGCGCAGCACGTCCCAGGAATAGGCGAGCTTGGCGCGCGGAATGGCAAGGATCTCCTCCGCCGTGTCGAGCACCTTGCGCCCGCCCGGGTGGAAGAGAAAGCCGTCGAAGTCCTCGAGCACGAGGCCGTTGGCATCGAGAAACCCCGCGAGCGCTTCTCCCAGGCGCTCGCGCATCAGGGTCGGGAGCTCGGGGCTCAAGACGACGCCGAAGCCGTCGTTCTTGATGTCCCAGCCCATGATGTGCTCGGTCTTGCTCCAGAAGTAGTCGCCGGTCGCGCCGACGCGCACGCGTCCCGCCGCTCCCTCGCCGCCGCCTTGTCCGTTGCGCAGGACGACCGCCGCCGCTCCGTCGCCGAAGAGCGCAGCGGAAACGAACATGGCGAGCGACGGGTCGTTGACCCGCAGGCACAACGAGCAGAGGTCGAGCGTCAGGAAGAGCACGTGCGAGCCCGGCCGTGCTTCCGCCAGGCGCGCCGAGCGCGCGAGCCCGCCAACCCCGCCGCCGCAGCCCAAGCCGAAGATGGGAACCCGCTCCACGGTCGGCCGGAACGGCAGCTTGTTCATGAGACGGGCGTCGAGGCTCGGCACGGCGAGGCCCGTGATCGTGTTGACGACAAGGGTGTCGATGTCGCCGGGCTCGAGACCCGCTTCCGCAATGGCGGAACGCGACACGGTCTCGAGGAGGAGAAGCGCATGGTGCTGAAAGGAGGCCGTGCGCTCTTCCCAGGTCCGCGTCTCGTGGTACCAGTCGCTCGGGTGGCAGGAATAGCGGGTATCTATCCCCGTGTTCGTGTAGAGCGCGTCTAGGCGAGCGTATTGCGGATAGACGGTCTGGGCCCGGTGAGCCACCTCCTCCTGCCCCACTTTGTAGGTGGGGACCGCGGTTGCCACCGAGAGGAGCTCGATGGCCGTTCCCGAGTCGCTACTCTGCTCGGTTCTTGCCGGTTCGAACTCGTGTCAGCATCACGTCCTCGCGCCTTGGAGTTCAGAGGCGTCACCGTGGTCGTGGCGAGATCACGGCTGAAAGACTGATTTCAATTCAGCTTCGGCCAAGTCCCCGATCTCACCCCCACGTGGCTATCCCCCGGTTAGCTGCACGGTAAATGGCACGAATTGTGGGCGGAAAATCACGTCCCAATGTCGCGCGCCCCAAGCTCGCCCAATCCGCCGGGGCGGATGCTAGAGCAATACGGGACGAGGCACTACGGGCGATTTCAGCGCGCCGGCCGGCGAGCACAGTTCAATTGCCCCATAGGGCGTTGAATTGATTGCGGCGCGGCGCTCATGAGGCCGGGCAAAGCTCGTGCGCCCTGGCGAGGGCCGCTTCCCTGGTCGAAAACTCGCCGATCTGCTCTCCGCCGCCAGCGCGCGTGCGGATGAAGGTCTCGGTCATGCTCTTCTCGAAGCCGTCGAGGACGCTGAGAGCGGTGTAGCGCAGCTCGCGCTCGCTTTCCGTGCGGATGAGCACCGTTTTCGCTCCGCCATAGGTCGCGGTGCCGACGCTGCAGGTCCGGGTCTCGGCGCCGAGCCCGGACGGCGGGTCGAAGGACTGCCTTGAGTTGTTCGCGCCCTCGGGAAGTGCGGAGAGCTGCGTCGTCGGCGGGGGGCCGATGCGCAGGAACTGGGCCTGCGGCGCTACGAGGGCAAACCGCACGAGCGATTCCGGCTCCGCGTCATCGGCCGCCGGGTCGCTTGGCCTCGGCTCAGCGCTGCGGATGGCGGCGACGGGAGCCGGAATCTCATCTGCTGAAGGCGCCGGCATTGCCGTATCGGTGGCCGCCGCGGCGACGGCGGGACGTGGCACGGGAACGGCCCCCTTGCCTTGCTGCGCGTCGGCGCGGGCCCAGATCGTGCGTACAGGCGGCGCTGCAGAGGCAATCGCGGCGGGCCTCTGTTGTGCCTTCGCGACGGGCTTGGGCGCGCTCGCCTCGGACTTCGTCGCCCAGGGCAAGACCTCCATTGGCGCGGGCGTAGAGAGCGGGCTCGACCGGCAGAAGCCCGAGCGGAAGCCTTGCGCCGCCCATTCGATCGCCTGGTCGTACTTTCGGTCGGCGGCCCAGCGGCGAGCGAGATCGGAGAAGCGCACGGGGCGATTGAGCTCGCGAGATTTCGCCAGGATGTCGTCCTGTTTCAATTGCGTGCGCGGCGCAACGGGCGCGGCGATCTTCTCGCCCGAGTAGACGACGAGGTGCTGAATCTGGGCGAGCACGCCGGTCTGGATATCGGGATAGCTGTCGCCCGGGACGCCGCCGCCCGTCGTGCCGATGCCGGCGAAGTTGTTCTGGCGCGGGTCGACGTCTCCCATGCGCCCGTCCGGCCGCCTGTAGGTGAGGAAATTGGTCTCGACGACCATTTGATAGAAGGCGTAGTCCCACCGCACGCGCCACGCCTCGCCAAGCCCCTTGTAGATCTCGGCTAGTTCCTTGTAGCGGGGGTCGAGGCGGCCGTTGCGCTGGCGGAGATACTGCATGAGCCGCTCGGGCGTCACGCAGGCCGGGACCTGATTGGCGGAAGTAAGTCGGATTTCGGGAAGGAGCGGGCCGGCCGTGGCAGCGGGGGCGCCGCCGGCAAGGGCGGCCGCCACGACCAAGACTGCGCCTCGGCGCTCGCGTGCCATGACTTTAGACCGCGCGATCGGCATCGTTCGCAACACCCCGCTCGTCGACAGAGAAACCGTGCCGGAAGCGCTCCGGTCGGCGCGCGACGCTAGCCTTCGGGACAGAGCTCGAACGCCTTGTCGAGCGCCTGCGTCTGGCTCGGAAACTCGCCGACGGCCTCGCCGCCCTTCGCATAGGCGCTGATGTAGGCCTCGGATTCGCGCTTCTCGGTGCCCTCGTTGACGTCGAGCACGGTGTAGTTGGTGATCTTGTCGGCAACCGCCTTGATGATGATCGCCTTCGCGCCGCCGTAGCTGGCCGTCCACACGCGGCACTTGCTCGCGGTTGCCGGCTTCTCGGCTTTCGCCTCCTTGCCGGCAGATTTGGCGGCGCCTGCCAGGGAGGCCGTTTCGATTGCGGGCGGCGCGGTCTTGTCCGGGGCCACTGCCTTGTCGGGGGCCATGTCGGCCGGCGGCGTCGCGTTGAGGATCGTCACCTTCGGTGCGCTCGTCTGGGCCTCGGCCGGCGCGCTTGCCGCTCCCGCCGCCGCGAGGTCGCCGGCGCCGAGCCCGGTGCGCGTCGCGCCGTCCTTCTTGGCCTCGTCGATGGCGCGCTTGGCGAGCGCCTCGCCCTTGCCGACCTTCTCGGCCGTCTCAGCGGGGGCTTGCGCGCCGGGAGCGCCGGCTTTTGCCGTCTTCTTCGGCGTTTCCTTGTTCGGGGGTTCCTTGGCGGCTGTCGCAACGCTCTCTGTGTTGCCGCGGACAGCCGCTAGGAGCTCGGGACGAGGATCGGCTTCATTGCACTCGCCCTTGAAGAACTTGTCGGCAAGCGTCTTGATGTCGCCGACGTAGCCCTTGCTGCCGGGCGCCCACTGCTTGGCGAGCTGAGCAAAGGTCATGGGCCCCGAGATGGTCTTTTGCCACTCGGTGAGAACACCCCACTCCTGAATGTTGCGCGTGCGCTGGGCTATCGGGTTGGCAAGTGTCTCGCCCGTGTACATCAGCAGGTGCTCGAGGTGAGCGCGCGAGCCGCTCGAAACGTCCTTGAAGCTCTCGCCGCGAACGCCGCGTCCGGTCGCGCCGAGCCCGGCGAAGTTGTTCTGGTCCGGCTTCACGTCCCCGGTGAACTTGAGGTAGCCCGTCTCGAGCATCGCCTGGAAGAACGCGTAGTCCCACCTGAGGCCGAGCGCCTCGCCGTGGCGCATGTACTCGACGGGCATCGACTCGAACTTGGCATCGAGCTTGTCGTTGCGGTTCTTGATGTAGGCAAGGAGCCGCCCGGGCGTCACGCACGCGGGGACTTTGTTCGCGTCGGTGATCTTGACCGGTGGAAGGTCGGCCGCGCTTGCGTGCCCGGAGAACGAGAGGAGGGCGAGAGCTGCGAAAAAAGCGAGCGTGGACCCTGATCGGCAGGTCATGGGGTACCCCATTTTTTCTACGCGGCACTCAACCGAGCGCCCTACAGACCGATACAAATGTTCGTAGGGCCTAAAGGTTAACCGCCGGTTTACGCTTCGGAGGCGTAACAAAGTGGTCGCCGATGTTTGGGGCGCGAGTTGGGGCACGCGGGGGAGGAATTATGGCAGCCGTGCCGTGACTAGACCTCCGGACCACCCCACGTCAGATGCTGGCCGCCGTCGAGCACGATCATCTGCCCGGTCATGGCCGGGGCCTCGAGAATGAAGCGCACGGCGGCGGCGATCTCGCCCGGCGTCGGGCCGCGCTTGAGAAGCGTCGAGCGTACCTCGGCCGCAAAGTCGCTCTCCGTCTGATGCACGCTTTTGAGGACGGGTCCGGGTCCGACCGCGTTGACGCGCACGCGCGGCGCCAGCGCCTGCGCAAGCGTGCGGGTCGCCGTCCAAAGCCCGGCCTTGGAGATGGTGTAGGTGAAGAAGTCGGGGGTGAGGCGCCAGACACGCTGGTCGATGATGTTGATCACGTTGCCCGTTGCTCCCTCCGGCAAATGAGCGACGAGGGCCTGGGCGAGGAACACCGGCGCCTTGAGATTGATGTCGAGATGGGTGTCCCAGGTCTCCATCGTTGCCGTCTCAAGCGAGTCGACGATGAACTCGGAGGCATTGTTGACGAGGCAGGTCGGGGCGCCCATTGCCTCGCAGCAGCGCGGCACCAGATCGCGCACGTCGCTCGGGCTCGCGAGATCGGCCGGGATCGCCACGGCCTCGCCGCCGGCCTCCGCGATTTCGCGTACGAGCGCCTGAGCCTCGCGGGCCGAGTGCCGGTAATGAACGCCGACGCGCCAACCGGCCCGCGCGAGGTCGAGCGCAATGGCCCGGCCGATGCGTTTGGCGGCTCCGGTGACCAGGGCCGTGGGTCGGCTAGTGTCGCGGTCTGGCATTCCAATGGTCCCGATCGAACGGGCCGGGAGGCCCCGGGCTCACTTACCTAGCCGACTACCTAGCCGACGGGCGCCCTGATGTCGGTCTTGGTGATGGGAGTTCCACCGGGAAAGCGTGATCAAACGTTGAGCAATCGTTACGCAAATATGAACGGATATGGAGCGCTTTGTGGACAACCGGGCGCTAAGCGCGATCAACCGTTGCCGCCGAGAGACACGGGAGTTGAGAAGGGCGAATTGGGGGCGTCTTGCGGCTTGTGAACGCGCGCTAATTCCGGTTTCCTGTCCCTTCATGCGCGCGGCGACTTGGGATTGAGCCAATTGGTGCTGGCCCGAGCCATCTGCGCTGCGACGACGGGGTACCGAGCTTATGAGCAACACCGCAACGCTCCTTCGCACTGCAGCATGCGCCGCGATCTCCCTGGTCGCGCTGGCGGGGAGTGCGCTCGCCGACGGCGAGCCGGGGCTCAAGGATGCTCCCGTCGAGACCGGACGCCAGTTCACCTACGCCATCACCATCGGCGGCACCAGCGACTACGTGTTCCGCGGCATCTCGCAGTCCGACGAGGATCCCGCCTTCCAGGCCGCTGTCGATATCAGCTACGGCATCCTCTACGCCGGGATCTGGGGCTCCGGGATCGACTTTGGCGACACGGTCGACGAAAACGCCGAGATCGATCTCTACGCAGGCATCAAGCCGGTGTGGGTTGCGCCGATCTGGGGCCCGGTGACCTTCGACCTCGGAGCGATCTACTATTGGTATCCGGGCACCACGGACGATCCCGAGCTCGATTATGTGGAGGTCAAGGCCGGCTACAGCGTCGCCTCTCCCTGGATCAAGAACCTCACGACGGGTACCACGGTCTACTGGACTCCGGACAACACGGGGGAAACCGGCGAGGTCGTCACCGTCGAGACCGCGGCCGCCTATGCCCTACCGCAAATGTGGCTCTTCACGCCGACCATCAGCGGCGTCTTCGGGACGGCCTACGCCGAGGACCGGATTTTCGACAACTTCACGGAAGATCAGTACACCTATTGGAACGCGGGCATTGCTTTGAGCGTCGAGAAGTTCACGTTCGACTTCCGCTACTGGGACACGGATATGAGCGAGGCGGCCTGCAACGGCCCGGTGTTCCAGTGCGACGAGCGCTTCGTCTTCAGCGCCAAGGTCGTCCTTCCCTAGCGATTTGGCTCGGGGCGCGGGCCTAAAGCCGGGGCTCGGAGAGGCCCCGGTTTTCGTTCTTTTGAGGTTAAGTGCCTAAATCTCAAGGGGTTAGAAGGCGCTGCCGGCGCGAGTGCAGCGCCGTCATGATCGTGTCGCGTCGCAATCGTACGGTCCCCCCCGTACGACGCGATTGACCGGTTTGGTGCCTCTTGTCGCGAGCGAAACGAGGCCGGTCATCGAGTGGGTGTGCCGATCGCCCTCTCTCACGGCACACCCAACTCGGCCAGAGGCCAGCTTGACCGCTCTCTTCGCACGACCCCGCAACCAAGAGAGCACAAGCTGGCCTCGTTTGTCGAGCCACCATCCCTGCATTCTGTGATGGCCCCCCGATTTTCCCCAATGCCTCGTGCATGGCTCTTGATCGGCGGGCCCTGGCGGCCTTAAGACGGACCTCCCTGAGGCGGGGGTTCCTACGTGATCCTTTCGATCGCCATCATGATTGCGCTCACCGTGGCCGTCGTGGTCCACGTGCTGGCGCCGCGCATGGCCGAGGGGCGCGTCATCTACCAAACGGCCCCCGATCGCCCGGCGCCGTTCGGCTACAAGATGGCCTGGCTCGCCATCCGGACGCGCGACCCTCTCGCGGTGATCGAGGATCTGGGCCTTATCGACCCCACACCCTGCAACTGGAATTCCGGTATAGGCACGGTCTACGACGACCGGCTCGGCGATCGCCATGTCTTCGTCACACCGCCGGTCAACGGCTGGACGTTCGTTGTCGGGCTGTCGCTTCCTCATCCCGTCGGACGCTCCTTCGTCGACAAATGCACGCCCCTCCTCGTCGGCCTTGGCGGCCGCTACGCCGAGGTCCAGTACTTCTTCACTTATCCGCCGATCGACTTCTTCGCCTGGGCACGCGTGATCGACGGCCGGCTCGTGCGCGCCTTCGCCGTCGGCGACGAGGGCGTCGTTTGGAACAAGGGACGCACGACGCGCGAGGAGCGCGCGCTCGGGCTCAAACTCTTCGAGCTGAGGGGCGTGCGCGGGCGCAGGGGAGATGCGGGCGGGGAGCTCATCCTGCATCCGACCGAGGACCACGTCATGCGTCTGGCGCAGCGCTGGAGTCTCGATCCGACGCACCTCGAACCCGGAGCGGTCGTCACGCCGGGTCTCGGCACGATTGCGCTCGCGCCCATCTCATGGCGCACCGAGCGGATGCGCCGGACGGCCTAGCCGAGGCTGTCAGGAGGATTACTTTTTCAAGCTGCCGATTGGCCGGCGAGCTCGGCCATCTGCATCGCGATCATGCGATCGAGAAAGCCCTCGAACGGCACAGTGAAGGTCGTGAGGCCGCGCGGGTCATCGCTCCACTCCTGGAGCTTCTGAGCGAAGGATTCCGGAAGGTCTCCCGTCCCGTCGAGGGCGACCACGCTGGCGCGGAACGCCGGCTCCGACAGCGGGATGAAGGGGATCACGACCGGCTCGAAGGTGCCGTCCGGCCGCCGACGGGGTGCGCCCGTGACGCTGCAGCACACGATGCTGCGACTTCCGACGAACCTCACGATCGCGCCGATGACGATCCGCGACCCCTCGAAGCCTTCGGGGGCACGATACGTCCAGGATTGGCCAGCCACAAAGTCCATGTCCTCGGGGCTCCCGCTAATTGAGTCAAAGGGCTCAAGAGCCCGGCGGATCGAATTGAGTCTCTAGTGCACTATCGGGGCAGCTTTCAGGCAAGCGCCAGCGGCGGATGGGCAACATCCACGATTTCTCGGAGCAAACCCGGCAAAATCAGGCAAATCGGCAGTTGGACAAGGTGCCGCACCGACGCCGAGGCCGCATGGTGTGCCCGAACGGAAACAGCCGCTTATTGAGCCATCAGTCGCCAGGGATTGCCACGGCTGGCAGGACCGCGAGGCGGGGTCGAATACGCCACATCCTCGCAGCCGAGAAGCTTGGTACTCCCCGTCACGCGGTCGAGGGCGAGCGTCGCGCAGGCTCTTGGCACGGCGGCCTCGACTCGATGGTCGCCTCCGAGGACGGCATACGAGACGAAGCTCCAGAAGCCGACGAAATGCCAAACCGCAGCCCCGGCGACGAAGCCGGCCGCGGCCCAGGCGGCGGCACCCCATTGCGCGGGACGCCGTCCGGACCGGAGCACTTCGTGAGATTCCGCAATGCCAGGGTGCGCGTCTTCAACCGTCCGCATGGGCTCTCCCGTTGCGAGGAGACGCAGCACTGAACAAAGTTTGGCAATGCCGGCGTGCCCCTGCAAGCGCGCACTGGGGCGCTACGGTGGCCGCCGCGACCTTGTCCACAGTTTCGTCGGCTAGGGCGCCAGCGCGCCTGTGCGCGTCGAGCGGACGGGCGGAACGTGCATCTTCTGCGCCCGGCAGACTCTTCCTTCGGTCTCGTTCTCCCCGCAGGTGCGGAACTCGCCCTCCCTGGTGAAGCAGACGCGCACGTCGCGGAGCCTGCTGCCGGGGCCGCCGCATGTCACGGCGATCATCTCCGGCTCGAGCCCCGGATTGGCCTCGACCAGCTCGTCGACGAGCTCGTTGGGCCCGACGAACTGCGTCTCGAAGGGGTTCACGAAGCGGTCGGGGATGGCGATTTTCTCGAACAGCCGTCGCGACAGCGCGTAGTAGCCCGCGGGGTCGAGCCCCGAGCAGGTCCCGTGCGCGCGGTACTCGTGGATCACGAGCCCGCGGCCCGGCATGATGTCGCCCATCGCCTCGATCACAGGCTCGGGCACATAGGGCTTGCGCCGCGTCGGGCAGTTCAGCGGGTAGCCGCGCTCGTGCTGCGGCCACAGGCCGTGCAGCACGAAGGCGTAGCGCCGCCCGTCCCGGCGCGCGCACTGCTCGCGGTCATCCTCGCCGTCCTCACTCGCGCAGTGGGTGGGGCTCCACGACATCACGAGCGTGTAGTAGTCGAAATCGCCGGGGCTGTTGCTGCCGGATGGCGCGCCTTCATCTCCGGGGCCGCCATTGGCCCCGCGCTCGACGATCGCCAGCAGGGCGAGTGCCAACACAAGCATCAACACCGCTGCGCCGGGTCCCAGGGTCGAGCGGTTCAGCATTGTCAAGAAGCAGACACGGGCATCAGACGATCAGGAACTCGGCGTGGAGCAGGGCGGCCGGGAAGACTGCGATCGGTAACGGGCCGAGGTCCGTACCTGCATCGTCGGGATCAAACTCGACCAAGCCGGCATCGTACGCAAATTGAGGGCCGACCGCCATCGCTCCGATGGTGAGCTCGTTGGTATCGAGCGTTGGTCCTATGCCGAACTGAGCGGCTCGAACGAGGAGGTTGTCAATCCCCTGCTCAAAACCGCCAATGCTGTCTGGACCATTGTCGAACTCGACGCCGAAGTTGTCGACTTGTCCAGCATGGTTGGGAAAGATGTCTTGGGCGCTGTCGGCGCCATTGAATGGAGCGAGAGCGTCGCTGAATTCAAAGCCGCCGCCGGACTCCAGAGCGTCCGCGTAGCTCACTCTGTCGTTGAGCACACCCGTGTCTCCGATCAGGGTGTCATTGCCGGTTTCACCGTTGAGGATGTCCGCCCCTGCGCCGCCCTCGAGACGATCGTCGCCGGTGCCGCCGGAGAGTTTGCCGTTGCCGGAGAGCCCGAGGATCGCGTCGAAGGCGCCGAGCGCCAGGATGAAATCGGCGAGCAATGTGCTGAATCGTCTGTTGACGAGAATGAGAAGAGCCATGGCCGTCCCCCCAACAAAAGGGCCAGTGCGCTAATGCGTGCGGCCAAATAGGCCGCTCACTCAATCAATACGCTTACCATACCATCAGCAACGCGCATGTGTCAGCAGGTTCGGCGCCGAGCCGAGGGTGCGGGGCGTCATTGCCCTTGCCCGAGCGCGTCGAGGATGCGCGCCCAGCTCCTCGCGCCCTTCTTGAAGCTCTTCAAGTTGTACTTCTCGTTCGGCGAATGGATGCGGTCGTCCTCGAGGCCGAAGCCGACGAGCAGGCTGTCCATGCCGAGGACGTCCTTGAAGGCGGTCACGATCGGGATCGAGGCGCCGCACCCCATGAGCACGGGCGCCTTCTGCCACTCGGCCTCGAGGGCATGCGCCGCGGCGATCATGGCGGGCGCGCCGACATCGAAGCCGATGGCCGCGCTGCCGTGGCCGCCGATGAACTCGGCCGTGCAGTCGGCGGGCAAATGCTCGCGCACGAAGGTCTTGACGGCGGCGAGCACCTTCACCGGCTTCTGGCCCGGCACGAGGCGGCAGGTGATCTTGGCGGAAGCACGCGCAGGTATGATGGTCTTCGTGCCGGCGCCCTGATAGCCGCCGGTGATGCCGTTGAACTCGAGCGTGGGGCGCGCCCAGAGCTGCTCGATGACCGAGCGCTTCTTCTCGCCGGCCGGCGTGGAAAGGCCGACGCCGGCGAGAAAGCCATGGACGCCGCGTCCGAGCGCCTGCCATTGCGCGAGCTGCTTTTTCGAGGGCGGCGTGATGTCGTCGTAGAAGCCCTCGATCCTGACGCGCCCGTCGGGACCGTGCATCGCTGCGAGAACATGGACGAGGGCGCGAATGGGATTCATGGCCGGGCCGCCGTAGAGGCCGGAATGCAGGTCGCGAGACGGCCCCTTGACGACGACCTCGATCCCGGCCAGCCCGCGCAGCATCGTCGTGATCGCCGGCGTGTCCTTGTCCCATTGGCCGGTGTCGCAGACGAGGACGAGGTCGGACTTGAGCTCGCGCCCCGTCGTCTTGAAAAATCCGGGCAGCGACGGCGATCCGCTTTCCTCCTCGCCCTCGATCATGACCGAGACGCCGACGGGGAGCTCGCCCGCGACTTGGCGCCAGGCGCGCACGGCCTCGAGGAACGTCATGAGCTGGCCCTTGTTGTCCTCGGCGCCGCGCGCGACGATCACCTTGCCGTTGGCGCGCTCGGTGGCGATGCGCGGCTCGAACGGCGGGCTCTCCCACAGGTCGAGGGGATCCGGCGGCTGGACGTCGTAGTGCCCGTAGAAGAGCACGCGCGGCTTGCCCTTGGGCGGCGTCCTGTCGTGAGCGACGACGATCGGATGGCCTGCCGTCGTACGCACGGACGCATCGAAGCCGAGGCCGTCGAGCGTCGCGGCGCACCAGTCGGCAGCCTTTTGGCATTGGGCCTTGAAGGCGGGATCGGTCGAGACGCTTTCGATGCGGAGCAAGTCGAACAGGCGGTTGAGCCCGTCGTCGAAGTTCTCCTCGAGGCGGGAGAGGACCGCCGGCAATTGCTTTGTCATTCGTCGGTTCCGCGCGCCCCCTCGTTCGAGGGCGGCGAAGAGTGCGCGAAGAGGCTGTCACAGTCAAAGGCGCCGATGCAACTCGTTCGCGAACCATGGCGCGCGCTCCCGCCTTTCTCGGCAGGCGCTGGGCTGCTATGCGAGAGAGTTCGAACCGGAGCGCTTCATGTCGGTCAGAGACACGCCGTCGTCCACGAGCGCAAAGTGGGTCTACGTCTTCGCCGGCGGCAAGGCTGACGGGGGCTCGCACATGGCCGAGCTCCTGGGCGGGAAAGGGGCCAATCTCGCCGAGATGGCCTCCCTCGGGCTTCCGGTGCCGCCGGGCTTCACGATCACGACCGAGGTTTGCCGTGCCTATTACGCGGCCGGCCACAAGCTGCCCGACGCCCTCAAGGCCGAGGTCGACGCGGCGCTCGCGGCGGTGGGACGCGCGGTCGGTGCGACCTTCGGCGACGAGACGCGCCCGCTCCTCGTCGCCGTGCGTTCGGGCGCGCGCGCCTCGATGCCCGGCATGCTCGACACCATCCTCAATCTCGGGCTCAACGACCGCACCGTGCGCGCCATCGCCCGCAACTCGGGTGACGAGCGCTTCGCCTACGACAGCTACCGGCGCTTCATCCAGATGTACGCCGACGTCGTGCTCGGCATCGATCACTCGGTGTTCGAGGAGATCCTCGAGAACCACAAGAACTTGAAGGGCCTCGGCCTCGACACGGACCTCACGAGCGACGATTGGAAGGAGGTCATCGACCTCTACAAGGAGGCGATCCAGTCCGAGCTCGGCCGCCCCTTCCCCGAGGACACGAGCGAGCAGCTCTGGGGCGCGATCGCGGCCGTGTTCGGCTCCTGGCACAACGCGCGCGCGGTCACCTACCGGCGCCTGCACGACATCCCCGAGGACTGGGGAACGGCAGTCACCGTGCAGGCGATGGTGTTCGGCAACATGGGAGAGACGTCGGCGACCGGCGTCGCCTTCACGCGCAATCCGTCGACGGGCGCGCGCGAGATCTACGGCGAGTTCCTGCTCAATGCCCAGGGCGAGGACGTCGTCGCCGGCATTCGCACGCCGCAGGCCTTGACGGAGGCGGCCCGCCTCGAAGGCGGGAGCGAGGGCCAGTCGCTCGAGACGCTCATGCCGGACGCCTTCGCCGAGCTCGTCTCGATCTTCTCGGCGCTCGAAGCCCGCTACCGCGACATGCAGGACATCGAGTTCACGATCCAGAACGGGAAGGTGTGGATGCTGCAGACGCGCTCGGGCAAGCGCACGGCGGAGGCCTCGGTCCGCATTGCCGTCGAGCTCGCCAACGAGGGGATCATCAGCCGCGAGGAGGCGGTGCTGCGCGTCGAGCCCGGCGGCTTCGTGCAGCTGCTGCATCCGACCATCGATTCCTCGGCGGCGAAGGAGCTGATCACGACAGGGCTCCCGGCCTCGCCGGGCGCCGCCTCGGGCGAGATCGTGTTCGACGCCGACGAGGCGGAGACGATGAAGGCGCAGGGCCGGCGCGTCATCCTCGTGCGCGTCGAGACGAGCCCCGAGGACATCCACGGCATGCATGCCTCGGTCGGAATCCTGACGGCGCGCGGCGGCATGACGAGCCACGCCGCCGTCGTCGCGCGCGGCATGGGCGTGCCGTGCGTCTCGGGCGCCGGCGCGCTCAAGATCGATGCCAAGGCCGGGACGCTGCGGGTCGGGCCGCGGGTCGTGGGCAGGGGAGAGGTGATCACGATCGACGGAGCCACGGGGCAGGTCTTCCTCGGCGCGGTGCCGATGCGCCAGCCGAAGCTCTCCGGCGACTTCGCCACCCTCATCGGCTGGGCCGACGGCGCGCGCCGGCTCAAGGTGCGCGCCAACGCCGACACGCCGCGTGACGCGCGCCAGGCGCGCGAGTTCGGCGCCGAGGGCATCGGCCTCTGCCGGACCGAGCACATGTTCTTCGACGCCGACCGCATCCTCGCCATGCGCGAGATGATCTGCGCCGCCGACGAGGCGGGCCGGCGCGCGGCGCTCGCCAAGATCCTTCCCATGCAGAGGGGCGACTTCGTCGAGCTGTTCGAGATCATGGACGAGCTCCCGGTCACGATCCGCCTCCTCGACCCGCCGCTCCACGAGTTCCTCCCCGCGCACGAGCGGGAGCTCGAGGGCCTTGCGGAGGCCCTCAAGATACCGCTCGAAAAGCTCAAGACGCGCGTCGCCGAGCTTTCCGAGTTCAACCCTATGCTGGGGTTCCGCGGCTGCCGCCTCGCCATCCGCTATCCCGAGATCACGGAGATGCAGGCGCGCGCCGTGTTCGAGGCGGCCGTCGAGGTCGGCGGGAGAACCGGCCGCCCCGTGCGGCCAGAGATCATGATCCCGCTCGTCGCCTATCGGCGCGAGTTCGATATCCTGGCCGATGTCATTCGCGCCACCGCCCGCACCGTCGAATCCGAGACGGGGCAAAGCATCGCATTCGAGATCGGCACGATGATCGAGCTGCCGCGTGCCGCGCTCAAGGCCGACACGTTGGCCGAGGGCGGGGAGGGCGCCGCGTTCCTCTCGTTCGGCACCAACGATCTCACGCAGACGGCGCTGGGCTTGAGTCGCGACGATGCGGCGCCGATCCTCACCAATTATGCGGGACGCGGCGTGTTCGACGCCGACCCGTTCGTCTCGATCGACGTCTCGGGCGTGGGCGAGCTGGTCTCAATCGGTGTCGAGCGCGGCCGGCGCGCGAAGCCCGAGCTGAAAATCGGCATCTGCGGAGAGCACGGCGGCGATCCTGCCTCCGTCGCGTTCTTCCATGAGGCAGGGCTCGATTACGTCTCGTGCTCTCCCTACCGTGTTCCGATCGCGCGGTTAGCCGCCGCGCAGGCCGCCATTCGGGAAAAGAAAAAAGCTACCTAGCCCTAGAGAGCGTCGTGGCGCTCCAGGGCGTCGAGCTTGGGCTGGCGCGGGCGAGGCCCGCTGTACCTCGGCATGAAAAGCAGCCAGAGGACCAGCGGCGGGACGAGGAAGCACCAGGCCATCCAAAACGAGTAGTCGCGGTTCTTCCAACCGGCAAGGAACCCGGCGAGGATCGCCGCGCTGATTGCGACGGCACCCCAGATGACGACACCTTCGACCATCGAACTAAGTCCCTCCTGCGCGGATGTCCTCAGATGTCCGCGAACGTGAAATGAGGACGCATCACCGCGAATTCAAGCGTCTACTTTAAAGGGCGGTGATTACAGGGACTTGAACGGGCAACCCGACGGCGTACCCTTTGCTCGGGCAGCGTTAATTCTTTCCCTCCGGCGTCTCGAAATCGAGCGCGAGATCGAGGATCGGCGCCGAATGCGTGAGCGCCCCGACCGAGATCAGATCGACGCCCGTCTCGGCGATGGCGCGAACGGTGTCGAGCGTGACGCCGCCGGAGGCTTCGGTCGTCACGCGCCCCGCCACCTTGCGCACGGCCTCGCCGAGCTCGGCGATCGTCATGTTGTCGAGCAGCACGGCATCGATCGGGTAGGAGAGCGCCGTCTCGAGCTCGGAGAGCGTCGTCACCTCGACCTCGATGCGCACCATGTGCCCGGCGCGGGCGCGCGCCGCGGCGACCGCAGGCCCGACGCCGCCCGCGGCGACGATGTGATTGTCCTTGATCAGGATGGCATCGAACAACCCGGCGCGGTGGTTGCGGCCGCCGCCGCAGCGCACCGCATACTTCTCGAACAGGCGCAGGCCCGGCGTCGTCTTGCGTGTGTCGACGATCATTGCGCGCGTGCCTGCGACCGCGTCGACGTAACGGCGCGTCAGCGTCGCGATGCCGCTCATGCGGCAGAGAAAGTTCAAAGCGACGCGCTCGGCCGTGAGGATCGCCCGCGCATTGCCGGAGACCCGCGCCGCGATCCCTCCCGGCCCGACCGTGTCGCCGTCCTTCGCATGAGCCTCGAAGGCGATCGCGCGATCGAGCGTGTGGAAGGCCGCAGCGGCAACGTCGAGCCCGGCGATGACGCCGGGCTTGCGCACGACGAGTACGGCGGACGCCGTGCGATCGGCAGGGACGGTCGCTTCCGTGGTGATGTCGCCCGCCGTTCCGAGATCCTCCATGAGCGCGGCCTCGACCGCCGGAGCCACGGCAAGCGCGGGGAGCGCGTCGACCGACGATCGCGTCACAGGGAGTGCTCCGCGGCGAGCGGCGCTCTCGCGTTTCGCTCCGCGCGGGTCTCGAGGCCGGCGAGCGCCTTGAGGGTGAGCAGGCTCCGCTTGCCGGGGCCGGGCTCTGGATCGGGATAGTCGCTGCGGAAATGCGCGCCGCGGCTTTCCCGGCGCAGTAGCGCCGCGCCGGTGATCAACTGTGCGGCAACGGCCATGTTGGCGACGGCTCGATCGTCCCCCGCGTCGGCCTCGATCTGGCGCAAGACGGCGAGGGCACTCTTGAGGCCCTCGGCATTGCGCACGACGCCGACGTGCTGCGTCATCGCCGTGCGCAGGCGGCGGATCAAGAGATCGCGAGCTTCCGGAACGAGCTTCGGCGCGCCGCCGATCGCGTGTGTCTTCGCGATCGGCGTAACACGCTCATGGGACACGAGCTCGCGGATGTCGGCGGCGACGCGGTGGCCGAACACGACGGCCTCGAGAAGCGAGTTGGAGGCGAGCCGGTTCGCACCGTGAAGTCCCGTCGCGGCCACCTCGCCGGCAGCCCACAGGCCTTCCACTGTCGTGCGCCCTCGGAGGTCGGTCGCGATGCCCCCCATGTGATAGTGGGCGGCCGGCGCCACCGGGATCGGAGTGGTGACCGGGTCGATACCGGCCCGCATGCAGTGGGCATAGACGGTGGGGAAGGCATCGGGGAAGCGCGCTCCGATCGCGCTGCGGCAATCGAGGAACGCGCCTCGACCGGCCGCGATCTCGGCGAAGACACCGCGGGCGACGACGTCGCGCGGGGCCAGCTCGGCCGCGGGGTGCAGCTCCATCATGAAGCGGCGGCCCGCGCGGTTGACGAGGATTGCGCCTTCTCCGCGCAGCAACTCGGTCGCGAGCGGCGCCGGGTCGGCGCCGACATCGATGGCAGTGGGATGGAACTGCACGAACTCGGCGTCGGCGACAGCGGCGCCAGCACGTGCGGCGAAGGCCATCGCCTCGCCGCGGGCGTAGGAGGGATTTGTCGTCACCGCGTAGAGGCCGCCGATACCCCCCGTTGCGAGGACGACGGCGCTCGCCGGCAGGAAATCGTAGGCCTGTCCCCGCTCGGCCGGGCACACGAGACGCACGCCGACCACGCGATCGTCCTCGACGATCAGGTCCTCGGCCGCGAATCGCTCGAGCACGCGGATCGAAGGCGTCGCCCGCACGGCCGCGATCAAGGCGTGCATGATGGCGGCTCCCGCCCTGTCGCCGGAGACGCGCACGATGCGCTTCACCGAGTGGGCCGCCTCGCGCGACAGGATGAAGTGTCCCTCGAGATCGCGATCGAACGGGACGCCGTAGGCCAGGAGATCGCGGATGCGATCGGGCGCCTCGGCGGCAACGACGCGGGCGACCGTCTCGTCGACGATTCCGCCGCCGGCCTCAATCGTGTCGCGGGCATGCGCCTCGGGCGTATCGCCGAGGCCGACCGCCGCCGCTATGCCGCCCTGCGCCCAGACGCTGGAAGCCCCCTCGCCGAGCGGCGCTGCCGCGACCACGGTGACGGGGAGCGGCGCGAGCTTCAAGGCCGTGAACAGGCCAGCGAGCCCCGCGCCGACGACGACGATGTCGCCGGGGCCGAGCGCGGTGCGCGGGTCGCGGAAGCGTGCGATCAATTCGGTCTCGCGGGCGGACGCCATCGACAGGTCTCCTCGACGAAGGGGTCTGGCCCCGCCACGGCCCGCAGCCGCACTCGTCAGTTGGTGAGGTTCACCATGCGCTCGACGGCGCGGCGCGCCTTGTCCGCGACCGCGGCATCGATCGTCACCTCGTGGCGCATGTAGAGAAGGCTCTCGTAGATCTTCTCGAGGCTGATGCGCTTCATGTGCGGGCAGAGATTGCAGGGGCGCACGAACTCGACGTCGGGGGTTTCGACGGCGACGTTCGAGGCCATCGAGCACTCCGTGACCAGCACGACCTTCTTCGGGTGATTGGTCTTCACCCAGTTGATCATGGCCGAGGTCGAGCCGGTGAAGTCGGCGGCCGCGAGCACGTCGGGCGGGCACTCGGGGTGGGCAATGATCTTGAGGCCGGGATCTGCCGCGCGCAGAGCCGCCATCTCCTCGCCGGTGAAACGCTCGTGGACCTCGCAATGGCCCTTCCAGGCGATGATCTCGACCTTGGTCTTGGTCTGCACGTACCTGGCGAGGTACTCGTCGGGAATGAAGATCACGCGCGGGACGCCGAGGCTCTCGACGATCTTCACGGCATTCGACGAGGTGCAGCAGATGTCGCTCTCGGCCTTCACCGCCGCGCTGGTGTTGACATAGGTCACGACGGGGACGCCGGGATAGGCCGCGCGCATGGCGCGCACGTCCTCGGCCGTGATCGACGCGGCGAGCGAGCAGCCGGCCTTGAGGTCGGGAATGAGCACCGTCTTGTCGGGATTGAGGAGCTTCGAGGTCTCCGCCATGAAATGGACGCCCGCCTGCACGATGACCTTCGCCGTCGTGCGCGCCGCCTCCTTGGCGAGCTGGAGGCTGTCGCCCTGGAAGTCGCCGACGCAGTGGAAGATCTCCGGCGTCATGTAGTTGTGCGCCAGGATGACGGCATTGCGCTTCACCTTGAGCTCGTTGATGGCTTTGATGAGCGGCGCATAGTGCGCCCACTCCATCGGCGTCACGACATGGCGCACGCGGGCATAAAGCGGCTCCATCTCGCGCTTGAGCTCGGGGGTGAACGCAAGGGCACTCGGCCTCGGGCGTCCCGCCGGGGCGGGACGACTGGCGGCGGTCGGGTTGCGCCCTGTCGAAATGGTTCCGGTGAGAGCCATTCCTTCTGCCTCCTCACAGCGTATATATACTCCCTTTGAGTATATATAGAGCCTGAAAAGAACCGGCGGACGGCCGGTTTCGCTTCGCCAATAATGCTCAATGAGAGCATTGATTGACTGAGATTAATCTAATGGATGCAGCGCAAAATTTCCAGACCTTGCAGAGCATTTGTAATGCTCCGCCGATGTGCGCCGCGCAGAGGGCTGCCTCCGCCGCAAAGGATCGCCTCGGTGGCGAGACCCAGCCATCGTGGGTGAGAGCGGACATGATCGGGAGCTCAGGCCCGGCCCGGCTTGACGCGCACGCCGGGGGCGGGGCGCTCGAGCAGGACCTCGCGGCGGAAGCGGAACAGCTTCGCCGGGCGTCCCCCGGTGCGTGTCTTGACCTCGCCGGTCGGCTCGACGAGGCCGGCGCTTTCCACGAGGCGACGGAAATTCTGCTTATGCAGATGCGGGCCAAGGATGGCCTCCACCGTCTTCTGCAGCTCATAGAGGGTGAAGTCGTCGGCCATGAGCTCGAAGATGACGGGGCGATACTTGATCTTGGCGCGCACGCGCCCGATGGCGGTGGCGAGAATACGGCGATGATCGAACTGCATGGGCGTGCCGAGGCGCGGCGCATTCGTCCACGCAAGTGCTGCCTCGCGGCCGTCGCGGTGCGCCTCGTCGACGAGACCGGCTTCGTAGAGGAGCTCGTAGCGGTCGAGGACCTTCTCCTCGTCCCACGCCGCCCCGTCGAGACCGAAGCAGATCCGGATCCGGTCCTCCTTTTTCACCGGCCGCACCGGCGCGGACCTCAGCGCCGGACGCTCCGCCCACTCCTTGAGCCGGGGCTCGATCTCCTCGCCGAGAAGCGCGGGCCTGCCCTTGCGCCAATCCTCCCACGGAAAATAGTGGTACCAGCTGCGCCACGTGCCGCGCGACAGCTCGCGCGCATGGCTGGCCCCCGTCAGCGCCAGATAGCCGATCGATACGATGTGCGGAGAGACGTCGCCGGGCTCGGCGTGGCGCCCGCGGTCGCCGAACGTGTAGAGCTGCTCGGCATAGCCGAGCTCGAGCCCCGTCTGCTCGGCGACCCATGAGCGCAAGCCGCTCTCGAGCGTGCGGTGCTCGACCGGCGAGAACGGGCCGAACGGCAGGCTGTCGGTCGCGCCCGAGCCGTCGGGCTCCTGGCGCACGACGAGCACGACCGGCTCGTCGTCGACGACGGCGACGATCGCCGCGTTGAGGCCGATCTCAACGGGCGCGGTTTCAGTTCGGGCGAGAGACATGGGCAACCCCGGCTCCATGGAGTTGTCACGAGCCCGACGTTTCAAATTGGCGTTTGTCGACATGGGTCTAGCCCCTTTCCGGCCGGGCTAGAGCGGGATCATGGCGTTTTTCCGTTCGCGTCCCGCGATGAGCCGGTGCCAAAGGTGGACGAGGATTTTCAACGTTCACGTAGTGGGCCCGCATTGCTTCGCAAGGGTCTATAGGCTCGCTGCAAGTGCTCGGAAGCGGGCGAGAAAAGCGCGCTGCGCGGCGTCTGGCGGCAAGGGGGATAACCCCTTGAGAAAACGGACCAGGGTTGGATCTATTCCGCCTTCGCCGCCAAAAAAGCGGTGGGCCTCGTCCTCAGAAAAACCGGCGAGCACCGTCGCCTCGTAATAGGCCGCGATTCGATCGGCCCGCTTGATCGCGCTCCTCACATCGTCGGGCAGCGGCGCCGGCAGGCCGTATCGGCGGTGAATGGCCGCGAGCAGCTTCTGCTCGAATGCCTTGTAGTCGAGCCCGATTGCGGCTTTGAACGGGCTGATCAAGTCGCCGATCACGTACTCGGGGGCGTCGTGGAGCAGCGCCGCGAGGCGCCAGCAGGCGGGCCATCTCGGATTGAGCGCGGAGGCGATCTTCTCCACCACCAGTACATGCTGGGCCACGGTGAAGGCGTGGGGCCCGAGCGTCTGGCCGTTCCAGCGCGCGAGGCGGGCGAGCCCGTGGGCAATGTCCTCGATCTCGATATCGCCCGGCGACGGGTCGATGAGATCGAGCCGGCGGCCGGAGAGCATGCGCTGCCACGCGCGGGGCTCTTCCTTCTTCTCGGCGCGTTTTCTCGCCTTCGCCATCGGCCCACTCATACGGTCGGGACCTTGAACGCGCGCTGCTCTCTTGCGCAGACCGCGTGCCGGGGACAGGAGACGAGGTGGTCGTTGACCATGCCGACCGACTGCATGAAGGCGTAAACCGTCGTCGGCCCGACGAACCTGAAGCCCTCGGCCTTGAGCGCCTTCGAGATGCGCCGCGAAAGATCGGTCTCGGCGGGAATGTCGCTCATCGATCGGTGGCGGTTGGCAACGGCACCATCCTCGAGAAAGCCCCACAGGAAGGCGGCGAGGGTCGTCCTCTGCCTGAGCTCGAGATAGGCCTTCGCATTGTCGATGGTGGCCTCGATCTTGAGGCTGTTGCGCACGATGCCGGCGTCGCTCATGAGGCGGGCCTTTTCCCGCGCGCCATAGCGCGCGATCTTCTCCGCCGCAAATCCGTCGAAGGCCCGGCGGAAGTTCTCCCGCTTCCTCAGGATCGTGATCCAGGACAGTCCGGATTGAAAGCCCTCGAGCACGAGCTTCTCGAAGAGGCGCCGATCGTCGCCGTGCGGTACGCCCCATTCCTCGTCGTGATAGCGCTGGTAGAGGGCGTCCGCATTCGCCCACGGACAGCGCTCGAGCGCACTCCTCGTCATGGCAGGTCCTGGGTCTCGCCGACCGGGAGCGCGAACTTGGCAAACGCGGGCAGCTCGATCCTGACCGGCACGCCGCCGGCAGCGAGGCCCACGCCCTTGGCCAGGAACTCGGCCGCGCGGTCGAGCCTCACGAGCGCGAGCCCTCGATTACCGGCGACCGATCCCACTGTGCCGATGGTGACGTCACCCGCCTTGACGTCGGCACCGGATTGGAGCGGCGCCTCGCCGACAACGGGGACGACGCGCTTGCGCACTGCCGTCCGGTGCTCCATGCGCGAGACGACCTCCTGTCCGACGAAGCAGCCCTTGGTGAAGGAGACGCCATTGAGCTGATCGAGGAGCGCTTCGTGGGGGAACGTGTCGCCGAAAGGATAGTCCTTGCCGCCCTCGGGCACGCCGAGAGCAATGCGGTGCGCGTGATAGTCGGCGGGGCCGGCGCCAATCCCGCTGGTCGCGGAAGAGATGTCGGCGGCGAACGTCGCGTCGGCCAGAATGCGCAGGCCGAGCCCGGGGAGCCTCGGGTCCTCGAATCCGAGCGTCTTGCCCGTGGCGCCATGGGACGGGGGGCTTTCGCCCCATACGGCGAGAACGCGATAGTGTTCGCCCACGTCCCTGATCTCGACGTTGGCTCTGAGCTTGTAGAGGCCGATGCGCTTGGCGAGCTCGGCTGCCTTCTCGCGCGTGACCTCGAGCAGATAGCCGTCTTCCGCTTTGACGACGAAGAAGTCGGCGATGATCTTCCCCTGGGGCGTGAGCAGCGCCGCATGGATCGCCGTCGAGCCATTCTCGAGCAGCGCGAGATCGTTCGTCACGAGACCGTGGAGGAGCTTGCCGGCGTCAGGTCCGGTGACGGCGACGACGCCGCGATCCTCGAGGTGGGCGGTCAGTGTCTTAGGCACGCGCGGAGGCTCCCGATTGCCAAGAGCGCCGGATTTACGTATGCGGGCCGGGCATCCAAAGCAAGGCGGACGCGCGCCAGGCACCGAATGACCCAAACCTTCGACCTCATTCTCAAGGGCGGCACCGTCGTCAACCACGACGGAACGGCCGTGCGCGACATCGGCATCAAGGGCAAGCGCATTGCCGCCATCGGAGCGCTCGAGGCCTCGACGGCCGCCGCCGTCGTCGATGCGAGCGGGCTTCACATCCTGCCGGGCGTGATCGACACCCAGGTCCACTTCCGCGAGCCGGGCCTCGAGCACAAGGAGGATCTCGAGAGCGGCAGCCGAGGCGCGGTCCTCGGCGGCGTGACGGCGGTGTTCGAGATGCCGAACACAAAGCCGCTCACGACGACGGTGGAGGCGCTCGCCGACAAGGTTGCGCGTGCGAGAGGCCGAATGTTCTGCGACTTCGCCTTCTACGCCGGCGCGACGCGCGACAACACGGACGACATCGCGGCGCTCGAGAGCTGCGAGGGCTCGGCCGGCATCAAGGTGTTCATGGGCTCCTCGACCGGCGATCTCCTCGTCGACGACGAGGCGAGCCTCGATCGCATCATCTCGCGCCTGAGGCGGCGCGCCGCCTTCCATGCCGAGGACGAGGCGCGCCTCAACGCGAGGAAGGAGCTGCGCATCCCGGGCGATCCTTCGTCTCACCCCGTCTGGCGCGACGCGACGGCCGCGTTGCTCGCGACCGAGCGCCTCGTGCGTCTGGCCGAAAAGCATCGCCGCCGCGTGCATGTGCTGCATGTCTCGACCGCGGACGAGATGGCCTTCCTTGCTGGCCACAAGGACTGGGCGAGCATCGAGGTCACGCCGCATCATCTGACGCTGGTGGCGCCCGAGTGCTATCGCGAGCTCGGCACCTTCGCGCAGATGAATCCTCCCGTGCGCGACGCGCGCCACCGCGACGCGATCTGGCGCGCCCTCTCGTCAGGGCTCGTCGACGTGCTGGGATCGGATCACGCGCCCCACACGCGCGAGGAGAAGCAGGCAGCCTATCCGGCCTCTCACTCCGGCATGACCGGCGTGCAGACGCTCGTGCCGATCATGCTCGATCACGTGAGCCAGGGGCGCCTTTCGCTCGAGCGGCTCGTCGATCTTACGAGCCACGGGCCCCAGCGCCTGTTCGCCATCCGCGGCAAGGGGCGCATCGCCGAGGGCTACGACGCCGATCTCACGGTCGTCGATGTGAAGCGAAGGATGACAATCGACAATGCGTGGATCGCGAGCCGCGCCGGCTGGACGCCCTACCACGGGAAGACGGTGACCGGCTGGCCCGTCGGCACGTTCGTGCGTGGGCGGTGCGTCATGTGGGACGGAGAGATCCTGGGCTCCGCCCACGGCGCACCGGTGCGCTTTCTCGAGGTGTAGTTGACAGCGACCCTCAGATGCCTTGGCCGCCGTTCGCCGCGGGAGGCTCGGCCGTTGTTGCCGGGGGCTCCACCGTCTGCGCCGGCGACTCCACCGTCTGCGCTGGGGGCTCCACTGTCTGCGCCGGGGGCGCCGCGGTCTGTGCCGGGGGTGGCGCCGCGGGGGCCTTGGTCAAAATCTGCTTCGTTACGCGCGAGACGACATAGACGGTCGTGTTGCCGTTGACGAGGCCTGCGAGGTGGACGACGTGGGCGTTGTGCATGCGGAAGCAGCCCGACGAGGTCGCTTCGCCGATACTCTCCGAGTCGTTGGTGCCGTGAATCCGATAGAGCGTGTTACCGAGGTAGATGGCCTTGGCGCCGAGCGGGTTCTTGACGCCGCCCGTCATCCTGAGAGGCAGGCCCGGCTTGCGCGCAAGCATCTCCTTGGGCGGGATCCAATCCGGCCAGTCGACGATCTTCGAGACCTTCTCGACGCCGGTCCAAGTGAAGCCCTGCTTTCCTACGGCGACCGGATAGCTGTAGGCCTCCGTGGCCGAGAGCGTGTAGTAGAGCTTGCGCCCCGCCGTATCGATGACGATCGAGCCCGGCTCGAATGCGTTGTTGAAGGCGATGATCGCGGGAGACTTGGGAGCGATGTCGGGGCGTCCGCCGCCGTCGGCGAGTTCTGCGGGCGGCTTGAAGGCGCCGAGATACGACGGCGCCGCGCTCTTGACTGGGGCCTCGCCCCACATGCCGAACTGACTGAGGCCCTGAGCGGCAGCCGGAACGGAGAACGCAAAAGCTCCGAAGAGGGCAAGGACAAATCGATGTAAATTCATCACCGGTCTCTCGACTGAATGCCTTGGTGCGGGCCATATAGTACGCATTGCATCGCGACGCCACCATCCGACAACACGTCGCGCAACAACAGTCTGGATTCATTGACTAAACTTAAGTCTAGGATTTGAGGCTGCGGCGCGCCGTCAGCTCCCCCTCAGATCCCTGAAGGAGAGCCACGTTCCATCGGCACCGATGGAAAGGCGCCACCACAGCCACTTCTTGCGCGCGCGCATCTCCTTCGCGGCCGCGGGCGAGACGAGACGCAGAAGCTGGACCTCCTCGCTCGGCGTCAGCGTGGCGGGCGCACGCTCGGCGAGGTAGGGCCAGACATAGACGGCGCTATTCTCGATGTCGCGGCCTCCCGGCACGCGGGCCGGCGGCAGTGAGAGGATGTCGGCGAGCGCGGCGAGCGCCTCGCGCCCTTCCCCGTCGCCGGATGTCCGCCGCAAGTAGCCGACCGGATCGGTGCCCGCGTCCTCGCCGAAGTCGGGGCTGAGCTCGTTCAATGCGATCGCGGCTCTGAGCTCTTCGACGTCGCCGCTCGCGGCGGCGGCCAGAATGGCGTCGCGCATGTCGGCGACATTGCCCGGCAGCGGTCCGGTCACCGGCGCGCCTGCATCTGCCGCCTGCGGTTGCAGCGAGGGCTCGGCCTTCTGCTCGCCCGCCGCCTCGCCGGTGAGCCAATGGACAAGGATGGCCCCGATGATTACCAATAGAAATTGCGGCGCCGTTGCGCGCCCGAGTCGATGCGGGGACGACGGGGGACAGAGCCAGTGAGAGATGCGCTCGCGCGGCGCTTGGTGCGTCAGGCAATCTCTCATCGGCTGAGCTCTCTTCCTGCGTCGCGCTCTCGAGACCGTTGCCCGAGCTTCCCGCCTAAGCGCACCGGGCCTTCGCGGTAAGCCGGCATGCAGATCATTCCCAATCCACTGATCATCCCCGTCGGTCTGCTCATCGGGGTTCTTGTGGCGGCTCCCGTCGGCCCGGTCAACGTGCTCTGCATTCAGCGTGCGATCGAGCGCGGGTTCTGGGGCGGGATCGCGGCCGGGCTAGGCGCCGTGCTGGGCGACGGCCTCATCGCCTTCCTGGCGAGCTTCTGGGTCGGCACGATTTCCGGTGCGGTTCAGTACCACCGCACGGCGATACAGATCGTAGGCGGCCTGGCGCTGATCGGCTTCGGGCTCAAGCTCTACTTCACGCGGCCGCGGCTCGAGGCGCTGCATCCCACGCACGAGGAGAACGCCTCGCTGAAGGATTTCGCGTGGGACATCCCTCAGACGTTCTTTCTCACCATCACCAACCCGGGAGCGGTCCTCGGCCTGTTCGCGATCTTCGGCGGCGTGAGCACGTTCGTCGAGGTGAGGAGCAACGTCGACGCGCTGACGATGGTCGCCGCCATCATGAGCGGCAGCCTCGCGTGGTGGGTCACGCTCTCGAACCTGATCGGACGCTTCCGGCACCGCCTCAACGCGGAGCGCTTGAAGCTCATCAATCAGATGGCAGGCCTTTTGCTGGTGAGCTTCGGCGTGGTCCTGGTCGGCGAGATGGCCCACAAACTTCTCGTCTGACGTGCCGGCTGCGGCACGCCAAGCAGTTCGTTCCGTCGATGCCGCCTCCGAGAGGCGGCCTACTGGTTCGTGCGCGACAGGGTAAACTCGCCGAGTTCGACGCGCCGCTCGAGGCCGCGGGCAAGCTTCACCACCGCATCCTCGCCGTAGAGCGACACGAGATCGGTCAACGCTGCGAAGAGCGCGGCGTAGGCCATCTGCTCGGGCGCGAGCCCGCTGTCGGTCCCCTCGTCCCAGGCGTCGAGAATAAGGCTGAGTGCCCGAAAGCTCTGGTCGTCGCTGTCTCTTAGATCGAATGTTTGCATGATCGTCCCCCGGGTCGTCCGCACTGGATCGTCCCCGTCCCCTTCCCGTTTGGCCATGCCGCAAAAAGAGCCCTAGCATGGGGCCGCGCCGCCGCGTAGTGGCCTCTACAATTCAAAGTAAACCGAGGAAATCGCTCAGAGTTCGGACGATAGAGCTCAGGGGACACTCTTGACGAGATCTTCGGAGATCTGCAGGCCCTCCGCGAGGAATCGACTGACGGCGGTTTGTGCCGACGGCGTGCACGTGACGTAGGTTCGGCTATAGCTGCGGTAGCCCTGGTTGAAGCTACGCGTGAGGCGCGCGCGCCTCAGCGCCGAGGAGCCCTCGGCATCGAGCAGCTCTTTCATGCGGTCGCGCCAGACGAGCCCTTCGTTGGCGCTGCAGAGCTCGCGCAGATAATGCACCGCGCCGAGGATCTCGGCGAGCCGCATGAGCTTGTCGTCGTAGGGCTTGGTCTCGGGCGCGGCGCCGGCCGGCAGCGCGACGGCGAGAGACAAGCCCGCAACGATTGCCGCGACGAGAGCCAGGCTCGATGTGCTGCAGGGCCGCATGGTGTCTCCCGGAGTGGACGAGCCTTGCTCTAACATCGATTCTGGACACCCGCACGGCCGGCCGTGCGCCCGGCACTCGAGCGTCTGCGGGCGGGCGCGGCATTTTACGGCTAGCCACCGGCTTCCGCCGCACCCTATAGTGCCGAGAGAACTTAGCCGCGGCATCTTAAGCCATTGAACTGTCGATATTGGCTGGTATTCACCCCGTTGACGCAACGCTCCCGTCCACCTCTCGCGGCACTTCGTCGAAGCGGGTAGTCTGGCGCCCGTCCGAAGGTCTCTGACGGCTCCGAGACCCGACACCGGCCGCGAAGGTGAATTGGGGGTCTGGTTGGCACCAAGCTCGCTCGCGCTCCCGGCGTGAAGCAGGAGGGCGAAGACAAGACGAACGCGCGCCCGCGGCGGGCATGCGATGGGGAGTCGAAGGCATGGGTTATCGAGGCGAGGATCTCGACCTCAGGACGCCGCAAGGATGGAGCGGAGCGCAAGGCCCCGACTACACGGGCGCGCCCTCCGCCGAGGTCTTCTTCAACGGCCCCCGCGGCAGGACGGTTTCGCCGATGCCGGCGCCAAGCGGACCGATCTGGGTCGACGACACGCTGCTGGCCTGCTGCAACCACGCCTTCGACGTGGCGCTTGCGCACCGGTCGGCCGAGGTGCGCCTCGAGCATCTCGTCTACGCGCTGACGCGCATCGAGGCAGCGGCCGAGGCGCTCGAGGCGCGCGGAGTCCGCGTGCCGGTCCTGCGGCGCGAGAGTGCGACCGTAATCGCGAGCGAGATCCCGGTGGGACTGGCGCCGGGCAAAGCCGCGCCGCGCCGCGCCGACGACCTCGAGGACGTCTTGCGGCTCTCCGCCGGCAATGCCTATCGCAGAAACGCTCCGGCGAGCGTCGCCGACATTCTTCACGTCATTCTCGACGGACCTCAGGAGCTCTCCGGCCTCGCGCTGCTGCGGCCGGCGCTCGGGCGGCTCGCCGCGGCAGTCCCGGAGCCCTCGCCGCCGCGTGCCCCCGTCGCCTTGAGACCCGATCCGGGGCCGGGAGTGCCGAATGGCTCCTTCAGCGCGCGGCTCGACGCGCTCGAGCAGACGGTGAGGGCTTTGAGCAGCGATTTGTCGCTCGAGCAGAAGACACTTATGGGGGTGCTCCAAAACCTGCAGAGAGAAATCATGGCACAGCGCGACGATCCGGGCCGCCTCGGCGGCAGCCATCCCGACAAGCTGTTGAGCGAGCGGCTGCATCATCTCGAGCAATCGATGATGAGCCCCCGCACGTCCTCTGGCTCCGAAGCGAGTTTTCTCGCCGATCGCCTGGGCGCGCTCGAGCGGGCGCTCCAGACCGAGCTCGGTCACATTCGCTTGGGCCTCGAAGGCCTGCATTCGAGGACGGACATCGCCGTCGATCTCACTCCGGTGGCACGGCGCATCGATGCTCTCGAGCAGCGGCTCGACGCCGACCGCGCCACCGCCAAGTCGGCCAGCGCGGCGCTCATGGACGAGATCGGCGCCGTCAAGTCCGGCCTCGCGTCGGCCGAGCGCCTCGAGCACGTCGCCGCGGCCGTCAATACCCTTCAAGCGGACATGGCGCGGCTCTTGTCCGGCATCGGCGAGCGCCTTGCCTCGCTCGAGGAGGCGCTCGCGGGGCATTCGAGGCGGTTCGAGGAGGCCCAGGGCTCCTACACGCAGGAGCTCGGCGTGCTGCACGAGGCCCTCGTCAAGCTCAATGCCAATCAGCACACGCTCGCCGGCACGATCGAGGCCAGAGGGCAGGAGGCGGCGCGCTCCTTTGCCGCCGTCGGTATGCGGCTCGACGGCGTCGAGCTGGTGGCCGCGAAGCCCATCGCGATGCTCGAGCTTCTCTCTGCGACCATGGACAAGATGCACCGCGTGACGGTCGAGAAATATTACCGGCGCAATCGATTCTGGTACTGGCTGTTCGGGACCGACGACTGGGTGGCGGCGAGCTGGCCGTCGCAGTCGGCGCGCATCGCCGAGGAGCTGAGGCAGATCCAGACGACGCTCAAATCCTGAAGCGGCGCACGCCGTCACAGGAGCTTGCCGGGGTTGAGGATGCCCGCGGGATCGAGCGCCGTCTTGATGCGGCGCATGAGCTCGATCTCGACCTCGCTCTTGACCAGGACGAGCTCGTCGCGCTTCAGCCGGCCGATGCCGTGCTCGGCCGAGATCGAGCCGCCGAGCTCCATGACGAGGCTGTGCACGGCCCGCGACATCGGCCCCCACAGCGCGAGGAAGCGGTCCTTCTCCATGCCCACCGGCTGTGAGACGTTATAGTGCACGTTGCCGTCGCCGAAATGGCCGAACGGGACCGGACGCGCGCCGGGGCAAATCGTCTCGACAACGGAAGCCGCGCGCTGGAGCAGCTCCGGGATCGCTGCGACCGGGACCGAGATGTCGTGCTTGATGCTGCCGCCCTCGGGCTTCTGCGCCTCCGAGAGACTTTCGCGCAGCCGCCAGATGTCGCGCACCTGCGCGAGCGAGGCGGCAATTGCTGTGTCGGCGACGAGACCCTGCTCGGCCGCCTCCGCGAGCAGTTGCTCGAGCAATCGTTGCGCGCTTCCCTCTTCGAAGCCCGAAATCTCGATCAGGACGTACCAGGGCGCCGAGCCCTCGAGCGGGGCGCGGATCGCGGGCGTGTGTTTCACCGCGAAGGAGAGGGCGAGCTCCGACATGAACTCGAATGCGGTCAACGCCGAGGCTGCCTGCTTCTCCCCGAGACGGAAGAGCGGCAGGAGCGCGTCGAGGCTCGGTACCGCGACAAGCGCGGTCGCCGTCTCGCGCGGGCGCGGATAGAGCTTGAGGGTTGCCGCTGTGATAATGCCGAGCGTGCCTTCCGAGCCGATGAACAGGTCCTTCAAGTCGTAGCCGGTATTGTCCTTCTTCATCGACTTGAGCCCGTTCCAGATGCGCCCGTCGGCGAGCACCACCTCGAGGCCGAGCACGAGGCTGCGGGCGGTCCCGTAGGCGAGCACGGCGATGCCGCCGGCGTTCGTCGCCAGATTGCCGCCGATGCAGGCGCTCCCCTCGGAGGCCATGGAGAGCGGGAACAGCAATCCCTCGCTCTCGGCGGCGGCGCGGGCTTCCGCGAGCGTGAGGCCGGCTTCGACCGTCATCGCCGCCCCGGCGCGATCGATCCCGCGGATGCGCTTCAGCCGTGCGACGGAGAGGACGATCTCGGTGCCGGCCTCGCTCGGGATCTGCCCGCCGACGAGCCCGGTATTGCCGGCCTGGGGCACGATGCCGACGCGGGCCTCGCTGGCTAGGGCGAGGATGCGCGAGACCTCCTCCACGGTGCCGGGCCTCAGCACCAGCGGCGTGCGCCCGACGAAGAGGTCGCGCCACTCTCTAAGATAAGGTGCCTGCGCCTCCGGGTCGGCGAGCGCGTGCTCGCGCCCCACGATCGAGGCGAAGCGGTCGAGGAGATCCGGCGTCGGGGCGACAAGCGTATTGGGGACGCGGAGATTCATTGTCGAGGCATTGTCCGATGGGGCTTGGCCTTGTCGGGCGAAGCTATCATCTCAACGTTGATGCGAACAAACCGGCCGGACGCCTTGAAGTCCTGTATTAATAGTGAAGGCGCCCTGCCCTCGAGCCGGCGATGAGTGTCGTGAACAAGTTCCTGAGTGTCGCCGTGGCGGTCCTTCTCGCCTTGGGCCCGGTCGCCGCGGCGTCGGCTGCGACGCAGAGCAAGCCCAAAAGCTTTCAGTCCGGGCTCCCCTCGCAGAGACTGCAGCCGAGGGGCATCCAGTCCAAGGGCGTGCAGACCCGCAAGTACGTGCCCAAGACGATCTCGCCAAGCCTCACGACGCCGGGGACGATCACCGGGCCGGGCCGCGTCTCGCCCGGGTACAACTGCGCCTCCTTGTGCGCGACGACGTGCAACAGGCTGAGCTGCGCCGACCTCAACGTGGCCGAATGCACGCGAGAGCGCCAGCAGTGCCGCGTCACCTGCCGCTCGCGCTGCTAGAGGCCCGGATGACAGTTGGAGCAAGCGCAATCCTCCAAGACATGCGGCGCCCCGCCGCCGTCATATCCCCTCTCCCCACGCTCTTGCGTGGGGAGAGGGGGAAAACACCGATGACCTCGCGGCGCTTGCACCCGAGGGGATGGGGTAGGGGAAGCGGGGCGCGGGATTGCCGCGGTCTTCCGCTTGTGTCGTTCAAAGGCGCACCGGCGCCCCGCCTTCCGAGCTTTGCGCCGAGGGACCGGAAACTTACCCCGGCGTCCTTATGCTAGCTCTCTTGGCCATGACCTCTCTGGCACCGATGTTGCCATCGGCAGTAGCCTGCACGCGAGGGATGCCGGCCGCGTGACCGGCGCTTCCCGTCGGACTCGGGCCCGCCCCTCGCCTTTTGGACGCCTCCGGAGGCGACCCCAGTGGGACGGGCAAGTGCGAGTGTAGGCGCGCGTGAGGAGAGGGGGATAAGATTCGCGTCGTCGATACCCACGCGGTTAATGCCGTGAGGGTCCGCGACCTTGCCCTCCTCACAGCGTCATCCCGATGAAGATCGGGACCCAGACAGGCATCGCCATGAACTCACATGTGTTCTGGTTCCCGGCCGTCCATGCGAAGCATGGCTCCGCCATGACGCCGGGATGACGTTTCTAATTGGGCGACCGCCCCCCTCCTCACACGTGAGGGTCCCGGATAGCCTCGCTGCGCAAGGCTTCCGGGACCGAAGGGGAGGAGCGCGCGAACGCCCTTATTCGTCCTCTTCGAACGTCTCCCAGAAATCCTTGATGCAGGCTTTATTATACTGGTTCGCGGAGACCCGGTCGTCCTTCGTCTTCCCGACGTATACGCCCTGATTCTTCATCTCGTCTCTGAAACGACTGGCCTCCTCGCCCGCCAGGTAGCCGTCACGGTTCACGTCATGGGCATTCCAAGACTTGTTGCAATCCTCCACGGTGTTGGTGCCGGCGCTGGCCGGATGGATCGCCAGGACCGCGAGGGCCGCCGTCAACAAGAGAAGTCTCATGAGTTGCTCCTATGCAAAGTTTGCCTCTCTCAATCGCTCACCATCGGCAGCTCCCAAGGAGAATATTACCCCTCTTTGATCGGGGGAGCACGGAAGAAAGCAATCGAGCGGGGTCGCAGTTAACACCCTAGAGGAGCCTCGGAGTAGATCCACCCCGCTTAAGACCGAGTTAATGGGACGAATACAATTCGACCGGCCGGCTGAAGGGCTTTGCAATTCCCCTCTGCTACTCTGATAGCCCGCAATGAAGAGCGGGGGAGGACTGCATGGGCCATTACCATCCAGCTTGGAAGCAACGCGAAGCCGAGGCCGTCGAATATTTCGACGATGCCTTCGCCGACTTCACCGATGAGCCGCCGGCGCTCTTCTGCGTTATCCGCGACGAGCCCCTCGAGCTCGAGGCGGGCGTCGCGGGCCCTGGCTCGCCCTCGTGGCCGGCCGTGCACCGGTACTCGAGCTAGGCGAAAGCCCATGCCGGGGCGCCCCGGTGCGTGCACAGGGGCAGAGGCTTGGGACTTCGGCGGTAGGCCATGCGGTTCGTCCACGGCATCGGCGGTTTCGGCATTACCCGACAGAATTTTCTGCTCGGGTTCGTCGAGCTCGCGACCTGGGATGAGCGCGCGCGCGAGGGCCTCGTGGGGCCTCATCCGCGCCTCGGATTTCTGAGTCTCTTGCTCGGTCTCGAGCCCGCGGTCGAGCGGATCTCTATCTCGGCGGCCATGTCGGGGTGCGTCGCCAACGCCATCGCCGATCGCGTGACGAGGATCGATCCGCGCGAAATCATCCTGCATTTTCCGCGCGAATCCGCGCGCCTTCTCATCGCCTCGCAGCGCATCGGGAGGTTCTTCGGCGGCGCGGCCGTGTGCAGCGCGCTTCGCGCCTTCGACGAGGAGATCGCGCTCGCCAAGGCGATCACCGTGGAGTTCGCCGGAAGCGGCTTCGGCCCTCCCGAGGCCGGCGCCGAAGGCGTGGCCGCTCCCTGGCGACGGGCGTGCGCCGCCGGCCGCGAGCTCCTGAGCGCGATCAGCGAGGCGCTCGCCGAGAACCAGATCCAGGGGCTCGCCCAGGAGGCGTCCCCCTTGCTTCAATTGCTCGAGGACGTGAGCGAGGGGCGCTATCCGCTGCTCGACGGGAACGGGCACGTGGCGTTGCCGCACTGGGCGGAGGAGCGCGACTACAAGCGCGTTCCCGTCAAATGCCCCGTCGTCGTGAGCGCGGGCGGCGGGGAGCAGCAGTGGGCGCTGCTGCGCGACATTTCGGTCAATGGTCTCGGGCTCGAAGGCGTGGAGGGGCTCGCGCTCGAGGATCCCGTCGCCGTCGAGGTGGTCGGCTCGCTGAGCCTCGCCGGCGCCGTGGCGTGGGTGGCCGAGGAGCGCGCCGGCGTCAAGCTCGCCCGCCCGCTGCACGCCGATACGCCGGGCTTGAGCTTCCTGGTGAAGGGGAACTAGGGGAGAGCTTGTCCTCCGCTTAGACGGAGCGCCGCGCGCATTGGATGCGGTGCTCGCGCCTCTCTCCGGCTGCCGATCCAGAACCCAGGGCCTATGCCGCGTTGAGGCTTGCAGCGGAGTACGACTCCGCCATGAACGGCGATTTCTCGCCAGCAACGCTTTATCATTTTCGATTTTTTTGATCGTAGTTAGGAGAATATGAAAACTTTGATCGTCGCAGGACCCTACGCCAACAAACCATTGGATTTTTTCGCTGAAATTAAGTGAGAACGGTGATGGCTTCTGGCCGAATGGCACCGACGAAGGGCGATCCGGACACGTCGCGATTAAACGAAAGCTCATGCACTTTGCATAAAATACCGCGCAGTCAAATAACGACCCAGTAAGGAAATCGTCGTGTCGCGTACGTCTCCTCGTCTCGATTCCGCTCCCGATCACTCGCCGCTGCTCGAAATTCCCTCATCCGGGGAGAATGCCAGCGCCACCGATTATCATAGCGCAATTGCGGATTTGACCACCCTTGCCATACTCGAGGGAAAGACAGCGGAAATCCTCGCCCAAAAGGAGCATCTCGAACAGCTCACGGGCTGGTTCGAGATCGCTTTAGACAACATGGCGCGCGGTCTCTCGATGTTTGACGACGAGCAGCGTCTCATCGTGTGCAACAAAATCTACCGCGAGATATACGGACTACCTCACCATATTACCCAGCCTGGGACCACGCTCGCGGAGATCATGCGCTTCCACGCGAACATGGAGATGGGCGTCGAGTGTCCCGAGGCCGTCGAGCAGGAGCGGGCTTGGTTGAAGGACCATGAGGCAAAACTGGCACGCGGTGCCATCTTCTCAGAAGAGCAGCACCTCGGCGACGGCAGGACGCTTCTTGTCACCTTTCAGCCGCTCGGCAATGGCGGATGGGTCGATATTCAAGAGGACATCACCGAGAGGAAGCGGTTCGAGGAGCGCATTGCACATTTGGCGCACCATGACGCGCTGACCGATCTGCCCAACCGCGTTGTGCTGCGGGAGCGCTTGATGGCCGCCCTGGCGGCAGCGCGCCGAGAGGATCGTCGGTTTGCCGTCCTCATCCTCGATCTCGACCGCTTCAAGGACGTCAATGACACGCTTGGTCACCTGGCAGGCGATGCTGTCCTGAAGGAGGTGGCCAATCGACTGCGCCTTTGTGTGCGTGAAGGCGATCTTGTCGCCCGATTGGGCGGAGACGAGTTCGCGATACTCGAGAGTATTTCCGCCAATCCAAGCGTCGAGGCGGTTGCGCTCGCAAAGCGCATTATCGAGTCGCTCAGTAGCCCGGTTGCCTTTGACGGCCATAATATCATGAGCGCGACAAGCATCGGCATCGCTGTTGCGCCTCACGATGGCGCTGACGTCGACGAAATTCTGAAGAACGCCGATTTGGCGCTTTACCGCGCGAAGGCTGTGGGTCGGAGTGCCTATTGCTTCTTTGATCCCGAGATGGGGCAACGCATGCAAGAACGCCTCGCCCTCGAACGGGATCTGCGGCAGGCCCTCGCCAACAAGGAGTTGGAGCTTTTTTATCAGCCGCTCATCAATTTGAAGTCCAACGAGATCTGCGGCTGCGAGGCGCTGTTGCGCTGGAACCATCCGACGCGCGGCCGGGTTTCGCCGGCCGAATTCGTCCCCCTAGCCGAGGAAACAGGGCTGATCTTGCCGATCGGCGATTGGGTATTGCGTCAGGCATGTGCGGAGGCCGCAAATTGGCCCGCTGACATCAAGGTCGCCGTCAATCTTTCGGTGGCGCAATTCAAATCCCCAAACCTCGTTCAGCAAGTCATAAGCGCCTTGGCGTCTTCGGGACTGGCGCCTCGACGTCTCGAGCTGGAGATTACCGAATTGGTGATGATCGAGGATGGCGATGGCGCGCTGGTCGCCGTGTCCCGCTTGCGCGAGCTTGGCGTCGCAATCGCGCTCGACGATTTCGGCACCGGCTACTCGTCGCTGAGCTACCTGCGCCGCTTCCCCTTTGACAAGATCAAGATCGATCGCAGCTTCGTCAGCTGCCTAACCGGCAAAAACGATCAAGCGGCTGTCATCCTGCGGGCATTTTTCGGACTGGGCATCAGCTTGGGCTTGGCGACAACGGCTGAAGGCGTCGAAACCGAGGAGCAGTTGGAAAGAGTGCGCGCCGAGGGATGTACCGAAGTGCAAGGCTACTACTTCAGCAAGCCTGTCCCAGCCGTGGATGTTGCCGCGATGCTCGCGCGCGGGGCGGCGGCAGACGTTCGGGTCTCGTAAGCACTTCGCTCGAAGGGCACAGCAGACCCCGGCGCGGGCGAAGAGCCGCCGACTTGACACCGCGCGTTCAGCGCCCTTCATCCCACCCCCATGAACTACCGCCACGCGTTTCACGCTGGGAACTTCGGCGACGTCCTGAAGCACGCCGTGCTCGCGCTCGTGATCGAGCACATGAAGAAGAAGGACGCCCCGTTCCGCGTCGTCGACACGCACGCCGGGCGCGGCGTCTACGATCTATCAAGCGAGGAGGCGCGCCGCACCGGCGAATGGCAGGAGGGCATCGGCCGTCTCTTCGGCCGCGAGATGCCGCCCGAGGTCTCAGCCCTCCTCACCCCCTATCTCGACGCGATCGCGGCCGAGAACCCGGACGGCGCGCTTCTCCGCTATCCCGGCAGCCCGCTCCTCGCACGCCGCCTGCTGAGGCCCGGCGACTCGCTCGTCGCGAACGAGCTGCACCCCGAGGACGCCGCGGCGCTCGCCGCTCTCTTCGCCCGCGACCGGCAGACGAAGGTGCTCGCCCTCGACGGCTGGACGGCGGTGAAGTCGCTGCTCCCGCCGAAGGAGCGGCGCGGCGTCGTGCTCATCGACCCTGCCTTCGAGGAGCCGCGCGAGCTCGGCCGCCTCGCGGAGGCGCTCGCAGAAGGTGCGCGCCGCTTCGCGACCGGCACCTTTCTCCTCTGGTATCCGATCAAGGACGAGAAGGCGGTCGCCCGCTTCCGTCGCGATCTCGGCGCGCTCGGCCTCGACAAGCTCTACGCGGCCGAGCTTCGCGTTGCCCCCGTGCGCGAGACGGGGCCGCTCGCCGGCGCCGGGCTCATCGTCCTAAATCCACCGTTCACGCTCCCCGACGCGGCGGCTCTCCTTCTTCCGTTCCTCTCGGAGCGGCTTTCGCGAGGCCCCGGCGCCGCCGCGACTTTCGGCTGGCTGACGCCCGCGGCGGGAGCGCGAAATTTGGCAAAAAAATGATGCGGTGATTGGGCTTGCGCTGGTCCTGCCTTTTTTGTTAACTCCCCCCGCTCCCCGGGCGAGCAATCGCCTCGACGCCTGTTCAGTTTCTCGATGCACGCGCGAGCGTCGTCATCCCGAACGATCAGGCCCTGGCGGTCCGCCGGAGACGGTAGAGCCGATTTGAAACCGCCGACGTGAACCTTCAACTGCGCATGCGTTTCAATTCACCCGCGCCCATCCATCCCCCTCAGAGACAAGTCTGAGCGTCCGAGAGCCCGGCGCGGGGTCCTGCCCCGACCCGTCGCCGGACAGTCCAAGTGCTTGGGGGCACTAAGGAGACTAGAAATGCGGCAGTCTGGAACAGTCAAATTCTACAACGAGCAGAAGGGCTACGGGTTCGTCACTCCCGACGGCGGGGGCAAGGACGTGTTCGTCCACGTCACTGCGCTCCAGCAGGCGGGGCTCGACACGCTGAACGAAGGTTCGCGCATCTCTTTCGATACCGAGCCCGACAAGCGCGGCAAGGGCCCCAAGGCCGTCAATCTCCAGCCGGCGCCTTGAGGCGCGGCACGCGGCGCGGGGCGTAACCCCCGCGCCACGATAGCGTGGAAAAGCACGTTCATCCGCAGGTTTACTGCGATTGGTAATTGGGCAGGGGGGTCAGAGTCGGGCAAACTTCCTCCGTTCGCGGCCGAACGCGAACCGCTTTGGGAGCCACCATCAGGGAGTTGTTCGATGCTGAAATTCTTGACGCCGGCGGCGGCACTCATTGCCGCGGCGGGCCTCGTCTCTGTGACTGTGTCCACGGCCGAAGCCAAGCAGTGCTGGAAGAAGGGCGCGATCGGCGAGGCCAGCGACACGAAAAGCGCCAAGTTCCAGGTGGACGAGGCGCTGCTGCAGGCGGTCGATTGGGGCGCCTGGGCGTCCTGGATGGCGAGCGGCACGACGCCCGGCTATTCGTTCGGGCCGCGCGTCTACCGCTGCAAGTCCGGCGGCTCGTGGGGCGTGACCTGCCACGGGCAGGCGACGATCTGCAAGCTCTAGATCTAAGTGCTCCAGGCGTCGGCCACTTTTCTGCGCACTGCGCAGAGTGGCCCTGGGCCGGCGCCGCCCGAGGCGCTACGATGAGCTGGGAAAGCCGCGCGGCCGGTTGGCCGCGCGGCTTTGCCGTATTCGTGGCCGGCTGGTCGGGCGCGCCGCTCCGTACCGCAATTCCGCCGGGCCGGCGTGTAGGCTTTTCTGCCCTTCGAGCCGCTCGAGGAAACTGCCATGGGCAAGGCCGCCTCGTCGCTTGCGATCCTTTGCGCCCTGCTGCTCGCCGCAACGGCAGCGCCGGCCGGCGCCAACTGGCTGACGCGCATCGGGCGAGGGGCGGCCGAGATCGGCGAGGGCGGAGCAAAGGTCGGCAAGCTCGGGCTCGGCGCGCTCGACAATGCCGCGGCCTACGTCGCCAAGCTCCCGGCGCCGGCAAAGGGCGCGGCGCTCGCGGCTCATGCCACGCCCGAGGGCCATTGGAGATTTGTCAACAGAGAGGGCGAAGTCTACACGGCGGGCAACGCCGCCGAGTTCGGGCGCGCCACGGAGGTCCTTGCCCCGGGACTGAGCGCCGGCGATCGCCTCGCCTTCTATCTCTCCGAGGACACGGTCTTTCTCGAGCGCGCCCGGCTCAAGGACCTGCCCGCGGACGCGGAGCTCTTCGTGGTCGCGGGCGACGATAGCTTCCGCCTCGCGCGCCGCGCTGGCGGAGACGGCGAGCGTCTCGTCGCCGAGGTCCGCCCCAACGTCGCCGTCGAGATCGGCGCGAGGCCCCTGTTCGAGGAGGCGGTGTTCCATCTCGGCCGCCCGCTCAACCGGTCGAACATCCGTGTGCTGGCCCTCGAGCCCGGCGGCCCGCGCGCGCTCGCCTCGGCGCCGAGCTTCGATCCGGCGACAAAGGCGGCCCTTATCGACCGCATCGACCCCTCGGTGCTCCCCGCCGCGCTCGGGCGCGTCAAGGGGCAGACGGTGCTGGTGACCGGCCGCGTCGACGGCGGCGTGCTGGCCTATACGCCGGCCTCGGGCCCCGAGCAGAAGCTCTTCCTGAAGGACATCCTCACCGCGGCCGAGGCGGCGGACGTGAACGTGGTCGTGCTCGAGGCTGCGGGTTCGCGCCAGCCGGGCGGGCGCAACTGGCTGTGGCAGACGGTCGAGGTCCCGGGCCTCGCGGACGCGATGGGCCGGGCGACGTTCGCCGATTTTCTCGCGGCCCTCGGCGCGGGCGGCGGCGAGCTCACCGTCACGGCGGCGGCGGGCTCGCCCGGACGCATCGTGCTGCGCGCCGTTCCCTCGGGCGAAGCCTCGGTGCCGCTCTCGGGCACGCTCGCCGAATGGATGGGCGAGATCACGGGTAACGTCGTCGTCAAGGCCGTCGAGGTCAGCTCTCGCGATGCCGACCGCGAGCGCGAGCTCGACGCGCGCTTCATTCCAGGCATCCCCTCGTCGGTGCAGTTCGCTTATCTCGCCGGGCTCGTCATGGGCGTCTTGGGGCTCGGCGTTGCGCGCCGCTGGTGGGCGCGGCTCTGGCCGCCGGAGGACGCGGGCGAGTACCAGATGACAGCCGGCTACGTCGCGGCGCGGGCCGCGCGCCTCGCTGCCTTCGTATTCGTCTTTCTGCCGCTGATCGGCGCGCCTGCCTTCATCGTTGCCATCGCGCTCCAGCTCTGGAGCTTCGTGACCGCGCCGTTTCGATTCATTGGCTGGCTCCGCGCCCGTCTCTCTCCGCGCGCGACGTGAGCCTCAGGCGTCGACCATGAGCGTGGCGTCGACCTCGCTCGCGAGGTCGATCAGGCGGGCGCGGAACGGTGCGCTCCATTTCTCGCTATAGCTCGGGTAGGTCGTGACGCGCTCGAGCGCCTCCGAGACGCCGGTCGTCTCGGGGATCTCGCTCAGGAAGACCTGGTAGTTCGCGCGGCCCTCGGCCACGCGCCGGCGCAGCTCGGCCGACTTGAGGTCATGGGCCGGCGTATCCTTGCGGTTCGTGATCAGTGCGTGCGGCACGCCGGGCGGCGCCGGCAGCCCGTTGCGCACGATCGAGAGGCGCTCCCAGACGCTCTGCGAGAAGGCGTCGAGGCCGAGCTGCGAGAGAAAATCGGGGATGGTGGGAACGATCGTGAGGTCGGCCATGCGCAGCGCGATCTCGGTCATGAGCGAGATGCCGGGCGGACAATCGAAAATCACGTAGTCGTAGCGCCGGCTCACGTTCTCGAGCGGCGGCGCGAGCAGGTGAAAGAGGTCGTGCTCGATCCGGTCGAGGCTGAGCCCCCCGCGCGTCAGCGATTGGATCAGCGCCCGCTCGACGATCCGGAGCTGCGGGCTCGCCGCGAGGAGCCCGATCCGAAGCGGCGATCCCCCGTGGGAGACGTCGCTGATCTGCGGGGCGACGAGGTGTTCGAGCGAGACCTCCTCGCGCCGGATCAGAAACCGCTCGAGGAAGCCGTCGAGGGTCTGGGCGCGGCGGATCAGCGCCTTGAGCCGCTCGTCGCCGGCGAGTGCGAACGAGGCGCTGGCCTGGGCATCGAGATCGACGACGAGGACCGACTTCGGCGCGCCCTGGCCCGAGTTTGCGCGGTCGATCGAGTGGGCGGCGAGCGTCTCCGCAAGGCCGATGACGGTCGTGGTCTTGCCGACGCCGCCCTTCATGTTGGCGACCGCGATCAGCCGACCCATTGGGCCGCTCCCGGCGCGAAGCGGCCGCATCCCTCGCTGTTGCTTCGCTGGCCCGGCGGCAATAAGCTTTTTCGACAGACGGGAGGCACCCTGCGCGGGGTGTCGGCGGAAATGGAAAAGCGCAAACCTTTCAACGGCATCGAGCGTCGTTCTCTTGGGCAGCGGAGTCTCGCCTTGACGATAACGGTTTTCGGGCCCGATTAATCCGCCTGGCGAGCAAAACTCTACTATATCGCGCGGCGCCAAGGATTTTTCGGCGATGGCAACACTCCTTCTCACCCATCCCGTGTTCGTCGAGCACGACACCGGCCCCGGCCATCCGGAGCGCGCCGACCGCATGCGCGCGATCGACCGCGTACTGGCCCACGAGGCCTTCGCCGGGCTCGTGCGCAGCGAGGCGCCGTTGCGGGAGGATGCCGAGGAGCAGATCCTGCTCGCCCATACGCGCGATCATCTGGATGCGGTCCGCGCCGCCGGGTCGATGCGCGCGCGCTTGCCGCTCCATCTCGACCCCGACACCGTCATGTCGGCTGCGACTGGGAGGCGGCGCTGCGTGCGGTCGGCGCCGGGCTCGAGGCCGTGGACGAGGTGATGGCAGGACACGCCGCGAACGCTTTCTGCCAGGTCCGCCCGCCCGGGCACCATGCGGAGGCGGATCGGGTCATGGGCTTCTGCTTCTTCTCCAATGCCGCCATCGCCGGGCTCTACGCGCGCGCCAGGCACGGCGCCGAGCGCGTCGCCGTCGTCGATTTCGACGTCCATCACGGCAACGGCACGCAAGAGATCTTCTGGAGCGACAAGGACCTGTTCTACGGCTCGACCCATCAGATGCCGCTCTTTCCCGGGACCGGAGCGCTCGGCGAAACCGGGGTCGGCAACATCTGGAATGCCCCGCTCCGGGCCGGCGACGGCGGCGAGACGTTCCAGGAGGCGATTGCGGGGCGCATCCTCGGTCCGCTCCACAACTTCGGGCCCGATCTCGTCATCATCTCGGCCGGCTTCGACGCACATAGGCGCGACCCGCTCGGGGGGCTCAACCTGGTCGAGGCCGACTTCATGTGGGCGACCCTCGAGATCGCCAAGATCGCCGAGAAGCACTGTCACGGGAGGATCGTCTCCATGCTCGAGGGCGGCTACGATCTCGAGGCGCTCGCCAAGTCGGTCGGCGTCCACGTTCGCACTCTCATGGATGTCGGAGCGTGAACGAAGGCGTCTTTCCGCTTGTGGGAGGGGGCAGAGGAGCGCTAATCCCATGGTCCAACGCGCGGGGGAGCCCGCCAAGAAGGGGCCGACAGAGATCGGACACGGACATGAGCATGGTCAAACCAGCCGCGAAGCATGCCGACATCAAGGACATGACCTTCGAGCGCGCGCTGAAGGAGCTCGAGACGATCGTGAGCCGTCTCGAGCGCGGCGACGTCGAGCTCGAGGAGAGCATCGCCATTTACGAGCGGGGTGAAGCTCTGCGCGACCACTGCGACCGGCTGCTCAAGCAAGCGGAAGCGCGCGTCGAGAAGCTGACCTTTGCCGCGGACGGCACGCCGAAGGGCACCGAGCCGCTCGATCCTACTTGAGTTCGAGGGACGCGCGTATTGGTCCCGGAAGCTGGCCGAGAGAGGAACCTTCGATCGTGAGCAAGACACCGCTTCTCGACACCATCAAGACCCCTGCCGACCTGCGGCGGCTCACCGAGGCGGAGCTGCCTCAGGTGGCGGCCGAGCTTCGCGCCGAGACGATCGATGCGGTGTCCGTCACCGGCGGGCATCTGGGCGCCGGGCTCGGCGTCATCGAGCTCACCGTCGCGCTCCACTATGTGTTCGACACGCCGGACGACCGCCTCGTCTGGGACGTCGGCCATCAAACCTATCCGCACAAGATCCTGACCGGGCGGCGCGACCGCATCCGCACGCTGCGCCAGGGCGGCGGCCTTTCGGGCTTCACGAGGCGCGCCGAGAGCGAGTACGACCCGTTCGGCGCCGCGCACTCCTCGACCTCGATCTCGGCCGGCCTCGGCATGGCCGTCGCCCGCGATCTCGAAGGGCGGCACGAACAACGTCGTCTGCGTGATCGGCGACGGCGCCATGAGCGCCGGCATGGCCTACGAGGCGATGAACAACGCGGGCGCCCGCGACGAGCGCCTGATCGTCGTGCTCAACGACAACGACATGTCGATCGCCCCGCCGACGGGGGCGTTCTCGGCGTACCTTGCGCGCGTCACGTCGAGCGGCACCTACCTGCACCTGCGCGACATCGCCAAGCAGCTCGCCAAGCGCCTGCCGAAGAGCTGGGAGCGGCGCGCGGCCCGCGTCGAGGAATATACGCGCCACCTCTGGCAGGGCGGCATGTGGTTCGAGGAGCTCGGCTTCTATTACGTCGGACCCATCGACGGCCACGACTTGAATCACCTGCTGCCCGTGCTCAAGAATGCCCGCGACGCGCGCCAGGGGCCGATCCTCGTCCACGTCGTCACCAAGAAGGGCAAGGGCTACGCGCCTGCCGAAGCCTCCGACGACAAGTATCACGGCGTCGCCAAGTTCAACGTCGTCACCGGCGCGCAGGTGAAGCCCAAGGCCAATGCGCCGACGCTATACGCGCGTGTTCGCCGACAGCCTGATCGCGGAGGCGCGAAAGGACGAGCGCATCGTCGCCATCACCGGCGCCATGCCCGACGGCACCGGGCTCGACATCTTCGGCAAGGAGTTTCCGGCGCGCACCTTCGACGTCGGCATCGCCGAGCAGCATGCGGTGACCTTTGCCGCCGGCCTCGCCACCGAAGGCTTCAAGCCGTTCGCGGTCATCTACTCGACGTTCCTGCAGCGCGCCTACGACCAGGTCGTGCACGACGTCGCGATCCAGAAGCTGCCGGTGCGCTTTGCGCTAGATCGCGCCGGTCTCGTCGGCGCCGACGGGCCGACGCACGCCGGCTCGTTCGACCTCGCCTACCTCGGCTGCCTGCCCCACTTCGTGCTGATGGCGGCGGCCGACGAGGCGGAGCTGCGCCACATGGTGGCGACCGCGGTCGCGATCGACGATCGGCCCTGCGCCTTCCGCTATCCGCGCGGCGAAGGCACCGGCATCGAGCTGCCGGCCGAGGGCGTTCCGCTCGAGATCGGCCGCGGCCGCATCCTGCGCGAGGGCTCGGCGGTGGCGCTGCTCTCGCTTGGAACGCGCTTGGCCGAATGCCTCAAGGCCGCCGACCAGCTCGCCGCCTGCGGGCTATCGGCGACGGTCGCGGATGCCCGCTTCGCCAAGCCCCTCGACGGCGATCTCGTCCGCCGTCTCGCAGAGAATCACGAAGTGCTGATCACGGTCGAGGAAGGTGCCGCCGGCGGCTTCGGCGCCCACGTGCTGCACTTCCTCGCCGCCTCCGGGCTCCTCGACGGCGGCCTCAAGGTCCGCACCATGGTTCTGCCCGACATCTTCATCGATCACGACGCGCCCCAGAAGATGTACGACAAGGCGGGCCTCAACGCGGCAGGCATCGTAGCGGCAGCGCTCGGCGCGCTGGGCAAGGACGCGCTCGCGACGGAAGCGAGCCGAGCCTGAGGGGCGCTTCTCAGAGTGTCAGACGCTGCCGGGCGAAGTCTCCGCGACCTCACGGCTCAGGGTGCGTGCCGTATCGAGCTGCCCGCGAATGGACTTGAGCTCCGCCTCGGCGCGCGTGCGCGCCTCGCCCCGCGGCATGGCCGCGACCATCGACGCCACCTTGTCGACGGACAGCTCGAGGTCGCGGACACCTGCGAGCAGCAGGGCCGAGCAGATGCTCGCCGACCTCGATGCGACCGTGCTCACCGCCTCTGCGATCGCCGGCACCGGTCGTGGTGCTGCGGCGGGCGCCGGGAATGCGATCACGTTCGAAGCGTCTGCTCCGACGTCCTTAATCTCGGCAATCATGAGCTTACCTCGCGCCCTACGTCTCCTTTAGCGCTTCCGTCACCTTGCCGGCGGCATCCTGGACGGTCTCCATTTGCCGAGGCAGCCCCGCGATAGCTCCTGGCAGGTGACCGTCGAGAAAAGAGTTGACCTCCGCGCGAAGGTCTGAGGCCGAGCGGGTGAGCTCGTCGGCGGACTGGAGCAGGCGATCGGCCGAGTCAAGCGCGGCGTGGTCTTTGGCGGGGCGATATTCATGCATTGCAATTCTCCTCATCTAGGCTTGGGTGAGCGCGGCGGCGGCCGTCGTCGCCGCCTTGAGAGCGTCGTCGCAGGCGACATAGGCGGGCGTGGCGGCGCCCCAGTCTCCCTTGCGAACCGAGCTCACGACGCGGTCCGCGTTGCTTTGCGCCTCGCCGACCGCGCGCTTGAGCTCGGCCAGCAGGGCGGCTCCATCGGAGCGCGCAGCGGCCAGCGCTGCGGCATCGGAGAGCGCCTCGGCCGAGGCGAGCGGCAGGGTCAGGTCCGGCGGCGAGAGCGTGCCGAGAAGGATCGAGGACAAGCGCCGCTTCCAGGCCGCGGCGTCGGCGGCGAAGCGAACGAGGCCGAGAGCGCCGACCGACGATGAAGTGAAGCCGTCGAAGGCGTCCTTGGCGATGCCCTCGCTTGTCTCGAGCCGGCGGCCGATCGCGGCGACCTCGTCCTTGGTCTTGGTCGCCTTGCCGGAGATGTGCACCGTGTTCTTGGCGATCTCCGAGGTGGCGAGCCGCTGCTGCTCGAGCAGATCGGACAGGCCGCGGATGCGATACGCCACCTCGGACACGTCGTCGCCGACGCCCTCGATGATGATGCTCACCTGCTTGACGACCTCGGTGCCGTCGCCGACGGACTTGAGCGTGTCCTTGACCGCCGCCTGGATGGCGTTCATCTCGCCCTTCAGCGCATCGAGGCGGGTCTGGATGTCCCGTGTCGCCTTGGCCGTCTCGACGGAAAGCGCCTTCACCTCGGACGCGACGACGGCAAAGCCGCGCCCGTGCTCGCCGGCGCGCGCGGCTTCGATCGTCGCGTTGAGTGCGAGCAGGTTGGTCTGGCGCGCGATGCCCTCGACCTTGCCGGCCACGTCGCCGATGTGATCGACGGCGCTCTGGAGAACGCCGAGCTTCTCCTCGATGCTGGTCGACCGCTTCTTGATCGCGTCCATGGCCTCGGTGGCGCCGCGGCTGTCGCGGATGCAGCTCAGCATCGTGTCGCGCGCCGTCTCGGCCTGGCCCGCGCTCGCATCAGACGTATTGAAAAGCTCGGTGATCGATGCCGCCATCTCCTCGACGGCGCTCGAGATGCTCTCTGCCGACTGCGCCACCTCGCGCGCGTCGTGGTAGACCCAGCCGATGTTGATCGCCGCCTCGCACGATTGCGCCCCGAGCTGCGAGACGGCGCCGAGAGCTTTGCGGTTGGCAAGGCGTACGCTCTCGAGAAACCTCCCGAGCGCCTGCCCGAGGCGGCCGCCGAGCGCGCGCGTGTTTTCGTCCTTTGCTTCGAGCGCCCGCTCGAGGTCGCTCGCGAGCCGCTCCTCGGCGAGCGCCTGCAGGTCGGGCTCCGGGGCCTCGGCGGGGCAATCGTCCGGGTCGAAGAGACGGGTCCAGAACCCGCGCTTCGCCTGGCCGGCGCGGCGGTCGTGAGGCGTCGGGCTAAAGCGCGGGCCGGCCGGATAATTGTCTTTCGCCGGGCTGAAATCAGTTTCTGAGTATTTAGCGGCGAGGCCCATGATGTCCTCCTTACCCTGAAAATGACGATAGGCCCCGCGTGTGAATGCGATCTTCAATCGGCGGGCGAAATTTTCGGCAGTTTTGACGAGAATTTTCTGAGAATGCGCGCGGGCTTGCGCAGCATTTCTCAACCTCCAGGCCGGCGGCGCGAGCCTGGATCATGACCGGGCGCGGATCTTGCTTTCGCGGATGCGCTCTTCCTTGGGGGCGCAGAGGCTGTCGTCACTCTACCGTGATCGTGATCACCTCCGACTGCACGGGCGGGTCGTGCGGGATGTGGTTCTGATCGCCGAGAATGAGCTGCAGCGTATGCTTGCCGGGCTTCAAGTCGAGTGGCGCCTCCGTCTGGCCCTTGCCGAAGTGCACGTGATTGGCGTCGACTGGGATGGGCGAGGCGTAGTCGTCGAGCTTGGTGTCGATCAGCACGTGGTGATGCCCGCTGTTGGCCTTCTCGGTTCCGGCCGGCACGACCTCCATGCCCTCGATCCCGAACTTCACCGTGACCGGGCTCGTCACCGTGGCCCCGTCCTTGGGCTCGATGAAGAAGACCTTGGCGCCCGGCGGCGACGGCGTTCCCTTGGGCCCTGAAGGTCCGCAGCCCGAAAGCGCGAGCGCGAGAAGAGCGGCGGCGATAAGGTGTTTCATCGGGGTCTCCATGTCGAATGTCTCGCTCATGCCGATCGGTACATTTGTCGATACGTTCGTGCCCGCTCGGCCGGTTCCGGCGCGGCCCGAGCCGGGTAAGGAGGATCGGTAAGGAGCCCTGCTCGGCGGTCTTATCGGTCATTCCAGGATAACGTACACTCAAGGCGATGCGAAGACGGTTGGATCAGGCCCTGGTCGAGGCCGGGCTCGTGGCCACACGGTCGCGGGCACGCGATGCCATCGGCCGCGGCCTGGTTCAGGTCGCGGGTGCGATCGTCGACAAGCCGGGTGCGCTCGTCGATGCGGGAGCCGAGCTTGCCGTTCTGCCGGGCGCGGGCGTGAATTTCGTCTCGCGCGGCGCCTTGAAGCTCGAGGCGGCGCTCGACGCTTTCGGCTTCGACGCCAAGGGCAGGATCGCGGTCGACGTCGGCGCCTCGACCGGCGGCTTTACCGAGGTTCTGCTCGCGCGCGGGGCGGCGAAGGTCTATGCGGTCGATGTCGGGCACGGCCAGCTGCATGAGCGCCTCGAGCGCGACCCGCGCGTCGTCGCTCTCGAAGGCCAGGACGCCCGCACGCTCAGTCGTGCCCTGATCCCGGACGAGGTCGGCGCGGTCACGGCCGATGTGAGCTTCATCTCGCTCGCCAAGGCTTTGCCGGCAGCGCTCGCGCTTACCGAACGCGGCGCGTGGCTCGTGGCCCTCGTCAAGCCGCAATTCGAGGTCGGACCCGAGGCTGTCGGCAGGGGCGGCATCGTCCGCGAGAGAGAGGCCCGCGACGCCGCCGTCGCCTCGGTCTCGCGTTGGCTCGAGCAGGAGATGGGCTGGAATCTCGTCGGCGTCGTGCCGTCGCCGATCGCCGGCGGGTCGGGCAATCGCGAATATCTCCTAGGCGCGCGCCGCCGTGACTGACGCGGGGCAGGTGGAGATCGTGCGCCTCGGTGCCGAGGGCGATGGCGTTGCCGAGACGGCGGGCGGGCCGGTGTTCGTGCCGTTCGCTCTCCCCGGAGAGCGCTGGCGCGAGACATCGGGCGGCTGGCAGCGAGAAAGCGAGAGCCCGGAGCGCCGGGCGGCCCCCTGCCGGCACTTCGGCCGCTGCGGCGGCTGCGTTGCCCAGCACATGTCGGGGGAGCTCTATGAGCGCTGGAAGCGGGGCATGCTCGTCGAGGCGTTCCGCCATCGCGGTCTCAAGCCCGAGGTCGAAGCGCTGCGCCCCGTCTCCGAGCGGTCGCGCCGGCGCGCCTTTCTGGGCGTCGAGCGCCACGGGTCCGAGGTCGTGATCGGGTTTCGCGAGGAGGGGAGCCATACGCTGGTCGATATCGAGGAGTGCCTACGTGCTCGAGCCGGCTATCGTCGCGGCTCTCGGCGCGATGAAGGAGATTGCGCGCCTCGTCATGCCCGACGGCGAGGGCGGGCGTCTCGTGGTGACGCGCCTCGATCGCGGCCTCGACGTCTCCTTCGACAACGGCCGCAAGGACCTTACGCCCGAGACCCGCGCCGCGGCGGCGAGGATCGCAGCCGGCGCGCGCCTCATTCGTCTCACGATAGCGGGCGAGCCGGTGGCCGAGCTCGCGCCTCCCGTGGTCACGCTCGGCGGCGTCGAGGTCGAGCCGCCGCAAGGGGCGTTCCTGCAGGCGGTGCCCGAAGCGGAGGCCCTTCTCATCGAGCTCGTCGTCGGCGCGCTGCCGAAGCGGGCGAAGCGGGCTACCGATCTCTTCTCGGGCCTCGGCACGTTCGCGTTTCCGTTGGCGCGGCGCGTGCGCGTGACCGCGATCGACGGCGACCGGCGCGCGATCGCCGCCCTCGAGCGCGCGGCGCGGAAGGCATCGGGCTTGAAGCCGATCGAGGCGATCGTCCGCGATCTCTTCCGCGAGCCTCTTTCGGCGCGCGAGCTCAACGAGTTCGATGCGATCGTCTTCGATCCCCCGCGCGCCGGCGCGGCGCTGCAGGCCGAGCGCATCGCCAAATCGTCCGTGCCGGTGGTCATTGCGGTGTCGTGCAATGCGGCGACGCTCGCGCGCGACGCGCGCACGCTTGTTGACGGGGGCTATGTCATGGGTCCCGTGACGCCGGTCGACCAGTTCCTCTACGCCCCGCACGTCGAGGCCGTCAGCCGTCTTCCGCCGCGCCTGACTATGCGGCCCTGGCGAGGAGGCGCTCGACGTAGGCGGGGACGACCTGCGTCGCAGGACCGTGGATCGCCTCCGCGAAGAGGCTCGCCCCTTCCGACGGCTCGAGATTGAGCTCGACCGTGTGGGCGCCGGCCGCGCGGGCCTCGGCGACGAAGCCCGCCGCCGGGTAGACGCTGCCGCTGGTGCCGATCGAGACGAAGAGGTCCGCCGCCGTGAGCAGCTCGGCGATCTCCTCCATGCGGTAGGGCATCTCGCCGAACCAGACGACGTCGGGGCGCAGGCCGCCGGGGAGCGCGCACGAGGGGCAGATCGTCTCTTGCGTGATGTCGCCGGTCCAGGCAATCCGCGCCTCGCACGCGGCGCAGAGCACCTTCAGAATCTCGCCGTGCATGTGGATGATGTTCCTCGAGCCCGCCGCCTCGTGGAGCGCGTCGATATTCTGCGTCACGATCGTGACCGGCCCCGCGTGCTCGCGCTCGAGACGAGCCAGAGCATGGTGGGCGGCGTTCGGAGCGATGCTCGCGTGGAGCCGCCGGCGCTCGTTGTAGAAGGCGTGGACGAGGGAGGGATTCCTCTGGAATCCCTCCGGGGTCGCGACGTCGCGATAGTCGTACTTCGACCAGATGCCGTCCTTGTCGCGGAAGGTCGAGACACCCGAATTCGGCCGAGATGCCGGCCCCGGTCAGGACGACGATGCGCTCAAAATTCGCCATGGGGCCGCGCCGCGCCCCTCTCCCGGACTAGGCCCCGGCCTTGGCGGCACGAGCCTTGCCGGCGAGCTTTTTCAAGCGCTTGCGAACCCCCGCCGTATTGCCCTGGATGCGGGTCACCTTGGCGCGGGGAATGGCCCGCCGCGCCTTTTTCTTTTGAATTTCAATCTTGCGATGGTGGCGAGCGGTCATGGGAATCCGGTCCTCGAGTTCTGCCGCGCGGGAAGCGGCTTGCCGTGGCGCCTCGTCTAGGCGATCCTGGGCCAAGAGGCAAGCCGCAGGGGGCGCGTCTGCGCCGTCACAGAACTGCAATAGTGAGCCGATAGTCGGGATTGCTCCCCGACGCGGGAATCTCGCGCGGGAGGGGTCGGAATGCGGTCAGCCGGCAGGGGAGGCGAGGATAAGATGGGCGTCAACGTCGAGGTTCTCCCCGAGAGCGTTCACAAGGCGCCAAGGGTCTCGACCAGCGAAAGGCTGAGGCGCGCGGTGCATCGGCACCGGGCGGTGAGCCGCAAGGGCATTCAGGAGCGGCTCTTCACCTTCGCATTTTCCGGGCTCGTCTATCCCCAGATCTGGGAGGACCCGCTCGTCGATCTCGAAGCCCTCGACCTCAAGCCCGGCGAGAAAGTTGCCGCCATTGCGTCGGGCGGCTGCAACATCATGAGCTACGTGACGGCGGCCGACGTCAAGGTCACCGGCCTCGACCTCAACGGCGCGCATGTCGCCTTGAACAGGCTCAAGATCGCGGCGGCGCGCCATCTGCCGGACTATGCCACGTTCGCGCGCTTCTTCGTCGACGCGGACTCGCGCAACAACGTCGAGAACTACAAGCGGTTCTTGGCCCCGCGCCTCGACGCGGCGACGCGCCACTACTGGGAGGGCCGCGACCGGCTCGGACGCAAACGCATCGGCTACTTCAAGCGCAACGTCTATCGCCAAGGCCTTCTCGGAGGCTTCATCACCGCCGGACATCTCCTGGCGCGCGCGCACCGGTCCAATCCCAAGCGGCTCCTCAAGGCGAGAAACCTCGCCGAGCAGCAGGAGATCTTCGCCGAGGAGATCGCGCCGCTGTTCGAGAAGCGCCACATCCGCTGGCTCATGGACAAGCCGGCGGCTCTGTTCGGCCTCGGCATCCCGCCCTCGCAGTTCGAGGCCTTGAAGGGCAGCGAGACGCGCATGGCGAACGTGCTCAAAGCGCGCCTCGAGCGGCTCGCGTGCGGCTTCGACCTCGCCGACAACTATTTCGCGTGGCAGGCGTTCGGGCGCCGATATGCGCGCGGCGGCAAAGGGCCGCTCCCGCCCTATCTCGAGCCGGCGCGCTACGAGACGCTCAAGGCCCGCGCCAAGAACATCGAGATCGTGCATGCCTCGTTCACCGAGCATCTCGCGGGCTTGCCCGAGAATTCCTACGATTCCTATGTGCTGCTCGATGCGCAGGATTGGATGACGGACGCCCAGCTCGGCGAGCTCTGGACCGAGATCGCGCGCACAGCGCGGCCCGGGGCACGCGTCATCTTCCGCACCGCCGGCGAGGAGACGATCCTGCCGGGGCGCATCCCGGACGAGATCCTTCGCCGCTTCACTTACGATCGCGAGCGGTGCAGGGCGTTGGCGCAGAAGGACCGCTCGTCGATCTACGGCGGCTTCCATCTCTACGTCCTCGCCGCATGACGGCGCCTCCCACATCCGAGAGCCCGGCCAGCGCCGCGCTGCATATGGATGTGATCTACCGCCGCCAGCGGCACATCTACGACGCCACCCGCAAATACTATCTCCTCGGCCGCGACCGCCTGCTCGCGGAGCTTGCTCCGCCCGACGGCGGCAGCGTTCTCGAGATCGCCTGCGGCACGGGGCGCAATCTGGTTCTCGCGGCGAGGCGCTATCCGCGCGCGCACTACTTCGGCTTCGATATCTCGACGGCGATGCTCGAGACGGCGCGCGGCTCGATTGCGCGGGCGGGGCTCTCGCAGCGGATCGCGATCGCGCACGGGGACGCGGCCCGTTTCACGGGGACCGAGCTGTTTGGGGTTCCGAACTTCGACCGCGTCTTCATCTCCTACGCGCTGTCGATGATCCCGCCCTGGCGGGAAGCCATTCTCGAGGCCTGGCGCGCGGTCGCGCCGGGCGGCGCGCTGCACATCGTCGATTTCGGCACCGAGGCGCGATTGCCGGCCTGGTTCCGCTCTGGTCTCAAGCGCTGGCTCGCGAAGTTCTCGGTCGAGCCGCGCGCCGACCTCGAGCGCGCGCTTCGCGCGCTCGCCGAAAAGGAAGGTGCCCGCCTCGTGCTCGAGCGGCCCTATCGCGGCTACGCGCTTCTCGCAGTACTGACGAAGCCGCGCTAGCGGGTCGCTCAGCGCGAGATGATCTCGATGGCGATGGCGGGGAGGAGGAGGATCGCCGACCAGACGAGGGCGGAGGCGAGGCTCGCGGCGACGAACGGGGTCGATGCCATTCGCGTCGCGCCCGCCATGAGCGGAACGAGTCCGCGGTCGAAGCCGCGGAACTTGCTGGTCGCGACGGCGGCAAGCCCCTGGCTCTCGATGCGCTGGCGTGCGGCCCTGCGCGAGGCAGAGTCCGCCGTCCACGGCCATGCGCCCTTGAGATTGCCCTCGTATTTCTTGCCCGAGCCGGAAGGCATAGAGGTCGCCGGCGAGCGCGCCGGCCGCTCCGGCGATCCAGATCGTGAGGAAGCTTCCGCCGGCGAAGATGTGCAGCGCGCCGACGAGGATGAACAGGATCAGCGTCGGGTAGAAGAGGAGGGGCCGCGGTACTGCATTGACGAGCGCCAGCGAGAAGAGGACCAGCGCGACGACCCATTCGTGCTCGCGCAGTAGCGCAAGCACCGGCTCCTTGAACTGGACGAGGTAGAAGGCGGGCGCGACGATCCCCGCCGACCAGATGAGCGCGCTCAGGATGTTGGCGATCTGAAACGGCAGCTGGGGCATGGCGAACATGCCGGCGACAACGGGAATGACCGCGCGCACGGGGCCGAAGAAGTGCCCGAGGAAGACGCCGAACGCGCCATAGCGCTCGAAGAACTCCTGCCCGTCCGCGATGAGGTGGGGCCGCGTGCTGAACGGCCAGATCTTGTGAATGCTGTCCTTGAAGTAGCGGCCGATCCAATACGAGACGGCATATCCGAGCGCGCCACCCGCCGCCGCGCCGAGGGCTGCCGGGACGATCACGCTGTCGGAGACGCCGCTGGCGGCGAGAAGCGCCGCAAGGCCGGCGAGGATCGCCGTGCCCGGCCACAGCAGCGACAGAAAGCAGAAGCTCTCCCCGAAGGCGACCAGGAAGGCGACGGGCACCGCCCACCCCTCGTGCTCGCGCACGAAGTCGACGATGGCGGTGACGAGCGTTTCGACGGTCATGGGAGGCTCTTTCGTGATCGTCCGCGGCGGCGCTCGCGCGGGCTCGCGCGGCGGCTCTCGCGCAGGGAAGCGGAAACGCTCTCGCGGTTCAACTCTTCTTGCAGCGACGTTTGTACTCGGTCTCGAGTTCCCTGCCTACTTCGCTGGCGAGCATCGTCCCGCGCGCAACCTGCGTCGGCGTGAGCTTTCCGCCGGCGCTCGCGAGCGCGGCTTTAGCCCCCGCCGCTTCCTTGCGCCCGTGCGTGAGCTCGTCGCAGGTGAGCTCTTTCTTCTTCGATTTGAAGGCGAAGAGGCGCACGCCCGACGCATAGGCCTCGGGGGTCGCGGGCTCCTTCACCCAGGCCCGCTGACTGTCGTCGACGAAATGGCGCAGCGTCGCCTGCCTGCGGCTGATGCACTCGGGCGAATCGTCGACGCAGCCGAGCCCGGCGCGCGCATCGAGATCGGACCCCGTGCCGGCGGCGCATGCCGAAAACGCGCTCGAGATCGCCGCCACGGCGAGAGCTCTTGCGAGAAGGGCCATAGCGAAGGCAGTCGGCATCATCTGGCTCTTGTGATCCGGCCATCGAGCCAATAGAAGGCGGGCGTGGCCGGGTCAAGGCGCGACCGGCGCTGCGATCCAGTTCCCCTCAGGAGAGTTGCGAGGAGCGCACGTCCTTGGCTCATGCGGTCCGCCTTCACGCTCCCGGTGGCCCCGAGGCGCTCGTCTGGGAGCCGATCGACGTCGGCCCGCCCGGCCCCGGCGAGGCGCTGATCCGCCAGCGCGCCATCGGCGTGAATTTCATCGACGTCTACCACCGCTCGGGGCTTTACCCGCTGCCGTCGCTTCCGGCCGTGATCGGCTCGGAAGGGGCAGGGGAAGTGCTCGCAGTCGGAGAGGGCGTGGCCGATCTCAAACCGGGCGATCGGGTCGCGTACGCCGGCGTGCTCGGCGGCTATGCGGAGGAGCGCCTCATCCCCGCCGACCGGCTCGTCAAGCTGCCGGACGACATCGACGACGAGACCGCGGCGGCGATCATGCTGCGGGGCATGACGGTTCGCTACCTCTTTCGCGAGACCTTTCGCGTTGGCCCCGAAACGGTGATGCTCTTTCACGCGGCGGCGGGCGGCGTCGGCCTCATCGCCTGCCAATGGGCAAGAGCGCTCGGCGCGACGCTGATCGGCACCGTGGGCTCCGACGAGAAAGGCGCGCTCGCGCGCGAAGCCGGTGCGGCGCATGTCATCAACTACAGACGCGAGGATTTCGCCGCCCGCGTCCGCGAGATTACGCAGGGCCAAGGTTGCGACGTCGTCTACAATTCGATCGGCAAGGACACCTTTCCCGCCTCCCTCGACTGCCTCAAGCCCAAGGGGCTTTGGGTGAGCTTCGGCAACGCCTCGGGGCCGGTGCCTCCCTTCGAGCTTTCGCGCCTCAAGGGCTCGCTCTTCGCCACGCGCCCAACTCTCATGGCCTACACCGCGCGCCGCGCCGATCTCCTCGCCAATGCGGCGGAGCTGTTCCACATGGTGAGCCGGGGCCTGATCAAGGTCGCCGTCATTCAGAAGTATGCCTTGAGCCGCGCCGCCGACGCCCACCGCGATCTCGAAGCGCGCAGGACGACGGGCTCGAGCGTGCTCGTCCCTTGAAGGAGCCCATAGATGGCATCCAAGAGCAGCGGGAAATCCAAGCCGATCGATCTCCACTTCTGGCCTACGCCCAACGGCTACAAGATCGCGATCATGCTCGAGGAGACGGGGCTTCCCTATACGGTGCGCTTCGTCGACATCAATAAGGGCGAGCAGTTCGCGCCGGAGTTCCTCGAGATCTCCCCCAACAACAAGATGCCGGCGATCGTCGATCCCGACGGGCCCGGCGGCTCTCCCATATCGGTTTTCGAATCCGGGGCGATCCTCCAATATCTTGGACGCAAGACCGGCAAGCTCTACCCGGCGGAGGAGCGTGCGCGCGTCGACGTCGAGCAATGGCTTTATTGGCAGGTCGCGGGGCTCGGGCCGATGGCGGGGCAGGCGCACCACTTTCGCAACTATGCGCCGGAGAAGGTCCCCTACGCCATCAAGCGCTACACCGACGAGGTGAACCGGCTTTACGGGGTCATGGACCGGCGTCTCAGGAGCCGCAAGTTTCTCGCCGGCGCCTACTCGATCGCCGACATCGCCTGCTTCCCCTGGGCGCGGCTGTGGAAGAACCAGGGCCAAGACATCGCCGAGTTTCCCGATCTCGCCGCCTGGCTCGAGCGGATCGGCGAGCGCGAGGCCGTGAAGCGCGCGCTCGCGCTCGGAAAGGCCGAGGCGAAACGCACGAACCTCGCGACCGACAAGCGCGCGCAAGCCATCCTGTTCGGCCAGAGGGCGCTGAAATCCAAGCCGTAGGCGCGGCATATAGGAGGGGCCCGTTCTATTTCGTGGCCGATGGTTAGAATTCAATTGCGGCAATCGTAAACGAGCTCTCTTCAAGCGTGCGGATCTCGCCCGATTGGGTCGATTTGGTGCGCAAAAGAAATCAAACTTCGGTCTTGCCCGAAGCATAGGGCGCACCCGCATTTACCGCTTTTCATCGGCTTGCAGACAAGACTGCTCAACGCCGGGTGCAAAATCTCGGCGATGGGAATTCCGGTCCAAGCCCCGCTGAGAAGGGCGCGATCGAGAGGGTCAGGTTGGGGAGTGGTGGTGATGGCGCGATTCGAAGCTGCCATGCGCGACATGACGGAGTATCCGGCGCTCGGGGGCGGGTCCGATGCTCTGTTCGAGCTCGGGCTCGTGTACTGCTCGGGGCGCGAGGTCGACATCGACCTCGTCGCCGCGCACAAGTGGTTCAATCTCGCGGCCTCGAGGGGCAACGTCGAGGCCAGGCGCTATCGGCTCGAGATTTCGGGCGAGATGACGAGGGCCGAGATAGCCGAGGCGCAGAAGCAGGCCCGCGAGTGGCTCGCCAAGCACTGAGCGGTCTCAGCAGTCGTTGAAGAGCGAGACGAGGCAGTCCCAGGTCTTCTTGGCGGCGCTGCCGACCGCGCTTCCGGCGCTGCCGATCTTTTCTCCGGCTGTCTTGGCGCCGCCGACGACGGTCTCGCCGGCCTTCTCGAGACCTTCCTTCGACGACTTCACCGTGTTCTTCGCCATCTCCTCGACCGTGCGCGGAGGCTTTCCCTCGCCGGCCGCGTCCTCGGGCGCGGGCTCGGGAGGGATCGCGACCGGCGCGTCGGCCCCGACCGAGGGCACCGGCGCCGGCTCGCCGATCGGGGCCGCAAGGAGCCGCGTTTCTCCGGCGCATGGCACCGAGCTGCCGCGCGTGACGGCACAGCTCTCATGGCCCCCGGACCTTGCGAGCTCGGTGATGCAGAGGAGCTGAGCTTTGGGATCGGTCCCCTGTCCCTCGGGCGTCCCTTCGATCTCGCAGCGGTAGACGGCCTCGGGTCCCGCGCACGAGACGCAGTATTCGGCCGCGCTCGCCGCCGGAGCGAGCGCCGCGAGGCCGGCGCTCGCGGTTGCGGCGAGCAGGAGAGAGCAGGTCAATCGCATCGCTCGATCAGCCACGGCTGAGCCATCCTTTGGCGGTTTCTTGCGCAACGCCTCCCCGCGGCTGCGCCGGTCGCATGCGCGAGAGAGCGAAGTTGGCGGGACCCCCGGCGTCGGAATTGAGTTTAGTCATGCCGGAGGACACGTCCAGAGTACGGCTTTGCCGTGACAGAGATGAGTACACGCGGTCAAGCCCCCTGAACCACCACTTTTCCACACGAGCGAGGTGGGTCGAGCGTGGCGCGGCCGTGAGCTTGCAAACGCTCCCTGCCGCATCTATACGGGAGCTTCGCCGAACAAGGAGACGTGGCCGAGAGGCTGAAGGCGGCGGTTTGCTAAACCGTTATACGCTTGTAAAGGCGTATCGAGGGTTCGAATCCCTCCGTCTCCGCCATCGCCACGTCGATCCACATCTGCCCATGTCTGTTGCTGTCCACAGAAGCCTCGATATTCCGGGGCTTTTCTCGATTGCCGTCTGTACATGTCCGCCGAACTCGATTAACAGCGACCTCACGAGTATGGGCAGGAGTATGGGCAGGACAGTTAGGCGGACACTTCCGTGGCGCGTACAACCAATAGGCTGACGGCCGTCAGCGTCGTCAGCCGCAAGAGGCCCGGCTACTACGCCGACGGCGGCGACCTCTACCTGCGCATCGCCCCCGGCGGATCGAAGGGCTGGGTGTTCCGATTCCGTCTCAACGGAAGGACGCGCGACGCAGGGTTCGGTCCCTATCCGGCGATCAGCCTCGTGAAAGCGCGCGAAGAGGCCGAACGCTGGCGTCGACTGGTGGCGGCGGGCGTGGATCCAATCGAGTGGCGCAACAACGAGCGCGAGGCGGCCCGCATCGCAGCGGCCAAGGCGATCACCTTCGAGCAATGCGCAAAGGCGTTTATCGCCAGCCACGAGGCGGCGTGGAAGAACGATAAGCACCGGGCACAATGGCGCGCCACCCTTGCGAGTTACGTCTACCCCGTCATCGGAGCGCTGCCGGTGCATGCCGTCGACACGGGGCTCGTTATGAAGGTGCTCGAGCCCATCTGGAGATCGAAGCCCGAGACTGGCTCGCGCGTGCGCGGTCGTATTGAGGCGATCTTGAGCTGGGCCAAGGTGCGCGGATATCGCGACGGCAAATCCGGCGCAGTGGCGTGGCCATCTCGATCAGCTTCTCCCCGCCAAAACGAAGGTACGCCGCGTCAAGCACCACGCCGCCCTCCCTTATCGCGAGATCGGCGCTCTGATGGCGAAGTTGCGTGAAGAGACCAGCATCACGGCGCGCGCGCTGGAGTTTCTGATCCTCACCGCGGCGCGGACAAGCGAGGCGCTGGGGGCTGGATGGGATGAGGTCGATCTACACAAGCACATGTGGGTGGTTGCTGCCGTGCGGATGAAGGCTGGCAAGGAGCACCGCGTGCCGCTGTCCGCCCGCGCAATCGCGATTATCAAAGAGATGGCCGAGATCCGTCAGAGCGAGTTCCTCTTTCCCGGTGGTGAGCAGGACCGGCCGCTTTCCCAGATGGCGTTGGCCATGCTGCTGCGACGTAAAGGATATGGGCACGTCACCGTTCACGGATTCCGAAGCGCGTTTCGAGATTGGGTTGCCGAATGCACGCCGTTTCCGCGAGAGGCCGCCGAGATGGCACTAGCGCACGCTGTCGGCGACAAGGTCCAGCAGGCCTACCTGCGCGCCGACATGTTCGAGACGCGTCGCAAGCTGATGGATGCATGGGCCACATACTGCGGGCGCCGCACTCAATCTGGCGCGGTCGTGCCGAGCTCTTGCGTCGGAAGGTATAATTCGATCGCGCGGCTAGGGTTCCTCCCGAGACTCGGCACTCCACCGATCTGCCGCGCGCCGGCTGGAGACGCCAGGAGAGCGCGATGGATATCAAGCCAACAATTAGCGATGCTGATTTTCGCAAGACAATCAGCGATGCGGATCTTCGAAGGATTGAGCGTGAACTCGAATGTCCGCTGACGGAACAGGATCAAGAACTTATCCGTTCTACCACGCATCTTGGCAGGAGTCCCTCCCGCCAGCAAAAGATACTCGAACTAGATATCCATTCGATTGCTGATGAGCTGGTGAAGCACGGCGGCGCCGTTGTTAGAGCTCTTCGTGAAGCGTCTCAAGGCTGGAATAGCGCGTATTGGCTTTGCAAACTCGGTGGTTTGGAGCCTCGTGTCGTCGATGAACGAGGAAGAAGAGCTGATATCTATCTAAAATCGATTTCGGATCATATTGATATGCTCCTACAGGGAGCCAAGCACATTCAGTCAATCCCCAGGAGACGCCGAGGGACATCTGTGAAGTTCGATAGAGCTGCCATTGTCAAGCGCCTTGCTAAGGTATTGACGATTGAAGAGTCGGGGCGCTGCAGTCTCCACGGCTAGGTTTGCAAAAGCCTTCTGGCCCCACTTGCCTAGTCCGGCCAGATGTAAATCTGCCGACGCCTTGGCTGATGCATGAATACGGCGCCATTGGTACCGCAGCCGACTAGATCGCAAAAAAAGCCGACCTAATCGGTCTCGCACTCGAATATCGTCGCACTCCAACGTCACACGACGGAGAGCGACGACGATGCGCAACAATCCCTTTGGATCCGATCAGCCCGTCGATGGCCTCGGGCACGGGTCCGGTGAGATGGTCGAGAAGCTAGCGTATTCAATCAGCGAAACCGTGATCCGCAGCGGCATCGGCCGCGATGGGCTCTACAAGGCGATCCGTGAGAAGCGGCTTCGCGAAGAAGGCCGGCGGGGCGACGGACGCTAGATTACCGAGGAGGCCCTCCGGCGTTTTCTCGAGGGACTGCCCCACTCCAGCTACCGCCAACGACCTAGCCTAAACTGGGGGAGAGAGGGATAACTCACGACATTGTGCTCCACGCGCTGGGCCGCGGCATGTTCGACGCGAACTGGAACGGAGAAACCCTGGTCGCTAAGAGCGATCAACCAATCTTAGACTCCTGCCGGGCGCTCAAGGCCCGTGGTGTGCCACGGGGATCCTCCGCGCGAAGCACGCGCTGCGTCCGCCCATTTCGCGATGACGGTCGACATCGAGGTCGGCGCGGGGCTCGACGGCCGTCGAGGGTAGGCTCCGCGGGCCGCGCATCGTGAAGTATACCCAGCCCTTCGGAGGGCTTGCCGATTCCGCGATAGTGGGCCGCGAATGCCAGCGATTTTGGCGGGGGTGGCTCTCGGACAGCCCCAAAAACAAAACGGGCGTGGCCGCGTAACCGCTGCACCGGGAAATAAAGGCCAGGAATTGGAGGCGTGCATCGACCTAAAGCACGAAGCAAAGATTGGCCGTGGCGGCAACAAGAGGCCGCAAATTGCGTTCCTTGGGGCAAGGGATCGCCCCTGACCGTCGATAACTTCCGACCGTTTGGAGTTTGACCGAATGTCTGAATACAATTCGGTCCGGGATCGGCTGATCCAACCCAAACCGGCAACGGAACCTGGCACCCCGGCGCAGCCCGGCCCGGAGCCCACGAGGGCGTGGTCCCGGCCTCGGATCGATGAGCTGAACGCCGACGAGACCGCCGACGCCCGCTCTGGCTCGATAGGGAGCAGGAGATGCGGATCGATGAGGCGATCAGGTTCCTGAAGCGGTTCCACCCGACCTCCCCTTGGGCCCTGGCTTGCTTCGGCCCTGGCGAGCCGAGGTCGGCCCGGCGCGCACATTCAATCCGAGCGAAGAGCAGGCGGCGCGGGAGTTCATCCGCCGAGTGCTGGGCAAGCACAACATCTACTTCACCGTCAACTGCGTCTCGGGTCGACCGACCAAGAAGGTCCGAAAGGTGGACATCTCCGAGATCCACTGGCTCCATGTCGACGCGGACCAGCAAGACCCTCGATTGGTCCGATGATGCCGCTGTCGCTGCCGAGAAGGCGCGCCTGCTCGAGAAGCTACGCGCCTACGATCCCCCGCCGACAGCCATCACATGGTCAGGCGGCGGCTATCAAGGCTTCTGGCGGCTGTCCGAGATCGTCCAAGTGGATGGCGATCCAACCCTGATGGCGCCGATCGAGGACCGGATGAAGGGCATCGAGAAACACTTCGATGCCGACGCCTGCCACAATGTCGACCGCATCATGCGGAACCCCGGCACGCTCAACGTACTCGACGACACAAAGAAGAAGCGCGGCCGGAAGCCGGCGTTCGCCGAGATGGTCGAGTTTCACCGACGACCGCATCTACGACCTCGGATTTCCCGCTCCCTGTCGAGCGGGCGCCGCCGCGATCGGATGGACCGCCCACTATCGAACCAGCACCGACGACCCAGATAGTTGAACGTGCTCGTGACGCCCTGCGATCGATCCCGAGCGACGATTATGACGTCTATCTGCGCATTTCCCCCATGGCTATGAAGAGCGCCTTTGGCGATGCGGGTTTCGGTCCCTGTCGCGATTGGGCCATGACCAGTATCAAGTTCGACGACGGCGAATTCCGCCGCAGTTGGAGCAGCATAACGGCTGACGGCGGCATCACGATCGCAACGCTCTTCGGCATGGCGCGCGAGCATGGATGGCGCGAGGAACGCCGCGCCAACGGCGCGTCACGCAACGACCAGCACCGCGCAGAAGGTGATGACGGTGCGGGAGGTGGATGAGGAGCCTCTGCCGCTGGTGCGCCATCTCCCCCCGGCGGTTGAGTTTCCAGTGGATGCGCTCGGGGCGCTCAAACCGGCAGCGGAGGCTATTTGTGCCCGTTCGCAGGCCCCGATGGCTATCTGTGCGAACGCTGTTATTGCCAGCGTCGCGTTGGCAGGACAGGCGCATGTCGACGTCATGCTGCCTATCGGTCAGGTGCGGCCTATCAGCGTCAACATACTGACGATTGCCAGGTCGGGGGAACGCAAGACCACGGTTGACTATTATCTGGCGAGCTACCCTGTCAAGCAGCAGCAGTCCGAGCTGCGCGAGGCCTATCGGAAAGAGATTGCGAGGTTCGTTGCCGAGCACAAGGCCTGGGAAGGGCAGACGCGAAAGATCACCAACGACAAGAAGCTCGGTTATACCGAGCAGATCCAGAAGATCTCTCATCTTCGGTCCCGAGCCGTTGGCCCCGCTTGAGCCACTCCTCATCGTTCAAGAGCCCACGATCGAGGGGCTCACCAAGCTCCTACATGGGGGCCAGCCGTCAATCGGGATCTTCGCAAGCGAGGGCGGAGCGTTCATCGGCGGCCACGGGTTCAGCGAGGAAGCCAAATTCCGGACCGCCGCAGGCTTCTCCCAACTGTGGGACGACAGCTCCGCATGTCGCGCGTGCGCGCCGCTGAAAGCGCGATAGCCCTTGAGGGCGAGCGGTGTCAATGCGTCTGCAGGCGCAGCCGGATGTCGGCGCTCGGTTTCTGAGCGACCGCACGCTTGTCGATCAGGGGATCGTGTGGCGCTTCCTCATGGCTGCACCGGATTCAACGCAGGGTACGCGCTTCTGGCGGGAGGTCGGCGTCGGTCACAACTCGGCTCTCGATACCTATTACGAAACGCTGACGACGATGTTGAAGGC
>CAWIYX010000020.1:0-119932 GCA_963840415.1 uncultured Alphaproteobacteria bacterium | reverse complement strand
GCGCTCCGCCGTCGGCCAGGCACCCCGCGATTGCAACCGCCGCCTGAATTGCCGGCAGTTTGATGGAGAACTCCATCAATTTAGCCCCGTCCTGCCGTCGCCCCAATCGTGGCTCTATGGTGAACGGAGAGGGAGGCAGCGATGGCGACGCCCAACGTGCTTATGGTATTTCCGCGCTTCAACCGAAACTCGTTCTGGAGCCTCCAGGCCGTTTGCGACATTTATGGCGCGCAGTGCCTGGCTCCGCCGCTAGGCATGATCACGCTTGCAGCGCTTCTGCCCCGTGATTGGCACGTCAGACTCGTCAATCGAAACGCCGAAGATCTAGCGCCAGCGGATCTAGATTGGGCAGACATGGTCATGACCGGCGGCATGCTACCGCAACGCATGGACACGCTGACCGTGATCGATCTGTGCCGAGCTCGCGACAAGCCGGTCGTTGTCGGCGGACCAGATGCGATGTCCAGCCCCGAGGCCTATGCGCATGCGGACCTTCTCGTTCTCGGCGAGGCCGAGGGGATCATCGAGCGGTTCGTCGAGGCCTGGACCACCGGCTTGCGGCGTGGCATCTTTCAGGGCGAGAAGTTCCAGGTCGATGTTACCAAAAGCCCAATCCCGCGCTTTGATCTGATAGACTTCAAGCACTATTGCTATGTCGGCGTGCAATTCAGTCGTGGCTGTCCGTTCAATTGCGATTTCTGCGACATCATCGAACTCTACGGCCGGGTTCCGCGATCAAAGACAAACGAGCAGATGCTTGCGGAGCTGCAGACCCTGTACGACGCCGGCTATCGCGGTCACGTGGATTTCGTTGATGACAATCTTATTGGAAACAGGAAGGCGTTGAAGCGCTTCCTTCCGGCGCTTGCAGCTTGGCAGAAGGGGCTCGGCTATCCGTTCCGGTTCTCGACCGAAGCTTCGATCAACCTGGCCGACGACTTACAGCTCCTCGACATGATGAAGGCCGCGAACTTCTTCGCCATTTTCGTCGGAATTGAAAGTCCCGATACGGACACGCTAATTGCTGCCCAGAAGAAGCAAAATACCCGGCGCAGCCTCGCCGAGAGCGTCCATAAGATCTATGCCGCCGGGATATTCGTGATCGCGGGCTTCATCATCGGCTTCGATACGGAACATCGCAGCATAGCCGGCGGGATGATCGATTGCATCGAAGACACAAGCATCCCCATGTGCATGATCGGCCTGCTCACCGCCCTCCCCAATACCCAGTTAACGCGTCGGCTCGAGTGCGAAAAAAGACTCCTTTCCCTCGACATGGAACAGGGCGACCAATGCACCGCCGGCCTCAACTTCATCACGCTCCGGCCGCGCCGGGAGATACTCAAGGATTACGTGACGGTCCTCGAGGCGGTCTACGAGCCGGAGGCCTATTTCAAACGCGTGCGTGCTGTCGGTCGCGCGTTAAAGAGGCCGGACCATCCGGTCAAATTCCATCCGAAGCTAGCGCTGCACGGTGCCGGCATTCTCGTGCGGCTAATGTGGAGGATGACGGTTCAGAGACCGGAGCTGCGCCGGCATTTCTGGCGAACCTTCGCCGATGCCGCCTGGCACAATCTGGCTGCGCTCGAATTCGTGACGGTCCTCATTGTTTTCTACCTGCATCTCGGGTCCTTCGCGCAATATGTGATCCATGACCTCAATCGACAAATCGACGGCATCGACCGGAAGCCACACCTTCAGGCCGTGCCCATAGCCGTAACAGCGGCGGCTCGACGTCAACAAATGTCGCGATAGGGCAGCGGTTGGCTGCAAATCATGACCCTCTGATCGAAGCCCGGAAATTGCGAATTGCTGTCCGTCTTCTTGATGCGTCCCGACAAAGGCTGAAATTGTGTGACCGGCTCGCAATGCCGCTCAACGTTGGGGCGCAGCATGACGCTGACGAGGCGCTGACCGGTTCGAGGCGGCAGATCGGCCGCAGTCTGTGGGGCACTCAGATGCAGTTTTTCCGACATCGACGCGGAAGTCGGCTCCAGGATCTCCGCAGGCTGGTTTCCTGGGTGCTCGTATATCCGGGGCTGCTGGCCGCCACAGCTCCCGGAATAGCGATCGCGATACTCCTGGCGTTGAGCGCGGTGATGGGTATCGGCGCGATGTCCGTGCGCACTGACGATGCGCTCGCCTCCCTCTTGCGCTCGTCGACGCCCGACTATGAGGACTATGCCAGGTTCAAGCGCCTCTTCCCGGCTAACGAATACGATGTTCATATCGTTATCAGGGGACGGGATCTCCTCACCGGGAATAATCTCGACTTGATGCGCGAACTGCAGGTCGAGCTGCAGCTTTTGGAGAGCGTCGCCAGCGTAACGTCGATGTTCTCGATGAGAGATCCGCCCGATCAGTCAGGATATCCGCCGCCCCTATTTCCCGAGATAATTCCTACGGGCGGAGGTCTCGCGGCGCTTAAGGACAAAGTGAAGGCGCATCCGCTCGTGGAAGGGCGGTTCCTGTCGACCGCTCCACCCGGCGAGCACCTCGCTCTCCTGGTCGTCAACCTGCAGAGGGATTTCGTCGGCGCCAACGGCCTGGTGTCGGCCGTTCGCGAAGTCGAGACCACGGCGCGATCTTTCCTTTCGAACTCAATGCTGTCTGTGGGATTGACCGGAATTCCGGTCATGAACGCGGAGATCATCGAGGCGAGCCGGCGTGATCGCGTGCTGTTTCCCGTCCTCGGCTTCCTTATCGGAGGTGTCGTTTGCCTCCTGTTCTTTCGGGATATTCGCTATGTCGCCATCTGCATGCTGCCTTCCGGCATTGCAGTGCTCTGGGCCGTCGGACTATTCGGATTTGTCGGCATCGAGCTGGACCCCATTAAGAATGCCATCCTGCCTCTGGTGATGGTGATCGCGCTCACAGATTCCCTGCATCTGGCCATTGCGGCGCGGCGCGAGCATCTCGAGGGAAAAAGCCGGGTGGAGGCGGCAAGGATCGCGGTCAAGGAAAGCGGCACTGCAAACGCGCTGACGGCAGTCACGACGGCGATTGCCTTTCTTAGCATGAATATTACCGACTCCACCCTCATCAGCAGTTTCGGCACTGCAGCGGCGATCGTGACCATTTTCGGTTATTTCGTCGTCATTGCGGCGGTGTCAGCGCTCTTCGTGCTCCTCGCTCGCGAGGGGCGACTGGAGGACCAGAAGGAAATGCCCGTCGAGACCGTCCCGCTGCTCCTCATCAACAGGACATGCAGCGGGCTGGCGCACGGCCTTGTGCGTTGGCATCGCCCCATCGCAGTTGGCGGGGTCGCACTCTTGCTCGTCCTGACGGCCGTGCATCTCAACGTGCCGGCTCACTACCGCCTGAGCGACCTTGTTCCCCAGAATCAGCAGTCCGCCACGGTGGCGCAGCAGCTTGAGAAGCGCCTAGCCGGCATCTATCCCGTCACCGTGATGGTGGCGTGGCCCGAGGGGCTCGACATTTCCTCGAGTTGGATGACGAGCGCGATTGCGGACATCCATCGGGCGGTCGAGCAGACCGGCGGCGTGTCCAACGTCTGGTCCACGGAGACATTGAGACGCTGGCTTGCCGACACCGGGCATTCCTCGAGCGACGATCTCAGGACGTTTCTTTCCAAGATGCCGCGTGAAGTCTACGCGCGCCTCGTCAACGACGCCCATCGGACGGGCCTCGTTATGGGACACATTCGTGACCTGCAGGCCCGGGAGGTTGTCGCGCTGGTGGAGGATCTGAAACACCAGCTGGCGCGGGTCCGCGCGACTTATCCGGAATTGGACATTAGCGTCACGGACCTCTCGGTCATGTCATCGTCGCGTGCGCTCAGCATCATTTCCCAGCTGAACTACAGCCTACTCAGCACCATCGCGGTGGACCTCCCCACGATTGGGCTCGCCTTCGGCTCGATCGCGGCCGTCGGCTATGGAGCGATCGCCAACATCTCCGCGGTCGTCGCCATGGGCGCCCTCCTGTTCGCCTTCGGAATGGGGCTCGAGTACCCGAGCATCATTGCGCTCACTGTCACGTTCGGCCTGACTGCGGACAGCACCATTCACATCCTCAACAGGATCCGTCTGGAGTGCAGGAGCGGGGCCACGGCCATAGAGGCAATCCGGACAAGCGTCGAACGCGTCGGCGCAGTTCTGCTGCTGTCGACGATCATTCTCGTGCTCGGCGTCTCCGTTTCGATGGTCAGTGTCGTGCCCCCCACACACCTGTTCGGAAAGGTTTGCGCATCGACTCTTATCCTTGCTCTTCCCGGTCTGCTGGTACTGATGCCCTCGGTCGCGATGCTCATCGCCGGAATTCGTGGTGAAGATGAAAAAGGGGCTTGATGACCAAGTGAAGTTATGGAGGTTCGCGCCGCGGCCTATTTCCGGTTGAGCGTGAAAGCTTGTTCGGTCCGTTGATCAGTGTTTCTCCATGACGAGCGTGCCGCCGTCGATGGAATTGTTGTTGCGTAAAATGGAAGCAGAAGAGCGCCGGAGGCCCGGTCGTCCAGATTGTCCGGAAGCAACCGTCCGGCCCGGAGAGAACGTGGCTACGTCTTCGCACCGTCGATCAGGGCCTTGGAATGGGCTCCGACAACATATCTGGTCAAAAGGGCACAGACGCGCACGCTCTTCGGATTGAACGGACGGCCGCGCTCGTTGACGTAGCCCTTAGCCGCCAACTCGCGACTGATCTTCTGCAGACTGCGACGCTCGCCGGTCGTGGAACTGGCTCTTCGCAGCCGCCTGGCCTTTTACTGTACAAAAACGCACGGGCTCTTAGCCCGTGCGTCTTGTCAGGCGTCACCGAGGGCTTTCGCCTAGTTTTCGACCTGCGGAAGGCTTTTCGCGTCTGCCTCCGTGAGGTTCAGGATGACCCGGTCTTCTCTGATCTCTTGGATTTTATCGCTGGTAGCGCGTACGCGTGTTTCTCCAAGCCCGAGGAACCCACCGATGTCGAGGTAGAGCTCGGTCACCTTGTAATCGGGACCGCGTTTGAGTTCGGCAATCTCACCGAGCTCCTGCCCGTCACTGCTGTAGACCGACCTGCCGATCCATTCCTTGGCTTGGTCGTCAGTAAGTGTGGCATCAGCAAAGGTCTGCGTCGTCGATGCAGCGTTCTTCTGTGCCGGATCGGTCGCCTTCATCGGCGGTGTCGCCGTGTCCATTCGGCCAGACGGCGGATGCTGGCCCTCCTCACCGCTCTTCTGGGTCGGCGTTGCCTCGTCCATACGACCAGTCGGCGGGTGCTCGTATTCGCTGGAGGGCTTTTGCATGCTCTCCACCGGATCCTGCGCAAGCGGGGCCTTGTCTGTGGTCTGAGCCAGCGCTCCGAAAGCAGCTGCCGTCGTAATCGCGACGGCGGTTATCAATCGTCTCATGGCATTCCTCCTCTTAAGCCTACGTTCGGAGGAAACACGACCTCTGCGACGATGGTTCCAAAAACCTAGGGATTCCAAAGCCTCGGCACTTTCCACACGCCCTCTCAACTGTTGAGATTCAAGAGGCTGGCACCGCCGTAGAACTGGTTCTCGTTCTCGACGATGGGACTGTCGGCCGCATCACCGACAAGACGCGAATAGCGGCCGCTGAGCTTCAGGCTCCAGTCCCTCGAAAGCGGAACATCGGTCGTTACACCGAAAAAAGCATCCTTGATCCCTGCGTCGGCCTCGTACGCCGGGAGTCCTGCAGAGGACGCGGCGCTCTGGGCTGGAGTGACCGAGAAGTAGGCATCCATGTAGTCGGCATCAGCATAGCTCGCCCCAACCGTCGCCGTGAGCGACATGAGGGGAGCCACCGGCGTCTTCGCCTCCACACCGAAGCGAATGAGACCTCCCGTGTCATCGCCCGATGAGTGAGTGGCCGCGCTATCAGTGGTGAGCAAACGCGGAGTGAAAATTCGCTCGGACTTCCGCTCGCTATGGGGAAGTTCTGACCATTGCCGCCCACGTTCGCGCCAATTTCGTGCACTATCGGTTTCGCCGCCCACGAAAAATGGAAGTCCGCCATGCCAACAATAGGACATCGCTGTCGCGAGAGCTTCCCCCACTACACCGGTGGCGAACGTATTGCAGACGGCTGCGTTCACATTGCCGGCGTTACGGCCAGCCTTGTGGCAGCTGTTGTCCTAACCACCATCTCACTCACGTCACTGTCGCCGCTCTCGACGGTGAGCGTCGTTGTCTACAGCGTCGGACTCGTGGCGGTCTTCGGCTTCTCGGCCGCATATCACCTTGTAACGCTACCAGGCCTCAAGGCCATCTTACGCCGCTGCGACCATGCGGCGATTTTTGTGAAGATTGCCGCAACCTACACGCCCTTCGCCGTGGTCAAGATCGGTGGCATTACAGGGCTCACGTTACTTGGCACCGTCTGGGCCATTGCGGTGATCGGGGTCATCGCCAAGCTGGGTTGGCCGGACCGTTTTCCAAGAACCGCCTACGTTCTTTATCTCGGCCAAGGGTGGGCCGGCATCGCCGCATTCAATCCGCTAACCGCAGCCCTTTCGACGAGCACCCTGGTCCTGCTCGTGCTGGGCGGCTGTCTTTACACGATCGGCGTCGGCTTTCATCTCTGGCGTACCCTGCCCTATCACAATGCCCTCTGGCACGCTTTCGTCCTGATCGCTTCGGCTTGCCTCTTCGCAGCGGTCGTGAAGGCGGTGGCCACATGAACCGACTAGTTGGCAATTTCTGATATTGGCCCCTCTTGCCCGTTCGTCGCGGCGCACCAAGTCGTCAGTTACTGGGGTGAGACCGGACGTGCCGCAGAGGTGAGCTGCACGGGGAAATTTGACCCGAAGCGGTCGTGACGGGTATGCCAGCAACTTAACAATTTTGATCTGGTGCCGCCGCTGATTTCGGCGAACGTCCGCGCCTCCGTACCAAGTGTTGTTTCCGCGCGTGGAGTGGCTAAGCGGCTCGATCGTCTGCCGATGCTCTAGGGGCGAGCAGTGCGGCAATATCCACGGCTGGGACCGGCTTGCTGAAATAGTAGCCTTGGACTTCGGTGCATCCCTCGGCGCGCACCCTTTCCAATTGCTCTTCGGTTTCGACGCCTTCGGCCGTTGTGGCCATGCCGAGGCTGATGCCAAGTCCGGAAAATGCCCGCAGGATGACAGCCGCCTGATCGTTCTTGTCGGTTAGGCAGCTGACGAAGCTGCGATCGATCTTGATCTTGTCAAAGGGGAAGCGGCGCAGGTAGCTCAGCGACGAGTAGCCGGTGCCGAAATCATCGAGCGCGATTGCGACGCCAAGCTCGCGCAAGCGGGACACGGCGACCAGCGCGGCATCCCCATCCTCGATCATGACCGATTCGGTAATCTCCAGCTCGAGACGTTGAGGCGGCAGTCCCGACGACGCCAGTGCACTAATGACTTGCTGAACGAGGATTGGCGATTTGAATTGAGAGACAGATAGATTAACGGCGATCTTGAGGCCAGCAGGCCACGTCGCGGCCTCCGCACATGCCTGACGCAACACCCAATCGCCGATCGGCAAGATCAGTCCTGTTTCCTCGGCTAGGGGGACGAATTCGGCCGGCGAAACCCGGCCGCGCGTCGGATGGTTCCAGCGCAACAGCGCCTCGCAGCCGCAGATCTCGTTGGACTTCAAATTGATGAGCGGCTGATAAAAAAGCTCCAACTCCTTGTTGGCGAGGGCCTGCCGCAGATCCCGTTCGAGGGCGAGGCGTTCTTGCATGCGTTGCCCCATCTCGGGATCAAAGAAGCAATAGGCACTCCGACCCACAGCCTTCGCGCGGTAAAGCGCCAAATCGGCGTTCTTCAGAATTTCGTCGACGTCAGCGCCATCGTGAGGCGCAACAGCGATGCCGATGCTTGTCGCGCTCATGATATTATGGCCGTCAAAGGCAACCGGGCTACTGAGCGACTCGATAATGCGCTTTGCGAGCGCAACCGCCTCGACGCTTGGATTGGCGGAAATACTCTCGAGTATCGCGAACTCGTCTCCGCCCAATCGGGCGACAAGATCGCCTTCACGCACACAAAGGCGCAGTCGATTGGCCACCTCTTTCAGGACAGCATCGCCTGCCAGGTGACCAAGCGTGTCATTGACGTCCTTGAAGCGGTCGAGATCGAGGATGAGGACGGCAAACCGACGATCCTCTCGGCGCGCTGCCGCCAGGGCGGCCATCAAGCGCTCCCGCAGCACAACGCGGTTGGGCAGATCGGTCAGCGCATCATGGTGCGCCAAATGTGCAATGCGCTCCTCGAACCGCTTCCTCTCGGTGATGTCCTCTTGAATATCGACCCATCCGCCATTGCCGAGCGGCTGAAAGGTGACCAGAAGCGTCCTGCCGTCGCCGAGGTGCTGCTCTTCTGAGAAGATGGCACCGCGTGCCAGTTTTGCCTCATGGTCCTTCAACCAAGCCCGCTCCTGCTCGACGGCCTCGGGGCACTCGACGCCCGTCTCCATGTTCGCGTGGAAGCGCAGGATCTCCGCGAGCGTGGTCCCAGGCTGGGTAATATGGTGAGGTAGTCCGTATATCTCGCGGTAGATTTTGTTGCACACGATGAGACGCTGCTCGGCGTCAAACATCGAGAGACCGCGCGCCATGTTGTCTAAAGCGATCTCGAACCAGCCCGTGAGCTGTTCGAGATGCTCCTTTTGGGCGAGGATTTCCGCTGTCTTTCCCTCGAGTATGGCAAGGGTGGTCAAATCCGCAATTGCGCTATGATAATCGGTGGCGCCGGCATTCTCCCCGGATGAGGGAATTTCGAGCAGCGGCGAGTGATCGGGAGCGGAATCGAGACGAGGAGACGTACGCGACACGACGATTTCCTTACTGGGTCGTTATTTGCCTGCGCGGTATTTTATGCAAAGTGCGTGAGCGTTCGTTTAAGCGTAACGTGCGCGGATCATTCCACGCCGGTGTCTCTTGGCCGCCGGCCGCTGCCTAGAAAGCGGCCCGCCGCCCAATTTGGATATGCGGTCTCAAGGGTTTATTGCAGTTCCGCACCACCGCCTTGCCTTCATTCACTTCATTCTAACTACGATCAGAAATTGACCTCGCCAGCATTGCGAAGCGGAAGGTCACGCTCTGGCTGCGCTGCCGGCAATGCCAGCACAATGCCTATCCGGAGCCCCTAGCCTTTGGTGCCGAACACGGGCTTGACGAGCTCCACTCTTAACATTTCGCCTCTGGTCGGCCTTCTCCGACCGCTCTGTAAAGAGTGCGACGGGTTGACTCGACAATGGGGTGGGAGCCTCAACCTTTACCTCACACCCAAAGTGCGTCGGACCTGCGTTTCAGATTTTTTAACTAGCCGCAGCCACAATAGTCCGACCGACTGGTTAAACGCTGAGCCAGTAGGCCATCCGAAGCCCAGCCCTTCTTCCCCGAGGCGGCTGGGCTTTGTCGTATCCATGCTCTCTCATGTCCAAAACGCCAACGCGGGCCGCCGGGGATGATTGCCTGACAGCCCGCTCATAACATCCAGAATGGAGTGAGAGTGAGGCACCCACGCTCGGTCGCAAACGTAGGTGCCTGCAGCCCGCCGCGCGTAAGGGGCGTGACGCCTTCATCGGCGAGCAAGCGCTGAACGCCTGGCTCACGATCAGGTTCCGAGGGGAAAAGTAGGCACCCGGCGGGGTACGCAGGTGCCTACAGGGCAGTGCCCGCCCGGCGTCGGGCGACGCGAGGGGCGGCGGGCCGAAGCCTCAACACCAGGTTCGCGGAGTGGTTCCCGTGTCCGATTTCTTAACGGCTCCAGCTCAGAATGCTTCTGCCGATCGCCTTTGAACCGCGTCGATCGGTACTGCGGAGCCCGGCCCCCTTGCTCCAAAGGGGGCTGGGCTTTTGCGTTGAGATCATCCAAAGTCAATGGGCCGCCGGCATCGGCGAGAGCCCGACACCAGCGGCCCCGGTCGCTGGCCAGGTTGACGCGCCCGGCCGGCGAATTCAGCGTCGGCAAAGCCGACGGTTAAGAACGACCGGCGCGGTCGTTTTATTCACTGAGCGGACTAAGTCGGCTTCATTTCTGGACCAGTACGCGCGAGCGCGTCATAGAATGCGCAAGGTTTCAGCCAGCCTCGAGCTCGCGCTTCAGCGCTCGTCCGCCGCTCGAGCCGTGAGGCGCAACAGGTCCAAAATGTGGCAGGCCCGACAAGAAGCCGAACGCCGAGAAGCGGAAGAAAAGGCGCGGCGACGCGCTCGCAAATGCGGAGTTCGGAAGCGTAGCGGCTCCGCTCCGTAGAAAGCTGCTCCTGGCCGACCCTGTCGATAAAGGCGTTGAGAAGCCCGCCGAACGGTAGATTCCGTGGTCTGAACGCGATCAGCGACGGAGGGTGCGGGCGATGATGGGGCGGCGAAAGCGCGACCAGGGCAAGTTGTTCTACGAGTTCCGCCTCGAAGATCGCATTCCGGAGAACCATCTGCTGCGCCGGATGAACGTCTTCGTCGCGGCGGCGCTCTCCAATCTCCACAAAGAGCTGGAACCCTATTACAGCGACATCGGCCGGCCCTCGGTCGATCCCGAGCTGATGATCCGGATGCTCATCGTCGGCTATTGCTTTGGGCTTCGCTCCGAGCGTCGACTCACACAAGAGGTGGAACTGCACCTAGCGTACCGGTGGTTCTGCAAGCTCGATCTCGACGATGAGATCCCGCACCACTCGACGTTCTCCGCCAACCGCCTCGGCCGCTTCCGCGAGAGCGATCTTCTACGTCACATCTTCGAGCGCGTCGTGTGGTCGGCAATGGCGATAGGTCTTGTGAAGGGCGAGGGCTTTGCAGTGGACGCAAGCGTGCTCGCAGCCAACGCCAGCCGCTACCACGGCAAGGCGCCGGAAGAGTTGGACTGGACGGACAAGCAACGCCAGACCCGCGCCATCGCCGAGTATCTGGCTGCGCTCGATGAGACGGCCGAGCCCAATCCGGATCGCAAGGTGCCGAAGGTAATCTCGCCGTCCGATCCGTCATCGGCCTGGACGGCCAAAGCTAACAAGCGGGTGCAGTTCGGCTACGGGCTCAACTACCTCATCGATATTGAGAACGCCGTCATCATCGATGTCGAGGCAACACCGGCGCGCACCTACGACGAGGTCGAGGCGACCAAGACAATGATTGATCGCACCGAAGCCTGCTTCGATCTGAAGCCCAGGCGGCTCGCCGCTGACACGGCCTACGGAACGGGCAAGTTCCTCGGTTGGCTCGTCAAAGAGAAGCGGATCACGCCTCACATCCCGGTGTGGGACAAAAGCGAGCGCCAGGATGGCACCTTCTCGCTCGCCGACTTCAAGTGGGACAGTCGCCGCGGCATCTACGTCTGTCCAAACGGCAAACCTCTCCGAACGAGCGGCACCATCCATTCCGACCAACGACGTCGCTATCGCGCCCTGAAACGCGATTGCGACGTTTGCCCGCTCCGACAGAAATGCTGTCCGAAGGAGTCGCCGCGCTATGTTGCGCGCGACGTTCACGAGGACGCCCGTGAGCTGGCTCGCCGCAAGATGAGAACGAAGGCGTTCATCAAGTCCCGCGACGAGCGAAAGCGCGTCGAGATGCGCTTCGCGCACCTCAAGACCCATCACGGCTTCGAACGGCTACGGCTGAGAGGACTGTCCGGTGCCCTCGACGAGTTCCACCTCGCGGCCATTGTCCAGAACCTCAAGACACTTGGATTGCGCCTGGTCAGGCCGCCGCCGAGCCTCGCCGCCGCGTGAGTTGCGTCAGAGTTGATGCTTGTGGCGTCGTGACATCAGCGTCACCGACGCCGCCCGCAATGAGCGACGCGACAAAGGAAATCCGGCAAGAAACCTTGGCAGCAAGCCTGTCGCTTCGGCTCACGACTTTTTCGACAGGATCGACCCCAAGCCGACATTGGCATCCGCCCTTTGTTAATCGCAATTAGGCGCCACTAGATACCTGCGGATGGCGCGCGCGGCCTCGCCAAAACTTCCCGAAAACTTTTTACCGATGGTGTCCTCCACAACTTCGGAATCACGAAGCGCCACCTGGTCGGTGTAATCCCACATGCGACCACACGCTTTGAACAGCGGGCGGGCGTCGCGGGTCAGCCTATAATTCTCGATCGCCCTGAGAAATCTCTGGTGTTCGTCGTTGCTGACCTGGCCAGATGGTCGGAGTGTCATTAGTTCCTCCCCATTTCTACGGCACTTTGTGAACCACGTACCCCGTGTCGGCAAATCGGCAACGCGCGATGGACCGCCACGCCAAGTCACTAAATTCCTATCTCTCATTTGGTCGCAGCGTCCCAATCGCGGATAATGGGGCTTCGAGAGTCCAGCTTACGCCTCGAGCTTCGAACTCGTGGTTTGCTTTGCCCTGCAGGGCTTCGCCGGTCACGCGCTTCAGAACAACGTGGCCGAAACCACGGTGAGAGGGTGCCAACACCTTCGGACCGTTGCGTTCGCACCATTGCAGGCGAAAGCAAGTCTGTCCCGCGTTGAGCAATGGTGGTTGTGTAGCTTGCGCCACATCGCGGGGAAAATACGCGACTCGTGTTGCGACTTTAGTGCACACCTCTCCACTCGGCCCCGACTGGCACCGTGCAATCCGACAGCGGAGCAAGGTAAAGTAATTGAAAATACTAGCGATCCTGGCAGGCGTCGAACCTGCCACATCCTACTTCAACGACGAATCTCATCCCTAAATGGGTGCGAAGCCCGGTGGACAATAAGACTTTATCAAGGCGCGAAAGGGTCCTTTCCGGGCAATCACTGAGGCAACCTGAGCGGCCAACTCTTAAGCTCTGCTGGACAGCGTGCTGTTGACACGGCTCCAATGTTCAGAGGGGGCCAATCAGGCGACGGAATTCGGATTCCGGGACACCATAAGGAGACTCCCGCGGCGCGCTCGAGTCTATCGCGATCAAGAATCTCAATATTTCCGCGTGTCGCTTTGATGAGCAATTCGCCTTCAAGCAGATGGATGGCATCCGTTACGCTCGAACGGCGCACGCACCCCGAGCAGGATGCGTCGAGTGTCATGTCTCAAGTTCCTTGAGAGCGTCGCCCTGCATTTAGCCGGCTGCGAGCCCGTGGTCGCGTACACCCTTGCGACCTGCGTGTTTCATCCGCAGCTAGATGAGCCGACATTCAACCACCCTTAGATACCGCTAGCACTCAACCGGCGCGAGCCGTCGACTTGCCGGGACGAATTCCCACCGTCTTAACTTTCGAATTGTGAGAGCCTTGCCAGCGGTTCAGCGCCTTGACAAAGGCCCTCTCTGCTGAAGTTACGCCGCAGCAAGCGCCCGGCGTCGTCAGTGCCGATCGCCTCTCCGATTTCGATGTGAGCAGTTTTGCTCAAACTCCCGCGCACGACCGGCCTAGGTGAAGCGTAGGCCGCCGGCTGGTGCGGGTTTGGCTCCCCCTGTTGTGCTTCTGCAGTTCTGACCTGTAGCCAGATGGAGGCATACCGTGAGCGTACCCGCAAAAGGCTTAAGGAACTCGGGGAGGAATGCACTGCGGTGCTCGGCGCGAAGGCTTGGGGAACGCTTGTCCTCGGCGAGAGATACGCCATCGAACCAGAAGCCCCAAGCGACACCGAGCCCCGATGAGATTTGGGAACTAAAGCAAGTCGTCCGCAAACTTCCCGACGAACTGGCCAAGGTCCAAGCCGAATCCCTAGCTAGGTACATGAGCGTACAGGAGAGAAAAGATGAGCGCGAAATAGAAGGCTGAGGACGAGGAAGAGCGCGTCATGTTGTGCAATTAGCACCACGACCCCTATTCTTCCTTGTCGGCTTCCGTCCTGAGGCGGGGATTGTCGTGAAGGACCACGTTCAGCAGGGAATTGTGAACCTCCAAGGCTCCGTTGTACTCGATGAATCCGAGCTTGCGGAACCTATTCATGAAGTAGCTCACGCGCGACCGCGTCGTGCCGACCATTTCTGCGAGCGTCTCTTGACTGATTTTCGCTATGACGGGCTCGGGCCGCCCCTCCTTACCGAAGTTCGCCAATAGGAGGAGCACTCTAGCCAAACGCTTCTCGCTTGAATTAAACAGCTGGTCGACTAAGTCCTCCTCGACGCGCGCGTTCCGAGCCAATAGGTAGCGCATAAACATCTCGGAGAACTTCGGCTCATTATGGAGCAGGCGCACGACGGCGGTCTTGTCGATCCTCATGATGACGGAATCTGTCATTGCTGTGACTGTGGCCAAGCGGAACGGCTGCCCGGTCAGGCAGCCCTCACCGAAGAAATCTCCTTCCCCATGAAGAGCGACGACTGCTTCCTTCCCTTGCTCAGAGACGACGCAGACTTTGACTTTTCCCGTCTGAACGAAAAAAACGGAATCCGCTGCGTCTCCCTGGGAAAAGATCTTCTGCTTCTTCCGATAGTCCGACACGCTCCTCCCGCCGCTGACGGTGCTAAGGAACACCTTGACGTTGAAGGGCTTCTTCCTCTTTGCCTTCGCCACGGCGCGTCCCGCTCCTGTTCCGATCACCGTGAAATTTAGTGCATGCGAACCGTGAATTCCAGGTGGTTTGAGGAGCGATACAGTCGCGGGACCATGCAGATCGCTCGGAGAGCCCAAGTGTGAATCGACCACGGAAGATCGCGCTGGGAATCAATCTCTCCTCTACTTGCAGTGCGATTGATGCCGAAGTTCGACGTGAGGTCCGCTCCTGATGCTGTGGACGGCTCCTCCCACTGGGCGCGCAAGCGCCTTGGAATCGGTTGCCGATGAGGCGACCACGATCCGGAGGAGCTCATCATGCAGGCAATCACGACGGTCGGCTTCGACATCGCAAAGTCGGTCTTTCAGGTCCATGGCGTGGACGCGCGTGGCAGTGTCGTCGTCCGTCGCCAACTGAAGCGTCGGTACGTGCTGGCGTTTTTCAAGAAGCTGCCGCCCTGCCTGGTTGGCATCGAGGCATGCGCCACGTCGCATCATTGGTCGCGCGAGCTGCAGGCTCTCGGACATACCGTGCGTCTGATCCCTCCGGCCTATGTGAAGCCCTACGTCAAACGCCAGAAGAATGACGCGGCCGATGCCGAGGCCATCTGCGAGGCGGTGCAGCGGCCGAGCATGCGCTTCGTGCCGACCAAAACGCCTGAACAGCAGAGCTGCCTAGTGCTCCATCGCACGCGGCATCTCTTCATCCGGCAGCAGACCGCGGTCATCAACACGATCCGCGCACATCTGGCCGAGTTCGGCATTGTCGCACCGGTCGGACGCAACGGCGTAGAGGACCTGCTCTATGCCGTCGCCGATCAAAGGGACGAACGCATCCCCGAGGTCGCGCGTGCTTGTCTCGAAGCCTTGGGTGCGTTGCTCAGCAAGCTCAAAGCTCAGATTCTGGAGTTCGATCGGCAGATCAACGCCTGGCATCGCTCAAACGAGACCAGCCGCCGGCTCGACGAGCTGCCTGGTGTCGGCCCTGCCCTTGCAACCGCCCTGGTCGCCAGCGTTGCCGATGCGAAAGCGTTCCGCTCGGGCCGCGACTTCTCAGCCTGGATCGGTCTGGTGCCGAAGCAGAACTCGAGCGGGGGCAAGGAGAAGCTCGGTAGCATCACGAAGCAGGGAGATCGATATCTGCGCAGCCTGTTCACGGTGGGCGCCCTGTCGGTCATTCGCTACGCCAAGATCCACGGCACCAAGCACCGTCCGTGGCTTGCCTGACTGCTCGAGCGCCGGCCGACGAAGGTCGCCGCAATCGCGCTCGCCAACAAGATCGCGCGCATGGCCTGGGCCATGATGGCCAAGGGAGAGCGCTACAGGGAACCCATCGCACTCGCCCGATGAGGGCGACGGGTGAGGTCGCGCCAGTAGGCGCGGTGTAACGGTTGGAAAGGGCCCACAGCACGTAATGCAGAACCGGTCGATCCGGTGATCAGGACAACCCACATGGGCCAGAGCATCGCCGAATGCGTGCTTATGACCGGGACCTGATCCGCGGAGGGCATTATGGCCAGCGGCCCTGTGAGCCACACCGATAGGCCGAACACATGGCTGCTCCGACCAGCGCTGCGACGTGATCAATCCCTTGACAACCAGGAGCCGTTCTCTAATCGCACTTCCCTTGTCAAGAGCCGGAGCGCGGGTTCATTGGTTGAAACGACGAAGTTGAACTGCATGGCACGGAAGCCCAAGCGCCTTGCTTCATCAAGAGAGTGCAGACACATCGCACGCGCGATGCCGCGACCTCGCACAGAGGTATCGGTGATATAGCCGCAATTGGCGACATGTGTTCCGCCGCCGAGTTGGTTGAGACGGAGATAGTACGTACCAAGTATTCTGCCTTCCCCTTCGGCGACGAAGGTCCGACGACCTGTTCCCGACCAGTAGGCGAGCGCATCGGTTCGGATCATGTCGCGCGGCAGCGTGTAGGCTTCGCCATCGCCTAGCACCGGCTCGAGGAGCCGCCAAATGGAGTCCGCATCCTCGCCAATGGCAGGTTATGCGTCTTGCTGCATATCATAGCTTCCGCGGTAGCGAACTGCTCCGTCATGACGTTGAAGGACGCGCACGAAACACCCCGGTTAAGCTAATGCGCAGGCCCCGCTATAGCCTCGCGAACGGCACTGAGAAGCTCACGTTCGTTGACTGGTTTACGAAGAAACTTAGCGTGAGGCGGCAATAAGTCTATTGTGGGCGTAACGCATCCCGACATAGCAATCACCGCTGCCTGCAGGCTATGCGCCCGCCAAGCTAGTGCGAAACCATTGATATGGCCTGGCAGGTCGATGTCCGTCACGATTGCAGCGATCGCTTCATCACTTTTAAGATGGTGTATCGCCTCGGGGGCGCTCCTAGCCTCAAGAACCTCAAAACCCGCATCCCTCAGACACGCGGCGGCTCCCAAGCGGATAAGGGGCTCATCGTCAATGACCAACACGACCATCCGGCCTGCGGAGCTGGTCGACATGATCCGAGTCAACGCGGGAGGTTTTGTACGGTTCCATACAATACTGTTCCGGGATTAACCAGCGGCGGCCCTACAGCAAGCGATGACTGCTCGCTTGTGAACGCAGCGTAGGAGCTGCCGTGAGGCGCACTAATCGTACTCACCTGCTCCACGCACTTCCTGTCCAAGCCTCAGCCCTGCCGCTCCGCCGCCTCCCCTCCGTTCCTCCAGTTCGCTCGCTTAGCGTTGCGGGCCGTTCCAGGTTGCGAATTTCGCTGCCGCGACGCAGAAAATCCGCGAACTGCCGAAATCGTCCTCACCCATGAAGATTCAAAGATTCAGCATCGAGCCCCCTTTCCAAGTCTGTCCGACAATGTGATCGTAGGATTGCCGGGAGGGGGGACGCGGCTCTGCCATTGCCACGAAATTCAGGGTGCCACGTAAACCAGCTCAATGGCGGCATAATCGTAGATGCAACTTACGTCCGCTCAGGTGAGGTCAGTTCTGCGGCGTGTCCCCGCGCGTCGCGTAACGCGGGCCAGCAGGCGTGACGGGTTCTGCCTCCGCCGCGGCGCGCCGCTTGCGGGACGACGAACGGGCCCGGCGCTGACCGTCGCTTGAGGGTCGATCCCGTGCTTGCGCGCGGTCATCGGCAAGGCGCTGGGTTTTCTCGGCCGAGTTGGCCGCTAACCCGTTGGCGTTGTTTCTCTTTTTCGAGACGCCCGATCATAATCGGCCATCTCTCTCCCATCGCACAGCGCAAGATAGGGTCAAGATAAAAACCGCCAATCGGCTTTGCGATGTGGGCGGACGCAATGCAAGTCGCCCGACCACATGCCTTGCTACTCGGCAGCCTCGCGCGGTGGCACCGGAAAAACCCATGCCGAGTGCTCCCGCCGCTCAAGCCCCCGCCAAATGGTGGGGCGAATCCATGACCGTCTGGGGCGCGATCGTGACCGCGCTTGCAACCGTGCTACCGGCCTTTGGGCCCGTGCTCGGCATCGACCTCACGAGCGACCTCGTCGAGCAGGCGGGGCGGGAGATCGTCGCCGCCGTCCAGGCGCTCGCCGGCCTCGCCGGGACGCTCTTGACGATCTATGGCCGCGTGCGCGCCGTCCAGCCGCTCGAGCGGCGCGCCCTCAGCCTCAAGCTTTAGGGTGTTCATGGGGTATTCAGGCGCTGCCGATTAGGGGTATGACTCCTCCAGCCCATGCAACCCATGACAAAGACCGCCACCCGATTTGCCATATTCTTCGCCGCGCTCGGCGTCGCCTTGGGCGGCGCTCGGGCCGGCGAGGGCGGCTGCATCGGCGACTGGTCGGTCGCGGCGCCGATCGTCAAGCAGGAGGGGCTCGTCACCATCGAGCACCTCTCCGCCCAGGCCACCTCCAACTTCGGCGGCGCCATCGTCAAGGCGATGCTCTGCGGCGAGAAGGGCAGCTATGCCTACCGTCTCGTCGTGCGCACGCCGGGGGGCAAATTGAAGACCGTCACGGTCAATGCGCGGACGCCTTTTTCCAGCGCTAGGATTGCCCCCTAGAGGACATTATAGTGAGCCCGCGGCATGGGCGGCGATCTACAACTCTAAGGGACCGGCGTGCGCATACTGGTCGTCGAGGACGATAAGGACCTGAACCGGCAGCTCGTCTCCGCGCTCTCCGGCGCGGGCTACGCCGTCGACGCGGCCTTCGACGGCGAGGAAGGCTGCTTCCTCGGCGACACCGAGCCCTACGACATCGTCATCCTCGACATCGGGCTCCCCAAGATGGACGGCATCTCCGTCCTCGAGCAGTGGCGGCGCGCCAAGCGCAACATGCCGGTCATCATCCTCACGGCGCGCGACCGCTGGAGCGACAAGGTCTCCGGCATGGACGCGGGTGCCGACGACTACGTCGCGAAGCCCTTCCACATGGAGGAGCTCTTGGCGCGCGTGCGCGCGCAGGTGCGCCGCGCCTCCGGCCACGCGACGAGCGAGATCGAGTGCGGCCCGGTTCGGCTCGACACCAAGACCTCGCGCGTGACGTGCGATGGCCAGCAGATCAAGCTCACCTCGCACGAATACCGCCTCCTCGCCTACCTTATGCATCACGGCGGGCGCGTCGTGTCGCGCACCGAGCTCGTCGAGCATCTCTACGAGCAGGACTTCGATCGCGACAGCAACACGATCGAGGTGTTCATCGGGCGGCTCAGGAAGAAGCTCCCGGTCGACGTGATCGAGACCGTGCGCGGCCTCGGCTATCGGATGACTGCTCCCTCCGATGAGGCTTAACTCGCTCGCCTTTCGCCTCTTCGCGACCTCGGCCGTATGGACCCTTCTCGTCCTTCCCATCGCCGGGATCATCATCTACCGCCTCTACCGCGAGGACGTGCACGCGACCTTCGACGGGCAGCTCGAGAAGCTCGTCAATGCGATTGCCGTCGACAGCATGGATTCGCGGAGCAACGAGCCGGTCCCGCCCAACAACCGCTACGAGCCGCTGTTCGAGGAGACGCATTCGGGCTGGTACTGGCAGATCAAGCCGCTCGATTCGCCCGAGGGAAAGCCGCTCGTCTCCGCGTCGCTCGCCACCGCCTCCCTTGCCTCGCCCATCGAGGACGGCGTCGAACCCGACCGCAACGGCGCACGCTGGATGAACGCGACCGGTCCCGTGGGCGAGCCGATCCGCATGGTCGAGGTCGTGGATACCGTCAATCATGTCGCCGGCGCGCCCCGCTATTCCATCGTCGTCGCCGGGCCGCGCGAATGGCTCGAGGCCCGCGTCGCGAACTTTCTCACCCGGCTCACGACCGCGCTCACCCTTGCAGGCCTAGGCCTCGTCGGGGTGACCTTGTTTCAAGTGCGGTTCGGGCTTCTCCCCCTGCGCCGCATCGAGCAGGGGCTAGCCTCCATCCGCTCGGGCGAGGCCGCCGAGCTTCAGGGCGAGCTTCCGGTCGAGATCGAGCCGCTCCAGGCCGAGCTCAATGCGCTGATCCACTCCAATCAGGACATCATCGACCGCGCCCGTACCCAGGTCGGCAATCTCGCCCACGCCCTGAAAACTCCGCTCGCCGTGATCACCAACGAGGCGCGCGAGGACAGCGGGACGATCGGCGCGAAGATCGCCGAGCAGGCCGCGATCATGCGCGACCAGGTCAACCACTATCTCGACCGCGCCCGAGTCGCGGCCCGCGTCGGCGTCATCGGACGCGCGACCCCGATTGCGCCGGTGGTCGAGAGCCTCGTGCGCGCGCTCGATCGCATTCACCGCGACAAGGGCGTCGATATCCACGTCGATTGCCCCGAGGACCTGCGGTTCCAGGGCGAGCGCCAGGATCTCGAGGAGATGCTCGGCAATCTGCTCGACAACGCCTGCAAGTGGGCGGCGAAGGACGTCTCGCTCTCCGTTGCGGCGCAAGGCGTGGAGGGCCGGCGCGTCGACCGGCGCGTGATCATCACGGTCGAGGACGACGGGGAGGGGCTGTCGGCGGACGAGCGGGCGCGAATCGGCAAGCGCGGGCAGCGACTCGACGAGACGAAGCCCGGGTCGGGGCTCGGCCTTTCCATCGTGAGCGACCTCGTTCAATCGTACCGCGGCAGCCTCGAGCTCGGCGAATCGGAGAAGGGCGGGCTCTCCGTGCGCCTTGATTTGCCGGCCGTTTGAGGCCCTGTGGCCGGATTGCAAGCGGGGGCGAGCCGCAGGCACAACAGCCGGGAAAAAACGCCGAACTTTCGCCCGAATTCCGAGTAGAAACGGTAAGAGGCGCATGTTGCCAGGGGGACTATAGAGAAGAATTACGCTCCCCGCCCTGCCGAATGTTTGCAGTGTCCGGGACACAGGGGGATCGTCACACATCCGCGAGGGACTTTACATGCGCTTAGTGCGCAGCTCTGCTCTACTTACTATCGTACTAGGTCTCGCGGCCTGCGGGCCCGACGGACCCAACAAGGCCGACACCGGTCTCGCGGTCGGCGCGGTCGCGGGCGGCATTCTCGGCAATCAGATCGGCAAGGGCACGGGCAAAATCGCGGCAACGGCGATCGGCGCCGTGATCGGCGGCATCGTCGGCAGCGAGATCGGCCGCTCGCTCGATCAGCAGGACCGCATGCTCGCCCAGCAGGCCGAGTTCGACGCGCTCGAGCGCGGACAATCGGGCGTCTCGCGCCAATGGCGCAATCCCGACAACGGGCGCTACGGCGAGGTCATTCCGAGCCGGCCCTACAAGCGCGGCACCGTCGATTGCCGGGACTACACCCACAAGATCTACATCGACGGGCAGTCCCAGGCGCTGCGCGGCACGGCGTGCCGCAATCCCGACGGCACCTGGAGCAACGTGACCTGACGCTCGGCTCCTCTTACTGCTGTCTCTCTCAAACATTGCTGTGAGCTGATCGGAGCCACCGACTGGTTCCGGAGCGATGAACGCGCCTACCCCACCCCGTCATGGCGGAGCCATGGTTCGGGGGGCCGCGCGGCTGCGTGCATTAGCCCTATTGCCGCGTGTTCACGAAACGCGGCTTGTCACGCCCGCCCCGCATTCCTATTGCATGGCTAGTGTGGCGGGTTGGTGTCGTGGTTCACCCATGCTTCTCTGGATCGGATTTGGAGTTCTGACGGCCGGCGTCGTCGCCGCGCTCATCGCTCCGTTGCGGCGCGGTGCCGAGCCGCCCGACGCGGGCGCGAGCCACGATTCGGCGATCTACCGCGATCAGCTCCAGGAGATCGAGGCCGAGCAACGGCGCGGCCTTTTCACGACCGAGGAAGCCTCGGCGGCGCGGGCCGAGGTCGCGCGCCGGCTGATCAAGAGCGCCGAGGCGAGCGAGCCCTTGGCCGCGTCTCCCGAGGCGAGCGAGACGGGGCGCGCGTACGATCGCCTCCTCTACGCGGTCGCGATCGCAATTCCCCTGCTGTCGGTCGCTGTCTACTTGGCGATCGGCTCCCCGCAGATTCCCGGCCAGCCGCTGGCCGCGCGCCAGGGCGCTCCCGGCGAAGCCTCCGTCGCCGAGCTCATTGCACGCGTCGAAGCGCGCCTGCGCGCCGCGCCGGAGGACGGCAAGGGCTGGGACGTGATCGCGCCCGTCTACCTGCGGCTCGGCCGCTATGGCGACGCCGTGCACGCCTATAGCCAGGCGAACCGCATTCTGGGGGACGACGTGCGCCGGCTCGTCGGCTTCGGCGAGGCGAGCTTGCTCAAGAGCAACGGCGTCGTCGGCGAGGACGTGCGGCGCGCCGCCGACCGCATTCTCGCCCTCGAGCCTGGCCGTCCGGAGGCCGCGATCTGGCTCGCGCTCGCCAAGGAGCAGGACGGCGATCTCGCCGCGGCGGCCGAGCGCTATCGCGACATTCTGAAGAGCGCACCGGCCGACGCGCCCTGGCGCAATGCGGTCTCGGATCAGATTGCGGCGCTCGAGGCGAAGATAGCGGGCCGCCCGGTGCCTCAGCCGGCGCCGCAGGCTGAGACCGGCGGGAGCCCGTCCGCCGAGGCGATGGCGCGCATGGAGGAGATGAGCCCGGAGGATCGCGCGAAGGCGATCGACAGCATGGTCGCGGGCCTCGCCGAGCGCTTGAAGCGCGACGGGAAGGATCTCGGCGGCTGGCTCAAGCTCGTGCGCGCCTATAAGGTGCTCGGCCGCGACGAGGACGCGATGTCGGCCCTCGGCGAGGCGCGGCGCACGTTCGAGGGGGACCGCGAAGTCGCTGACCGCGCTCGACGAGCTGGCGAAGAGCCTCGGCCTCGGGTCTTAGGTCAATCGCAAACCGGGCTGACGAGAGCATGACGAGGAAGCAGAGACGAGGCATTCTGATCGGGCTCGGCGTCGCCATTCTCTCTCTCGCCGCAATCCTGATGATGGTCGCATTCCGGCAGTCGATCGTCTTCTTCCACACGCCGAGCGACATCGCCGAGACCCCGGTAGCGCCGGGCACGCGATTTCGATTGGGCGGGCTCGTCGCCGACGGCTCGGTCAAGCGCGGGGAGGGCACGCACGTCGAGTTCTCAGTCACCGACACTTTGAAGACCGTCGCCGTCGTGTACGATGGCGTGCTCCCGGACCTCTTCCGCGAAGGCCAGGGGGTGGTGACCGAGGGCGCGCTTTCGCCCGGCGGCATCTTCGTTGCCGACACCGTTCTCGCCAAGCACGACGAGACCTATATGCCACCCGAGGTGGCCAAGGCGCTCCAGGAGAAGGGCGTCAAGCTCGGCAAGGGCGCAACGCACAAGGCCGGAGGCATGCCGCAATGAGGCCCGCAAATCGTCGTAGTCGTGGGTTGGGTCGAGCATCGGCGATGACCCAACATCCTCGCACCTCGAACCGCGCTGGCGACGCGAGTGCCGTTCAATGATCGTCGAGCTTGGACATTTCGCGCTTGTTCTGGCGCTCGTCGTCACCGCCGCGCAGATGGCCGTCCCGGCCTACGGCGCGCGCGTGCGCGATCAGCGCCTCATGGACTTTGCCGAGCCCGCGGCGGTGAGCCAGCTCGCGCTCATTGCGCTATCCTTCCTCGCGCTGACCTACGCTTACGTCGGCTCCGACTTCTCCGTCGTCAACGTCGCCGAGAACTCGCACTCGACGAAGCCGCTCCTCTATCGGATCTCGGGCGTGTGGGGCAACCACGAGGGCTCGATGGTGCTCTGGGTGCTGATTCTCGCCCTGTTCGGCGCCGCCGTCGCCGTCTTCGGCCGCAATCTTCCGCCGACCTTGAAGGCGCGCGTGCTTGCGGTCCAGGCCTCGATCGCGTTCGCGTTCCTGCTTTTCATTCTCGCGACCTCGAACCCCTTCCTGCGCCTCGACCCCGCTCCGTTCGACGGCCGCGGCCTCAATCCCATCCTGCAGGACCCGGCGCTCGCGTTTCACCCGCCGTTCCTCTACACGGGCTACGTCGGGTTCTCGATGGCGTTCTCGTTCGCGATCGCGGCCCTGATGGAAGGGCGCATCGATGCGGCGTGGGCGCGCTGGGTGCGGCCGTGGACGCTCGCCGCCTGGATGTGCCTCACCATCGGCATCGCCATGGGCTCTTGGTGGGCCTACTACGAGCTCGGCTGGGGCGGCTTCTGGTTCTGGGACCCGGTCGAGAACGCCTCGTTCATGCCGTGGCTCGCGGGCACGGCGCTGCTGCACTCGGCGCTCGTGATGGAGAAGCGCGAGGCGCTGAAGGTCTGGACCGTGCTGCTCGCGATCCTCACCTTCTCCTTGAGCCTCATGGGGACGTTTCTCGTGCGCTCGGGCGTGCTCACGTCCGTGCACGCGTTTGCCGTCGATCCCGGCCGCGGCATCTTCGTGCTCGCGATCATGACGGCCTTCACCGGCGGCGGGCTCGCGCTCTTCGCCTACCGCGCCCGCGACCTTGCCCAGGGCGGCCTCTTCGCGCCGATCTCGCGCGAGGGGAGCCTCGTTTTGAACAACATCCTGCTCACGACCGCGTGCGGCACGGTGCTCGTCGGCACCCTTTACCCCCTCGCGCTCGAAGCGGTGACCGGCGACAAGATTTCGGTCGGGGCTCCCTACTTCGACATGACGTTCGGGCCGCTGATGGTGCCGCTTCTCCTCGCCATGCCGTTCGGGCCGCTTCTCGCCTGGAAGCGCGGCGACGCGCTCGCCGCGGCGCAAAGGCTCGTCTTCGCACTCGTCGCGGCGCTGCTCGCGCTCGCCATCGCCTTTGCCGTCTATTGGCCGGGGCCTTGGCTCGCGCCGTTCGGCATCGCGCTCGGCGTGTGGGTGATGGGCGGGGCGCTCTCCGAGATCCTCTATCGCGCGCGCTTGGGCGAGGTTCCGGCGCGCGACGTCGTCCGGCGGCTCGGCAATCTCCCCCGCTCGGCGATCGGCAGCTGCCTCGCCCATTTCGGGATCGGACTCACGGTCGTCGGCATCGTCGCGACGAGCGCCTACCGCAGCGAGCGCATTCTGGTGATGAGGCCTGGCGAGGCGACCGAGATCGCCGGCTATACGCTCGTCTTCCGCGGGGCGGCGCCGCACAAGGGACCGAACTACACCGAGCAGACCGGCCTCTTCGACGTGACGCGCGGCGGGGCTCCCGTGACCGAGCTCGCGCCCGCGAAGCGCCTCTACGACGCCCCGCCGCAGCCGACGACGGAAGCGGGCATTCATGCCTCGTGGCGCGGCGATCTCTACGCCGTGCTCGGCGATCCGCAGCAAGACGGCGGCGTTGCGGTGCGCCTCTACTTCCACCCGCTCGTGCGCTTCATCTGGCTCGGCGCGCTGATCATGTTTCTCGGCGGCGCCGTGTCGCTCTCCGACCGCAGGCTGCGCGTGGGCGCGCCGACGCGCGCCCGCCGCAAGCCGCTTCCAGCCCCCGCGGAGTGATAGCGTTGAGTAAAGATTTAGTCGCTTCTCCAATTTCCACGTCATCCCGACGAAGTTCGGGATCCAGACAGGTCTCAGGAAATCATCGACACGTGTTCTGGATGCCGGCCTGCGCCGGCATGACGGTGAAGAATGGAGCCAGCGGTCAGAAACATCGCTGCAGGGTTACAGATTTGGGCAAGTACATTTCATTCTACCAGCGGTCAGCACTGCTCGCTTTTCTGAGCTCGGTGCTGCTAGCCTCCCTCGCGCCGGCGCAGGCCGTGCAGCCCGACGAGCAGCTCGCCGATCCCGCCCTCGAAGCGCGGGCCCGCGCGATCTCCTCGGAGCTCAGATGCCTCGTTTGCCAAAACCAATCGATCGACGACTCGGATGCGCCGCTCGCGCGCGACCTTCGCTTTCTCGTCCGGGAGCGGCTGAATGCCGGCGACAGCGACGGGGCAGTGCAAGATTTCATCGTCGCGCGCTACGGCGAGTTCGTGCTGCTGCGTCCGCCATTCGAGCCCGCGACGCTCATCCTCTGGCTCACGCCCGTCGTTCTGCTCATGGCCGCGGGCCTGTTCGCATGGCGGCACCTGGCCCGCGGGCGCGAGCGCGCAGCGCCCGCTGCTGCCCTGAGTGAGGACGAGGAGACAAGGCTCGCCCGCGCGCTCGCCGAGGCTAAGCGCCACGACGGTTCCTCGCCTTGAAGACTTGAGTTGGATCAAGGCGCGAGGGGAAGCGCACTCGTGCGTCCGCTAGACTTCCTCTCAAGTGCGAAAGTTCCCGTGACGCCGGGCGCCGCGTGACGGGAGAGCCGCTCTCCTGCCTGCTCGGCGCGCAAGGCGGAAAGGCGGCGCGCGAGAGCTTCCGTCGCGAGCCCCGTCTCGGGACGCCCCTCCGATCGCTCGAACGCCCGGATCGCCTCGCGCATCGCGGCGCCGTAGACGCCGTCCTTGGGACCCATGTAGTACCCCCATCCCGCGAGAAGGACCTGCAGCTCGCGCAGGCGCGCGCGCGAAGCAACGATCTCGGCATCGGCAAAGGCCTCGAGGCCGTCGGCAAACGTCGCACCCCCGACCCCGGTGTTGGCGACGGTATCGGCCCTGTAGCGGTGGATGACCTCGCCGTTCTGCATGAGCACGCGCGACTGGACGTAGGTGCCGACGTTGATCCCGACGACCTCCGGTCCCTTGGCTCCATCGATGAGGAGCGGCGAGCCCGACGAGGCCCCGCCCGTGTCGCAGGTGTGGAGGACGACCTCCTCCGCATTGGAGAAGTCGCGCGAGATGGCGTCCCAGTCCGCCGTGCCGAATTGCCGGCGTATGGCGCAAGGCGCCGCATAGGCGAGCTGCCAGTCGGCGAAGTCGCGATGAAACGCGACGTGATAGACGCGCTGGGTCGCGGACAGCTTCACGAGCTCGCTTGCGGGACGCCGGCTCACGGGGAGTGCCGCGCCCTTGCAGATTGGCTCGGAGAGTCGCACGAGCCCCCAGTCGTTCGAGGCGTCGATGGGCGGCAGGACGCTGAGGCGCATCGAGCCCGCCATGACGTTCTGGGCCGCGGCTCCGGTCCTCGCGCCGGCAATCGAGGCCGACGATTTCAATCCCCGAGCGGGCAGGCGGAAGGTGAAGCCGGCGAGCGGCGGGGGGCGCTCGCCGCTCGTGCGGTAGAGGCAGTGGGCGGCCGTGGCGATGATCGCGTCGCCGACGCAGAACGCCGTGCAGACCGACTGCGAGCGGCCCTCGTAGAGGAGGCCGATCGATGCGCTGAGCCGCTTCAGCGAGGAGGGAAGGGCGACGCGATCGTCGGCGCCGAACACGGCGATCCGTTCGAGCGGGTGGGGCGGGGCGAGGCGCGACGCGGCACGGGGGCCGGAAAAGGCCGCGGCCGGCGGTGAAAGGGCAGGGATGGCGAGGAGGGAGAGGAAGGCGCCGATCAGCGGCCGGGCCCCACGGAGCCTCTCAACATGTGCCCCCCTCGAAGCGCTTGGCGTCATCGTTCCGGTCTCTCGGCCTGCCCCCGCCGGCCCTTCATTACGAACTCTTAAGGCAGTCGAAAGGCAACTGTAAGGCCAGCCCCTATAGGGCTTTTTAGTCCTGGAATTCTTGGCCATCTCTTGGTGGAGGTTTCTTCGCATGCCGATCGATCCGCACGTCTCCGGACCAGCAAATTCCGCGCCAGTCCCCAGCCCCCGCAGAGTGACCACGAGGGTTCTCGCCGCGGCAGCTGCGGCTGGACTGCTCGCGGCCGTGGCGGGTGCCGGCATCGGGCCGGTTCTCGCCCAGTTGAAGCCCGACCAGGGCACGGTCGAGACGCCGTTCGGGCGCGCGCCCCTCTCCTTTGCCGACATCATCGAAAAGGTTAAGCCCGCCGTCGTCTCGATCTCCGTGGTTAATGGCGGCGGAGCCAAGGTGGCGTCGAAGGAGGACGGCAACCGTCTGCCGGAGGGCTTCCCCGACATCCCCGAGGACAGCCCGTTCTACGAGTTCTTCAAGAACCTGCCGAAGGAGTTCAGGGGCATGCCCCAGCGGGAGCGGCCGAGCCAGGCCCAGGGCTCGGGCTTCCTCATCTCGGCCGACGGCTACGTGGTCACCAACAATCACGTCGTCGACGGGGCGACCAAGATCCAGGTGAGCTTCGACGATCAGGAGAAGCTCGACGCCGAGCTCATCGGCACCGATCCGCGCACCGACCTCGCGCTCCTCAAGATCAAGGGGACGAAGCAGTTTCCGTTCGTGAAGTTCTCGGAGAAGAACGTCCGCGTCGGCGACTGGGCGCTCGCCGTCGGCAACCCGTTCGGCCTCGGCGGCTCGGTCACGGCCGGCATCGTCTCCGCGCTCGCGCGCGACATCGGCTCGGGGCCCTATGACTTCATGCAGATCGACGCCGCGGTGAACAAGGGCAACTCCGGCGGCCCGACCTTCAACCTCGACGGCGAGGTGATCGGCGTCAACACCGCGATCTTCAGCCCATCGGGGGGCAACGTCGGCATCGCCTTCGCGGTCCCGGCGCGCACGGCGGTCGAGGTCATCGAGCAGCTGAAGAAGAGCGGCTCGGTGAGCCGCGGCTGGCTCGGCGTCAAGATCCAGAACGTCGACGACGACACGGCCTCCGCCCTCGGCCTGGCCGAGGCAAAGGGCGCGCTCGTCTCCGAGGTCACCGCGAGCGGCCCTGCGGCCGGCGCCGGCCTCAAGGTCCAAGATACGATCCTCTCCGTGAACAGCGAGAAGATCAACGACAGCCGCGACCTTGCGAGGAAGATCGCCGCCTTCTCGCCCGAGACCACCGTCGACGTGAAGATCTGGCGCGGCAACAAGGAGGAGAACGTCAAGGTCCGGCTCGGCAAGTTCCCGGGCACTGCCGAGGAGATCGCCAAGCTCGAGCGCGGCGGCGACGGCGGGAGCGTGCAGGAAGAGGAGCCCGGCAACACCGAGCTCGGCCAGCTCGGACTGACGCTCGCTCCGGCCAAGCCGGGCAAGGAGGGCGTCTCGGTGATGGAAGTCGATCCGGGCTCGGATGCCGCCGAGAAGGGGATCAAGGCCGGCGACGTGATCCTCGAGATCGCGGGCGAGCAGGTCACCAACCCGGACGACGTGGTGGCCGGCGTCAAGAAGGCCAACGACCTCGGCCGCAAGGCGGTGATGCTCCACATCAAGTCGGCCGACCAGAAGAGGATCGTCCCGGTACAGCTCAAGAAGGGCTGATAACTAAAGCGATGAAGAAAAGCGAGGCGGCACACTTCTCAAAAGGAGTGGGCCGCCTCGATTCTATCCAGGCTAGTGTGTGAGGTCGCGGGAGGGGCAAGCCGCGGCGAGCCTTGAGGCAACGATCGATGCGCGTTCTTGTCATAGAAGACGACCGGGAGACGGCAAGCTTCCTGCAGAAGTCGCTCAAGGAGAGCGGCCATTCGGCCGACCTTGCCGGCGACGGCGAGTCGGGCCTTTCGATGGCCCAGGACGGCGACTACGACGTGCTCATCGTCGACCGCATGCTGCCGCGCCTCGATGGGCTCTCGGTGGTCAAGGCGCTGCGCGGCGACGGCGTGCGCACGCCGGTTCTGATCCTGTCCGCGCTCGGCGACGTCGACGATCGGGTGAAGGGCCTGCGCGCCGGCGGCGACGACTATCTCACGAAGCCCTATGCCTATACCGAGCTCTTGGCCAGGATCGAGGCGCTCTCGCGGCGCGCCGTCCCCGAGGAGCAGGAGACGCGCTACGTCGTCGGCGATCTCGTCCTCGACCGGCTCGCCCATCGCGTGACGCGCGGCGGCGAGGCGATCCAGCTCCAGCCGCGCGAGTACCGCCTGCTCGAGTACCTCATGAAGCACCGCGGCCAGGTGGTGACGCGCACCATGCTGCTCGAGAACGTGTGGGACTATCACTTCGACCCGCAGACGAACGTCATCGACGTGCATGTGTCGCGGCTCAGGGCCAAGATCGACAAGAGCTTCGACAAGCCCCTGCTGCACACGGTACGCGGGGCAGGATACATGATCCGTGACGGCGCTGGCTGATTTTGTCCCTCGCGCGCTGACGACGACGGCCTTCCGTCTCGCCGCGACGAGCGTCGCGGCGTTTGTCATTGCCACGGCGGCGATCGTCTTCACGCTGTTCTGGCAGACGAATGCGCTCTTGACCGAGCACGTCGTGTCGGGGCTGCGCGACGAGACGGCCGAGCTCGTCGCCGAGTCGAGGTCGGGCGACCTCGCCGCGCTCGCGGCCAAGGTGCAGGCGAAGAGCCGTCCCGACGGGCGCGCGCTCTACATTCTCCTCGGGCCCGCGGGCGAGAAGCTCGCCGGCAATCTCAACCGCGTGCCCCCCGAGCTTCTCGACAGTCCGCAGGGCGGCGTCTTTCGCTACGACGCGGGCTCGGACGCCCAAGGACGCAGCGAGCGCCTCGCGGTGGCGATCCAGGTCGATCTCGAGGGCGGCGCAAAGCTCGTCGTCGGCCGCGACATCGAGGACCAGCGGGGCTACGCCGCCCGCGTCAAGACGATCTTCTTCGCCGGATTCGGGCTGCTCGCGCTGACCGGCCTCCTCGCCGGGCTCGGGGTCAGCCGCTCGGTCCTGAAGCGGATCGAGGACATCACTCAGACCAGCCGCTCGATCATGGCGGGCGATCTCGCCCGCCGCGTGCCGGTGCGCGACACCGGCGGCGGAGAGCTCGACGATCTCGCGGCGAGCCTCAACGCCATGCTCGAGCGCATCGAGCAGCTCATGAACGGGCTGCGCGAGGTCTCGGACAACATCGCTCACGATCTCAAGACGCCGCTCAACCGGCTGCGCAACCGGGCGGAAGCGGCGCTGCGCGACGCGCGCGGGGCCGAGGCCTACAAGGAGGGCCTCGAGCAGACGATCGAGGAGGCCGACGAGCTCATCAAGACGTTCAATGCGCTGCTCCTCATCGCCCGCCTCGAGGCCGGCGCCATCGAGGAGAGCGCCGAGCGCTTCGACATCGGCGCGCTGGTCGCCGACGTCGCCGAGCTCTACCAGCCGGTCGCCGAGGAAGAGGGGCTCGAGATCGATATCGACGCCGAGAGCGGGCTCATCATCGAGGCCAATCGCCAGCTCGTCTCGCCAGGCCGTCGCCAACCTGGTCGACAACGCGATCAAGTACGGGACGCGCGCCAAGGGCGATGGAATGCGCGCGATCAACGTGCGGGTCGCCAAGCACGGCGATTTTGCCGAGCTTTCGGTGGCCGATCACGGGCCCGGAATTCCGGCCTGCGACCGCGAGCGTGCGCTCAAGCGCTTCGTGAGGCTCGAGGCGAGCCGAACGAGGCCCGGCACTGGGCTGGGCTTGAGCCTCGTTGCGGCGGTTGCGCGCCTCCATCGAGGTACGGTACGGCTCGAGGACAACGCACCGGGGCTCTGCGCCATCGTCGCTCTGCCGCTCGCCTCTCCGGTAGCGAGCGCGGGGGCGGCGCCTCGGGGATGAAGGACGCGAGGTCATGTCGACCGGGCCGGGGCCAGGCGAGCCGCTCTTTGCGCGTATCAACGATGCGCCGCGTCTCCCGCCGGGCGTGACGGCCGGACCTCTCGTCGCCGGCATCGTCGAGAGAGCCGGTTCCGATTCCAGTCTCGCCCGTCTCCTTGCGGCGGAGCCCGCTCGCGCTCTTTTGGCGGGGACGCTCGCCGGCTCGCCCTATCTCAAGGGTCTCATCGAGCGCGACGCCGCGCGCCTCGAGCGATGCCTCGCGTCTCCTCCCGAGGTGCACGCGGCTGCCCTCGAGTCCCGCCTCGGCGACGATCTCGCCGCGGCAGCCTCCTTCCCCGACGTGATGCGCGCGCTTCGCGTCTATAAGTCCGAGATCGCACTCCTCACCGCGCTCGCCGACCTCGGCGGGGCCTGGTCGGTCCCCGAGGTCACCGGGACCTTGACGCGGGCCGCCGATGCCGCAGTCCGCGGCGCGCTCAGGTTCCTTTTCGCCGAAGCGGTGCGCAAAGGCGATTGGGTCGCGCCCGCGGACGGTATTCCCGAGGAGTCGTCCGGCCTGATCGTGCTCGCCATGGGGAAGTACGGGGCGGGCGAGCTCAATTATTCGAGCGACATCGACCTCATCGTCTTCTTCGATCCCGAGAAGGCGACGCCGAAGAGAGGACTCGAGCCGCAGGACTTCTTCGTGCGCTTGACGCGCGACCTCGTGCGGCTCCTCTCCGAGCGGACGGCCGACGGCTACGTGTTTCGCACCGACTTGCGGTTGAGACCCGACGCGGGAGCGACGCAGATCGCGCTCTCCACCGAGGCGGCCGCCGTCTACTACGAGAGCTTCGGCCAGAACTGGGAGCGCGCGGCGCTCATCAAGGCGCGCCCCGCCGCAGGCGACCCGGAGGCGGCCCGGGCGTTCCTCGCCGAGCTCCAGCCCTTCATCTGGAGGAAGTACCTCGATTTTGCGGCGATAGCCGACATTCATGCGATGAAGCGGCAGATCCACGCGTTCCGCGGGCTCGGCGGTATCGGCGTCGCCGGCCACAACGTCAAGCTCGGTCCCGGCGGCATCCGCGAGATCGAGTTCTTCGCGCAGACCCAGCAGCTCATCGCCGGCGGGCGTCAGCCGGAGCTGCGCGTGTCCGACACGCTCTCGGCCCTCACGCGGCTCGCCGCGCGCGGCTGGATCAAGGTCGACGTCTGCTACGAGCTCGAGGCGGCGTATCTCTATCTGAGGCGCATCGAGCACCGTCTCCAGATGGTCGCCGACCAGCAGACCCACGAGCTGCCGGAGGACGCGGGCGAGCTCGAGGCCTTCGCGCGCTTCGCCGGCTATGCCGGGCTCGACGACTTCGCGCACGAGCTCGTTGCGACGCTGACAAAGGTTCAAGGATACTATGCACGCCTCTTCGAGGACGTGCCGGAGCTCACGGCGGCGGGGGCAAACATGGTCTTTGCGGGCGAGGACGACGATCCCGCAACGGTCGCGGCACTCGCCAAGATGGGCTACTCGCAGCCGTCGCAGGTGCTCGCGACCATTCGCGGCTGGCATCACGGCCGCTATCCCGCCGTGCGCTCGGCGCGCGCCCGCGAGCTCTTGACGGAGGTCCAGCCGCTGCTCGTAGCCGCGCTCGCCGACACGGCCGATCCCGACCGCGCGTTCTCCCGCTTCGACACGTTTCTGGCCGAGCTGCCGTCCGGCGTGCAGCTCTTCTCGCTCCTCAAGGCCAATCCGGGGCTCCTGCGGCTCGTTGCCGACATCATGGGGACCGCGCCGCGCCTTGCCCGCATCCTCTCGCGCCGCCGGCGCCTGCTCGACGCGGTGCTCGACCCGCGCACGTTCGGGGCTCTCCCCGATGCGCGCGAGCTCGACAGCCTCATTGCCGCCGAGGTGGGGGCCGCACGCGATTTCCAGGACGTGCTCGACCGTACCCGCGTGATCGGTAGCGAGCAGGCGTTCCTCGTCGGCATCCGCGTGCTCTCCGGCGCGATCAACGCCAGCCAGGCGGGCGGCGCCTATGCGCTTCTCGCCGAGCGCCTCATCGCGGCGCTGCAGTCCGCGGTCGAGGGCGAGCTTCGCCGTGCGCACGGGGTCGTGGCCGGAGGCGGTGCCGCCGTCGTCGCCATGGGCAAGCTCGGAGGGCGCGAGATGACGGCCTCCTCGGATCTCGACTTCATCGTCGTCTACGATTTCGATCCCGCGGTTCCCCAATCCGACGGGCTGAAGCCGCTGTCGCCGGTGCTCTACTACACCCGCTTTACCCAGCGGCTCATCGCCGCCCTATCGGCGCCCACCGCGGAAGGCAACCTTTACGAGGTCGACATGCGCTTGAGGCCCTCGGGCGAGAAGGGCCCGGTGGCGACGCAGCTCTCGGGCTTCGTCGACTACCAGGCGAAGGAAGCGTGGACCTGGGAGCACATGGCGCTGATGCGCGCACGCGTGGTGACGGGCTCACCCGAGCTCAAGGCGAGAGTGGAGGAGGCGATCCGCACGACGCTCGTCATGGCGCGCGATCCGGCGAAGATCGCCGCCGACGTGCGTGAGATGCGCGGGCGCATCTGGGCGGAGAAGGCGACCGAGAACATCTGGAAACTGAAGCAGGTCCGCGGCGGCCTCGTCGATCTCGAGTTCATCGTCCAGTATCTGCAACTCATCCATGCGGCGAGGCACCCGGAGGTGCTCGACCAGAACACGGCCGCGGCGTACCAGAAGCTCAGGCAAGCGGGGCTCCTATCTGAGCGGGATGCCGAGCTGCTCGTCGGCGCAACGCGGCTCCTGCACAACCTGACGCAGGTCTTGCGGCTCTGCCTCGAGGAGGACTTCGATCCCGCGACCGCGCCGCGGGGCTTGAAGGAGCTCTTGGCGCGGGCGGGCGACGCGCCGAGCTTCGGGGGCCTGGAAGAGCGCCTCAGGGCGACACTTTCCGAGGTTTATCAAGCCTTTGAGCGCTTGATCCGATGAGGGCCCCGGCGTCGAGAGACGGAAATCGCGCCCCCTGTCCGTTAACCGGGCTCGTACAGCGGGATCTTGCCCGCGACGGCGCGACCAATCGACCAAGGAGCGCATTTGACGGGGTGACACAATGGTGGCGGGCGCGGGCGAAAAGAGGCACAGTGGAATGTCTCATGCCATCCAGAGGCAGCCCGTGCCGCTGAACACGATCAGGCCCGGATCTGAAGCGCGTGGTCGACCGGCTCCGGACAAGGCCGAGGACCGAGCGCTGCTTGCCGGTGTCGCGCGCAAGGACGCGCACGCGTTCCGCCAGCTTGTCGACCGCCACTTGGGCTCCGTGCTCGCCCTCGCACGCCGGATGCTCAGGGACGACGCCGAGGCCGAGGACGTCGCGCAGGAGACGCTTCTGAGGCTCTGGCGGGCGGGCAGCGATCTCGATCTCGGGGCGCACGGGCTCCGGCCGTGGCTGCGCCGCGTCGCCTCGAACCTCTGCATCGACCGCGTGCGCAGCGGCCGGCGCACGGTGGTCGTCGACGAGGTGCCGGAGACCCCGTCGGCCCCGGTCCAGATCGAGAGGCTCGAGGGTCAGGACCTCGCCGCACGCGTCGACGCGGCCTTGAAGGCGCTCCCCGAGCGCCAGCGGCTCGCGCTCACGCTCTTTCACTATGAAGGGCTGAGCCAGGTCGAGGTCGGCGACATTATGGGTATAAGCGACGAGGCGGTCGAGTCGCTCCTGGCGCGGGCCCGGCGCAGCCTCAGGGCCGCGCTCGCAGACGACTGGCGCGCCCTTTTGACGGACGAGAGCTGATCGGATTTCTGGAAAGACAAGAAACTGGACCAACAAAGATGACGCAGGACAAGACCATTCGCTCCGACGATCTCGACGCGCTCGAGCAGCTCTTGGCGAGCCACGGCTCCGACCGCACGCGCTGGCCTGCGCCGGCGCGGCTGAGGTTCGCGAGCCTCATTGCATCGAACGGGGCGACAAAGCGGATGCTCGAGGAGGCCGAGGCTCTCGACCGCCTGCTCGACCTTGCGCCTCAGCCGAGCGCGGAACGGGTCGCGGCGGCGGCGGCGCGGATCTCGGCTCTCGCCGCGCGCGATGAGGGGCATGGGATTTCGATTCTGCGCCGCGCGCCTCGCCGTGCGGCCCGCGCCGAGCGCGCGTGGTCGTTTTCGTTCGGCCAAGGCGGCGACGGCATGGGCGCGATCGCCGCTGGGCTCATGGCGGCCTCTCTGGTCGTTGGCGCATTCGCCGGCTCGGCGGGCCTGCTCGACAGGGCGATCGAGCCCTACGCCGCCGCGGCCGCGGACGAGGCCGATTCCGACGCCGATGCAACCCGGCTCGCCCTCGGCGCCGACGAAACCGGGCTCGTCGAGGAGGAACGCCTTTGACGGTTACGGGCGCCGGGGGGCCGGCGGGACCCGGCAGGCTGAAACTGCTCCTCATCGTCTCTCTCGCCTTGAACCTGTTGGTGATCGGCGCGTTGGCCGGGGCCTTTCTCATGGGGCCCCGTCGCGGGCACTGGCACGGGGGGCGGAGCGAGGATTTCGGGCTCTTGGGGTTCGCGCGGACCCTGCCTGCGGACCGGCGCAGCGAAATCAGGAAGAGCGTCCAGCGCGACCGGGCGGCCTTGAAGCCGCTCTGGCGCGAGATGCGCAAGGCGCGCGAGAACGCGGCCGCCGTGATCGTCGCCGAGCCCTACGACAAGGACAAGGTCAAGGCCGCCTTCGACGCCATCGGCGCAGCGGAGAGCAGGCTGAGGGAGGCGGGCGTCGCGATCCTCCTCAATACGGCCGAGCAGCTCACCCCGGACGAGCGCCGCGCGCTCGGCGAGTGGTGGGTCAAGAAGAGGGGCCGTCACTTCCGTTTCCGCGACGACAAGAACGACGGCCCGTCCGACGACAAACCCTCGCCCTAACGCGTCAGCATGCATGGACTGCGATTGGAGGCGCCCCCCGCGCATGCTCGAAGAAGTCGGGTTGGGCGGCGCACGGGAGAACGGTCGCCGCGCGCCAGGCCGACGTGCGGTCGGCGAGCTCCACCAGCGAAGCGCCCTGCAGCTCGAGGAGCGCACGCGCCAGGGAGACCGCGAGCGAGCCGTGGCCGGTGCCGGGCTCGGTCGGAGCGCCGTCAACAGTGATCTCGAGCTCGACGAGGTCGCAATCGGCGCGGGCGACGAGAGCGATGAGCCCGCCGTCGCCGATGCGCGCGAGCGCCTCCGAGAAGAGGTTGATCAGCGCCTGGCGCAGGGGACGGCGCTCGCCCAGCACCTCGAGCCCGTCGCGGGCGATGAGCTCGAAGCGCACCCCCCGGCCCACCGCTTCCTCGGCATAGAAGGCCCAGGCGTCGTGCGCGAGGTCGGCGAGCTCGATCGGCGCCCGTTGCCCGTAGATGTGCGGCTGGGCGAGAAGTGCCGTGAACGTCAGCGTGTCCTCGGCCGACTTCAAGAGCTCACGTCCGCAGTCGCGGATGTGGCGGGCGTACTCGCGATAGCGCGGATTGCCGACGGGGCCGAGCAGCTCCGCGTTCATGACGTCGGAGAAGCCGATAACGGCGTTGAGCGGCGTCCTGAGATCATGGCTGACGCGCGCCATGAGGTCGCCCCAATCCTCGCCCGTCCCACCGGCCTGGGCGCGGCGCGCCCGGCTGACCGTCCCCGCCAGCTCGACGAGGCAGCGCGATTGCTTCTCGACAACGGCCCTTGCCCGCGACGGGGCCGCTTCGGCCGGTGCCGGGCCGGGCTCGGCAGCGGGAGGGAGCGATGAGCCGGCGTGGACTTCGGCGTCCGGAGGCGCAGGCGCGGGGCGCACGCGCGCGGCGAGCCAGGCCAATACGCTCGAAAAGCGATGCCTCACCGCCGGGACGAGCTCGCGCCAAAGAGCCCCCCGCGGATCGGCGGACGCAGTCGCCGCCATCCCAATCTCCCGCCCAAAATGTGGTAGTCTGCCCAGCGTGATACGCGGTCGAACTCAGTCCGCGTCACGCCTTTAGTTCACCGATTCGCGCGGCCCCTGTCGAGGGAGAATAATCGAGGTCAAGAAAATTATTCCAAGGCTAGCTTTCGAGCATCTTGGTCACGATCTCGTAGACGTCGCGCGACAGTCCGGATGTCTTTGCAACTCGTTGCAGCGCGCGGCGCGCGTGGCCGCGGCGGCCCGCCTCGAGTGCGCGCCAGCTCCTGAAGGTGCCGAGCATGCGGGCGGCGATTTGCGGGTTGAACGCGTTGATCGCCAGCACCTCCCCGGCGACGAACTCGTAGCCGGCCCCGTCGGGGCGATTGAACTGGACCGGGTTCTGGGTCGCAAAGTGGCCGATGAGCGCGCGGACCTTGTTCGGGGAGGTGCGCGAGAACAGGGGATCGTTGGTCAGCGCTCTGACGGTCTTGAGGGTCGACGGCAGCGGAGACTGCGCCTGCGCGGCGAACCACGTGTCGATCACGAGATGGTCGTGGCGCCAGCGGTCGTAGAAGCGCTTCAACGCCTTTTCCCGGTCGGGCGTCGCTTGTGCGGCGAGGAGCATGAGCGCGTGCGCCTCCTCCGTCATGCTCGGCGCCTTGAGGAAGTGCTGATAGAGGCGAGACCGGTCCGCAGGGCGTCCGCGCGCCGCGAGCAGAGTGAGCGCCGCATTGCGCAGCGCGCGCCGGCCGGCGCTCGCGGCGTCGGGCGAGAAGGTGCGTCCCGGCTTCATCTCCTCGTAGAGGTCCTCGAGCCGGGCCCCGAGCGTCTCGCCGATGAGGCGGCTGAGCTGGCGGTGCGCGCGGAAAATGAGGCTCGGGTCGACGTTGCGGGCGATCACGCGCGCAATATCCGATTGGCTCGGCAACCTGAGCAGCTCCGCCCGGTAGGCCGGGTCGAGGCCGGGATCGGCGAGAGCGGCGCCGAGCGCGCGGGCATAGGCGAGGCCGAGGGCCGGGCGCTTTCCCTGGCGCAGGCCCTTCACGATCTCGATCAGCGTGCGGCTCGCATAGGTGTTTGAGGCCTGCCAGCGATTGAACAGGTCGCGGTCGTTGGCGATGAGAAACTCTAGGTCGGCGTCGGCGAGGTTGACCGTGAGGTTGACCGGCGCCGAGAAGCCGCGCAGGAGCGACGGAGTGGGGCGCGAGGGCACGTCGACGAAGCGGATCGTTTCCGAGCGCTTTGTCACCTCGAGCAGGCCGTCGGCCATCGCCTCGCCGTCCGCGCGCTTGAGCTCGATGTCCTCTCCGTTGGCGCCGAGCAGCGCGAGGCGTACGGGAATGTGGAACGGCTTCTTCTTCGGCTGCCCCGGCGTCGGCGGGAGAACCTGGTCGACCTTGAGCTCGGCGGTCTTCCTCGTCTTGTCGTACTTCACCGAGCAGACGAGCTCGGGCGTGCCGGACTGCGAGTACCAGAGCTTGAACTGTCCGAGGTCGCGCTCCGTTGCGTCCTCGAAGCAGCGCACGAAGTCCTCGATCGTCGCCGCCTGCCCGTCGTGGCGCTCGAAATAGAGGTCCATGCCGCGGCGGAACCCGTCGCGGCCGAGGATCGTCTGGATCATGCGCACGACCTCGGCGCCCTTCTCGTAGACCGTCGACGTGTAGAAGTTGTTGATCTCGATATAGCTGTCGGGGCGCACGGGATGGGCGAGCGGACCCGCGTCCTCGGCGAACTGCTGGGCCTTGAGCTGGCGCACGTCGAGAATGCGCTGGACGGTCGCCGAGCGCTCGTCGGCGGAGAATTCCTGATCGCGGAAGACGGTCAAGCCCTCCTTGAGGCAGAGCTGGAACCAGTCGCGGCAGGTGATGCGGTTGCCGGTCCAGTTGTGAAAGTACTCGTGGGCGATGACGCTCTCGATCGCCTCGAACAGCGTGTCGGTCGCCGTCTCGGGCGAGGCGAGGACGAGGCGGTCGTTGAAGATGTTGAGGCCCTTGTTCTCCATCGCGCCCATGTTGAAGTGGGACACCGCGACGATGTTGAACACGTCGAGATCGTATTCGCGCCCGAAGCGCACCTCGTCCCACCGCATGGCGCGCTTGAGGCAGTCCATGGCCCATGCCGCGCGTGCTTCCGCCCCGTGCTCGACGTAGATTCTGAGATCGACGACGCGTCCCGACATGGTCGTGAAGGAGGAGGCGATCGAGCCGAGGTCGCCGCCGACGAGGGCGAACAGATAGCAGGGCTTGGGGAAGGGATCGCGCCAGACGGCATAGTGGCGCTTGCCGCCGTCGAGCGTGCCGCGCTCGACGGGATTGCCGTTCGCCAGCAGCACGGGGGCTTCGGCCATGTCGGCCTCGATGCGGCAGGTGTAGGTGGAGAGCACGTCGGGGCGGTCGATGAAGTAGGTGATCCGCCGGAACCCCTCGGCCTCGCACTGCGTGCAGTAGATCCCGTTCGAGCGATAGAGGCCTTGCAGCGCCTTGTTGTCGTCCGGGGCGACGTAGGTGGTGATGTCGAGCACGAAGGGGCGATCGGGCGGCTCGGCGAGGACGAGGCCGGTGTCCGAGCGCTTGAACCGCTCGCTTCCGATCTCGCGCCCGTCGAGGGCGAGCGAGGCGAGCTCGAGGTGCTCGCCATCGAGGCGCAAGGGGCCGCGCGGCGCATTGGGTGCGGGGTTCGGGCGGATCTCGAGGCGGGCGTGGACGCGCGTGCGCGCCGGGTCGAGCCGCACATCGATATCGACATGATCGATGAGATGCGACGGCGGGCGGTAGTCCTTGAGGCGGATCGGGCGCGGCGTGTCCGTCTTCATGAGCCTGTCCATATCGTCCTTGATGTCGTTTGGTCCGCCTCACGCGGGCCCGAAACGCTACGATCTCAGAGCAGCCCGCACTTGTCCAAGCCAAAGCGCGTCATGGGCATGGCCCATCGCTTGTGGGAACGCCCGGCCCGTGCTCTCTCTGCCGTCGCCTGAATATAGGGTGGAGCGCGCGCAGCCGTGAATGGCGTTGGATGGGCTTGGACCGCGACGGGTCGCGCCGGCTTTGCGGCGCGCCTCGCTCTCTTCTACGGTGCGCTATTCGTCATCTACGGAGTGCAGGTGCCCTATCTGCCGGTCTGGCTCGACTGGCAGGGCCTCTCGGCGCGCGAGATCGCCGTCGTGACGGCTACACCCTATCTCCTTCGTCTACTCGTGACGCCGTCGGTCGCGCTCGTCGCCGACCGCCTCGGCAATCATCGGATCATGGTGATCGAGCTCGCGTGGGTCGCGCTCGCGCTCGCTCTCCTCCTTGCCGCGATGACGGGCTTCTGGCCGCTCTTTCTCGCGGCCGTCCCGTTCGCCATCGTGGTCAACACGATGTTGCCGCTGACCGAGACCATCGCCGTCGGCGGCGTCATCGCCCGCGGTCTCGACTACGGACGGATGCGCCTTTGGGGTTCGCTGACCTTCATCGCCGTAGGCCTCCTCGGCGGCACGCTCGTCGACAGCCTCGGAGCGGGCGTCGCGATCTGGCTCATTATCGCCGGAGCGCTCTTGACCGTGGCAGCAGGTCATTATCTTCCCCTGCCGACGCCCGAGGAAGACACGGCTAGCCGGCCGCACCCGAAGCTAGCCGTTGCCGCCGCCCGCCGCCTCGTCGCCCATCCGCTCTTTCTCGTCTTCCTTCTCGCGGCGGGCTCGATCCAGGCCGCGCACGCCATGTTCTACGCGTTCGGCGCGCTCAACTGGCGAGCGCAAGGGCTGTCGACGACGTGGGTCGGCGTGCTGTGGGCGATTGCGGTGCTCTCGGAGGTGGTCCTCTTTGCCTATTCCGGCGCGGTCGTGCGCCGCGTCGGCGCGGCGGGCCTCCTGGTTGGCGGGGCGGCGGCGGCCATCGTACGCTGGGGCGCGATGGCGTTCGAGCTGCCGCTTGCCGCTCTGGCGCCCCTCCAGGTTCTGCACGCCGCGACCTACGGCGCCTCCCACCTCGGCGCGATGCACTTCATCGCGCGCGCAGTCCCCGCGGCCGCGGCCGGGACGGCGCAGGCGCTCTATGCCACGGTGGCCGCAGGCGTGATGATGGGCGCCGCGACGATGGCCTCGGGCTCTCTCTACGCGGCCTTCGGCGGTCGGGCCTACCTCGCCATGGCGGCGCTGGGCGCCGTCGGGCTCGCCGCCTCGGCCCTCGTGCTGCGCCGCTGGGACGGCGGCCCGCTCTGGCCGCGATCGGACGAGGAGGCGCACTGATTGCTCATCCCCAGAGGTCGGGGGCGGGCGGCATGATCCAGCCGTTTTCGATGACGAGGCCGTGCGGGCGGTCGCGCGCGAGAAGAAGCGGCCCGTCGAGGTCGACCCAATCCGCCTGTTGCGCGAGGATGAGAGCTGGCGCGACCGCAAGCGAGGTCGCGACCATCGAGCCGGCCATGATCTTGAAGCCGCGAGCGCGTGCCTCCGCCGCCATGGCGAGCGCCTCGGTCAGTCCGCCGGCCTTGTCGAGCTTGATGTTGACGGCGTCGTAACGGCCGGCGAGCGCCGCGATATCGGCCGTGACGTGAGCGCTCTCGTCGGCGCAGATCGGGACGGCATGGGGAATGCTCGCGAGCGGAGCATCGGCTCCGGCGGGCAGCGGCTGCTCGACGAGCTCGATCGCTGCCGCGCGCGCCGCATCGATTAGGAAATGAGAGCGCGTCGGCGGTCCAGGACTCGTTGGCGTCGGCGACGAGGCGGGCGTCGGGGCGCGCCTCTCGCACGGCGGCCATGCGCTCTGCGTCGCCGGCCCCGCCGAGCTTGAGCTTGAGAAGGCGGAGGTGGGGCACGGCGCGCGCGGCGGCGGCCATCGCCTCGGGCGCTCCGAGACTCAGCGTGTAGCAGGTCTCGACGCGAGAAAGCGCGCCCGCACCGGCAAGCGCGGAGGCCGGCCTCCCGCTCCGCTTGGCCTCGAGATCCCACAAGGCGCAGTCGAGGGCGTTGCGGGCGGCCCCGGCCGGCATCGCGGCGCGAAGCTCGATGCGATCTGCGACCGGCGGCGCGCGCTCGATGGCGGCGACGACGCCTTCGACAGTTTCGCCGTAGCGCGCATAGGGCACGCACTCGCCGCGCCCCGTGATCGCGCCGTCGCTCAAGGTGACGACCACCACTTCGGCTTCGGTCTTGGCGCCGCGCGCGATCACGAACGGAGACCTGAGCGGCCATCGTTCGATCGCAACGGCGCGCGCCAGGGCCCGGCCGCCGGCCGGAGCCGTCATGTGAGCCGGCCGCTCACGTGGGCGAGGAAGAGGTAGACGCGGCCCATGTCGGAGACGAGATGGCTTTGCGTGAGCCGCCCGGTCGGGTCGCGGTGCTCCGCCTCGCGCCGGATGTGCTCGAACTCGCCGAGATAGCGCTCGATGGTGCGCTGGAGCTCGGAGTCGGACCGCAGGCGCATGCTCATCTCGTCGAAGACGGCGCGTCCCTCGGGCGTATAGATGGAGCGCACCATGATGCCGCGCTGGCCGGAGTTGATGCGCGACCAGATGGCGGCCGTGGTCGCGGGATCGAGCGCGCGGGCGATCACCTCGACATTGGCGTGGAAGGGCAGGGCCGGCGGATGGCTCGCTCCCGCGTGGGGGCCGTCCTCGTCGCGCGAGGCGCGCGCCAGGAGGTCGCCCAAGGTCCAGCCCTCGCGCCCCTCGCTTGCACTCCCGCCGAGGCGCGGCAAGGCGACGGCGGCGGGCACCGTGTGAGGAGGCGGCGGCGGTTGCGGACCTCTCGCTTGAGAGCGGCCGGCGAGCTCGGAGGTGATCGACGGCGAAAGCGTGCTCAAGGCGCGCCCCATCGCCATGTCGGTCGCACGCGCCTCGTGCGCGTAGGCGCCGGTCAGCGTGGCTGCGGCAAGCGGCGCCGAAACATCGCGCTGGGAAGCGCGTGTCGTAAGGTTCGAGAGCTGGTCGAGCGCGCGCAGCTGGTCCTGCAGCGCGTGGCGCATCGCCTCGGCGTTCTCGCGGGTGGCGACGGGGAGGCGCTCCATCTGCTCGCGAAGCCGGGCCTGCTCGGCGGCGATGTCGGCCGCGGCGCGGGCGGCGCGCTGGCGGACTTCGTCGGAAGCCTGATCGAAGCGGCTGGTCAAAGTGTTGAGCTGCTCGTTGACCGTCGACGAGATCGACGAGAAGCGCCGCCTCAGCTCCTCGAGCGTGCGCTCGCCGCCGGCGTCGGTCTCGACCTTGAAACGCTCGAGCTCGGCGAGCGCAGACTGCCTGGCCTGCTCCGTGCCGCGGCGCAGCTGCTCGGCAAAATCGCGGGCCCTCTTTTCGGCCTCCGTCAGCGTTCCCTCGATCGACGTCGAGTAGCCGCCGACGACGCGGCCGAACTCGTCGGCCTTGCCGGAGAGCCGGTCGATGGTGTGGGTGAGCTCGGTGTGGCGGGTCTGCAGCGTGTTGTCGATCTTGAAGTTGGCGTTCTCGAGCTGGCCCGCCGCCTTGATGATGGCCTGACCCTGGGTCTCGAAGCGGCCGGTCGCGTTTTGGATCTGGGCGAGCAGGCTCTCGGAGACGCCGCGCAGCATCTCCGACTGGTTGGCGAGGCCCTCGATGGCCTTGAGCGACTGGCGGGTGATGTTCTCGCTCGTGCGTCGCACGGAGGTGACCCCCTGCATGAGCGCCTCGTCGAGATCGACCGCCTGGCGCGAGATCGTCTCGCCGAAGGTCTTCGCGTGGAGATCGAGGGCGGAGGTGAGCGCGCGCGCCTTCTCGCCGACGGCGGCGTCGATTGCCATCGTCGAGCGCATGATCGAGTCATCGAAGGTCTTGAGCCGCTGGCCGAAGGCTGCGTCGAGAGCTTTCGTCCGCTCGACGAGCTGGATGTCGAGCGCCTTGGCGCGGTTCGTGAGCGAGGTGTCGAGAGCCCTTGCATATTCCTCGAACACCGCCTGCAGCCCTTCGGTGCGCGAGGAGAGCGAGGAGTCGAGCGTGCGGACGTACTCCGCGATCGAATCCTGGAGATGCTGGGTGCGGGCGCCGAGCGCGCTCGAGAGGCCGGTCGTGAAGTGCTCGAGCAGGGATTGCAGCTGATCGGTGCGCGCGCCGAGCGTGGATTCGAGGCGGTCGCTGCTCTGGCCCACCGCCAACTCGAGAGCCGTCAGATTGTCGCCCGCCCCCTGGATGATCTGCGCGAGCTTGATCTGCTGGCCCGAGAGCTTGTCGATCAGCTGAGGGATGTCGGTGCCGAGCGTCTTGAGCGTCTCGGTGACGCGCTCGCTCGTGCCGAGCAGCGCGCTTCGCTCGCCGCTCAGCTCCTTGATGAGGCCGCGGATCTTGCGCTCGTTGTCCTCGTAGGAGCGCTCGAGCGCCGATACCTCGTTGTGGACCAGCGCCTCGAGCTCGCCGGCGCGGCCGAGCGCGCGCGAGATGGCCTCGTTCATGAAGGCGACCTGGCGGCGCACGGCCTGGCCGAGCGAGGCGACGGACTGCTCCGCCATGCGGTCGGGCTCGGCGAGGCGTATCGCGACCTCGGTCATGGTGGAGGAGCGAAGCCTCAGCTCCTCCGAGCGCCAGGCGAGCAGGGCAAGGAACCACAGGATCGCGACGGGGACGACGACGGCGGCGGCGGTGAGCAGGATCGTCGGATGGGCGAGAAGCTCGCCGAAGCTTGTGCCCTTCGCGATCTCGCTCGCCAGAATGGCCCACGCGAAGCCGGTGGCGATGACGGCCCAGACCGCGCTGGCGATGGCGGCATACCTGAAGGGAGTGATGTCGGGCTTCTGGTCGAGGGCGAAGATGAGCCCGCCGATCGAAGGAGCGTCGTCATTGGCGGCGATCTTGCCGCGCACTGGACCGGCCGGCCGGCGGCGAGCGACGCGCCGTGCCGGGGGCTCGGCGGGAGGCTCCTTGTCCGGCGCCTGGGTCTCAACGCGCTCTGCAGGGAGGGCGGACGGTCCGTTGCTCAAGGGGATCGGCGGCGGCATCGCGCGCGCCGGTGATGAAGCTGGCGCGCCGAAGAGCGGCTCGATGCGCCCCGGGTTGGAGGGAGGCATCAGCGGCGATGGGCCCTTCTTCGGCGACAGGTCCCTCGGCGGCGGGAAGCTGAGCTTGGCGGCGGGCGGCGGGGGCGCCGCTAGCGTCTCCTTGGTGGGAAACGGTAGCGTCGGCGTGCCCGAGGGCGCGGAGGGCGAGGGCAAGTCCTTGCCGGGGAAGCCGAGCTTCGCCGCCGGCTTTGGGGTCTCCGGTGCTGGAGACTTGCTCGCTGCGGGTAAGGCGGGATCGGCAGGGGAAGCGGGCGGCGACAGGTCCTCGGCGGCGGGAAGCTGAGCTTGGCGGCGGGCGGCGGGGGCGCCGCTTGCGTCTCCTTTGGGGGAAACGGTAGCGTCGGCGTACCCGAGGGCGCGGAGGGCGAGGGCAAGTCTTGCCGCGGAAGCCGAGCTTCGCCGCCGGCTTTGGGGTCTCCGGTGCTGGAGACTTGCTCGCTGCGGGTAGGGCGGGATCGGCGGGGGAAGCGGGCGCAGATTGCGGGACCCCGGCAGAGCCGGCGGTTCCGCAGCGCCCCCCGGCGCCGCGTCGGGCGTGGTCCCGACCGCCTTTTTCGTGTCTTGAGCCATCCACCCGTCCGTGCCGTCCGCAGAGCGCGGATCGATCCGATACCCCAGCCGAGTGATACTGCAATCCCCCGGTTAGGCTCAAACGTCATCTATCTCGGAATTCGAGTTGCCAACCGCCGTCGGCGCCATTCCCCGACTCGACGCACATCCCTCCACCATCATGCCTAGGCGCGGTTTTGGGCCAAATAAAGATCGAATTCCCAGTTTTCCGCGATGTTCCATAGAGTTATGCCCAGTTGTCGGCACGCTCCTGAGCGGTTTACGCGGGCTTATCACTCGGTGGGGCAAACTGGGGGTACGGCCGCGCCGTCGGCCGCCGAACGCGAAGGCTCAGATGTCGACAGACAAAACGTTTCCAAGCCCCGGCCTCGCCCCCGTCGATCGTGCGCATCTTGCCCGCTATACGCGCGGCGACGAGCGTCTCGAGCGCGAGGTGCTGGACCTGTTCATCGCTCACGTGCCGCGGACGCTCGCCGAGCTGCGGGCGGCAGCGACGGAGAGGGACTGGTTTGTCTCCTCCCACACGCTCAAGGGCTCCGCCGCGGCGGTCGGCGCATGGCGGGTCGCGGCTCTTGCCAGCGATGCGGAGAAGCTCGCCGATGCAAAGAGCGATGAGCGCGCCGCAGTAATCGCGGGCCTCGAGGCGGCTGCACGCGAGGTCGAGGCCTACGTGGCCGCTGCGCTCCCTCCGGTGACCGCATAGATCTAGCCGGCCTGCACCGGCTCGAGGATTGCCGCGTCGTCGTTCGCGGGCTTGTTCACGCGCGTCGAGATCGGCCACATCGTCATCGGCCCCGACGGAAACGGGACGAGCAGGTTGCGGGGATCGGGATCGAGCGGGCTCAGCCAGTGGTCGTAGGACGAGGCCGGGACGATGACCGGCATGCGGTCGTGGATGGAGCTCAAGAGCTCGTTGGCCGTGGTCGTGATGACGGCGAACGTGCGCACCCAGGTCTCGCTCCCGGGCGGCTTCCAGTTCTCCCAGATGCCGGCGATCGCAAACGGCGCCTCGTCTTTCATGCCGATGGCGAACGGCTGCTTGGCTCCCGCGCTCTCAATCCGCCGCCATTCGAAGAAGCTGTCGACCGGCACGAGGCAGCGCCGGCGCTTGTAGGCGTCGCGGAAGGACGGCAGCGAGGCGACCGTCTCGGCCTTGGCGTTGATCGGCTTCCTGCCGCCGGCGGGCTCCTTCACCCAATAGGGAATGAGCCCCCAGAGAAGGCGGCCGAGGCTCCGCTCGCCGGTCTCGGCGTTCTGGCGAATGACCCAGTGCTCCTGGCCGGGGCTGCCGTTGTAGCGCGGCGGCACGTGCAGGGGCTCGATCAGGGAGACGAGGCCGAGGCCGAGCTGGTTCGGAGGGCTTTTTTGCGTGATGCGTCCGCACATTGGGGCAGATTGATCGAGCCGGGCTGCTCCTGCAACCCTGGACTGCCGGCTCGGTCCGGCCCGGGCCCCGGCCCGGAACGGCGCTCGCGCTTGAATTCGATCGCCGCGGCGTCTAAGTCTGCCGCCGCCGCTCGTGCCTCGGCCGGGCCGAGCCAACACCGAGAACGCCGGGAGCCCTTCTCCGCATGGTCAAGATCACGTTCATCCAGCCCGACGGCACGAGCCAGACCGTCGAGGCCGAGCCCGGCGTAACCGTGATGGAGGCGGCCAAGATGAACGACATCGCGGGCGTCGAGGCCGAATGCGGCGGGGCGTGCGCCTGCGCGACCTGCCATGTCTACGTCGACGCGGCCTGGCAGGAGAAGACCGGCAAGCCCTCCGAGATGGAAGAGGATATGCTCGACTTCGCCTTCGACGTCAGGCCCGAGAGTCGCTTGAGCTGCCAGATCAAGGTGGCCGCCGAGTACGACGGCCTCATCGTCCGCGTGCCCGGCAAACAGTTCTAGGGAGTGCTCGCCTGATGACCGCACACGATGTCGCAGTTTCGCGCGGCGCGGGCGAGGGCCCGTTCGAGACCGACGCGGTCATCATCGGGGCGGGGCCCGTGGGCCTCTTTGCCGTCTTCGAGCTCGGCCTCGTCGACATCAAGGCGCACCTCATCGACATCCTGCCCAAGGTCGGCGGGCAATGCGCCGAGCTCTACCCCGAGAAGCCGATCTACGACGTGCCGGGCCTCGCGGTCGTGACCGGCCAGGAGCTCACCGAGCGGCTGATGGAGCAGATCAAGCCGTTTGGGGCGACTTTTCATCTCGGCGAGCGCGTCGATACGCTCGCGCGGACAGCGGACGGCCGCTTCCGGCTTACGACAGATGGCGGCAAGTCGTTCCTGACGAAAGTGGTCGTGGTCGCCGCGGGCGGCGGCTCGTTCACGCCCAAGCGTCCGCCCCTCGAAGGCATCGAGGCCTATGAGGGCACCTCCGTCCACTATTCCGTGCGGCGCATGGAGGACATGCGCGGCAAGGACATCCTCGTCGTGGGCGGCGGCGACTCGGCGCTCGACTGGACTTTGAACCTCGAGCCGATCGCGAAAAGCCTCACGCTGCTCCACCGGCGCGACGAGTTCCGCGGCGCGCCCCACTCGGTCGAGAAGATGCGTGCCCTTGTCGCGGCCGGAAAGGTCAGGCTCTTGATCGGCCAGGTGACGGCGCTCTCGGGGAGCGGCGGTCAGCTCGAGCAGGTGACGGTCAAGACGAAGGACGGCGAGGAGCAGCTCCCCTGCTCGGCCATGCTGCCGTTCTTCGGCCTCACCATGAAGCTCGGGCCCGTCGCCGATTGGGGCCTCAATCTTCATGAGAACCTGATCCCGGTCGACACGGAGAAGTTCGAGACGAGCGAGAAGGGGATCTTCGCCATCGGCGACATCAACTGGTATCCGGGGAAGCTCAAGCTGATCCTTTCCGGATTCCACGAGGCGGCGCTGATGGCGCAGCAGGCGCACAAGTACGTCTATCCCGACAAGAAGCTCCTGTTCCAGTACACGACTTCATCGTCGAGCCTGCAGAAGAAGCTCGGCGTGCGCTGAGCCAGATCGCTTGCCTGCAGAGCAGAGCTGCCCGCTTCATGAACGGAACTCGCTCATTCGCAGCCAAGCGAGGGCGTGCTCGAACGCAGCGCCGGAACCCAGCGTCAAGCAGGCTGAAGGCGCCAGTCTTCGACAAGTCTCCGCGCTGGGTTCCAGCTCTGCAAGCCGCATACGCGGCGCTTGGCTCGAATGACGAATGGGTGAAGGCGCCAATCAGTCGTCGCTATTGTCGGTCGGCAGCCTGACTTTCATGCCTTCGCCGGACGGGCTGCCGCCCCACAATCCAGACAGGAGGCCTTCGTCGGCGACCTTATCCGTTTTCGGGGGAATGACGGTGAAGTCGCCCTCAAGATGCCGATTGAGGGCGCCCTTGATCTCCTTGGTCCGATCAGGCGTGCAGTAGTCGGATTGGTCAGCGATCGCCTTGGTCACGCCGTTGAAGGCGGTGTCGTAGATCTTTTCGATCCGCGGCATGATCCGCAGGCGTCGCGCCGCCCTGGCTGGTCTCGGACGCGAGATAGTTCGACCTTGAGCGTTTGCGGATTGAAATTATAGCCGCACTTCTTCGCGCGCGCGGAGACGGCGGCGACGCCGAACGCCCGCGTGGTCGGGTCTGCAACGGGGATGGATGCAGTCGTTGGGGCCGGGGGTGTCGAGCCGCCGAAGAGCGTGGTCGGCACCATGCCGCTCGAGGAGGAGCAGGCGGAGAGGGCAAGACCACTCAGCAGACTGGCAACGAGTGCGCGCGTCATCGGCATCCCAATCCCGAATCTGCTCATCCTTCGAGAACAATTGCCGCCTTTTGAGGGCGCCGTCAATCGAGGCCGAAGTTATTGATTCCGTGAGAATAATTGACGGTCTCAGCAGAGCCCGAGAAGGAGCGCGATGCGCACGAGCTCAGTCGGCGTGCTGCCGTTGCTTCTAGCGCATCAGCTCGCGCATCGCCGCGTCGAGGCCCTCGAGAGTGAGCGGGAACATCCGCCCGTCCATGAGGCGGCGCACCATTCCGATCGACGGCGTCCAATCCCAGTGCGCCTCGGCAATGGGGTTGAGCCACACGCAATGCGAATAGACCGCGGTGACGCGGCCGAGCCAGGTGGCGCCGGGCTCCGGGTTCATGTGCTCGACCGAGCCGCCGGGCTGAATGATCTCGTAGGGGCTCATCGACGCGTCGCCGACGAAGACCACCTTGTAGTCGGCCGGGTAGGTGTGCAGCACCTGCCACGTCGGCGTGCGCTCGGTCCAGCGGCGCGCATTGTCGCGCCAGACGTCCTCGTAGAGGCAGTTGTGAAAGTAGAAGTACTCGAGATGCTTCATCTCCGCGCGCACCGCGGAGAAGAGCTCCTCGGCCGCCTTGACGTGCCAGTCCATCGAGCCGCCGACATCGAAGAACATGAGCACCTTGACGGCGTTGCGTCGCTCGGGCCGCAGGTGGATGTCGAGATAGCCCTTGTGCGCGGTGCCCTTGATCGTGCCCTCGAGGTCGAGCTCCTCGGCCGCGCCCTCGCGCGCGAACTTCCTGAGGCGCCTGAGCGCGATCTTGATGTTGCGCACGCCGAGCTCGACGTCGTCGGCGAGATCGCGGAACTCGCGCTTGTCCCAGACCTTGATCGCGCGCCGGTGGCGGCTCTCGTGCTGGCCGATGCGGATGCCGGCGGGATTGTAGCCGTAGGCCCCGAAGGGCGACGTGCCGCCGGTGCCGATCCACTTCGAGCCGCCCGCGTGGCGCCCCTTCTGCTCGTCGAGCCGGCGGCGGAGCTCCTCCATGATCTTCTCCCAGCCGCCCAGCTCGGCGATGCGCGCCTTGTCCTCCTCGGAAAGGTGGAGCTCGGAGACGGCGCGCAGCCACTCGGCGGGGATCTCCGCCTCTTCCGTGCCGGGGAGGGTCTCGAGCCCCTTGAAGACGGCGCCGAACACCTGATCGAAGCGATCGAGATGGCGCTCGTCCTTCACGAGGCTCGCGCGGGCGAGATAGTAGAAATCCTCGACGCGGCGGCCCGCGCAGTCCGCCTCGAGCGCCTCGATCAAGGTGAGGTACTCCTTGAGCGTGACCGGGATCCGCGCCGCGCGCAGCTCGTTGAAGAAGGTCGTGAACATCGCAGTCCGAATACCGACAGCCGTAAATCCAAGGATAGGCGCGATTGAGACTTGGGGATAGAGCTGGAGGGACCTCGCGCAAACGAAGAGGCCGCCCATGGGGCGGCCTCTCGCTGTCAGATGCTGGCGTTATGATCAGAAGTTGATCAGGCCGCCGAAGGTAACCTCTTGGAGATCGTCGTAGCTGATAGCCACACCGTTGTCGGTCGAGTTGTCCTCGTAGGAGGTCTGCCGCCAGCGGAGCCACACGGACATGGCCGCCGCGTCGATTTCCTGAACCAGGCCCACGCCCCACCACTGGCTCTCAGAGTCCGTGGGACCGGTGCATCCCGTCGGGTCGGCGCAGGCCGTTGCAGGTGAAAAATTGAACACGCCACCATCATCGTTGTGCTGATACTCGCCGTAGAAGATGGTTGCGCCGAGCGGATGCCAGCTCCGGCGAATACCAGCCTTGACGTACCACGTCTCCGAGGCATCTAAGGCATCAAGCGAGGCCGGGAAGGCGTCATTAAACTCGAAGTGGCCGTAGTTGACCAACACCCAGAGGCCGGTGCGGATGTGCTGACCGTACACGCCCGCCTGGAAGTAGTCGGTGTTGCCGTAGTTGACCGAGAACGGGCAACCAGAGCTCACGGCGATCGGTCCGGTGAATTGGCAGGTCGACTCCCCGTAGGCCGCTGCGGCAGCCAGCTTGAACCCGTGATGCTCGCCGGCGAAACGAACGGCCATATCCCAGTAGTCGTCCTCGCCCCAGCCCGCCGAGGCCGAGAACCCGGCGTAGGTCGGAGTATCGTAGCGGACGCCATTGATCGGGATGCCATAACAGTCGCCACCGTTGTTGCATGCGCCCGCATTAGCCCAAACGTTGGCGGTGTATCCATTACCGACCCCAAGGCCCGCATTGGCCGCATTGGCATCGGTTCTACGCATAAAGAACCCTTCGGTATTGAACCCGACCCAGTTGGCGACCACGAGCGAGCCCGAGCCGTCGACCAGGATCGCGGTGTTGTCCGCCGCCATCGACTGGAGGCCGACGCCGACCTTGCCGAGGTGGTCGCTCTTCAGGAACCAGAACGCCTGCAAGGTCTGGACGTAGTTGGGATGTCCATCCTTAAGGGCGCCAATTGCTGGGGCGGTGAAGAGGCCCGGACCGTCCGGCGTGAACTGATCGGTGCCGACAAGCGTGTCGGATCCGTCAGCCTCGATGTGGATCACGTAGCCGGCGGTGTAGCCCGGCGAGATCGTGGCCTGGCCGGTGAACTTGACGTTCGTGCCGAGCGTGGTGCCGATGCCGCCGACGTAGGTATTGCTCTCGTGGCCGTCATCCCAATAGGTCACCTGCTCGGCGACCCAGCCTGAGATCGTGAGGCTGACTTTGCGGTTGCCCTTGCGGGCGGTGGTCGCCTCAAGCTCGGCGATCCGCTCCTCGAGGTCTGCGCAGCAGTTCCCCCCGAGGTCGGCTGCGTTCGCGCTGGTCGCAGTCAAACCCCCTGCGAGGAGGCCGGCCGCCACCAAGGCGCTTAGGCTATATTTCTTCATAGACCTTCTCCCAATCTGCGTTGGCAATCGAGATGGCGGACGCCCATTGGACTCAACTGGCACGCAAACTAGGCCGCGCTCTGCGATGTAGACGGCGCGAAGATTCCCTCGGAACCGCCGCTGGCCGGCAGACTTTGTGATTCTCCCTCTAGCAACAATTAGTCATCGCGGTTTTTCCGCCAACGGCCGTATGACTGTTGCGTATGGGCCACGAGAGCGGTTTTAGACACGCGTTTTTAAGGGTTTTCTGCGTATGGACGCTCAAGAGGGCTGCTCAACACGTCGGGGGATTTCCTGGGGAGAGCTCGCCTCACGGACCCCGGTTGCCTCACCAACTTCGTCGGCGACTTTAGAGACAAGGAGAGACATTCTTATAGGGAGATGAGTTTTCGATCATAGGCGGTCTTGCATTCAGTGGAGACCTAATGGTCGATCACGAGCTACGAGTGGCCGTGATAGACACTGCTCGCCGCTCAATTTCGTTGCTTCCGCTCACTAGCGCTGGGCTCAGCGATCAGCGAGCGGCGCGCGCCGTAAGTCACCTCTAGGCGTGGCCGTAGGTTCGTTGGCGACGGTAGCCGACAAAGCGGCGGTTTCGCAATCGGCCGACACCGGTGCTATCTTTCCCTCCCCGCCAGCTTTGCGACGCGACTCTGCCCACAATCGTGCGGCATATTTGAGCGGCTCGAGGATGCCATGACGGGCCCACCACGCGCGTTCGTCGCCGGTCCTGTGCAGTTCATCGTGATGGCCGTTGCAGAGTGGCACGACGTATTCGTCTGAAACCTTGAGGCCCATGGCGCGCGGTTGGGCAAAGCGCAGGTGATGGGCGTGCGAGGGCCGGCGCCCGCAAACGAGACACGGTTGGCTGGCGACGAGGGCCAAATGCGCTTTGTCACGCAGGCGCTGGTCTTTGGGACGGGCGAGCGCCGGGCGCTCTCCCGCCGCATTGGTGTCCGGGCCGTCTGTCGCATTTTCGCTCGGGGCGATCTCGTGCGGTGGCCAGCCCAAGGCTCGGGCCTTGCCCTTCAGCGTCGCAATGATGGTTGCCACCGGATCGGGATCGCGACCGCTGGTCATCCGGCGCAGGACCCGGAACGCGGTAAGGTTCTGCTCCCAGAAGGCGTAGACGGCGTCGATCGTCGCCAGTCTCGCGATCGCCTTGAGGGTCGCCGCCACGAAGGCATTGGCGTCCTCGAAGCGCTCGTCTCGGCCGCCTTCGGTCCTCAGAATGAGCTCCGGTTGCTCCGTTTCTCCTAGGGCTGGGGCCGTGACCGACAACGCCTGCTTGGCGCGCCGGGTGACGTGGCTCAAGTCCTTGTCGTAGAGCGCCAGCCCGAACGGATTGCCGAACGTGGCCAGCGCCCGCTTGGTGGCGTCGGTTTCCGCGGCACCGGGCCAACAAGAAGCGCGGCGCGATCATGTCATCGCGCTGCGTCCCAGTCCCATGTGGGCTTCATTTTGGCAGAACGAACCCAATTTCTGCAGGCTTTGCAACGCCCATACCGACTGACACGCGGCCGGCCCTGCCTCGGGCGTAGCGTCGCTGGTGACTACCTCGGTAAGGACTGCAGAATGCAAAGAAGCCGCCCCGAAGGGCGGCTTCCTCGATGTCGTGTATTGGGTCTCGATTAGAAGTTGATAAGACCGCCGAAGGTGATCTCTTGGAGATCCTCGTAGCTGGTCCCGACAAAGTTCGCGCCATCAAAGACGGTCGAGTTGTCCTCGTAGGAGGTCTGACGCCACCGCAGCCAAACCGACATCGCAGCCGCGTCGATTTCCTGCACAATGCCCGCGCCCCACCAATGGCTTTCCGAACTGGTGGCAAAGGTGAAGTTATCAACATCACACGAATCGCCCGCGCCGGGACTGCCGTTGAGGGCGGCACACGGCGATACACCAGCTAACACGCCGCCATTATCGTTCTGCTGGTACTCGCCGTAGAGCACGGTGTGGCCAAGAGGATGCCAACGCTGACGAATACCGGCCTTGACATACCAAGTCTGGGAACTCTCATCGACGCCGTCCACTTCAAAGTTGCCGTAGTTGCCCAACGCCCAGAGGCCCCAGGGGATATGCTGGATGAAGAGGCCAGCTTGGAAGTAGTTGGAGTCGCCGAAGTTGACCGGGAACGGACAGCCGCCGACGACATCACGAGTTGCTGGGTCTCCATCCGTCAAATCTGGACTATTTGCTCCAGTAAACGGTCCAGTCTGAGCGCAGGTCGACTCGCCATAGGCCGCAGCAGCGGCCACCTTCCAGCCATAGTGCTCACCGGCAAAACGAATTGCCGTATCCCAGTAGTCGTCCTCGCCCCAGCCCGGCCGACCCTGAGAACCCGTGATAGGTCGGAGTGTCGTAGCGGACGCCGTTGATCGGGATGCCATAGCAGTCGCCGCCGTTGTTGCAGGCCCCCGCTTGCGCCCAAACGTTTCCGGTGTATCCAAAATTGTCCGGATTGGCGTTGGCGTCGTTTCTACGCATAAAGAAGCCTTCGGTGTTGAACCCGACCCAGTTGGCGACCACGAGCGAGCCCGAGCCGTCGACCAGGATGGCCGCATTGTCCGCCGCCATCGACTGGAGGCCGACGCTGACCTTGCCGAGGTGGTCGCTCTTCATGAACCAGAACGACTGCAGCGTCTGGACGAAGTTGGGGTGCCCACCCTTGAGGTTGCCATTATCGGTCGTGAATAGCCCCGGACCGTCAGGCGTGAACTGGTCGGTGCCGACAAGGGTGTCGGAGCCGTCCATTTCCAGGTGGATCACGTAACCGGCGCTCCAGCCGGGCGAGATCGTGGCCTGGCCGGTGAACTTGACGTTCGTGCCGAGCGTGGTGCCGATGCCGCCGACGTAGGTGTTGCTCTCGTGGCCGTCATCCCAATAGGTCACCTGCTCGGCGACCCAGCCGGAAATGGTGAGGCTGACTTTGCGGTTGCCCTTGCGGACGGTGGTCGCCTCAAGCTCGGCGATACGTTCCTCGAGGTCGGCGCAGCAGTTCCCCCCGAGGTCGGCTGCGTTCGCGCTGGTCACGGACAACCCCCCTGCGAGGAGGCCGGCCGCCACCATGGCGCTTAGGCTATACTTTTTCATTTACCTTCTCCCGTCTACTGACTTCTAAACGGGCGCTTGACGCTTTGACGCCAACGCGCGCTCAACAACTCGACCAGCGGCAGAACGAGATGCGAATCACCGCTCGGGGTCGGATAGTACGCAGAAGTCCGATGCCCGCGAAATGGGCTTAACGAGTTTGTGGACCGAATCCACAAGGATTGTGGCGCTCATGCAACGCTGTCTATTTCTGGCTGCAAGGTACTAAGATTATTCGATTTTCTGTTTCCATCTCGACCGCGTCGCCGATCGACCGAAGATCGGTGCGCCTGTCTTAATGGCCTGGCTGACTTATCGTCAGCCAGAGGATCCCGGGAGGAGGAGATCGCTAGTCGCCGAGGCGGGGCCAAGCGGCTCCCGGTCAAGCCCAGACGTCAGATTTTAAATCATTGAGGCCCATCAGTCCGCTTGCCGGACTCGATGATGTTGGATATCTTTGTTGCACTGCACACGGGAGTCGTGGGGAGCGGCGCGATCGTGAGCGATGAGGCTGGCCTGCTGCGGCGGCGGTTCGGCTAAATTCGCCATAATTTTCGGGTCTTAGCTCCGAGGTCCATCCGAACAGTCTGCGGTGACAGGGCGCGGGGGCGCTTTCCGCGGGTCGGCTCGGGCGCGCGGGGGCGAGAACCGGGGTCTGGGCGAACGAAAACGGACGGTTTCACAAGACTTGCGTCGGACATCACGGATGAAAAACGGGTCGGGGACGGGCGCGCTGCGCTTTGATCGCCGGGCGCTAGTGATGGGGACGGCAGCGGCCAGTGCCGTGGCGACGGCGGCGGTCCTTGGCGGGGCATTCTCGCAGGCGTTTGCTCAAGGGTCCTCGGAAAATGGCGGAGGGGGAGAGCCCTTCACGGGCGAGTCCGTGAAGAAGCTCGCCGAAGAGCTCGCCGGGCGCGACTTCGTGAGGCCGCGCATGGATGTTCCCGAGCCTTTCGGCGCGCTCAGTCCCGAGCAGTATCGCGACATTAGATTCCGCGACGAAGCGGCGGTCTGGCGCGGGGACAAGATCGATTATGAGCTGCGCCTCTTGCCTCTCGGCTGGATTTATGACGTCCCCGTCGAGCTATGGGTCGTCGAGGGCGGAAAAGCGCACCAGCTCAAGGCGGATGGAACACTCTTCTCACTCGGGCCGCTGCTCGAGAAGGCGCCTCAAGAGGCGCCGTTCGGCTTTTCGGGGTTCAAGATCGCAGCCGCGCTCAACCGCTCCGATGTCCTGGACGACGTGGTCCAGTTCCAGGGCGCGAGCTACTTCAAGGCGATCGGACGCGGGCAGCAGTTCGGCCTCTCCGCGCGAGGCCTCGCGATCAACACCGCCCAGCCCGGCGGAGAGGAGTTCCCGCTGTTTCGCGCGTTCTGGATCGAGAGGCCGCGTTCGGGGTCCTCCGACATCGTCGTGCACGCGCTTCTGGACAGCGAGTCGACATCGGGTGCGTTCCGCTTTGTGATCCGGCCGGGCCAATGGACGGTCTTCGAGGTCGATCAGACCCTTTATCCGCGCCGGCAGCTGACGCATGTCGGCATTGCCCCGTTGACGAGCATGTTTCTGTTCGGAGGCGCCAATAACCGCCTGCGGGGCGACGTGCGTCCCTCGGCCCACAATAGCTGCGGGCTCGCCGTCGCCAACGGCATGGGAGAGAAGCTGTGGCGGCCGCTGACGAACCCCGTCACGCTGCAGACGAGCGCGTTTCTCGACAAGGACCCGAAGGGCTTCGGCCTCTGTCAGCGCGATCGGAAGCTTGCGACCTTCGAGGATCTCGAGCAGCGCTTCGATCGGCGGCCGACGGCATGGATCGAGCCACGGGGGGGCTGGGGCGAAGGCTACGTGGAGCTGATCGAGATCCCGACCGAGGAGGAGATCCACGACAATATCATTGCCTATTGGCAACCTGCGAAAGCGCTCGAGCCCGGCTCGCCGCACCGCTTCACCTACCGGCTGACCTGGGGAGAGGAGGCGCCTGTTGCGTGGAGCGGAGCCAAAGTCGCGGCGACGCGCACCGGCACGTCGCGCCACGGCGGGATCGTAGATTTCGTGATCGACTTCGACGGCCCCGCGGTCAAGGACATTCGTGAGATGCCGGCGGCCGAGCTGGCCGCGAGCGCGGGAAGCATTTCCAATCTTCTCGTTCAGCGCCATCCCGAGATCGGCGGCGTCAGGGTTCGTTTCGGCCTCAATCCCGGCGGAACCGAGCTGATCGAGTTGCGTTTAGGCTTGAAGCAGGGCGACCAGCTCCTCTCCGAGAGCTGGATATATCGATGGACGAAAGCATGAGCCACTCCGAGCTCGGTGTCCGCGGTGGCGGCGCCGCTCCGTCCCCGGGCCCGCTACGCCTGCCAGGCCAGGCGAGCGATGCCTCTCTTCTCCCTCCCGATGCGCCGTTGGAGATGCCCGATCAAAGCTTCGCGGCTCGCCGGGCGCCGATGCTCCGAGGTGCGACGAAGGGAGCATGGGTGGCGCGCGCGAGCCTCTTTGCCGGAGCCGGCCTCGTCACAGCCGCCTTCGCCCACGAGCTCTATGGGGTGATCTCGTTCGCCCAGACGACGCCGATCCAGCTCGTGTTCCTGGTGCTGGCGACGATCTCGTTCGGATGGATCGCGGTCGGCACGCTGTCGGCGGCGATGGGCTTCCTGCCGCTCTTTGCCGGCGAGTCCGCCGATACGCTCCCCATTCCTCCCGAGACGAGCCCTCTCAAATCGCGCACGGCGTTGCTCTTTCCCGTGCACCACGAGGACCCGGCCGTCATCGCCGGGACGATCGGCGCCATCGCCGAGGAGCTTGGCGCGCTCGGCAAGTCGGCGGCCTTCGATGTCTTCGTTCTCTCGGACACGCGGGGCGCGGACGAGGGGGAAGCGGAGGAGGCAGCCTACCGCGAGCTCCGCCATGGGCTCTCCGGGCAGATGCAGGTCTATTACCGCCGGCGCGTCGAGAACACGGCGCGCAAGAGCGGCAACATCAAGGATTGGGTCGAGAGGTTCGGGGCCGGGTACGACTTCTTCGTCATCCTCGACGGCGACAGCGTGATGTCGGGGACGACGCTCGTTCGCCTCGCCGCGGCGATGGAGCAGGATGCGGCTGCCGGTCTCATTCAGACCGTACCGCGCCTCGCCGGCGGCGCCACACTTCTCCAGAAGCTCATGCAGTTCGCCTCGAACACCTACGGCCCCGCCGTGGCGGCCGGGCTCGCGGGCTGGCACCGCAGCCAAGGGAACTATTGGGGTCACAACGCAATCATCCGCACTGCCGCCTTTGCCGGCGCGGCGGGGCTCCCCGAGCTGCCCGGCCCGCCTCCGTTCGGCGGGCACATCCTGAGCCACGACTTCGTCGAGGCCGTGCTCCTGCAGCGCGCGGGGTGGGGCGTGCACATGGCGCCCTGCCTCGATGGCTCGTTCGAGGGCACGCCGCCCGCCATCGCCGATCACATCGTCCGCGACCGGCGCTGGGCGCAGGGCAACCTTCAGCACCTGGCGATCCTCTCCGCGCCGGGCCTTACGGGCATGGGCCGCGCGCACCTCGCCATGGGGGCCTTCTCATATATCGTGTCGGTGGTGTGGGCCGCCTCCCTCGCGGTCGGCCTCGTCCTCGCGCTCCAGGGCCGGCAGATGCTGCCGAGCTACTTCCTGGACAGCAAGACGCTGTTTCCGATCTGGCCCGTCATCGACCCCGGCGCGGCCATGCGCCTCTTCCTCGCGACGATGGCCGTCGTGCTTCTCCCGAAAGCGCTCGGGCTCGCGCTCGAGATCAAGCGCTCGAGCCGGGCGCGCGAGGTGTTCGGCTGGCCGCGCGCTATCGCCGGCGTGATGGTGGAGACGGTGTTCTCCATGCTGATCGCGCCGATCTTCATGATGACCCAGACGGCCGCCGTGGTTCAGATCGCGTTCGGACGCGATTCAGGCTGGAAGCGCCAGCGGCGCGAGGCGGCGGCCCTTCCGCTCAAGGACGCGATCGCCCATCACTGGCGCCATGCCGTTTGCGGTCTCTTCATGGCGGTGCTCGCCTGGGAGGCCTCCCCCGGGCTGCTCATCTGGATGTCGCCGGTGGTGCTCGGTCTCGTCCTCTCGGGAGCGGTCAACTGGCTGACGGCGAAGCCTGCCGGGCCGGCGCTCTCCGTGCTGCTCTCGACGCCCGAGGAGCGCTCGCCGCCGTCGATCCTCTTGAGGGTCCGCCGCCACCGGGCGGCCTGGGCGGAGCGGCTCGCCAGCATCACCGCTCCGGGCCCCGATCCCGGCCTCAAGCGTGCGGCCTAGACCTTCTTCTCCGATTGCGTTCGCCGAAGCGTGCGGAAGAGCTCGGGCAGGAGATCGCGCACGCGAACGGGCGCGGCCTCGAGGAACGGGAGCGGGCGCGTCACCTCGATCGCTGCCGTGCCGATGCGCGCCGTCAGCGCGCCGTTGAATGCGCCCTCGCCGAGCCGTCGCGAGAGGCGGCGCAAGAGATCCTGACCGAGGAACTGTCCGAGGAGGTCGTCGGTCATGGCGAGCCCGCCGGTCGCGATGATGTGGCCGATCACGAGGCGGGCGAGCCGCAGCGCGCCGATGGTGCCGGGCCGGCCGCCGTAGAGGGTCGCGAGCGCCCGCAGCATGCGCAGGTTCTCGACCAGAACAAAGAGCATGGCGATCCAGACGATGGGGCTGATCGCGGTGACGACGCTGACGCGCTTCGCCGATTTCAGGACGGCGCGGCGCGCGGCGGCATCGAGAGGCGCGATCAGCTCGCGGTCGGCGAGCTTCAGGAGGTCGCCCGGATCGCGCACGTCGCGCTCGTGGTCGGCAAGACGCGAGAGCCCCCACCTAAGGTCTCGGCGGTCGCGAAAGAGCGCCTTGAGAGAGCGCACCGTGCGCCGTTCGAGCTTGCTGTCCCTCGTACGCAGCGCCGTGTCCACATCGCGGCGCAGGCGCCCGAGCCGCGCGAGCCTCGCGAGACCCACGAGCTCGCGCACGAGAATGACCGCCGCGGAGATGGCGGCAATGGCGAGGAGGCCCGCAGCCGTCCAGCCGATCCAATCGTTGCGCTCGATCGCGATCGAGACGAAGCGCGCAAACGACAGGCTCAGCGCGAGGCCGGCGAGGCCCGCCATGGCGGAGAGGAGAAGCGCGCCCCAGCCTATCCCGCGATTGAAGTCGGCCGCCGTGGGCCGGAACGACACCGGGGCCTCCCGCTCGGGCGGAGGACCGGCATCCTCGCCTGGCTCGATGTCCGGCGGCGGCGCAACCAGCGCCGGATCGTCGGGCGCGAACACCCGGGGCCGGCGCGGTTCGGGCGATGCCGTCATGTGATCCAGTCTCCGATCAGGAAGTCGAAGGCCCTGTCGAGGCGAATATGGGGAGCCGGCGACATTTGCCCACCGGCGTCGGGAGGAGCGACGCGCGGGGGGCGGAACCGCACGAACTCCGTCGTCCGGGCACCGCCCGCCGGTGCGCCCCCGTCGAGAGCGAGCCTCGGGTCCTCGGGAAGGTCGCCGGGAAACACCGCGGCCTCGCGCGTGCCGTCGAAGCGGACCCCGCCGACGGTCTCGCCGGGCAGCGGCACGCCGACGATGCACGGCAGCAGGTCCTTTCCGGCTTTCGCCTCCGCCTCGCGAGTGGCGCGCAGGGCCGCGATCGCCATCACGGCGACGTCGGCGCCCGCGCCGGTCGCGCGCAGGCCGGCCCGCTCCGTCAGCAGCCGCAGAATTGCCTCGAGGCGGTCGTGACTCGAATGGTGGATGTGATCGGCCTTGGTCGCGGCAAAGAGGAGCCGGTCGATGCGCCGGCCGGAAAGCGAAAGCCAGCTCGCAATCCCGGGTCTGAAGGCGGCGAGGATCGCGGTCAGCGCCCGCTCGAGCTCGGCGACGGCCGCGGGTCCGGCGTTGAGCGCGGTCAGCACGTCGATGAGCACGATCTGGCGGTCGAGACGGGCGAAGTGCTCGCGGAAGAAGGGGCGCACGACGTGGGCGACGTAGCTGTCGTAGCGGCGTGCCATCATGGCGGCGAGCGAGCCGCGCGGAGGCGCCGAGCCGTCGTCGGCGGGCTCGAGGGGAAAGAAGGTGAGGAGCGGCGAGCCTTCGAGATCGCCGGGCATGAGGAAGCGGCCCGGCCCCGCCGTCGAGAGCGGCTCGCTCTTGCGCACCACTGCCAGGTAGCGCGTGAAAAGCTCCGCTCCCCGAAGCGCCGCCTGCTCATCCTCGGGGCCGTGGGGGTCGAGGGACGCGACGAAGTCGCGCCATTCTTGAGACGCGGCGCGCCCGGCCGGCTCGTGCGCGAGGCGCAGCGCGTCGCGCGACCACTCTGCATAGGTCCGATGCAGCATGGCGAGGTCGAGCAGCCATTCGCCCGGATAGTCGACGATGTCGATGTTGAGGCGCCGGATGCCGAGCGCCCGGCGCAGGCGGCTTCGCGGCTCGTAGTCTAGCGTCACTCTAAGCTCGGATATGCGCCGCGTGCTTTCGGGCCACTCGGGCGGATCGCGGCCGAGGGCTGCGATATGCGCCTCGTAGTCGAAGCGGGGCACGGCGTCGTCGGGCTGCGGCTCGAGATAGGCCGAGCGAATGCGGCCCTCGGCGGAGGCGTCGAAGAAGGGGAGCCTCCCTCCCGACACGAGGTTGCGGATGAGGGCGGTGATGAAGACCGTCTTGCCGGAGCGGGCGAGGCCCGTGACGCCGAGACGCAGCGTCGGCGTGAGGAGGTCTGAGAGCAGCGTAGCGGTGCTCGACCAGGCGATGCCGGCCGTCTCGGCGAGGGGAGGAAAACGCAAAGGGGGACCTCTCGGATCCCCCTACGTAGGCGCCTCGGGCGCGAGCCGCAAGGCTCGCCGGGCGGCTCCCAAAGTCCGGCTCAGCCGTAAAAGACCACGACCACGCCGGCCCCGATCACGACCAGTCCCATGACGACAATCGTCACGCTTCTCAGCATCTCGGCCACGCGCTTACGCTCCATCACCGATTAGTCTCCCGCTGTTGACCGTTATACGGTCGAATCCATGAACCGGATCTGAATCCTGGGTTCATCTCGCGTTCATTGCGGCGCCGCAGCGGCGTCACGTTCTCGCCCGCGAGCCGCCCCAAATCGCGGGCCTCACGGCGTCGCTTTCTCCTCGACCAGCGTCCACGCCTTGTCATGCATGGGGATCGCGACGCGGCGCATGTCGAGCTGCTGGTCGGAGATCCAGGGCAGCGTCTTCTCGAAGGTGATCGGCTCCGGCTCCTTGCGCCACAGGCTGTCGAGGAAGCCGGGACTGGGAGGCACCGCCGTCGTGAGTTGAAGCTTGAATCTATAGTCGCCCGCATCGTCGACGAGCTTCGGCAGCGGATTTCCGATCGGATAGAACCGCACCGTGTCGGAGAACGTTGTCCGACCAGCGAGACTCAAGGGTGCAAACGCGCGCTTCGTCTCGTCGTCCTTGACGGGCGGATCGCCGAGGAAGGCGCTGTAGTACCGCTTGGTCTTGGTCGTCGCGTCGGGGCGCAGGCTCTCGACGGCGAGCTCCATCGTGAGCACCGTGCCGGTGCGGGCGCCGGAGTTGACGATGGTGATCGGGATGGCGAACTGCTCGACGTCGCCGCCCGGGTCGCGAGCGTAGTGGATGACGGGGGGCACGTAGACCTCGAGGTCTGCGGTCTTCATGACGCTCTCGTAGAACGAGAGCCCGGAGAAGCCGAGCGCGAGGGCGGACAGTATCGACGCCACGCGCCCGCCGTGGCCGCCGATCTCGGCAATGCTCACGCTCGTGCCGTCGCTCGGCGACGAAAAGATGTGCTTGGACATGGGGCCCCCGTCAAAATCCCGCGGGCCCAATCCATGCCACGACTTCGGCGCCAATGAGGCAGAATTTCCGGCTGTTGCCGGGGGTTACTGGTTTATCTGTCGAAGTGGACGAGGAGCGCCGTCAGACGGCCTCCGCAATCTTGTCGATTGCCGCGCTCGCGAGGAATGCGGATCGTGTCAGGCCACGGCGCTTTGCTTCCGCGTCGATCGCTTCGAGCAAACCGGCATCGAGAGAGATATTCGCCCGCACGGGCCGCGCCTTGTCGAGAAGCAAGGGGATATAGACCATCGATCCGCCTGGCTCTCCGCGCGCCGCCAGCTCTGCTTCGATTTCCGAGACCGTCCGCGGTTCCGGGATTGGCTCGCCGTCCGTCACCATCCCGGCCGCGAACTCTCGCAGGGCATGAGTGGCGTCGGCAACGGCCGCCTCGACTGTCGCCCCGCCGCCGTGACAACCGGGGAAGTCGGGAATCCGGACCCCCCACACATCACCCGAGCCATCGACCACACCAACGTAATAAGCCACGGGGCCTCTCCTCAAATCCAGCCTGCGAACTTTGCGATCGATCTCGCCACGCCCGGCGACTGCTCTCGGTGGCGGGGGACGACAATGCGGCCTGGCTTCGCAGGATGCTTGAAGATGTCGTGCTTCCCGCCGCCGATGTTGACCCATCCCTCCCGCTCCAGCCGAGCAACGATCTTGCGGGTATTCGTCTCAATACTCGGCATACGCCGGTCCCTTGATTGCGCAATTATATACACATTTTACGAGCCCAGAACAATGGGCTTTGCACAGTATTTTGCGCATTTCCGCTGGGAGCCGGGTCAATCGCCCTTGCGGCGGGTCATGAAGGCGAGCCGTTCGAAGAGGTGCACGTCCTGCTCGTTCTTGAGGAGGGCGCCGGCGAGCGGGGGGATGAGCTTGCGGCTGTCCGTTTCGCGCAGCGTCGCGAGGTCGATGTCCTCGTTGAGGAGCAGCTTCAGCCAGTCGAGCAGCTCCGACGTCGACGGCTTCTTCTTGAGGCCGGGCACCTCGCGCAACTCGTAGAAGACGCGCAGCGCCTCCGAGACGAGACGGCCTTTGAGCCCGGGAAAGTGCACCTCGACAATGGCCTTCATAGTCTCCGGGTCGGGAAACTTGATGTAGTGGAAAAAGCAGCGCCTGAGGAAGGCGTCGGGCAGCTCCTTCTCGTTGTTGGAGGTGATGAGGACGATGGGGCGGGCCTTCGCGCGTATCGTCTCGCCGGTCTCGTAGACGAAGAACTCCATGCGATCGAGCTCCTGGAGGAGGTCGTTCGGGAACTCGATGTCGGCCTTGTCGATCTCGTCGATCAGGAGCACGGGGCGCTCGTCCATCAAGAACGCCTCCCACAGCTTGCCGCGCTTGATGTAGTTGCGGATGTCGTGAACGCGCTCGTCGCCGAGCTGGCCGTCGCGCAGGCGGGCCACCGCGTCGTACTCGTAGAGGCCCTGCTGGGCCTTGGTGGTCGATTTGATATGCCACTCGAGGATCGGCGTGCCGAGCGCCTTGGCGACCTCGAGCGCGAGCACCGTCTTCCCGGTGCCGGGCTCCCCCTTGACGAGGAGGGGGCGCTCGAGCGTGATCGAAGCGTTCACCGCAACCTTGAGATCGTCGGTCGCGACGTAGCTCTTCGTGCCTTCGAATCTGCCCCTTGGCGTCAGCGTCATGGTGCCCGCGCTCCCGTGTCCGTCCCCGATTTCATAAGGTTCTAGAGAGGCCTGAGCAACCTTACGGGCTGCCGCACGGCCGTCAGAGGGCCGGCCCTGGCGCCCGCCTGGCCCGGCATTCATCTCGCTTCCGGATAGGCTCCGGGAATTCCTTGACTTGGGCCGCCACTCACTTCAATAGGGGGCGCGAAATCCTAGTGTTCAGAGCTGCCTTGCGTAGTGGGGAGGGGTGGCCGCCGCAATAGCCTCTTGGAGGCCCTGTCATGAGCAGGAAAGACCAGAAAAAGGCTGCAAAGTCCAGGCCGGCGATCAAGGCCGCGAGCCGCAAGCCGACTGCGAAGTCCCCGGTCAAGGCGAAGCCCAAGGCAGTGGCGGCGAAGGCCACAGCAAAGTCGATCCCCAAGGGAAAATCGAAAATCAAGACCATGGGCAAGTCGCGCGACAAGAAACTTACGGCGCGGGCCACGACTTCCACCATCGTGCTGCCGCCGGACTACCGGCCGTCCGAGGACGAGCCGTTCATGAACGAGCGTCATCGCGCCTATTTCCGCCAGAAGCTTCTCACCTGGAAGGAAGAGATCATCCGCCAGACGCGAGAGACGCTCGCGGGACTGCACGAGGACTCGACGCAGCATGCCGACCTCGCCGACCGGGCGACGTCGGAGACGGACCGCGCGCTCGAGCTCAGGGCTCGCGACCGCCAGAGGAAGCTCATCGCCAAGATCGACGCGGCGCTCGCGCGCATCGAGGACGGCACCTACGGCTATTGCGAGGAGACGGGCGAGCCGATCGGCTTGAAGCGGCTCGACGCGCGTCCCATCGCGACGCTCTCCCTCGAAGCGCAGGAGCGCCATGAGCGGCGCGAGCGCGTCTACCGCGAGGACTGAGCGCGGGGCTTCTCTCTTCCGGACACGGAGCAATATTTTGCGTCGAAACGGGTCGGCCTTTAGGCCACCGTTAACGAGTTTGCGCGAGCCTTGATCTTGGAAGAGAAGACGCTCGGGGCGGAAGAGACGCCATGCGCTTGATTTGGAGCTTGAGCGGGGGCCACTGGTTCAAGGGCGCGGTAGCCTGGCTCGCCTTCGCCGGTGTCGTCGCCGCCGTGTGCGAGGTGGGAACGGCCGAGGTCAAGACGGCGGCAGCTCCGTCCGCGAGCCATTTCGCACTCGCCGGTTTCTCGACCGCAGCCGGCAAGCTCATTCGCCACGACGTGAGCGAGCTCGATCTGACACGGCTCGACCTCAGGTCCTTCGGCGATATCGACGACGGCAGTGCGGCTCACTGAGAGCGCGAGCCTTTTGCGCCTTGTGGACCGGGAGGGCGCTCGCTCGCAGCTTTTTGCGCCCGTTCCTCGGCGAAGCGCGCGACGACGTGGCGGACCATGTCGAGATCGCGCAGGTGGACGTCGTGCTGCGGAAACGCGATCTCGATCCCTTGCTCGCGAAACGCCTTGAGAATGCGAAGTCTCAAGTCTGTCGCCGCCGCGAGCCTCTTGCCGGGGGCAGGGGCAGCGGCGCGGAGCGCAAAGACGAGGGCGCTCGGTCCGAAATCCTCGAGCGTCGCGAGCGGCGCCGGCTCGCGCCGGACAAGCGGGCACTGGCCGGCGACGCGCCTCAGCACCGCAAGCACCTGGTCGGGATTGGCGCGGTAGGACACGCCGACTTCGATAGCGATGCGGCAGAGGCGCCTCCAGATCAGGAGCGCGCAACCGAGCGCGCCGATCGCGACGAGGAGGGCGGCGCCACCGTAGACCCACGCCCACGCGGCGGGGCCGGCCTCGACCGCGCCGAAGGCGACAAGGGCCGGCGCGCCATGCGTCCAGAGCGGGGCGGACGAAGTCTTCGCCATCACGATATCGATCCTGGAAGTCCGCGAGATTGGCCCCGACGGCGTGCGAGCGGCAGGCGAGCCATCTCCAGGCAATGCAGTCAGCCTTCGGTCGCCGCCTGAGGTTTTGTGCGCGGCGCGCGCGTGAACGACGGAGCCGGCACCTCGACGATGTCCGCGCTCGGACGATCTTTCGGCGCGATCCCCGTTTCGATCACCATGTCGACCGGCCCGCCGGTCATGATCAGGTGCTCGACGTCGTCGCGCCGGATGAGGACGAGACGGCGGCGTCCGTCGAGATTGGTCTGCTCGACGACATCGAGGCGCGGATAAGGCTTCGGCGCGAAGAGAGCCGCGAAAGCGGCGGCGGGCGGCGTCCCTGACATGTAGGCGCGCGCGGCGAACGCGCCGGCGACGACGAGGCCCGCCAGCACGATGACGACAACGAGGTAGTACACGATGTCCCACATGCCGCTCTTCACGGCTCGCGCCGTGCCCTCTCTCAGAAGCCGATGCGGGAAACTCCACCCGCTGTGCCCGGATGCGCCGAGTCAGGGCCCCGCGCACGTATAGCGCGGAATTCATGGCATTTTAACCCTAATGATCGATGTGTGGATGAGAGAGGCGCCGTGCAGCGACGCCTCCCCGCCGCTCTCAAATCTGCGGCGGCAGAGCGGAAAACTCCCGCTTTCCTGCGTGTAACGTTGCGTTCGAGTACCAGAGTTCTCCCATGCAGGCCTCCGAGGCCCTTTCCCCCCAGAATCAGATAGCTTTCGCGTTCATGAGCGAAAGCGAGTCGCGCGAGCCCGCAACCACGGCCGATGACGTGCTGGCGGCCGGCGAGAGCGAAATCGGGCTCATTCCTCTGATCGCGGTTGCGTCGGTGTTCGGCGCGATCGCGCTTGCGCTCGTCTCGAGCAGCTCCGGCGAGCCGTTGCTGCTCACCGTGCTCGCGACGCTCGCGATGCTCGGCGCGTTCTTCGTCTTCGGCTATGCGGCGGGCCACGTGCGCATCGGCGCCCGCGTGCGCGAGGACGACTTCGTCGAGGCCGTCGCCGAGAAGTCTCGAGGACGGCGTGCTGGTCACCCATCGCGACGGCACGGTGGTCTACGCCACGCGCAAGGCGGCTCTCCTCGCGGGGCGGGCGGGCAACAATGTCCCGCGCAGTCTCGACGCGATCTTTCCCGGCGACTCGCACGCGCAGGCGGCCCTCTTCCGCTTGATCCGCGCCGCCGACCGGCGCGAGCCCTGGCATGAGGAGATCGAGATTCCGGCCGCGAGGAGAGGGGCGCGCCGGATCGTGCGCGTGTCGCAGAGCCCGTTCGCAGTGCCGGGGCGCGAGCGCGAGCTCGAGCCGATGCTGCTGTGGAAGCTCGCCGACGTGACGGACGAGAGGATGAGGGAGGCCGCGGCCTTGAACGGTCTCAAGGCGGCGCTCGCCCGTTACGACGCGGCGCCGGTAGGCTTTCTCGAGATCGACGGCAGCGGCGTGGTGCGCCATGCCAATCTGACGTTCCTGCGCTGGGCCGGACTCGAGCCCGATGCGCTCGCCGCGCACGCGGTCCGTCTCGAGGACCTCGTGTCGCCGGACGGCGTCGAGCTTCTCCGTGCGTCCGTCGCCCCGGAGGGAGGCGCCGGCGTCGACCTTGATGTGGCGGTCGCCGGCGGGCGCGTGGCCCCGATGCGCTTCTTTGCAACGCATGCTCAGCATGACGACGGCAGCGCCAGTCTACTGCTCGCTGCGATCCCCGGCGAGGGCGAGGCGGACGCGGAACCGGACATGGCGGCGACCGAGATCCGCTTTGCGCGCTTCTTCCAATCCGCTCCGTTCGGGATCGCGACGGTGGCCGCCGATGGACGCATCGTGGCCGCCAACGGCGCGTTCGGGCGCCTCGTCCTCGACGGGCCGGGCTCGGTCGGGCTGGCGGCGGCCGATCTTCTCACGCGGGGAGCCGACGAGGAGACGCGCCGCACGATCGAGGCCGGCCTCAAGACGGCGCTGTCCGGCAAGATTGGCGTCTCGCCCATCGAGATCACCGTCGGCCCGCAGAAGGAGTTCGCGCGCCGCGTCTACATGAGCCCGCTCGCGCAGACGTCGGGGACGCGCGACGCCGCCATTCTCTACGTGATTGACGCCACCGAGCAGAAGGCGCTCGAAGCAAAGTTTGCGCAGAGCTCGAAGATGGAGGCGGTCGGCAAGCTCGCGGGCGGCATCGCCCACGATTTCAACAACGTGCTCACCGCGATCATCGGCTTCTCCGATCTGCTCCTGCAGACGCACCGGCCGAGCGATCCCGCCTATAAGGACATCAAGCACATCCAGTCGAGCGCCAACCGCGCGGCGGGCCTCGTCGCCAAGCTGCTCGCGTTCTCGCGCCGCCAGACGCTGCAGACGGAGCCCTTACAGCTCGGCGATGTGCTGACCGACCTCGGGCCCCTCCTCAAGCGCTCGATCGGCGAGACGGTCGAGCTCAAGGTCTCCTCGGGGCGCGACCTCTGGTACGTAAAGGCCGACAGGACCCAGCTCGATCAGGTGATCCTGAACCTGGCCTTCAACGCGCGCGACGCGATGCCCGACGGCGGCACGCTCACCTTCAGGACGCGCAACATCACCGAGCGCGAAGCCCAGAAGCTCACCCACCACGGCATGCCGGTCGCCGAGTACGTGCTGATCGAGGTCGAGGATACCGGGTTCGGCATGACGCCCGAGGTGATGGCGAAGATCTTCGAGCCCTTCTTCACGACCAAGGGCGTCGGCAAGGGGACCGGGCTCGGGCTCGCGACCGTCTACGGCATCATCAAGCAATCGGGCGGCTACATCTACCCAGAGAGCGCGCCGGGCAAGGGCACGACGTTCCGCGTCTACCTGCCGCGCCATGTGCCCGAGAGCGAGGAGGAGCTCGTCGCCCAGAAGTCGGCGAAGAAGGAGCGCCCGCAGGATCTCACCGGGTCGGGGCGCGTGCTCTTGGTCGAGGACGAGGACATCGTGCGCTCGTTCGCGGTCCGCGCGCTTCGCCGGCAGGGCTACGACGTGCTCGAGGCCTCGACCGGCGTCGAGGCGCTCGAGGTCATGGCCAAGAACGAGGGCCGCGTCGACATCGTCGTCTCAGACGTCGTCATGCCGGAGATGGACGGACCGACGCTTCTGAAGGAGCTGCGCAAGAGGAACCCCGACCTCAAGATCATCTTCGTCTCGGGCTACCCGCACGAAGCCTTCGAGACGAGCCTCGACAAGGACGAGCACTTCGCCTTCCTGCCGAAGCCGTTCTCGCTGCCCCAGCTCGCCGCCAAGGTGAAGGAGCAGCTCGGGCGCTAAGCTGATCTCTTCTCGTGCGCCGTCTCGGAGGCTCGATTCCCGTACCAGTCCAGCACGCGGAGAGCGCGCAGCGTGTTCCAGCGGCTGGCCTTGCCGACGCCGGCCTCCATGTCGACGGGGATCCGGACCCGAGGATCGGGGTAAAGGGCGCCCAGCGGCCATCGCCCGTTCTGATGCCGTCTCCTCCCCACCAGCTCGACCGCCTCGGCGACCCGTTCGTCGGGTTCAACGCCGGCGCTCCGCAGATAGTCCAATCCCCGCAGCACGTCGTAGTGCCACCTGGTCGGAAACGAGAAGCGCGTCCAGCGGCGATCGATTACCTCGCCGGATGTCAGCGACCTCAGCATGCGGCGCTCCAGGAGATAGTGCTCGGCCCGAGCCCGCGCGTCGGTCACGGCGGCCATGGTTCCCCGTGCCATCTCGTATTCGAGCAGCCCTTCCAGGACGCAGATCGTGGAGTGGAACGAGGATCGCTTGCTCGGCGGAGCCTCGCAGTTCCAGCCGCCGTCCTCGAGCTGCTCACTGAGGAGACGCTCGAGCAGCCGGTCGACCGGCGCGCCGAAGTAGGCGCCCGCTGCCAGGATCCGCCCGTTGATGCAGGCCTCGGTCTCGCCGTCGAAGAACGGCCGGCCGTCGAGCTGGAACCAGGTGATGCGGTCCTCGACGAGGCCGATCGCCCTGCGGACTTTCTCATCCGCCGGATCCACGCCCAGATCCTTTAGGAGCTGAAGGATGTGAAATGTGGTCATCCAGCCGTGTTCGGTGTCGTCACCCCAATGGCCGTCGGGTGTCTGACTGTCGAGGAGCCGGGCGCCCCAACCCTCGCCGGCGACGCGCGAGCGCTCGGCCGCGACGGCCTCGTCGGGCTCGCGCTCGAGGTCGCGCATGACCTGCCACCGGATCGACGGATCCGAATCGAGCAGCCACTTCACGACAGCCGTTCGGCTCGCCATGCCTCTCTCCGGCGCCGATCAGAGACGCGCTGCATTGAGCAATCGCAATTCGACGAATCTTGGACTCGCGGGTCTCAGCGCGGGCCGGGGTCAAGAATGCGCGTCACCCGAGATCGATCTCGCCCTCGACCTCGTGCTTCAGGTCCGTGCCCTTGGCGGTGAGCACCACCTTGACGTGGAGTGTGCCTTTCCCGGCGAGCTTCCTCTCGCGCACGATGCGCTCGATCTCCTGCTGAGATGTGATGCCGACGTGCTTCAAGTACTTGCGCAGCGAAAGATTGAACCGCTCGCTTTCGACCATGGGTTCTCTCCTGATTTTAGCGCGCCCGGTACGCGATCGGGGGTGCGGCAGGGCCGACGTGCAGCCAGAGTTACGAATCCGTATTCCTTTCCAGGGAACATGGTGAGGTGGCCCTGCATAGATACGCCATTGTTGGCTGGCCCAAAGCAAAGGAGATTTGAATGCGCGGATGCCCATTTACCTTGATTGCGTGTTTCATCGCCGTGTTGGCCACAACTCCGGCCCTCGCCGCCGACGACGACCTCGAGCTCGCCTTCAACAATCACTGCCGCGAATGTCATTCGGCGCTCAAGGGCGACAACAGGCTCGGTCCGACACTCTATGGCGTCGTCGGGCGCAAGGCCGCAACCGTGCCGGGCTACGAGTATTCGCCCGCGCTCCAGGACTCGGGCATCACCTGGACCGAGAAAGTGCTCGATCAATGGATCGCCGACCCGAGCGCGGTCGCGTCCGGAAACAATATGCAGCCGCCGTACCCGGGCGTGGCCGACCCGGCCGAGCGCGCCAAGATCATCGCCTACCTCAAGTCGGACACGAACACGCCAGCTCCGGGGGCGAAGTCGGCGAGCGGGGCGGCGATGCCTGCGAAGCCGACGCCATAAGCATTCTGCCGCCGGTCTTCAGTCGATGGCTTTGTAGAGGCTTTGGAGCATGTCGCTCGCCGTCCTGAGCGTCGCGAGGTTGGCCTTGTAGGCCGCCTCCGCCGCCATCAGGTCGACGAGGGCGTCGAGCGCGCTGTCCGACGCTTGTGCGCCACCGGCAGCGCTCGTGGTCAGTGCGCCATCCTCCAATGGGGATTGAGATGCGGCTTGCGTTGCGCCGCTCTCTGCGACCGCGCGCGCTGCATGCGCGAGGCGCAGGCTCGCCGCTCGCAATCCGGCATTGGCAAAGTCGATGGCGTCCAACATGGCCGTCACACGGGTGGGTTTTCTCCGGTGTGCCACAAGGCGCCCTAACGGGGTCTTAAGCGGCCCTTTACGGATGAGAACAAAAAGTGTACAAATGAGTCTAAATTGCTGATCTGCAACTCATGACCTAGGGTGGGCAAAAATGACCAAACCGGAGCTCAGAGTCGTCGAAGGGGGAAGCATGGACAAGCATAAGGCGCTGGAAGCCGCCTTGGCCCAGATCGACAAGAATTTCGGCAAGGGCTCGATCATGCGGCTCGGCGCCAACGAGCGCTCGATGGACGTGGAAGCGATCTCGACCGGCTCGCTCGGCCTCGACATCGCGCTCGGCATCGGCGGGCTGCCGCGCGGGCGCGTCATCGAGATCTACGGCCCCGAGTTCCTCGGGCAAGACGACGCTTGCGCTCCAAGTCGTCGCCGAAGGCCAGAAAAAGGGCGGCATCTGCGCCTTTATCGACGCCGAGCATGCCCTCGATCCCACCTACGCAAAGAAGCTCGGGGTCAAGGTCGAGGACCTCCTCATCTCGCAGCCCGACACCGGCGAGCAGGCGCTCGAGATCGCCGACACGCTCGTGCGCTCTGGCGCGGTCGACGTGCTGGTCGTCGACAGCGTGGCGGCACTCACCCCCAAGGCCGAGCTCGAGGGCGAGATGGGCGATATGCAGATGGGCAGCCAGGCCCGCCTCATGAGCCAGGCGCTGCGCAAGCTCACGGCCTCGATCTCGAAGTCGCGCACGATGGTGATCTTCATCAATCAGATCCGCATGAAGATCGGCATCATGTTCGGCAACCCCGAGACGACGACGGGGGGCAATGCGCTCAAGTTCTACGCCTCCGTGCGCCTCGACATCCGCCGCATCGGGCAAATCAAGGAGCGCGACGAGGTGGTCGGCAACCAGACGCGCGTCAAAGTGGTGAAGAACAAGGTCGCGCCCCCCTTCAAGCAGGTCGAGTTCGACATCATGTACGGGGAGGGCATCTCGAAGAGCGGCGAGCTCGTCGATCTCGGCGTCAAGGCCGGCATCATCGAGAAGTCTGGCGCTTGGTTCTCCTTCGACGGCGAGCGCATCGGCCAGGGGCGCGAGAACACTAAGGAGTTCCTGAAGCACAATCCGAAGGTGGCCCACCAGATCGAGAAGGCGGTGCGCGCCAACGCCGGGCTCATCGTCGACAAGATGCTGACCGAGCCCGAGATGGGCGAGAGCGACGAGGAGACGCCGGACGAGGACGGCGTTCTTCCGGATGCCGAGGAGCCCGCCGCCAAGAAGGGCGCCCGCGCCAAGCGGTAGGGGCGGCGCCGTACCTTTGGGTCCAGAGCGAGGGGCGCACAGCCCCTCGCGTTTTAGTGTGAGCGGCGTTCCTGGACAGCCCCAGAGGGCGCAGCTACAACGGCGGCGGCACCGTGCAGCCGGCCGATTCCCCCTTTTCTATTGAGCGCGCAAGACGAGCATGACAGGCGTCAACGAGATCAGACGAGAGTTTCTCGAATTCTTCCGCAAGGCGGGCCACGAGGTCGTGCCCTCGTCTCCGCTCGTGCCGAGGAACGACCCTACCCTCATGTTCACCAACGCCGGCATGGTGCAGTTCAAGAACGTCTTCACCGGCCAGGAGACGCGCCCCTATACGCGGGCGGCCTCCTCGCAGAAGTGCGTGCGCGCGGGGGGCAAGCACAACGACCTCGACAACGTCGGCTACACCGCGCGCCACCACACCTTCTTCGAGATGCTCGGCAACTTCTCGTTCGGCGACTACTTCAAGGCCGAGGCGGTCGAGCTCGCCTGGCGCCTCGTGACGAAGGAGTTCGGCCTCGACCCCAAGCGCCTCATCATCACCGTCTATCACGATGACGAGGAGGCGCACGCGCTCTGGAAGAAGCTCACCGGCTTCGGCGCCGACAGGCTCGTCCGCATCGCGACCGCGGACAACTTCTGGCAGATGGGCGACACGGGGCCCTGCGGGCCGTGCTCGGAGATGTTCTACGATCACGGGGAGAAGATCCCCGGCGGGCCGCCGGGCTCGCCCGACGCCGACGGCGACCGCTTCATCGAGATCTGGAACCTCGTGTTCATGCAATACGAGCAGCTCCTGGGCGGCGAGCGCGTCAACTTGCCGAAGGCCTCCGTCGACACCGGCATGGGCCTCGAGCGCATCGCGGCCGTGCTGCAGGGCGTGCACGACAATTACGACATCGACCTTTTCAAGGCGCTGATCGCCGCCTCCGTCGATGCCACGGGTGTTGCCGCCGAGGGCGAGGCGAAGTTCTCCCACCGCGTCATTGCCGACCACCTGCGTGCGACGAGCTTCCTCATCGCCGACGGGGTGCTGCCCTCTAACGAGGGCCGCGGCTACGTGCTGCGCCGGATCATGCGCCGCGCTATGCGCCACGCGCATCTTCTCGGTGCGAAGGAGCCGCTGATGTGGCGGCTCGTGCCTGCTCTCGTGCGCCAGATGGGCGACACCTACAAGGAGCTCGTGCGGGGCGAGGCGCTGATCGAGGAGACGCTGAAGCTCGAGGAGACGCGATTCCGCAAGACGCTCGAGAAGGGCCTGAGCCTTGTCAACGAGGCCTCGGCCGGCATGAAGAGCGGGGCCGTGCTTCCGGGCGAGGTCGCCTTCAAGCTCTACGACACCTACGGCTTTCCGCTCGACCTCACGCAGGAGTCGCTGCGCGCCCGCGCGATCGACGTCGACACCAAGGGATTTGCCGCGGCGATGGAGCGCCAAAAGGAGGAGGCGCGGCGCGCCTGGAAAGGCTCGGGCGAGGCCGCGACCGAGACGGTGTGGTTCGAGATCAAGGAGCGCACGGGCGCCACCGAGTTCCTCGGCTACGGCACCGAGACGGCCGAGGGCGAGGTCGAGGCTCTCGTGAGAGACGGAAAAGAGGCCAAGACCCTCAAAGCCGGCGAGACCGGCGCGCTTGTTCTGAACCAGACGCCGTTCTACGGCGAGAGCGGCGGGCAGGTCGGCGACCAGGGGCTCATCAAGGGGCCCAAGGGCGCTCTCTTCCGCGTCGCCGACACGCAGAAGAAGCTCGGCGACCTCTTCGTGCATTTGGGCGCCGTCGAGGCCGGGACCTTCAAGGCCGGCGATGCCGTCGAGCTCGAGGTCGACCACACGCGGCGCACCGCGACCAGGGCCAACCACTCGGCAACCCACCTCCTGCACGAGGCGCTGCGCCAAGTACTCGGCACGCATGTTGCTCAGAAGGGCTCGCTCGTCGCGCCGGACCGGCTGCGCTTCGACTTCTCGCACCCCAAGCCCATGAGCGCGGAGGAGATCCGCGCCGTCGAGGCCCTCGCCAACGCGGTCATTCTCGAGAACGCACCGGTCGAGACGCACATCATGGCGCTCGACGACGCCATGCAATCGGGCGCCATGGCGCTCTTCGGCGAGAAGTACGGCGAGGAGGTGCGCGTCGTGTCGATGGGCCAGGGCAAGGGTGGCGGTCCTGCCGAAGGCGGGCGAACGAACAGGGCCAATAAGGCATGGTCGGTCGAGCTTTGCGGCGGAACGCATGTCGCGCGCACCGGCGACATTGGACTCGTCAAGGTCATCGCCGAGAGCGCGAGCGCCGCGGGCGTACGGCGCATCGAGGCGCTGACGGCCGAAGGAGCGCGCGACTACCTCGCCGAAGCCGATCAGCGCATCAAGGAGGCGGCCGCGGTCCTGCGCACGCGCCCCGAGGAGGTCGTCGAGCGGCTCAAAGCGCTGGTCGAAGAGAGGAAGATGCTCGAGCGCCAGCTTGCCGACGCCAAAAAGCAGATCGCGCTCGGCGGCGGGGCTTCCGTCTCCGCCGAGGGCTCGGCGAGCGCGGGCACGGCCATTCGCACCATCGCCTCGACCAACATCAAGCTGCTCGCGCGCTCGGTCCAGGGGCTCAACCCCAAGGATTTGCGCGGTCTCGTCGACGACGGAAAAAAGCAGGTCGGCTCCGGTATCGTCGCCATCGTCGGCGTGACCGAGGATGGCAAGGCGGGCCTCGCGGTGGGCGTCACCGACGACCTCACGAAAACCTGGAGCGCGGTCGATCTCGTCAAGGCCGGCGCCGAAGTGCTGGGCGGCAAGGGCGGCGGCGGGCGCCCGGACATGGCGCAAGCGGGCGGCCCCGACGGCGCGAAGGCCGACGCCGCGCTGAAAGCGATCGAGGATCGCCTCGCCGCGGCCGTCTGAGGCGCATTCGCCGTCCGGAACTCTGTCACATTCCCTCCGCGCGCGACCGTGCTAGCGTGACCCCTGAACGAGCGGGCCGCGGCGCGGCGAGAGAGGGTCGCTGGCATGGAGGGAGCACACGACTTTGGAGTTTACCGGGATGCTTTGGTTGTCCTCGGTACGGCGGCCATCGCCGTGCCGCTGCTAGAGCGGCTCAAGGTTGCTCCGGTGCTCGGCTTCCTCGCGGCCGGAGCCATTCTCGGACCGAACGGGCTCGGCGGCCTTGCCGGCCAAGTTCCCGCGCTTGGCTGGTTCACGCTCCAGAGCAAGGAGGGTCTCGCTCCGTTCGCCGAGCTCGGCGTCGTCTTCCTCCTGTTCCTGATCGGCCTCGAGATCTCGCTCAAGCGCCTCGTCACCATGCGCCGCCTCGTGTTCGGGCTCGGCGGGCTTCAGGTCGCGCTCTCGGCCGCCGCAATCGGCTTCGGCCTCACGTTTTTCGGCCACGATCCGGTCTCCGCGACGATCATCGGCTTGAGCTTTGCGCTCTCCTCGACGGCGATCGTCGTCGAGCTCCTTTCCCGCCAGCACCGCCTCGCGACCGCGACCGGGCGCGCCACGTTCTCGGTCTTGCTCCTGCAAGACCTCGCCGTCGTGCCGCTGCTCTTTCTCGTGTCGATTCTCGCGCCTGGCCGTGGGGACAGCATCTTCGAAAGCCTGCTCAAGGCCTTCGGACAGGCGGGGTTCGCGATCGCCTTCATCGTCGTGGTCGGGTCGATCGCGCTCCGGCCGTTGTTCCGGCTCGTCGCATCGAGCTCCAACACCGAGGTCTTCGTTGCCGCCACGCTGCTGGTGGCGGTCGGCAGCGGACTGCTCTCGGCGAGCCTCGGCCTCTCCATGGCGCTCGGAGCGTTCGTTGCCGGCCTGCTCCTCGCCGAGACCGAGTTTCGCCGCGCCATCGAGGCGACGATCGATCCGTTCCGCGCCCTGCTGCTCGGCGTCTTCTTCTTCATCGTCGGCATGAGCCTCGACATTGCGGCGCTGTTCAGGGATCCGCTGACGGTCGGCGGCTCGCTGATTGCCGTGATCCTCGTCAATGTGGTCGTCGTCGTGGCGCTCATGCGCCTTTACAAGTTTACCTGGGGCACGACGATCGAGACCGCCTTCCTGCTGGGACCGAGCGGGGAGTTCGCTTTCATTATCGCGGCCCTCGCGGTCTTCCATAGCGTGATCACGGCCGAGGAGGGGGCGTTCGTGCAGGCGTTGACCGCCTTCTCGATGGCGCTGATCCCGATCTGCGATTTTATCGGCCGCTGGATCTCACGGCGGCTCGAAGGCAGCGAGGCGGAGGAGCCCGATCCTGCCCTCGCCATGCTTCCGCCCGAGGAGCAGCATCCGCGCGCGATCGTCATCGGCTACGGCCGCGTTGGCGAGCTCGTATCCGACATGCTCTCGCGCCACAACGTCTCTCACGTCGTCACCGAGCGTCTGCCCGCGCTCGTGTCGGAAGCGCGCGCCAAGGGCAGGCCCGTCTACTTCGGCGACGGAAGCAGCACCCAGTTCCTCCACCATTGCGGGCTGAAGGACGCGGCCGCCGTCATCATCACGATCCACACCTGGAACGAGATCGACGACATCGTGCGCGCCGTGCGCTCGGAGCGCCCCGACGTCGTCATCGTCGCGCGCTCGCGCGACGCGGAGCATGCGCGCCACCTCTACGACATCGGCGTGACTGACGCGGTGCCGGAGACGATCGAGGCGAGCCTGCAGCTCTCCGAGGCGGCCCTCGTCGGCCTGGGCGTTCCCACGGGGCCGGTCATCGCCTCGATTCACGAGAAGCGCGACGAGTTCCGCGAGACGCTGCAGGCCGCCGCGAAGAAGGCGGGGCAGAGGCCGAGCCATGGATTGAGAGCGAAGGTCGGGCCGGCCAAGAAATAGCGCGAGGCCCGCTAAGGCTTGACGAGGACGGCGAGGCGAAAGAAGCCGCGCGAGAGCGAGCGGCGCGTGTGAAAGGCGACGAGCCGCTCGAGGGGCTCGAAGACGAGGCGCCAGACGATCATGGCGCCGAACCAGACTGCGACCTGCTGCCAGGTTAGCGCCGGATACCAAAGTGCGAGATCGACAAAGCTCGGGTCGAGATCGACCCCCTCGATGAGGTCCAGCCAGCTCAGCGTCATGGCCCGCTCCCGTCCTGCGATTGACATTGGGGAGCTTCGCGTTCCGGGCTGCCGCTGCAACAAATGAGCGGGAGGTTTTGTGGGAAACGAATGCCTTGCGGGAAATTGCTAATACGATGTCTGAACAGAGCGGCGCGGTTGGCGCAGCGGTGCCCCGAAAAGAATTGCCTGAAATACGCTCAGAAAAGATCACGTAAAAACAATATATTATTCTGTTATGCTCATAATAGAATGCAACGTATCGAAAGTATCGAATGGAATGAAAGTTGTCGCGATCGGCCGCCGGTGGCAGTATCGGAGCGAACGCATGGCACGCATCGAAAGGGCATGACCGTGCGATGTCAGGCGCTGCGTCGAGGGTCGAGTGATGGCGGGTGAGGGACCGGGCCCGGGGTTCGTCGCAAGATTGTCGGACGTGTTCTCGCGCGAGCTCTTTCAGCCGATGTTCCAGCACGCGCCCCATGCGCCCGGCGACGTTCGCCAGCTGATCGCGGAAATGCGCCGCAAGCTCGACGCGCTCGACGAGGTCATCGTCACGGCGGAGCCCGGACAGCGCGGCGGCGCGCCGGCGCCGACGACGGGCATGCTCGAGGCCGTCGCCGCTGGTCCCGCGAGCGAGGCGGACGATCCCGACGATATCGGCCGCAACCAGAGAAGCCGCTTGCGGGAGCTCGTCCTGCTCGAGGCCATGGCGCGCGAGAGCCGGCCCTATGCGCTCCAGCAACTCATGGGCGCCCTCGCGCAGAAGAGCTTCGCCGACACGTCGGGCGCCGTCGTCTCGCAACTCCATCGCTTGAAGAAGCTCGGGCTGATCAACCAGCCGGCCAACGGCATGTACGAGATCACGCTCGACGGATTGGGACATCTGCGCAAGCTGCGCGCGAGCTTCGGCGCGCTGATCGGCGAGGGGCGCTAGGCAATCAGTTGCGGCGTTCTCGTCGCGCATCATCGGTTGCGATGAGGGGCCGGCCCGCGCGAATCAGCTAAGCTTTCATACCCCCGCGAGTTTTTTCGAGACTTCCGCAATGAGACACCGCGTTCCTTCCGCAACGCCAGGGCTCAATGTTGTTCTTGCCGTCCTTGGGACCGCGCTCACCTTGCTCCTCGGCATCGCTCTGCTGCCGCCCTCGACGGTCTTGCTTCTCGTCATGGCAGCTGTCGGCATCGGGCTTAGACGCGTGCTGACGCCGTTGCACACGCCGCGAGCAAGATACGAGCGCCGCCACCTGCGCCTCGCCGGCCCGCGCCCCGGCGCCTGGCTCGGTTGAAACGATCAGAATTTCGCTTTGGCCCAATCGAAGACCATGAAGTCGGTGACGAGGGCCGCGACCGTTCCATCCGCCGCATAGCCGAACCACGACGCGTAGAGGCCGTCGCCCCAGCCGCTGTCGAACATGATGATGTTGCCGGCTCCCGCGGGCACGACGAGATGAAAGCGGGGGTTGCCCTTGGTCTCGGCGCTCCTCGCTCCGTCCTCGATCCAGGCCGACGTGAGCTTGTCGTTGCCTTTGACCTCGCGCGCCATCGCGAGAGCTGCCTCCGCGTCGACGAAGCTGCCGGTCCCCGTGTCCACGGGATAGCCGAAGATCTCGCCGCGCTTCAGAGCCGAAACTTCCTGGCCCTCGGCTACGGCGAGCGACCAGAGAACGACCGGCGCGTCTGAGAAATCAACGCGCGCGAAGGCGACCGCGCTGCCGCCCAAAGGATCATCGACGAGCGCTAGGCGCACGGGGAACTCGCCGTTCGGCACCGGCAGGGAAAACGGCGGGTGGTCGAGGCCGATGAACGGGTCGCAGGCCTTGATCCTGCCGCTTGTGATCAAGAGCCTGCCCGCATCGAAGATGCGGAACGGAGCCCGCATCATTCGCTTGGGTTCGCCTGCCAGCGCCCGATCGATCTCCACGCTCAATCCCGGCTCGAAGGCCCGGCTGAAGAGGTCAGCATAGGCCGGCGGACCACCGGGCGGCTCGCCCGAGCAATCGGCGAGTCCGAGAGCGGTGAGCAGCGTGCCGGCGAGACCAACTAGGCGTTTGGGGCTCATGACGGGCGCCGGCGGCCAACCGAGTGAGAGTTCAGGGCGCGGCGGTCATCGCGCGCTCGAGGTTCTCGTCGATCTTGTCGAGGAAGTCGCCCGTCGACAGCCACTGCTGATCGGGCCCGACGAGAAGGGCGAGGTCCTTGGTCATGAAGCCCGCTTCCACCGTGTCGACGCAGACCTTCTCGAGCGTCGACGCGAACCTCATGAGCTCGTCGTTGCCGTCGAGCTTGGCGCGATGGGCGAGCCCGCGCGTCCAGGCAAAGATCGAGGCGATGGAATTGGTCGAGGTGTCCTTGCCCTTCTGGTGCTCGCGATAGTGGCGCGTGACGGTCCCGTGCGCGGCCTCCGCCTCGACCGTCTTGCCGTCGGGAGACATCAGCACGCTCGTCATGAGGCCGAGCGATCCGAAGCCCTGCGCGACCGTGTCGGACTGCACATCGCCGTCGTAGTTCTTGCACGCCCACACGTAGCCGCCCGACCATTTGAGCGCCGACGCCACCATGTCGTCGATGAGGCGGTGCTCGTAGGTGAGCTTCTTCGCCTTGAACGCCTCGGCGAACTCGGCGTCGAACACCTCCTTGAACAGGTCCTTGAAGCGCCCGTCGTAGACTTTGAGGATGGTGTTCTTGGTCGAAAGGTAGACGGGATAGCCGCGGTTGAGCCCGTAGTTGAATGAGGCGCGCGCGAACTCGCGGATCGAGTCGTCGAGATTGTACATGGCGAGCGCGACGCCCGAGCCCGGCGACTTGAAGACCTCGCGCTCTATTACGGTCCCGTCCTCGCCTTTAAAGGTCAGCGTCAGCGTGCCCTTGCCCGGATACTTGAAATCGGTCGCGCGGTACTGGTCGCCGAAGGCGTGGCGGCCGATGACGATCGGCTGCGTCCAGCCCGGCACGAGGCGCGGCACGTTTTTGCAGATGATGGGCTCGCGGAAGATGACGCCGCCGAGGATGTTGCGGATGGTGCCGTTCGGGCTCTTCCACATCTCCTTCAAGTGGAACTCTTTGACGCGCGCTTCATCGGGCGTGATGGTCGCGCACTTGACGCCCACCCCGTGCCGCTTGATGGCGTTGGCGGCCTCGACCGTGACCTTGTCGGCCGTCTTGTCCCGGTTCTCGATGCTGAGGTCGTAGTACTCGAGGGGGACGTCGAGGTAGGGGTGGATGAGCTTGTCCTTGATCAGCTTCCAGATGATGCGAGTCATCTCGTCGCCGTCGAGCTCGACGACGGTGCCGGAAACCTTGATCTTCTGCATGGGTTTGCCTTGAATTCATGGCCTGACGCGTGCACCATAGTGACGGCGTTGCGCCCCAACAAGCCCGCACCTTGCACCGGGCGATCCTCTATGGCCTTCTCAACAACCTGGAGGAGCAATGAACAAGCGATTGCTGGAAGCTCTTGAGCTCGTCAAGACTTGGCCTGACCAACGGCAGGAGGACGCCGCATACGTACTTCTCGCCATGCAGGAGCAGAGCGAGATGCCCTTCGAGCTCGACGACGAGGACCGGCGTCGTCTGGAGCTCTCGCTCGCTCAGGCGCAAAGAGGCGAGTTCGCCACTGACGAGGAGGTCGCCGCCGTGCGCAAGAAGCACGGACTATGAGAGTCCGGTTTACGCCGTCGGCCCTTTCCCAATACAGCGCCATTTTGGACTACATAGGAAGTCGGAGCGGAACCGGCGCCGCGAACGTCAAGCGCCGACTGGACAAAGTCATAAGAGATTTGGAACGTTTCCCGCATATCGGCACACCCGCTCCACAATCGGGCGTGCGCTATCTTGTTGCGAACCCCTATCCATATCTCGTCTTCTACACGGTTGCGGAGGCTCAAAGCGAAGTCATCATTGTCGATATTCGCCACGGTGCGAGAAAGCGCGATGGGTGACGCGGGACTTAAAGTAGGCATCATCGTGCAGAGTCTCGGCGACGGGCGCGAGCCCCGGCTCGCCGGCAGCAGCATCCCAGTTGCCGCCGTCGTCCACGCCTGCCACCAGCGCACCATCGACGAGGGGCTCGCCGAGCTTGCCATTCCCGGTCTCGACCGCACGACGCTCGAGCCGATCCTGACCTACTGCGCCGAAGTTGCCTGCGAGGCGGACGGCGCGACGTGCCCCGGCTGCAAGCGGCGTACGGAGGCGCAAGGCATCGCGAGCCTCGACGACTTCATTGCCCGCCACAAGGAGATCATCGTCGGCGACGGGACCGTGCGTCTCCTCGGCGCGGGCGAGGCGACGGCAAGGACCTCCTCCCTCGCCGCTCTCGAGAAGACATGGTCGGGGGAGAATTACTGGTTCTGGGCGCGCCGCGTGTTGCGCAAGCTGCGCCACGGCATCCGCCGCGCCGACATCGCCGGCTCCGCCGCCGCCGCGCCCGGCGAGACGCCGGCCGTGATCCTCGTCGAGCCGCAGCTTGCCGACAACATCGGCATGGTGGCGCGCGCCATGGCGAACTTCGGACTCGATGAGTTGCGCCTCATCGCCCCGCGCGACGGCTGGCCCAACGAGAAGGCGCGCATCGCCGCCTCGGGCGCCAACTACGTCATCGACGACGCCGTGGCCTTTCCCTCTCTCGAGGCAGGTCTCGCCGATCTCCACTGGGTGGTGGCGACGACCGCGCGCCAGCGTCCGCTGAGGAAGCCAGTGCTCACTCCCGACGAGGCGGCCGCCGAGCTCGGCGCGAGAATCGGGCGCGGCGAGCGGTGCGGCATCCTGTTCGGGCGCGAGCGCAGCGGGCTCGAGACGGGCGAGGTCGCCAACGCCGACGCGATCGTCATGATCCCGGTCAACTCGCGGTTCGCCTCTCTCAATCTGGCGCAGGCGGTGCTGATTCTCGGCTACGTGTGGATGGGTGCCTCGGGTCGCGCGAGCTTGGGCCGGGTCACGACCTACGAAAGACCGTTGCAGCCGGGACTCAATCTCGGCGCCGACCGCCCTGCGACGAAGGAGGAATTGTTCGGGCTCTTCGAGCATCTCGAAGGCGAGCTCGAGCGCCTCGGATTCTTCAACCCGCCTCACAAGCGCCCGACAGTCGTGCATAATTTGAGAACGATGTTTTCGCGCATCGCGCTGACGGAGCAGGAGGTCCGAACGTTTCGTGGCATAGTTGCCACGCTGGCGATGGGCAAAGGCCACGGTCGCAAGCGGTCAACATGAGCCGCCTTGATCTGGCCAAGTTTTGAGCCGAGCGATGCCCGCAAAGATGGCAGAGTGCGGATGGGTTGCTGTCCTTAAAGGCGGCCGCGGCAACGAGGTTCGCCCAAGATAATGTGTTGGAGCGCAACAGGGGCAAAAAGGATGCGGACACTGATCATGGCGGGGATAAAATCGATGGGTGCCGCGGCGCTTCTGGCGTTGTCAGTGCTCGAGGCGCCGGCGCCCGCGGCGGCGCAGGAGCTCAGCGAGAAGTCAGTTCGCACAATGATGGAGTACGCCTGGGCGCTCACGCCCCAGCAGTTCAGCAGGAAGGACGGCACCATCATCGTCGTCGACAAGACGAAGAAGGACGAGGTGCTGGTTCCCGTCGACGTGGCGAACGAGGTGATCAGGGTGGCGCGCATCTCGGCGCACGCGCAAGTGTGCAACATGCCCGAGGAGCAGTCGTTGAACCACCGCTCGCTGATGCGCCGCGAGGTCGACAAGAAGAAGTGGACCGACCAGCAACTCCTCTTCATCAATCAGCTCCACCTCACGACGGTGATGATGCTGACCGGCAAGATCAAGCTGGTCGAGAAGCAGGGGGACAAGGACGTCGTCGTCGACGAGACCAAGGAGCCGGCCCAGACCTGCACCGAGGAGCAGCGGGCGAAGGTCAAGGACCTGATCGTCGCCTACGTGAAGAGCGGTCCGGCGCTCGCCTCGAACGAGTCTTCCGGAGGTCCGATCCCCTCTGCGAGCGCGGCGCCGGCACCCGCGGCCAAGCCCACCGAGACGGCTAAGAAGGCCGATCCGGCGGCTGCCGCCGAGGCCAAGAAATAGGCGGGACCCATTGACGGGGTTCCCCCGCTCGACTATCACCCCTCCCTCAAGCGCGGGCCCAGAGCGTGATCGTCTTTGACCCTTTCGGTCAAAGACGTGAATCACGCTCTAAATCTAAGCTTGCCCGCGCGCCATTTGCGCACCCGCGGCGGGGCTTCCGGGCCCTTGCCTGTCGGCCTTCTCCCGGCGGAGCCGTTAGTCCGCCGGCGGGAATGGGCAGAGGAGGGGGCGCTCCAGGCCAATTGACTTAGCAACTCACGTTCCCCGTGAGCAACCTTGGAGTGCTAACACATGACGAAGCGCGTCCGCGCCAAGCACAAGATCGACCGCCGCCTCGGTGAGAACATCTGGGGCCGCCCCAAGTCTCCCTTGAACAAGCGCGAAAGCCGCCCCGGACAGCACGGCGAGCGGCGCGTCTCAAAGCTTTCCGACTTCGGCCAGCAGCTGCGCGCCAAGCAGAAGCTCAAGGGCTACTACGGCAACATCTCCGAGCGCCAGTTCCTGCGCGTCTACCAGGAGGCCGCCCGCCTCAAGGGCTCGACGTCGGAGCACCTGGTCGGGCTCCTCGAGCGGCGCCTCGACGCCATCGTCTACCGCGCCAAGTTCGTGCCGACCGTGTTCGGCGCTCGCCAGTTCGTCTCGCACGGGCACGTGACGGTGAACGGGCGGCGCGTCACTGTCCCAAGTTACCGATGCAGGGTCGGCGACGTGATCGAGGTCAAGGAGAAGGCGCGCCAGCTCCCCCTCGTGCTCGAAGCCTTGAAGAGTCCCGAGCGGGACGTGCCCGAGTACATCGACGCCGACCACAACAAGATGACGGCCAAGCTCTCGCGCGTGCCGACGCTCTCCGACATTCCCTACCCGGTGACGATGGAGCCGAACCTCGTCGTCGAGTTCTACTCGCGCTGATCAGCGGGGGGATTCCTTTTTTCGGACAGGGCCGGCTCACGCCGGCCCTTTTGATTTCAGGAGGCTACGCAGGCCGGTGGCGGCGCGCGGGGTTTGAGGGCAGCGTCACGATTTGAGCGGGCTCGGCGCTGGGCATTGGGCGCATGCGTCGCGGCGGGGCGGGATCGAGCGGCGCACCCGACGGGGCGCGCGTGCGCGCCGGCACGGTATTCGCCCAGCCGTAGGCGAGCATGGTGATGAGGGCGGAGGCGGCGAAGAAATAGACCCCCGGCAACACGCGCGCCTCCGTGTAGCCCGACGAGTTCACGTAGAAGATCATCAGCGCCAGCACCATGACGTCGGTCATCGAGTAGCGGCCGAGCCACTCCATGGTCGAGATCGATTTCTTGCGGAACTCGGGGGGAATGTCGGGCGAGGTGACGAGCGTCAGGAGATAGAAGAGCTTGAGGAACGGAAAGAAGATCGAGAACAGGAACAGGACCACGGTCAGGAAGTACTCCTCGTTCTCGAACAGCGCCCAGATGATGGTCGCGATCGAGTGCTCGTTGGTCCACACGTAGACGGTCGTGAAGCGGATCACGGGCAGGATGATGCCGAGCGCGAAGAACACGGTAGCGAGGATGATGAGGAACGAGAGCACGAAGTTGCGGAGGGGTGAGAGCGGTTTTCCGAGTATGGGCGCGGTCATCGGCAAGCCGGGCTCGCGCGCGGCGAGCCCTTCGGTCCGGAGCCACGCGTAGGAGAGGATCATCAGCACGACGGCGGCCGTGAAGAAGTAGACGCCGTTGAGGCTCGTCGCGTCGTAGAGCCCCTGCGCCTTGATGAAGAAGATGGTGAGGGCGAGGACCAGCACGTCGTGCATCGACCACTTGCCGAGCCATTCGAGGGCCTTCAGGCGCCGGTGGTAGAGGGTGAGCTCGGCCGAGGGCAGCGTGGAGACGAGCAGGAGATAGAGGAGCTTCACCACCGGAAGGACGATCGAGAAAATGAGCACGGTGCCGCCGAGAAACGTCTGGCCATCCTGGATCAGCACCGAGACGGTCGAGAGCAGCGAATGCTCGGTCGACCAGAAGACGTACTTGGTGAGCCGGATGATCGGCAGCGACAGGCCGAGCGCGAGGCACACCGCCGCGCCGATGATGGCGAGACTTAAGAGAAAGCGGCGGCCTCCGAGCCTCATGGTCCCCGATCCGCGACGGGCGTCATATGCATGCGCCGCAGCTTATCACGCGCGGCCGGCGCGGCTCATAACAGGATGCGGTCAAGGCAAATCTGAGGCTCACACTTTCTCCCTCTCCCCACGCGAGTGGGGAGAGGGCCGGGGTGAGGGGCAGCAGCTTGCGATGCGGCTGGTATCTGCCCCTCACCCCCGGCCTTCGCCGGGGCAGGCTCTAACCCTCTCCCCGTAAGGACGGGGAGAGGGGATTATAGGTCACCCGAGCGTCGCGGTGGATCAGCGCGCGTCCAGGAACTCGGCCTTGCTGACGGAGCCGTCGCGGTCGGTGTCGAGATGCGCGAAAATTTGCATCGGCCGCAGGCCTTCCTCGCCGGATACGGGGACCTGGGCCGTCGCCGCGGCGTATTCCTCCTTCTCGATCGCGCCGTCGGCATCGATGTCGAGCGTTTGAAAGGCCTCTCGGGCGACGTCGGCATGGCGGGCTTCGAACTCGGCGAACGACACGGCGGCGTCGGAGTCCCGATCCATGGTCTTCAATTCCTCCGCGAGCCTCGGGCTCGGCGGCGGCCTCGCATCGAGCGCGTCGGCGGAGGGCAAGGTGGCGGGCGGCCCCTCGAGCGGCAGCATGAACGGGCGCGAAGCTGCCGCCGGCGGCGGGAGGCGCTCGACGAAAATGTCGGGCGGCGTGCGAGCGAGAAACTCGTCGAGCGTGAGGCGGCCGTCTTGGTCGGCATCGAGCCGGCCGAAGGCCGCGCGCAAGTCGGGCCACGCCGATCCGGGAGTGGCAGTGAGCACGACCGCCGAGACGGCGGCGAGGAGCGCCCCAGCCGTGGCGAGGGTCGGGCGGAAGTCGAAGGCTTGCGGCTTCGTCATCGGATCCTCCAACGTGTGCGGCCCCTCCGGCGCCGCCGAGGTGGCGAGATAGGCGTCGATGAAGCCGCGAACGATCTCGCTCGCCGACCTCCCCTCCGACCGGCAGCGGGCCATGAACGCCCGCTTCGTCTCGTGGGGCAGCCGAACTTCCAGCGTGTCGCTCTTCTTGGGAGGCTTCGTCGCGCTCATCGGTATGGCCTTGCTGGGCAATGCTCGCTCACCGGCCGAGAAAGGGAAGGCGGAACATGCCCCGACTGCGCTCCATTCGTGTCCGGACAGCGAAACCGTTCCGTGAGCCGCAGCTTATCACGCGCGGCGAGCGCAGCTCATAACAGGATGCGGTGAAGGCAAATCTGAGGCTCTGTAATTCCCCTCTCCCCGCTCGCGGGGAGAGGGCTAGGGTGAGGGGCAGGAACTTGCGCTGCGGTTCTTTTGCTGCCGCTCACCCCAACCCTCTCCCCATCGCCAAGGCGCGATGGGGAAAGGGGGAGCTCACCCGTGGGTCGTGTGGGGGATGCCCTTGTCGTGGATGAGGGCGTGCAGCTCGCCCTCCTGGAACATCTCGCGCACGATATCGGCCCCGCCGACGAACTCGCCCTTGACGTAGAGCTGAGGGATGGTCGGCCAGTTGGTGAAGCTCTTGATGCCCTCGCGCAACGCGTTGTCCTCGAGCACGTTCACGTCCTTGAAGGGCACGCCCAGATGATCGAGGATCTTGGCGACCTGGGCCGAGAAGCCGCATTGCGGAAACTTCGCGGTCCCCTTCATGAAGAGGACGACGTCGTTGTCGGCGATCGTCTTCCGGATCAGCTCGTGGACGGCTTCCTTGCTCATGCTCCGCGTCTCCGCTGTTGGCGGGCTCGCCCGCCTGGCCGCGCGTCTTGCCGGGTACGATCGAGGGCGGTCCGGCCCTGGTAGATGTGGCGTGGCCGAACGAATTGTCAATCGTCGGCTGCGGCTGTGGAAAGAGCCAGCGCGTGGAGCACGCCGCCCATGCGCCCGCCGAGCGCGTCGTAGACCATCTGGTGCTGCTCAACGCGGCTCTTGCCCTTGAAGGCGCGGCTCGTGACGCGGGCCTCGTAATGGTCGCCGTCGCCGGCGAGGTCTCTGATCTCGACGGTGGCGTCCGGGAGCTTCGCCTTGATGAGGCGTTCGATCTCGCGGGGCTCCATGGGCATGGGGCATGGCTCCGGGTTTGGTCGGGTCGGGGGCACGATATACGTGTGCGCCTCCGCCCGGAAGGCAGTCGAGTTGGCGCGGCGCAGCGCGGCTCCGATATCCCTCTCCCCGTAACTACGGGGAGAGGGAGATAAGCCGATTTCCTCGCGGCGCGAGCGCCCGAGGGGACGAGACCGGGGAGCGGGGCGGGTCGGGCCTCTCACTCTGGTATTGCGGATGCGGCCTTCGCCGCCCCACTCAGGCACGGGGGCCGTCCGCCGCCATCCCCGGAATGCATCCCTGCCCGGGGCGTCACCACCATTTTCGCGGTGGCAGCAGACATGACCTGGGTGCCAGCTTATGGGCCCCTACCGTCCGTGCCGGCCCAGTCCCTACAATCCGCCAGCGCACGTCTGCAGCCCCGGCCGTCGAACTGGGCGGAAGAAGTGTATGGGGGCCGGAGGCGAGGGGGATAAGATTTCTAGCGGCCTCGACGCAGGCTGGCGTCATGCCGGTCGCTGTACAAGCCCAGCAGCGAGGAGCATAGTCTGCGCATTTCAAGTGTACGTATTGCGGGGGGTGATTATGGAGTGCGGCACACAGGATGTGTTTTGCCACGTGATGACGTGGCTCACCGAGAATGAGCTAGCGGCGAGCGGCTTGGCGGAGTTGCTGGGAAGGCTGGGGCAGAGCGCTTCAGGTGTCGTAGGCGCGGTCGCGCAGATCCTCAAGGACTACGGGCAAGCAATTGTGGGCCTGCTCGGTTTTACGTTCGGTTTTTGGCGTTGGTGGCGCTACCGCGAACACATTCTGCACAAGCGTCTTGCGGAATATATTGGGGAGAAAGACGCGCGGCTCAAAGACGCCAGGGCGCAAGTCTTGGAAACGATCCAAAGGCCCGCGCCTGGACAGGAATTCAAAGCACCACTTTTCATCAATTGGGAACTCCGATCGGTCCTGCGCGAGAGAAATTGGGACAATACGGTTCTCGCGCTTACTGTCGAAAGTAGCGCGGATTGGCAACTTTCCGGCGCGATCGAGAGCATTAAACGGAAACTAAGAACGGCCGAAGATGAGGCGGCATCGCTGAAACAGCAGCTTTGCACTGCCTACAGCATGAGGGGCGCAATCGCCTCATCGATATCACGTGAGGATAAAAGCTCGATTGCGCTGAGCCACTTTCGCAGCGCGTTAAGTCTGCCGGGTCATGAGGGCGATGTCGTCGTCAAGGAGCTCGAAGCACATCAGCTGCGCAAGTTGGGCCACTTCCAGTCCGCGAAGTGGGCCTACGCGCGAGTTCTCGAACTGGCCGAAACTGTTCAGCCCTCTCGCGACAGACAAATCATTAAAGCGCGAGCGAGGCGTTATCTCGCCGAGATTGAGAGCTTGACATCGCGATTTAACGCTTACTGCATGATGACTGCGGCCATCGAAGGTGACCAGAGTTCCCCGGGCGCTCTAGCATTGCTAAACAATTGCCAGCCGTTGAGCGCGTGGGAACTCGTTGAGAAAGGAGACATGCACTACTTCACCGCATATTTGGCAAATAAACTCACGTATCCAGTTGTCGAGCCAAGCCAACTCGATGAGGCGCTCACGGCCTACCAAAACGCGTCGCTAAGCGTTCGGAAGAAGCCGTGGCAGATTGCCACTTCAAGTCGCCGATTGGGGAAACGAATTAGAGAAGGACAGCGACGGGTAACAGATGCGGTTCAAACTGCGACCTATGATTACGGCGTGGCTTTGTCCAGGCTCACAGCAGCCGCAGCAGACAACCGCCAATGTAAGCGCCACCGGCGGCAATTAGGCCATTTCCAAAGCTGCGAAGCACCGCGCCGCGCAAGACTTCTGTGAGGCCTAGCTCCTGGCCGCGACGATACAGATGGTAGTGCTCCGCATACGACAATGATGCGAGAGCGATGGCACAAGCGGCGATTGCCCATACACCGACACCGCCGAAGCCTGCGAGCGAGGCAGCAAAGATCGACAAGAATCCCAGCACGTCGGACCTCGGTCCGGCCGCGACGCGCACGGATGATGCAGCCGCTGCCCTCATCGCCGATTCGGTACGAACTCGACTAGTATGAAGATGCTTGCTCATGCGAGACAGATGGGGAAAGCGGCGGGAAATTCAACGCTTCTGCTCGCTTACCTTTGCCCCGGCAATAGCGCTTGCAGTGCAGCCCGACCAAGCGCGGTGTCGGCCTTCTCGCCAGCGAAGTTCGTGGCGGTGGTGATGAGCGCGTTGATCGGACCGTCGTCCGCACCTCACAACAAGAAATCGCCGAAGGTCAGCACCTTGAGGCCCGCGAGCTGGATCTGGAAGTCGGCGACCTTGTTGCCGTCGACGTCGCCCTCGACGAACGTCTGGCCGCCGGCCTGGAACCAGTGCAACTGGCCCTTGGCCCCGGTGAAGGCTGCACCCTTGGCGCCGAGGAATGAGAAAGCCGTATTGCCCGCGGCCGAGCCGTTGGCGTCGATCGTCCGCAGGTCGATGTCGTCGGTCGAGTGCTCGAAGTCCTTGATCAGGTCGCGCGTCGCGGGCGTCCTTCCCGTCTCCGCCACGGCGTTGAAGTCGAAGACGTCGCGCTGCGTGCCCCCCGTCATCGTGTCCTTCCCGAGGCCGCCGATCAGCGTGTCCGCGCCCGCGCCGCCGTCGAGCGTGTCGTTTCCACTGAGGCCGGTGAGCCTGTCGTTGCCCGCCTGACCCAGGATCTGGTCGTTCACGCCCTCCTTGCCGAAGAGAATGTTGGCCGCGGCGGTGCCGATGAGGCGCTCGTCGCCGAAATCGAACACCTGCGTGCCGACGGAAGCGTTGCCGTTGAACGAGCCGAGCGCCATCACCCGGCCGTTCGACATGAGCTCGAGGTCATAGATGTTCGCGAGGCCAGGCCCGCCGATCGCGGTCAGCGACGTCTCGGTGCCGATCTCCACGCCGTTCATGTTGAAGACACGGATGAAGTTGGCTCCGGTGCTGGATGAATTGTCGAACGTGCGCCATTCGACGGCAAATCCGCCGTTGGCGAGCTCGACGGCGCTGAACGATTCAATCTGGTCGGTTGCGGTTTCGACCACGAACTCGGCGCCGAGCTTCGCCCCGGTCGAGGTGAAGCGCTGGAAGTGAAGCTCGCCGTCCGCCTCCGGATCGATCGACTGCTGCCAAACGACCGCGAACCCGCCGTTGCCCAGGCCCAATACATCGATGGCGCCGTCGAACGCCCCGTAGCTGCTGCCCGGAGTGATGGCATCGACTGCGAACTCGGCGCCGGTCGGCGTTCCCGTCGGGCTGATGAACCTGCCGCGCAATCCTGAAAAGGTAATTTCGAGCGCTGGGTTTATCGTCGCCGTGGCCCAGACCGTGACGGCACGCCCGTCGGGCAGGGCCAGGGCATCCGTGCCGATCTGGCTTGTCGCGCCGATATTCACCTTGACCTCGCCGCCGATCGGAGCGCCCGTCGGGCCGACGATGCGTCCGAGCGCGTCGATATCGAGATTGGCGAGCGTGGTCGCGCGCGTGTCCGACCACGTCGTGTAGAAGTTGCCGTTGCCGAGACGCGCCACCGACGGCGTGAACTCGCCGCCCGTCGTTGCGGTCGAAAGCGCGAACTTTGCTCCAAGCGGCGCGCCCGCCGCACTGAACAATCGGCCGAAGGCATCGGCCAAGAACGGCTCGTCGTCGGCACTCGTATCGTTGTCCCAGACGACGAGGAAGCCGCCGTTGGGCGCCGAGGCAACGATCGGCAGGTCGACAGTGCGGGTGGTGTTGACGGTTTCGAGGACCTGGATTGCAGTCGGTGCGCCCCCGAGCGCATTGAGCGTCGTGACGTTCAGCGATTCCGAGGTCGCAGTTCCCGTCCCCCAGACCGCCGCCATCTTTCCGGTGTCAAGTCTCTGCAGCTCGAAGCTCGACGAGTTGTTCACCAGAAACGTGGCACCGCTGTAGGTGCGGATGGTCTGTGCCCCCGTAACGCGCGTAATGGCCATAATTGCCTCCCCCGAAGCAACGGAACGAAAGACGTGTAGAGGGCACTGACGACGGTCACGTGACGGCGTCTGTCCCAGTCGCCCTTATGCTCAGCCAACGCACGGTGGGGGATACAAGTCAATCCCCTCACTTCCCGCCGCCCACCGGCCCGTAGCGCTTGTAGAGGAGCTCGATCGTGTTGAGCATCGCGGCGTCGGCCTTGTCGCCGGGGAAGTTGGTGGTGGCGGTGATGGCGATATCGTTGTCGACGTCGACTAGGATGTCGCCAGGTTCATAGAGTTGGAGCCGTTGTGCGTGAGCAGCGGCTTCTCCGACCAGGAGGGAGGGCAAGCCTCGATACTATCGCCCCACGAGGGACGGCGCGTCCACGAGCCTCCCCGCCGAGGCTTAACCGTGGCGGGGCGATCTCGCGGCCCCGCGCTGACAAGGCGACTGGCAGGGACTAAGCTAGAGGCGCTCCCGCGCTCCCCTCCCCGGATCCGACGCCGTGAAGCGCAAGATTGCAGCCATTCTCGCCGCCGACATCGTCGGCTACAGCCGCCTCGTCGGAGAGGACGAGGAGGACACGCTGCGCCGGCTCGAGAACTACCGCGCGGTCTTCGCCGACTTCATCGCCCGCTTCGGCGGGCGCATCTTCAACACGGCGGGCGACGCGATCCTCGCCGAGTTTCCGAGCGCGGTCGACGCGGTGCGCTGCGCGGTCGACACGCAGGAAAGTCTCCGCACGCGCAACCTCGCCTACCCGTCGAGCCGCCAGATGCATTTCAGGATCGGCATCACGATCGGCGACGTCGTCGAGCGCGAGGGCGACCTTCTGGGCGAGGGGGTCAATATCGCCTCGCGCCTCGAGAGCATCGCGCCGGCGGGCGGCATCTGCATCTCGCGGTCGGTGCACGAGGCGGTCGCCAACAAGATCTCGCTCAAGTTCGCCGACGTCGGCGAGCAGCAGTTGAAAAACCTGCCCGACCGCGTCCACGCCTACACCGTGACGCTCGATCAGCAGGGCGCGCGGGCGACGGTGCCGCTCGCGGCAACGGGCGCCGTCGCGAAGCCGGTCTGGGCCGCGCTCGCTGCCGGAGTTGTGGTCGCACTCGCAGCCGGGATCTATGTCGTGGGCTTCACCGGCCGCGATCGGGGCGGCGACGAAAAAGCCATCGAGACTGTCGCCACGAAGCCGCCCGACACCGTGACCGAACCGCCCCCCCCGCCGCCGAAGATCGATCCTCCGCCGAAGACGGTCGACGCGCCGCCGGCCACGGAAACAAAGCAAGACGTGACCGCGGTCGACACCGTCGTGACGGAAGAGGAGGAGGATACATCGCCGGGCACCGACAACGAGAAGTGCGCGAACGTGGACAAGGAGAAGACATCGATCAGAGCCTGCACGCGGCTTCTCGACGAGGGCGGGTTGAGCAGCAGCGACCGGGCGCTCTACTACTCGAACCGCGGCGCGGCGCATCTCAATTTAGGCTCCTACGACCTCGCGATCGCAGATCTCGACGAGTCGCTGCGTCTAGACCCCGACGGGTCTCTCGCCATCTACAATCGCGGCGCGACCTATTTTTACAAAGGTGACAACGATCGCGCGCTAGCCGATCTCAAGCGCGCCGTGAAGCTCGATCCCAAGCATGCCAAGACCCAGTTCTATCTCGGCCGCACGCTGCAGGAGCTCGGCCGGCCCGCGGAGGGCCTCGCGCACCTCGCGCGTGCTATCGCGCTCGATCCCGACGACGCGAGCTATCGCAAGTACCGTGCGGACGCCTACCTCGACACCGGCGAGTACGCGCGCGCCATCATCGACTACGACGATGCGATCCGGCTCGATCCGAAATATGCCCAGGCCTTTCGCGGCCGTGGGATCACATGGCGCAATGGGAAGGACACCGGGAAGGCAATCGCGGACCTCACCCAGGCCGTCAGCCTCGATCCCGAGGACTGGTACGCCCACTATCTGCGAGCCGGGGCCTACTCGATGGAGGAGCGCTACGAGGAGGCCATTGCCGACCACACCGAGTCCCTGCGTCTCGACCCCAACAATGTGCAGGTCCTGAACGGCCGCGCCGACGCGCGTCTCAACGCCGGCAAGCTCGACGACGCGTGGGGAGACGTCGAGCGGGCGCTCGGGATCGATCCGGACTATGCGCTAGCGATCACGACGCGGGGCGAGATCTACGAGGCGCAGGGGAAGACGAGCGCCGCGATCGACGACTTCAGGCGGGCGCTCGCCCTCGACGCAACGATAGAAGAGGCCAAGGAAGGTTTGGCGCGGCTCGATTCCGCGGGCGCGGCCGAGGTTACGTCCTCGGGCGGCACTCAAGGCGCGGGCGGCGCCGGCTCCTGCACGAAGTTTCTCGCGAGCGTCGGCAAGACGATCCCGGTGCCCTGCGACTGAAGCGCCTTACGCGCCGCTCTTGCTCATGCGCCGCACCTTGATCGCGGCGCTGATCCAGAAGGCGAGGTAGGCGAAGAAGAGGGTCATGAACGGGACCGTGGTCACGAGCTCGACGCGGTCGGCAAGACCCATGTCGATATAGCCGAAATGAAGGCCGAGGTTGCCGATCGCCACCGCGCACAAGGCGAGCAGAAAGAGATTGCCGCAGAGATTGAGGTGGCGCTCGGCCGCGTAGAACTTGGCGAGCGGGCCGCCCGTGGGAGCGGGCGAGCCCGTGGCGAGCGAATGGAGGACGAGGGGAAAGAGGAGGCAGACGACGCTATTGAGGATGACCTGGAGGGTCGTGAGCATGGGAGCACCTTGGCGAGGCGGATTGCGAAGCGCTTAGCCTCCGCCCTTCCCCGCCGCCCGTCTGTTACGTCGGGAACATCGCCAATGCCTAGCGCGAGTGAGAGGCGATGGGTCCGAGCTTGCGGACCGGCCCTCCCGGCGTTAACTGCGACCCCCACAAGAGATTTCACAAGCCTCTCCCGGCCGGCGCCGCCCGTCCCTATATGCCGGGAATGCGCGCCGGCTCGAGACGACGGGTCGCGCAGGCCAGCGACCCTCCCCCCGCCAGCGCCCTCGATCAGAGGAGATCAGGCTATGGAGGAAGAGGCCTACAACAAGACGCAAACCGAGGCTGTCGCGGTATTTCATGACGGAGCCGCGCTTCAGGGGGCTGTCGACGAGCTCCTGACGGGCGGCTTCGATCACGCCGAGCTCAGCGTGCTGGCGAGCGAGGAGGTCGTGAAGGCGAAGCTCGGGCACGACTACACTTCGACGGCCGAGCTCGAGGACGATCCGGACGCGCCCCGCGTCGACTACGTGCCGGACGAGGATATCGGCAACGCCCAGGGCGGCATCATCGCCGCGTCGGCCTACTTTCCCGCCGTCATCGGCAGTCTCGCCGTTGCGGCCTCGGGAGGAACGCTCCTCGGCGCCATCGCCGTTGCGGCCGCCGCGGGAGGCGCGGGCGCGGCGCTCGGCTCGACGCTCGCGAGGCTCGTCGGGTCGACCCATGCCAAGCATTTGAACGAGCACATGAACCACGGCGGCATGCTGCTGTGGGTGAGGACGCACGACGGCGAGCACGAGAAGGTCGCCGTGGACGTTCTCCGCCGCCACGGCGGGGAGGACGTGCACCTTCACACCATGAAGCCGCCGACCAAGCGCGTGCTCGCAATCCCGACGAGGCGCCCCGCCATCTCGTTCGGACCGCCCGCGTGAGGTGGCCGGAGATCGCCGACCGAGCCGATGCGGCCATAGCTGCTATGCGCCGCCTCAGCTCCAGCGCCGGTTGCTCCACATCCATTGCTCGGGACACTCGCGGATCCAGGCCTCGAACTGCTTTTGCATCTCGGTCATTGCCCAGCGGATGTCGTCGGCCTGGTTCTTCGTGCGCGGCACGCGCAGCTCCTTGACCTCGATCTCGAACCGGCTCTCGGTGCCGACCCGCTTCGTGCGGCTCATCCACATGCGCGAGCCGACGCGGCGCGCAATCATGGCGGCGATGGCCTGCGTTCGCGCTTCCTTGCCGAAGAACGGGATCGCCAACCCGGTGCGGTCGTAGAGGTCGCAGACGAGGCCGAGCCGCCCGCCGCGGCGCACGAAGTCGGTCAGGATGCGCGCCGTCCTCTGGTCGTCGCCGTGCTCGCCCTCGACCTTGCCGCGCCCGAACAGCCCGCCCGGATAGAGGTCGCGCCGCTGCCAGCGCAGGTAGCTGTCGACGTAGGGGTTGTTGACCGAGCGGTAGACGGCGGCCGGGCAGGCGTCGGCCTCGACGAACGGCCAGATCGAAAGCTCCCAGTTGCCCATGTGGAGCGAGACGCCGATCGCGGCACCGAGCTTGTCCTTGTAGCGGTCGAAGAGCTTCTTGGTGGTGATGGTGATGCGGCTCTTATCCGCGATGACGCGGTCGATCTGCATCGTCTCGGCCATCACGCGCCCGAGGTTCTCCCAGTGGGCGAGGCAGATCACGAGCCGCTCGGCTTCCGTCTTCTCGGGGAAAGCAATGCTCAAGTTGTCGAGCGCGCGCTGATGGCGCTTGGGATTGATGAGGGGCGCGAGACGGCGCCAGCTCCAGGCGGAGACGCCGGTTGCGACCGAGAGCGGCAGCAGGCGCACGAGCCCGATGACGAGGCGCAGGACCGCGTACTCGAGGCGGAATTGGATCTCGCGCAGAATAGGAAGGGGGGCAGCTTTCATTGGGCCGGAATTGCTTCTCTTCCTGTGAGTCGGAAAGCGCTCAGGATGAGGCGATGCGGGCCGTTGCGCCAGGGGCCATCGCCGGCTGCATGAGCGAGGGGAGCGAGCCTGCCGGCCCCAGCCCCTCGCGGACGAGGAGCCGGCGCAGGGGGCCTATGGCGCGCAGCGCATGCAGCCCGAGGCCGCGGGCGAGGTGGACCGGCAGGAACTCCGACAGCAGCGACCTGTTGAGGAGATCGACGGCCGCGATGCGCAGCCCGACGTCGGGGCGGCGCAGGGCAGCATAGGCTTCGAGCGCCTCGCGCCCCCCCGGATCGCGCCCCTCGCGAAGGGCGCCCTGCGCACAGTCGGCGACCGCGGCCGCGTCCCGCAAGCCGAGGTTCAATCCCTGGGCGCCGATCGGCGGGATGACGTGCCCCGCTTCGCCCACGAGGGCCACGCGATTGCGCGCGAGCGTCGCTGCCGCGAGCCCCGAGAGCGGGAAAGCCCCTCGCGGGCCGATCTCGCCGATCGCGCCGAGGAGACCCATGAGCTTCTCCTCGAGGGCGGCGCGAAAGGCGGCCTCGTCGAGCGCGGCGAGGCGAGTAGCGGTCTCCGGCGCCTCGACCCAAACGAGGCTCGATTTATTGCCCGGAAGCGGCACCGTCGTGCAGGGGCCTCTGCGTCCGTGGAACTCGGTCGAGATGCCGCCGTGCGGACGGGCGTGGGCGAACGAAGCGGCGAGCGCACTCTGCGGATAATCCCATGTTTCGACAGAGATTCCTGCGGCCGCGCGGCAGGCCGACCGGCGGCCGTCGGCGGCGGCGACAAGGCGCGCGGCAAGGGTTGCGCCGTCGCGCAAGATGAGCGTCGCCTGGTCCGCGCCGATGTCGAGCTTGTCGAGACGCGCGCCAAAGCGCGCGACGCTTATTTGAGGGCTGTCGAGGCCCGCCGCGAGCGCCGCGACGAGGGCGCCGTTGGGGACGTTCCAGCCGAAAGCCTCGAGGCCAAGCTCGCGGGCTTCGAACAGCACTTCCGGCGCGCGCAGGAGCGAGCCGGTGTCGTCGACGAGCCGGATGGCGCCGATCGGTGCGCTCGCGCGTTGCACCTCATCCCAGATGCCGAGATTGCGCAGCAACTCGACCGAGCCCGAAAAGAGTGCGCTCGTACGGGGATCAGCCGATGGCGCGGCTTGCGGTGGGAGCGGCTCCGTGACCAGGGCGGTTGCGATCCCAAGCCGCCCGAGCGCGAGGGCCGCCGCGAGCCCCGCCGGACCGCCGCCGATCACCGCGACCTCGAATCGAGCCGGCACGATGCCTCCGCCATTCGAGCTGGATTGCCACCGCAAGCTTAGTGCGGAACTGCGCGCCGAGGCCAGACAACCTCGCCGACGAATGTGACATACAAGCATTGTCACATTGTCATTAAACCATCATTGGGCTGTCGGTGGAAAACCTGTTCGTGGCCGGAGGACAACGGGGATTCGATGCAAATCTGTCATAATGGAAATAGTCATTTACCGGACGGAGCCACTGCGGCTAGCTAGGTCCAACCACGGTGGGGGCAGAAGGCGTGTAACTTGCGTCTGGCCGGTCTGCTGAGTGGTGGGGATGTGGCTCAGGGTATGCGAATCACCTAGATTCCGCACCCGGATCGTCGAGAGGACCATGGCATGACTGGGGGAACTATGAGGACGGGGGCGTATCTGGCGCTGCTCACGGCGACGGGGCTTGTCGCTGCCGGGCCTTCAGCGAAAGCGGCGGATCTCGGCGGCGATTGCTGCGCCGATCTCGAGGAGCGCATCGCCGAGCTCGAGGCGACGACGGCCCGCAAAGGAAACCGCAAGGTCAAGCTCGAGGTGTCCGGGCACGTCAACCAGGCCGTCATGTGGTGGGACGACGGCTTCGAAAGCAACGCCTACGTCGTCACCAACGACAACGCGCGCACGCGGTTCCGCTTCAAGGGCTCGGCGAAGATCAGCGACGACTGGTCGGCCGGCTACTTGATCGAGATCGGCATCCGCACCGCCAACTCGAAGCGATCGACGCAAGACAATCCGATCGGCAACGACACTGCCGACGATATCGGCTTGGATACGCGTCACGCCGTCTGGTACATCGACAGCAAGACCTACGGGCGCGGGTGGATCGGCCTCACGGGTGGCGCGAGCGAAAGCGTCACGGAAGTCAACCTGGCCGCGACCAAGGATATCGCCAAGTACTCGGACCAGGAGGATACCGGGCTCGGCATGTTCCTGGTCAACACGGACGGCGTCTACAGTGCGATCACTTGGCGCCGCCTGATCCGCGACAACGGTGACCAGCCCGGCGAAGGCCGCCGCTACAACATGGTCAGATACGACACGCCGGAGTGGCACGGCTTTACGGCCACGGTGAACTGGGGTGCCGACGACGGGTGGGAGATAGGCGTCCGCTATGCCGGTGAATTCCACGGGTTCAAGATTGCCGCCGCCGTTGCCTACGGCGAGCAAGACGAAGAAAGCGTCTCGTCTCCGGCAAATGTCGTTGCCTTCCAGTGCTTGGCTCAGGGCTCTCAGATCACGTCGGGTAACGCCGACGCGGACTGCAACCAGGTCGGCGGTTCGACCAGCATCATGCACGAGGCCACCGGCCTCTATGTCAACGTCGCCGCGGGCGTCGTGACCGACGACCTGATCGACCAGTCGGTCCGCTTCGCCGGCACCGGGGCCGACGACGAGAGCACCTTCTGGGCGGTCGAGGCCGGCATCGAGCACAAGTGGCTGGGACATCGGCAAGACGACCTTCTTCGGCCAGTACTATCAGAATGACGGTGGTGCCAATGCCCGTCGTATCATCGAGGACGGCGACGGCGCCAACCCCTTCAACGGGACCGCGCTCGCCGGCGACGCCCGCATCTTCAACACCGAGCTCACGTCTTACGGCGTGGGCGTCGTGCAGGGTATCGACAAGGCGGCCATGCACGTCTACCTCTTCTACCGCCACTACGAGGCGGACCTGACGGCTCTGTCGGGAACCTCCGGCACGGGCACGCTTGCCGACCCGGATCTCGAGGACCTCGATGTCGTCATGGGCGGCGGTATCATCAAGTTCTGACAGGCGCGCCTGATCGACCAGCGCCACACGAGGGCCGCCAGTTTGGCGGCCCTCATTCTTTAGGGCGCGGCGCCCGGTAATTTTCTGTGCGTAAGGGACTCGCAGTGTGCGGCCCCAAAAAAATGAGGCGCTGTTATGGCATGAGGCGGCCTCGGCATCCCATTAAGTCGTTGGAATATTGATAGGATTTTCCGGGGCTAGATCTTTTTGTAAGATGATCGTTCTTGTTGCGGGCTCGCCACATTGCACCGCAACCACACGTCCCCATAGAAACGTTCATCGGGGGTTAAGGGGAGGCGGAACATTCTTGTTTTCAACCCCATCAGGGGTCATTTTGACCGCAGATGTCGTCATGGGACGTGCGCGGGGTCTATTATGAGGTTGAGGATCGTCATAGGGCTTGGAGCGGCGCTGGCTTGTGCCAGCGGCTCGGCCATGGCCTTTCAGGAGCAAAACCAGGGATCTGCGCCGCCGGCCGAGGCGGCGTCACCGCCGCCGGCGGCAGCCCCCGAGGCGGACAGCAAGGCTCTCGAGCTCACGACCCCAAGCGCGGCCGAGGCGCAGGGCACTGAGGTCCGCATCCCGGGGCTCGGCAAGCTCGGAGTGCTGCCGAAAATGGACTTCGGTCTCGAGCTGCTCTACGGGGCCAACGAGCAGCAAAAGCCGGCCGAGCCCGAGGCGGAGGGACCGGCCGACGACCTCACGATTCGCGGCAGCATGAAGCACAACTTCTGACGAGCGCCCGGCGCGCGTCGGACTTGCTTTCCGGCTCGAAGGGAAAAGGGGAGCGCCGTCGGCGCTCCTTTTGCTTTGTGGCGCCTGCGACCGGATCGGGGTGGGGGAGGACCGGGCTCGTCGCTCTCACGGCATGAGAACATAGGAGCCGGGGGCCTTCATCGCCGCGCCCAATCCCGGCCCCTGCGCGCCCATAGGAGGCGGCGCGACCCGGTCGCCCGAGTGGCGCTCGAGCCATCGCACCCACGCGGGCCACCAGGAGCCGCCCTGGGCCGCCGTCGCAGAGAACCAGTCGTCAGGATGGAGATAGAGGTCACTCTCCGTCTTGGTTCTGATGCGGAACGCGCGGTCCTTGCGGCCCGGCTCGGAAACGATGCCGGCGTTGTGGCCGCCGTTCGTCAGCAAGAAGGTGAGCTCCGTGTCGAGAAGAAGATTCAGCTTGAAGACCGAGCGCCAGGGCGCCACGTGGTCGGTCTCCGTCGCCACGGCGAACACCGGGGCGCGAATGTCGGTCAAGGCAACCGGCTTGCCGTCCACCTCGTAGCGGCCCTCCGCAACCTCGTTGCGCAGGAACATCTTGCGCAGGTACTCGGAATGCATGCGGGCGGGGAGGCGGGTCGCGTCCGCGTTCCAGGCCATGAGATCGAATATGGGCTCCCTTTCGCCCATGAGATAGCCGTGCACGAGGCGCGACCACACGAGGTCGTTCGAGCGCAGCATCTGGAACGCTCCCGCCATCTGATGGGCGTCGAGATAGCCCTGCTGCCACATCATGTCCTCGAGGAAGGCCACCTGGCTCTCGTTGGTGAAGATCGTGAGCTCGCCGGCGTCCTTGAAATCGACCTGGGCGGCGAGAAGCGTGAGACTCCGGAACGGGTCGTCGCCGTTGCGTGCAAGCGCCGCGGCGGCAATGGCCAAGAGCGTGCCGCCGAGGCAATAGCCGACGGCGTGAATTTTGGACGTGGGAACGATCTTCCGGACGGTCTCGACTGCGCTGAGCACGCCCAGCCTTCGATAGTCCTCGAGGCCGAGGTCGCGATCGTCAGCATCGGGGTTCTTCCACGAGATCATGAAGACGGTGAAGCCCTGGTCGACGAGATGCTTGACCATGGAGTTCTGCGGCCTCAGGTCCATGATGTAGTATTTCATGATCCAGGCCGGCACGATCAGGATCGGCTCGGGGCGCACCGTGGGCGTCGCCGGCGCATATTGGATGAGCTCGATCAGGTCGTTGCGGTACACGACTTCGCCGGGCGTGACGGCGACGTTCTCTCCGACCACGAAGGCCTCGGCGCCGATCGGCGGCCGGCCGTTGATCGCCCGCTCCCAGTCCTCGACGAGGTTCCAATAGCCGCGCACGAGGTTGAGGCCGCCCTCGGCCTCGGTCTTTGCCAGCACCTCCGGGTTCGTCACAATGAAGTTCGACGGCGAGAACATGTCGAGGATCTGCCGCGCGGCGAACTCCACCTGCCGGGCGTGGTCGACGGTGACGCCGCCGATGCCGGTCGTGGCGTTATGCCACCACTGCTGTTGCAGCAGGAAAGCCTGGTGGATGACGTTGAACGGGAACGTGCCCCAGGCCGCCGCTCGAAACCGCTTGTCGTTCGGGAGCGGCTCGATGCACCGCGTCGCAAGATCGGTTCGCAGCGCGCAGGTCACGACATAATTCGCGAGCCGTGCCCACTTGCGGACCGCCTTCTCGAAGAGCTGCAGCTGCTTTCCGGGAGAGGCCGAGAGATGGACGAGCCAGTCGAAGTAGGCTTCCATCAGCACGGCGGGGGAAAGGCCGAGCGTCACGCGCGACATCATGTAGTGAATGGAGCGGTCGGTGATGTCGGCCCACCGCTGCGACAGATCCTCCTCCCCATCGGCCCGCAACGCGCCGGGGGCGGCGCACGGCAGTACCCGGTCCCCCTTGCGGTCCGTCGGACGGCTCGGCGTCGCGAGGGCGGGCAGGGCGCGTTCGCCCGCCGGACCGAGGAGCTCCGCAGGCAAAGGCAACTGCGCGCCGGCTTTCATCATGAGACGTCTCCCCGTGCAACTTTCCGGAGAACTATGCGTCGCTTCCGGCGCCCCGGGCTTGATCGCGCGCAAAGGCTCGGATGGCCAAAGATTGATGGATGTCAATGCGCCCGCGGGGCGGGAATGGGCCACATATGCCATCACCATGGTAAGCGGACGCTCGGCCTTCAAGGGCCGGCGCGCGGCGGGCGACATGACCAACCGGAAGCTCGCATTTATCGTCAAGGACAGGACGCCGCTCGTGCTCGGCGCCCACGAGACGGTGCAGCAAGCGTGCCGATGCATGTGGGAACGGCGCGCAGGCTCGGTGCTCGTGGTCGACGACCAGCAACGCCTTTGCGGCATCTTCACCGGCCGCGACGCGGTGCGCGCGCTGGCGCAAGGCAGCGAAACCGCGGCGACGGCCCTTGCCAAGGCGATGACGCCCAATCCCGTCACGATCGCGCCGGAGAGCCGCGCGATCGACGCGCTCCACGTCATGAGCGACGGCGGCTTCCGTCATCTGCCGGTGGTCGAGAGCGGCAGGATCTTGGGTATCGTCTCGCGGGGAGATTTCAAAGGCGCCGAGATCGACCGCCTCGACGAGGAGGAGCGCCTATGGGAATGCATCCGCTGACAGCCCGAAGGGGGCGAGGGCGCGTCTGCATTCTGCCGAGTGAGCTCGTGGCGCTATTTGCCATCCGATTTTGATTTCTTGTCGGCCGGTGCCGCTTTGGGCTTGCGCTCGGCCTCGGCCGCGGCCTTCGCGCTTTCCGCGGCCGGGGGTGAGGCTTGAGCGTCGGCGGCGGGGACGGCGTCGATGGCAATTCCATCGAGATGCCAGGTCTGGCCCTGCTGCATGAACAGGAGCGTGTACTCGATCTGCAGCGGCCGGGTCGGGAAATTCCCGACCACGCGCAGGCGTCCTTCCGGCGTCATGACGGGCTGCTCGGTCAAATTCGGCAGGAGCATCAGCACCGGGCTGAGATCGATGCCGCGTGAGCGCAGGTTGGCGAAGACCGCGGTGAGCCTCGCCTGATCGAATTGCTGGCGGAAGCCCGGCGAGCCGAGATCGCGCAGGACAGAGTAGTTGCCGGTCGCGTTCGCGTGCTGGACGGCGACGATGACGGACTTGATCATCATCGCCACCGCAACGGAGTCGAGCACCGGGCCGGGCGTGCTCGGTTGGGCGCCGGGTTGGCCCTGAGCGGAGGAAGGGGCGTTATCGGCCCAAGCCTGCGCGACAACCGAGGTGACGCCAAGAAGCACGATCGCCGCGATGGTTGCGCACCGCATCGTTGTCGTCATCGCATCCCTTCGACCTTGGCCGGGGCTCATGAGGGCGAGCCTATCGCGCTTGCGGTCGCTCGAACAAGCAAGCCTCGGTCGCGCCCCGGCCGACAGCCCGCCCAGCCGTAGCTGGGCCCTCGATGCGGCGCTTTCAGGATCGGCGAAAGAGGTGGTCCGACAGCCGAGTTGGCTACCAGGCGAGCTGAATGCCGGCGCGCCCTCCGGTGACGCTTTCGGAATAGCCGGTCACGCTCGATTCGCCCCAGCCGAAGCCGCCGGAGATCGTCAGCCGATCGCCCTTGGTGATCACGCTCTTGCCGAGCAGGCCGATGGTGGTGAGGCCGACCGCATTGGCGCCGTCGAAGCCGCCCCAGTTGAGCTTCACGGCAAAGCGCTCGTACTCGGCGAGCGTCGGGTCCGCTAGCGCCATCGCCACCGCGGCTCCGGACTTCACTCGGGCCACCTCTCTGTAGAGCGAGCCGTTGTCGGAGGCGAGATTGCCGGAGTTGTCGGAGGTCACCACGCCCAAGGGGCCGTGCTGGCGCGCCCTGCTCAGGGTGCTGTTCATGCCGGGCGCGGTGTAGGTGGTATCGGTGGTGCCGAACACCATCTGATTGTCGAGCGTTGCCGTCGCGCCGGCGCCGATCGCCGACGAGTTGCGCAATCCCGCCATGACCGTCGTCTGGGTGCCGAGCGCCATCGAATTGCGGGCCGAGGCATCAGCGCCATTGCCGATGGCCGTCGATTCGATCCCGTTCGCGGTCGCACCGTTGCCGACGGCGGTCGAGCGTACGGCCGAAGAGGTCGAGCGCGTTCCTATGGCGACCGAGTTCGCCGCCGTCGAGCTTGCCGTCTGGCCGAGCGCGATGGTGCCGTCCCCGACGGCGTTCGAGCCGACGCCCTGTGCGATCGCGGCGTTGCCGATGGCGCTATTGTTGTCGCCCGAGAGCGACCGTGCCGCGCCCGATGCCCGTGTTATTGGCGCCGACGGTCACGGCGCCCGTGCCGGACGCCACGTTCGGATCGCCGATCGCAACGGCGCCGTTGCCCGAGGCCACGTTCAGGTTGCCGATCGCGACGGCGCCCGTTCCGCTGAGGACCGAGGACTGTCCGCCCGCGAACGAGCCGGGACCGGCGAGAGCCGCGACCATGGCGTTCTGGCCGATCGCGGTCGTGCTGACGGCCAGCGCCTGGGACCCGTTGCCGACGGCGGTCGAGCTCTCACCGGCGGCGGCCGCCAAGGTGCCGATCGCAACGGCGTTCGCCGCCGTCGAGTTTGCCGTCTGACCGAGAGCGATGGTGCCGGCCCCCTGCGCGGTCGAGCCCTGGCCTTGAGCGATGGCCGCCTGACCGTTGGCGGTGTTCTGATCGCCGATCGCCGATGCGCCCTGACCTCTGACGGAATTTGTGTTGCCCGAAGCGACGGCGCCCTGACCCGCGACAATATTGAAATTGCCGGTCGCGGCGGCGCCTTGGCCCGAGGCGTTGTTCGAGTTGCCTTGAGCAACGGCGCCGTCGCCGGAGGCCGAGTTCGAGTTGCCGATCGAGGTGGCGCCGGTGCCGGTGAGGACGGAGGATTGCCCGCCCGCGAACGAGCCGGGCCCCGCGCCGGCGGCGACGGTGGCATTGTTGCCGATCGCGGTCGAGGTGGCGGCCAGCGCCTGAGACCCGTTGCCGACGGCGGTCGAGTCTTCCCCCCCGGCGGTCGACATGGTGCCGATGGAGATCGCGTTCTCCGCCGTCGAGCTGGCTGTCTGGCCGAGGGCGATGGTGCCGTCTCCCTGCGCGGTCGAGCCCTGGCCCTGCGCGATGGCCGCCAGGCCGTCGGCGGTGTTCTGGTCGCCGAGCGCCACGGCGCCCTGGCCCGTTGCCGTATTCGTGTTGCCCGAGGCGACGGCGCCCTGGCCGGTGGCGGTGTTGGAGTTGCCCGTTGCCGCGGCCCCTTGGCCCGTGGCGTTGTTCGAGTTGCCCAATCCGACCGCACCGAGGCCGACGCCGAAGTTGAAGTTGCCCATCGCGGTGGCGCCGGTGCCCTCCGCCGAATTGGAATTGCCGATCGCCACGGCCCCGGTGCCGCTGACGACGGTCGACGACCCGCCCGCGAACGAGCCCGGACCGGCGGCAGCGGAGACCGTGGCCCCCGCGCCGATCGCGGTCGAGCCTTCGGCTAGCGCCTGCGCCCCGTCGCCGATGGCGGTCGAGTCCTCGGCGCCCGCGGTCGCGCCGTTGCCGATCGCGATCGCCGTCGTGTGGAGAGCCGTCGATGTAGCGCTGCCTAAAGATCCCGCGCCGGCGACCGCACCGCCGCCGATCGAGATCCCCTCCTGGAAGGACTCGAGGTCTTGGTTGCCGAGCACGACATTGCCGCCATGGGAGGAGATGCCTTGGGTTGCTATGAGCTTGCTCGCCTTGATCGATCCCCCGGCGTCGATGTTTCCGGTCACCGTGGAATTGCCCACGACGTAGGTGTCGCCGGTGGCGAGGAGCGCGGGGTTCCCTGCACCGACGTCGACGGTGAGGGTGCCGTTCCATTTTTGGTTGCAGTTGGGAAGACCGGCACTCTGGACATAGTTTCTGAGATCTTGCGCCTTTTTCGAAGAATTCGAGCGCAAACCCGGCCGAGACGTTCTTGGCGACGTCGAAGCCCAAGGCCACGAGCTGCGCGGCGGTCGCGACGCTCTTTGCTGTCTCGGCCCCGGAATCTACCCCAGCGCCTGCGGCGGCGGTCGCAAGCCCGGGGGCGGCACCTCCGGGAACAACGTCACCTGCCGCCGCAGCGCCCAATCCCGCCGCCTGGGTCGCTTTTGCCGACGCTGCAAGAATGTTCGCAGCCTGGGTTGCGGCGAACGCGGCGATCTTGGCCGTCGTGCCGCCGACATCCGATGCGAGCTGGGCCGTTTGCGCGGTCAGCTGATCATCGACATGGCTAAGAATTGCAGGGTTGTACTGCTGCGCGCACCCCCCGGAACCGACGCTGGAGAGGGTCCCGGTGTTCGTAACATGAGCCCCCGGCAATACCGGTGGACTGCCAATGGGATTATACGGAGGGCTCGAGCCCGCCATTGCCGGGTGAGCGACAGCTACGGACAAAAGAGCGGCGAGCGTGGCTCTTGCGAACGATCCCGGAGCGTTCGGGCGGGCGGCCGGTCCGCACACTGACGGGATGGGCGACCCTGCCACACCGTGACGCTTCGGCTTCGTACGCGACATCTGAGCCCCCTCAACGCAGAACCAGGGAGAACGCCTACCCTTGCACAGTCTTTCCACTGGATTCTAACAGTCCGACGACAGACGGCGGGTTGGCCGATCAACGCTCGGACAGCGTTGCTCTCTGGCCACAATTCCACGCGCGATTAACTCCCAGCGGTGCCCGAGATCACTCGAGGCCGGCGGCGAATTGAGCTGCAAGACAAAGAGCTTGGCGGAAGGGGAGGGCTGAGCTGGCGGACGGGGAGGGATTGAGAGTGGTCAAGTTTTTCTTCGGTGTAAGAAGAACTTAGTTTTCAGCGTGCATTCGCGTGTCCCCCTATTTGTCCCCCTTTCCGCACCGGGCCGTAGAAGGGCGGTCCGGCCGCCATCAGTCCTCTTCGACGACGGCGCGTTGATGGAAACTTGCGCCGGCCTGAGCGATGATCCCGCCATCAGGGCTAAGGCGTCCCCGCCGCCCGATACCCAGATCTAGGCGGGAGGCGACAAAACCATGAAGGACTGGAGCGCGATCTCAGTCGCAATCGCGACGCTGTGGCTCGCAGCATTTGTTCCTGCGAACCACGATGGCGTGCCCGACGTGCTCGATGGCGACACGCTCTTCGTTGCTGGCGCCCGCGTGCGCCTCGAGGGCATCGACGCGCCGGAGATGGATCAAGTTTGCCTGACGAGCTTGGGCGAGTGCTGGCGCTGCGGGGAAGAGGCGCGCGCTCATCTTGCAGAGAAAATCGGCCGCCAGTTCGTTAGCTGCCACGTCACCGGGGAAGATCGCTATGGGCTCACGCTAGCCACGTGCCGCCTCGGCCTCGCCGACATCAACCTCAACGCGTGGATGGTTCGCGAGGGCTTTGCTCTCTCGTTCACGCGTTACAGTCATCGCTATGACGGGGACGAGGCGGGAGCGCGGGAGAGCCGGCGCGGGCTATGGGCCGGGGCCTTTGTCGCCCCCTGGGACTGGCGCGGACGCGACAAGGCTACGGTGATCTACGGGGCGGAGGCGGTACCGCTCAAGGGGCGGGCGCTCTTGCTTCGGGATCAAGCCGATGCGGCGTGTCGAGGTCGGTGATCTCGATGCTGAGCCCCGAGTTGGCTTAGCCCTCAACAGCCGACAGATTCCGAGCTTGTCGCGGACTACCGATGAGGGTCATGGGCGGCCGTCAGCGCTACGTCCGCTACGAGTTTGCTCTACCCCCGACAGCAGATACTTTGGTGCGCTGCGACGAACGGGCGAGACGGGCCGTCAGCCGACATCCGGCCAGCGGATATTTTTTTTGGAAGAAGATCGAATGTCGCCGCCGGATGGGATCAAAATCCAATCTTGGCCTCATGCCCACCGTCAATCCGAACCGGCATGCGCCGCTGGCCCCAGTCGCCTGGGCTCGCCTCGAAGGCGCCGACGATCTCGGTGCCGCACTCGCTGCAGCAACCACTTTCCGTCAGGCGCCACGCCGTGATTTTGTACCAGTCGCGGCCGATAACGCGGGCGCCACAAGTCGGGCAGTAGGTGCTCCCACCCGCTTCATCGTGCACGTTGCCCGTGTAGACGTAATGGAGCCCCATCTCGCGCGCCACGTCCCGCGCTAGCGTGAGTGTGCGGGGCGGAGTGTGCGGCACGTCGAGCATCTTGTAGTCCGGGTGGAAGGCGGTGAAGTGCAGCGGTACATCCGGGCCCAGCTTCGCCATGACCCATTCGCTTAGCTTTCTGATCTCGTGCGCGCTGTCGTTGTGACCAGGTATCAGCAGAGTCGTGATCTCGAACCAAATCTTTGTCTCGTGCTTGAGATACTCGAGCGTCTCAAGGACGACGCCGAGATGGCCGGTGCAAAGCCGCTTATAGAACTCCTCGGTAAAGGCCTTGAGGTCGACGTTGGCCGCATCCATCCAAGTGTAGAGCTCCTCGCGCGCCCCGGAGCTGACGTAGCCCGCTGTGACCGCGACGTTCTTGATGCCGTGTTTGCGGGCCACCTTGGCCACGTCCACTGCATACTCGAGGAAAATAACGGGGTCGTTGTAAGTGTAGGCAACCGACCGTGAGCCAGTGGCGATCGCCGCATGCACGATGTCCTCCGGTGAGGCCTCGTCCTGCAGCCGGTCCATTGCGCGAGCCTTCGAGACGTCCCAGTTCTGGCAAAACTTGCAGGTGAGGTTGCACCCGGCCGTGCCGAACGACAGTACGGGCGTGCCTGGCAGAAAATGATTCAACGGCTTCTTCTCGATTGGATCGACGCAGAACCCCGACGATCGCCCGTAGGTGGTGAGCACAATCTGGTCGCCTTGCCGGCCCCGCACGAAGCAAAGGCCACGTTGGCCGTCGTTGAGCTTGCAGAAGCGCGGGCAGACATCGCACTGGATGCGACCATCTTCGAGATCGTGCCAATAGCGGCCAGGAACACCTTTCAATTGCTCGATATTGGTCATAGTGTTTGCCATGCGCAGCGCTGAAGGAGGCGCCGCGTCATGCCTTACAAGCTCACAACTCCGTACTCGCGACCCGCCGCGGTTGCGGGATCATTTTACCCTGGATCGGCGGAAAAACTGAGCCTAGCGGTCGCGGACCTATTAGCGGCCGCACGCGGGAACAATCGGCCCGGCCTTTGCGGCATCATCGTCCCGCACGCCGGCTATGTCTACTCAGGGGCTACGGCCGCGCAGGCTTTCGCGAGCGTCCGGACTGTGAGGAACCGGTTCCACCGCTCCGTGATCGTCGGCCCGTCGCATTTCATCCCGTTCAACGGGATTGCCGCGCCCTCGCACGCGGCCTTTGCGACACCGCTTGGCGAGATTCCCGTCGACACAGACGCTGTGAAAGCGCTGGCCACCGAGGCTCGCGTCGTCATCGATGACGATCCGCACGAGCGGGACCATGCGATCGAGGTGGAGCTGCCGTTTCTGCAAGTGGTCTTCGGCAACTTGCCAATCGTTCCGTTGCTCTTCGGCATGACGTCCGCCCGTGCCGTTGCCGCGGCAATCGCCGGGGTTTGGACCGATGAAACGCTGTTGGTCGTGAGCTCCGACCTCTCGCACTACGAGGACTACGAGGCAGCACGCGGCCATGACATGCGCACTGCTAAGGCAATCGAGGCCTTTGACGAGGGGTCAATCGGCCCGGCCGACGCCTGTGGGCATCTTGCCGTCCGCGGCGCTTTGATCGAAGCCAAGCGGCGAGGCGTCGCGATCGAGCGCCTTGACTTGCGCAATTCCGGCGACACCGCGGGCGACAAACAAAGCGTCGTCGTGGGATATGGCGCTTGGGCCATCGGGTAGCGGACGCGTAACACGCTTCCACGGAACGCACGTTGGCAGGGTGCTTCTCGCCTCTAGGGCCCTTAGGCATTTTCGTTTTCGTTCGCTCCTGGTCCGATCCTCACGGTCCTACCTGTTGCGTCCTCGATGCGATACCCGGCATTGCCATGGTCCTTTCTAAGGTTGACTAGGCCGATCATCGCGACATCCATTGCCGTTTCGAGGGAGGTAGCGAATGCAAGGTGCAATTCGGTCGGCGTCGGCGAGAGCGGGTCATCAACAAACACGATCCTGTACGTCATAGCGCCAATGTCCCCGATGCATTGCGCCAAGCATAGCACGAGGACGAGATTGGCGGCGGACACGGGCTAGTGCCCCCTAAATTTTCAAACTGAGACACGACCCAGCAGTGGGTCAAAGGCGGCTGTCAGCACGACGTCGCTACGAGCCCGCTCTACCTCCGACACTAGAAAACGCGCTCGATGCGCCAGACCGATCAACTGTTCCCAAGCATCAGTAGCCCGACACATGTGGACGTATACTTCGGCACCAAAGCGCCATTCACCCCCGCCCCTCGCGCGTGAGTTTCTCGATCAGCTCGCCAATCGGATCAGGGCGCGCACGTGCCGCGCTGCCGCGGGCGCGAGTATCGTAAAGCGGCGGTCGCGCAACTGGCAGCGGAACGGCCGCTGACCTCGTGCCAACCCATGTCCTTGCGGCGGTGTCGGCGGCGCGCGTCGCGGTCGACGGCGCGCTCACGATCTTGGACTCCGGGGCATCAGATTTGTGGACCGCCATCACCTTCTCGAAATGTTCCCTGAGGCTCCGACACCGCCGCCGTCCGGACGGATGGGACGGGAGATCAGGCGTATCGCCGAACGATTGGCAGACCTGGGCGAGCACCTTCTTGTCGAACCAACCTTCGCCGAGCCCGCGCTCCATGGCGTAGCGATCGGCCGCAAGCTCGCTCGCGCCCTCTGAGAAGTGTCCGCACTCATGATAAAACACGAACCAGCGAACGGCTTGCGGATGTTCGTCAAGCAGGTACGGGTTCAGCACGAGATGCGGCCCCAGGGACGCTCCCTCGCTTGGCAGATTTGGGTCGTACGATACGTCGACGCCGTTGCACGCGAGTGTGCGCGTCGCGATCGTGACCTCGCCCGCTATTTCGCCCTCCGCCGCGAAGGCCGACGCAGCTGCGAAGATCATCAACCCAGCAAGGGCAAAGATCAACGCTTCCGGTCCTTGAACGCGCATCAGGCTCTTCTGCAGTCCCGAATGGTACGCCCCGTCGGATGAGTGCCCCAACTACTCCAGCAAACCACTATCGCGGAATTTGGGCGCCGAATGCCTTTAACTGCCCGCGCGGCGCTACGCATAGCTTGCGGTCACTTATCGAACGGCCGGCGGAAGCCGCTGCTCGCTTCTGGCCGGTCTTTTTCCAATCGGCGAGGAACGTGGCTTCCGCTTCACCTACGTCCACCCGTCAGATTCTTGTTGTCTCACTTTTGCCGTAATACTCACCGCTGCTTTAACCTCGCTCATCGCAAGCGGAGAGGGGTCTACGAGAGGGCACGACCGTCTCCTCTGGTGGTTATTGTCGCGGCCTTTGGCCTCCTCATCTTGCATCTGCTTGGCGCGGCTTTCGATTGAATCCCACTGGCCAGCGACGGGGGCAGCAATGGGTCAGAAGCAATACAGCGTCCGTGAGGTTGCCAAAGTCCTTCATCGCTTCATCAAGGCTGATCTCTCCGAAGACCTCTCTCTCACGATAATTGGTCAAGAGTTCCCGGACATTTCGCGCGAGCAGGTTCTTGAAGCCCTCGTTGTATGCAAGGACGAGGTGGTTCTCGAACGTGAACGTGCGGAGGCGATGTTAGCGAGTATGCGCGAGACAACGGCGGGCTATGGCGCTCTATTGGCGCTGGTGTCGATCTGGCGCTCGCAATCGGACGAACAGCGACGGGCAATCGGTCGGATAAGCGCGAAGCTGGTTGCCGCTCTCAATGAGTTGGAGTTAGATTTAACAGATGGACACAGACGAGAAGGCTGGACTCTACTTCCGAACCACGCGCGCCGAAAACCTCACTGAAGGGCTAGTTGCATTATGAACAATTCGCCAAGTAGAGACGAACAGTGGTTCAGAACCCTCAATTTGAAATTCGCCCACCACCCAGACGGAGCGGCCTGATGATTTCCGGCGTCCAAACAATCATATACAGCAAAAACGCGCAGGCGGACCGCGCCTTCTTCAAGGACGTACTTGGGTTCCCTGCGGAGGCTGGCGCGGATGGTTGGCTTGCCTTCACGCTACCGCCTGCTGAATTGGCTTGTCTCCCCGCGCAGGAAAACGATCGGCACGTTATGTACTTTATATGTGACGACCTCCACGGCCTGATACGTCAGCTTGCCGCTCACCGCGTGCGGTGTAGTCCAGTCGTCGAAGAGCCGTGGGGACTTCTAACACGACTGCAGTTGCCAGGGGGCGGCGAGATTGGTGTCTGTCAACAGAAGCTCCCGCCCACCATCGGTGCAAACGATGTGGACGGCGAAGCGCTTGGCGATCCCGCTGCACGGCGAACTCTGCAGGGTGCTCGCTGAGATCCTGGGCCTGTGTCGAGGGCTAAGCCGACGACGAGCGGACGTTACGACGATCACAGCTTCTGACCGATAGTGTTGAAGAACGCGATCAGACGCCGGACCATCTACGAGTCCGCTCTACCTCCGACACCAGAAAGTTTGGTGCGCCGCGACAAACGGGCGAGAAGGGCCAAAAAGGGACATAGGGGAATGACCACAGCCTCAAGGCACAGCAGATCGCGTCTTCCGCCAGATTAATGACCGCTTCCCGATGACTCGCTGCTACCACCACCACCGTCGTGACCTTCGAGGAATATGAAGTTCTGCCAGCTCCGCATGCGGAGGAGAATGCGCCGGATGATGGCGAAGTGGTGGGCGTAAGGCGTGTAGACGGCGACTTGGGCCGCCGATCCACCCGGGAGGTTGTAGGCGGACACGTCGTCCTCGACGTCGATGACAGCAACTGCGCGGCCCCCCGGCAAGCGCTCTCCCATGTCCTGCAAAGTCCCGGTCGGCTGCAATTGTCCAAGGGCGACCGCATCGAGAACGCTCTTCACCTTGCCCTTAAAAATCTGCCCCGGCAGGGCGTCGAAAGCCACCTCGGCCTCGTCGCCTTGCCGGACCCTCTGCAAGGCGTTCTGCAGGAATCCTGCCGCCAACACGCGATCGTCGTGGTGGACGAAAACCATAACCGGCCGAAACGGCACGGAAAGAGCATACATGCCCGGCCGCAGAGCAACTTGAGTGACAAAGCCAGGACCCGGCGCGCGGACTGTTGTCGTGTCGAGGTTGAATTCAGCGTCCTGGAGTTCGGCGCGCAGGCGTGCGACCGAGGTGTGCACGCCACCGATCTGCGACGAATAGGCGAGGCGCGCCTCCTCGACCTTGCTTTCGGTAGCCTTCGACGCGCCTTCGGCCGCAAGGTACGTCTGGCGGCGGTTCTCCACTTGGGCTTCGGAGAAGGGCGGCGCATTTCCGGCTTGCCGCGCGTTCTCATTGGCCTGGTTGTAGCGCTCGAATTCCTGCTTGGCGCGATCCAGCTGCGCCTGGGCCTCTTCCGCCGTGGCCTGAGCGGTATCGAGCGCCGCCTTGAGCTGCGTCACGCCTTGCTCGGCTTCGGCGAGCGCGGCGCGGCGCTCCTCGACCTCGAATTGGTAGGGAGTCGGGTCGATGCGGAAAAGGACGTCGCCTTGCTTTAACGGCACGTTGGACTTCACCGGGACCTCGATCACACGGCCCCTGACGTCGGGAAAGATCGGCGTGGTTGCAAAATAAATGCGAGCGTTATTGGTGAACGGGTGGTTGTAATTCATCACCAGCAGAATGAAACCTATGATGAAGATGCCCCCAAGGACAGCCGTCGGCAGGGTCCATTTGTTGACGGGAATGTTGAAGATCTTGAAAATCGCGACGCAGATCGCCGCGTACGTCAGGATGAGCAGGAGTTCCATCAGCGGGCTCCAGGTAACCCGGGCAAGATTAGCTCTCAACTTTCGACAGGTCTGTGCTGGAGGACGCGACCACGCGCGTGCGTTGGCGCGCGAGGGCCGTAAGCTTCGCGTTAGCCTCGTTTGTCAGCGAGGCCTTCACGTCCTCGAGCTCGGCGGCGGCGCTGGCAATCAGCAACTCCGACGAATCGCGCTCCGCGCTTGCCTTGGCGACCGTCCTCATCGCCTTTCGGACCCCCGCCTGATGGACGCGCGGACTGACGGTAGCATCGAACCACGCACCGAGCCGCACGAGCACCCTCCCGCGCACAAGATCGAGGAGGCCATAGAAGGCAAGCAGCGCCACCGGCTCGTGGTTGACGGCCATAGCCGCCTCCCATTCTCGCTTCGCTGGCGCAGGCTTCCCTCGCTCGAGCGTCAGGGAATATGCTTGGGATCACTCATAAAGTTTACTCCCCAGAGGCTTCTGTCGCCAGCGCTATCGTCTTTACAGCGGGAGTTTTCCTTCGATGGTTCCCTTATGTGTACAGGAAATCATCCTTCTTCCGGCAAGTGCTCGCCCTGTCGGTGTGCCATGACCGGGCCCTTGATAGTTCCCCGAGGCTTCTTGCGATACGTGATGGCGCTTCCGCTAACGGCGGTAGACCGGTCCTGCAGAGTTCGATGCTGCGACGGGGAAGTTTGACCCATCACAGCCGATGGCACGCCGCAGATTGCCCGACCGCTCGGCGGTCGAGAGGACCTATTCGGTCCCGCACGCAGGGCTCGCCGCGACGCTAGTGGCCGATCGCCCGAGGTGCTCACCTGCGGATAAGCAACTCCCGCATTGGCGCGACATCGTGCTGGACCGTTCTAAACTCCCGAACCCCCATGACGAGGTAACACGGGCGGTATTTTCTGGCGACCACGGTGACGTGCGCTCCAACGTAGACCGGCGGCTGGCCGTGCGTGTCGATGTAGACAGCGACCCCACTATCGGTCAGCAGTTCGCCGTAATGCACGTCCCACCTCTTAACGGTGCCGGTGAAGACGTGCGTACCAGGCTCGATTTGGTCGGGCTTGTCCATCTGCGCTCTCCATCATCCCGGACTCCTGCGGGTCCTGTGAGTGTAGAAGCGACGACGATCGAAAGGTTAGAGCCGGATACGGTTAAATGATGGCACCGCGCGCAGGATTGAGGCCAACCCCGGATTAGGGCAGACTTGCACTATGGCCACAAGCGGTCGTCGCCCGCGCCCATTTGCATCAATCTGGGCAGGCTTCCCAGTATCACCCTCTTTTCGTCAAACCATAGCCCGCAACCGCTGATCTCTTTGTGACCAGAGCGGGACCTCGCTAGTTGTTCCATGAGTAACGCGTCATGCCCCGACACAACAACACACCGCGCGCAAGACATTGCGGACCATTGGCAATCGCACTTTCGCGGCGTTGGCCACCATTCGCACCAACGCTTATTTGCCGATGTCACGCGGCTCCCACAGCCAGTGGGGGAGATTAGCATGTCGATCCGCACCAAGTGCCGTGACGCGATCCGGGGTGCCCTCGGGGTCTACTTGATCGAGAACAAACTCGCCGAGATCAGAAACATCATGGCGGCCGGTATAAGCCGCAAGAACGATGGTGGGGCAGCTCTGCAAAAGCTGGAGAAGGAGGTAGTCCTATTGATGCTCGCGGCAGAGAAAGAACAGGAACAAGTCGCCGAGCTATCCAAGGTGCTGACGGCGACGGTAGAGGAAAGCCGCCGGCTCCAAGCCAACGTTCGCCATGCCGTAAATCGTGACGTGGCGTTAACCGAGTACGGGGGCTTCCCGCTTTATGTCTTTGTGGACGATTGGCCTTATCAGCAAATGCTCAAGAACCCCAATCACCGGGACACACCGCTTGAGGTCGCGCTTGCCAAGGTCGAGGCAGCACATCGCCATCGCGTAGTCGCACCACTCAAGGCCGAGGAAGTCATCGCGAACCACTGGCAGAGCCCAGACGCCAGTTTCTACAATTCAATTCACCGCGCTCTTATGGCGGTACTCCTTAAGGAGGGACGGTCAGTAGATTTCATCGACGTGGGTGCCTGCGTTGGCGACACGGCCCTCTACGCCGCCGACGTGATGATCCGCCTCGGCATGGCCGGTCACGTATATTTGTTCGAGCCAGGCCCCGTGTTCGAGCTTGCTCGGGCGAACATCTACCTGAACGAACTCCAGGACAAGATCTCGCTCTACAACGCTGCCGCATCCGACCGGACGGCCTACGTTCCAATGAGGATTTTGACCAGCAATTCGCAAAGCGGTTCGATCGCCGGTGTAGAAAAACACTATAAGGAGCTGCCTGTCGGCGAAACGCTCATGGTCAGGACGGTGCGCCTCGACGACCAATTCAGTGATCACCCTCGAGATCTCTACCTGAAGATCGATGCCGCGGGACACGACTTTCAAGTCGCCCGTGGAGCCAGCGGCCTCATCGACGCTGGGCGCATCCCTGTCATCCATCTTGAGCTAACGCCCCGATACCTTGCCCCTGGAGACAAAGACACGCTGGGAGCCCTCTGCAAGAGCCACGAGCTGTTCAATTTGAGAGCCTTCACCGTCGAGGGCCAGTTCGATCGGCTGGACCCTGCTGACCTCTCAGGCTTCATCTCGCGCGTGGACAACAGCCCGCATGGACGGGCCGACGTAACGCTGATCGATAAGGTGCTCGCTAGGTCGGCGAGTTTCAGGTGGCTGGCAGAGGGGAAGCATTTGAGGGCGGCATAGGAGGAAGCTTGAAGGTCGGAGTACTGGCAGCTCAACGACATCGAGCAGGCCACAACGACATAGGAGCGCCATGGCATCGAATATTACAGCTCGATTTCCGCTGCTGCGGCCTGCGGTCCTCACCGGTCTCCTGACCGTGAGCACACCGTGCGGGGCCGCGCAGGTGCCCGCGACGGCTCCGCCCGAGGTCGGAACATGGATTGACGCTACGGGCGCGGGCGCCGTCGAAATCTACATTTGCGCGGATCGCGCCGACCGCTTATGCGGACGCATTGTTTGGCTCAAGGAGCTCCTCAACGCGCAAGGCGTGCCCAAACGCGACCGCTACAATCCCAATGCCGCCCTCCAGAACCGACCCATCTGCGGGTTGCCTGTCCTGGGCAACCTGGCGAGGGTCTCCGGGGGGTTCGACGGCGGCTGGATCTATGATCCCAAGGTCGGAAAATCCTACAACGCCGCGGTTCAGCTTGCCACACCCGACCGACTAGTCGTCACGGGCTACATGAGCCTCAAGTTTCTGAGCAAGAGCTTTACCTGGTCGCGCGCCCCCGCCGATCTTCAGCGCTGCCCGACCGCGCCGCCGGCCGTTGCGTCAAAACCGCAGGAAACCAAAGCCACGCCGCCCGCTCAATCTGACACCAAGTCCGCCAAGGCGTCGACCGGTTCGTCCGCACCAGCCAAGGCGGCGGCCGCTGCGTCAAAACCGCAGGAAACCAAAGCCACGCCGCCCGCTCAATCTGATACCAAGTCCGTCAAGGCGTCGACCGGTTCGTCCGCACCAGCCAAGGCGGCTGCTGACGTCGCCATCGTGCCGCCCCCTCCAAAGCCAGCGGTGGCCCCAAAGAAGAAAGACTTGAGCGAGTCAGATGTGAGTAATCACTGGAACGCAACGTGGCCCGATTAGTGCCATTCTCGAGGGCTGTTGAGCTCGCCACGTAGAAGCCGCGGCTTAGCAGTCCTTTTCCATGCACTCGTTTGGCCAACTTTGTTCCACTAGGCCTTTGGCGTGCGCACAACTACGGAACGAGCATTTCGCGCCCGGCAGTCACACTAGCTATGCATGTGCACTTACGACCCAGGGGCCTGTCAGCTATCGAGGGAAGCCGTCGTCGAACAGACGTTGCGCTGGCGTCAGTTCCTGGCCGATTGTGTTGCAAAAGTCGGTGGCGGGCGGCCCTTGGGTAGTTGACCTTATTTCGTTGCGGCAGTCGAAAGCTGCGCGGGTTTGGGGGATTGGCGCTAGGCCGTTGCCATTTGAGCCGTGAGCTTCGCGAGCCTCCTCAAGTTCTGCGCCATGGCAGCAAGGGTGAACTCGTCCTGAGCTCCGCTCGGTCCCCTGAGCCGCAACCGGCCGAGGCGCAGGATGCGCTTCAGGTGTGCAAACAGCATCTCGACCTTCTTGCGGTCGCGCCGCGTCCGCACATAGGCCTCGGTCCTGGCAATCGCACGTGCGACATCACGGGCCGGCTCGTGGATGCTGCGTGTTACCTTCCGCTGCGGCGTGTTGGGACAGCACCTCGCTTTCAACGAGCAGAAGCGACAGTCGTTGACGCTCGCCAGATAGGCCAACGCATCGTCATCGCGCACACGACCCGTCGTCGTCAGGTCGCAGCCGGCCGGGCACACATAGCAGTCGCGCTTGACGTCATAGGCAAAGTCCTCCCGGCTCAAAGTGCCATCCTCGCGCTTCGACTTGTCGATCACCGGGATGTGTGGCGCGATGCCCTTCTCGTTCACCAGCCAGGCGAGGTTCCCTGCCGAACCATAAGCCGTGTCGGCGACCAGCCAGCCCGGCTTGACGCCGAAGCGTTCCTCGGTCCGCTCGATCATGGTCCGCGAGGCTCCAACCTCGGCCTGGCGGATCGCGCGCGAGGCCTCGACATCCATGATGATGCCGTAGCGGACGTCGATCAGGTAGTTGTCGGCGTAGGCAAAGAATGCCGCATTCCTCAGTGCACCCGTCCACTGGGCCGCAGGATCGGATGGAGAGACGAACTTGGGCGTCACGGTCGTCGCTGCGCCATAGGCGGCATCATCGAGCCTCGCCAGATAGTCCCGCGCTGCCCGGCTCGCGGTCTCCGGATCGATAGCCTTGTTCCACTCGCTGCCTGGGATCGATCGGATCTTGTTGGCATCAGCCTGGATGAGGCTCGCGTCCACGGCGAAGCCTTCCCCGCCTACGAGGCCCGCTGCGATACAGCTGCCCACGATGCGCTCGAAGAGCTCGCGGAAGATCCGGCTGTCGCGAAACCGCTCGTTGCGGGCTCGTGAGAAGGCCGAATGATCGGGAACCCTGTCCTCGATCCCGAGCCCGCAAAACCAGCGATAGGCGAGATTAACTTGAACCTCACGAACCAGCTGGCGCTCGGAGCGGATCGCGAAGACGTAGCCGATGATGAGCATCCGGACCATGAGTTCCGGATCAATCGACGGTCGGCCAGTATGGGAGTAGTGCACCGCTAATGTGCCGTGCAACCAGCTGAGATCGAGAACTGCCGCGATCCCGCGCACGAGATGGTCCTGGGGAACCGCCTCGTCGAGATCGAATGCGTAGAAGAGCCGACCCTGCCCGGGATTCAGCCGCCCCATCATCGCCCGCCTCCGTCAATGTCGCCATCAACACGACGGAATCACGGTTCGCAGGCCGCCTCAATGCGAGTTCTGCAACACAATCGG
>CAWIYX010000019.1:0-28110 GCA_963840415.1 uncultured Alphaproteobacteria bacterium | reverse complement strand
GCTGGAAACCCGAGCCAGACGCAAGCGCGAGCTTGTGCTCGACGCGATGACCCAGGCAGAGTTGAAGAAGCTTGAGGAGGCTGATTTTACGGCTTCGCTGCGCCAGGGCGCCCCCGCGCTCGAAATCGTTGCCGAGGACAGGATCCCTGCCGCCTACTGGAAGCCACAACCGCCCAAGCTCGACCGGCAAGGCCTGCTCGCGGCGCTGAAGAATGACGTCGACATCGACGGCGTGGCCTTGGCCGCGCCAGCCCTGCAACTCAGCGTGAGGACCAAGTGATGGCGTTCACCGAACAACAGTGTCAGGCGCTCAAAGCCAAGCTTTCCTTCGGCACGTAAAAACCAAAGCCAATAACGGGGCGAATATCGCCTACGTCGAAGGCTGGCACGTCATTGCCGAAGCCAATCGCATCTTTGGCTACGATGCCTGGGACCGGATGACGCTGTCACCCCGCTGCGTCTGGAGTGAGGTCGTGCGAGGACAATGATCTGCTGTTACACAACCAAGGTCCGTATCACCGTCCGTGCCGGCGACACCATCACTGTGCGCGAAGGCATCGGCACCGGGACCGGCCGCTCGCACTTTCCCGAGGTGGCCCACGAGATGGGCCTCAAGGCGGCCGAGACCGACGCCACCAAGCGGGCTCTTGCGACCTTCGGCAACCCGTTCGGCCTGGCGCTCTACGACAAGGAGCTGAGCCAGGTCACGCGACGACCAAAACAGCACATGCTCGCCGAGCCCTCATCAACGCCGTCGAAGCCAAGCACGGGAGACTTGGTTCTCCGTTCAGGACGTCACGAAGAGCACTTCTCGGACGCAGACCAATTTATGAAAGCAGTAGAGAGCGCTATCGCTGCGGTCCCTACGCTCGATGCCCTTCACGCGTTTTGGGAAGCTAACCTCGCGAGCTTCCGGGCCCTGCGCGACATGACCAAAGATCGACAAGACGAGCTGGTCGCCGGTATTATCTCGGCGCTCAAGGACAAGGCTCGCGCGTTGGGGCAGCAATCCGAGATCAAACCAGGCGAGAAGGCCGGGACAGGGAACCTTCGCGTGGGGAGTCTCGCAGTCCCCCGCACCTGGCCTTCCCCAAAAGAGCGGCGCCTCCGTGACAAGGCTCACCTCGCCTTTGTCGCGTCACAGCCCTGTCTCGTCTGCGGACGACGACCATCGCATGCCCACCACCTTCGCTTTGCCCAACCCCGCGCCTTGGGTCTCAAGGTGTCCGACGAGTTCACCGTGCCCCTGTGCAATGGCCATCATGATGAGTTGCATAGAACGGGCGACGAACGCGCGTGGTGGGCGAGGCACGGCATCATCGATCCGCTCAAGTTTGCAGCTCGGCTATGGGCGGCGTCCTCGAGGCAAGAAGGCTTGCATGGACCCTCGACCGTGGCGACACTGAATCCTATCGTGAGCGCCAATTCGGCGTCACCAGGCGGTAGACCGGGATGAGCCGCATAATGCCGGCAAAAAGAAGGTCGAATTGGGCGCTATTCCTTTACTAATTCATAAAAAATTGTCTATCTTGACAAATCATAAACCTCTTCATACCTTCGCCATACTTTGTTTCGGTTGAGGACGCAAAGCTCTTGGGGCTAGCACAAATGGCTACAGAAAAGCAGCGTGAAGCGAACCGTGCCAATTCACTACGCAGCACGGGCCCGCGGTCGATGGAGGGGAAAGCGGCGAGCAGTCGCAATTCGCTAAAACATGGCTTCACCGCCCAGGAAATTTTGATTTCCAGAGAAGATCCCGCGGAGTATGCCTCGTTCCAACAGCAACTATTCGACGAACTCCAGCCAAAGAACGTGTCGGAGGCTGAACTGGTCGATCGTCTGACAGCAACGTTATGGCGCGTGCGGCGGGTGCCCCGGTTCGAGGCAGCCATTTTTTCCTGGCTAAGACAAACTCATATCGATGGCGATATCGCGCTGGAGTCCGACCCTCTCGAGACGTCATGGGAGAGCATGACCGGCAGCAAAAGGGCGTCGAGGGTAAGTCGGGATACGACGCAACTGATGTTGACGGGACGCACGCTTGAGAGCGCCTTCAAAGGGAAGTCGCTATTCTTAAAACTCAGCTTCTATGAGACAAGGTTGCTGCGTCAATCCCAGCAGCTGATGGCTCAACTCCTCGCCATGCGGAGTGTCCGGAATTCCCAATCCCCATTGCCGTCTGATCAGGACCAAGCTGCGCCAATGATTGAAGGCGAGACCGCGGAACCATCGCCCGTCATCTCCTATCCCCGCGTGAGGCTGCTGAGTGAGCTAGGGATCGGAGCGCTATATGGGCTGACAGGCGAGCTCTCCCAGACCAGACCAACCCTCAACAACGATGCCGGGGAGGCGATCCGGACGATCCACGCCGTGGCATTGGTATAAGCGTTGAGGCCGCGAGGGCAGGGCTTGGGGCGCGAGCCTTGGGCGACTCGCAGCTGACGGGCGTAACTCGCTGGCGGAGGAAGGCTCGGCGATGGCCGTCACAGATGCGCCGCTGTCATGGCGTTTAGTGCGCGATCTGCTTCAGACGCGCCGATGGCCGCGAACTCGTCGCGTCGTTTGCGCTCCAGGTGGCCCATCCGAGTGCCTCGGTTTCGAGGTTTGGTTGAGAGTGGTAGCCGACCTTGTGCGCGCCGCGCCCGCCCTATCTCTCGCGGCGAGGCGTTAATTTCGGTTTTCCAGGCTGAAGCAGTGCGTGTTCGGCGAGCTGAGGCCGACGCTAAGCAGATGCGAGCCACCGTTACAGCTCTTAAGGCCGTCAGCGCACTGGTCGCGGGTTGACAGCGGTCCTCCAAGAGTATTTCGATCAAAAGACGGCTTCGCTGTCGAGATTTTGACGCGCTATGGCCGGGGGAGGAAATCACCGGTTGTCATTGACAGCCTGACATGCGCCGCGGAGGCGCTGAGCTATCAGGAGTATTTGGTCGAGGACACCAGCGAGGTCGTCGCCCTTTACGGGCCATGAGTTCTTGTGGAGGATTCCAACTCCCGTGAAATACGCAGTCCACAAGCTCCTCATTGCGCAGCGCAGGAAGCCCCATGATCCCAAGAAGCAAAAGGATCTGATGCAGGCGCGCGAACTGCTCGACAACTTGATCGAGACCGACCAGGCGCTTCGGCCCAAGAAACCTCTGGGAGCGGATGCACCCAAAGCCACGCGCGACGCGGGCCATGTTCAAGATCGTGAGGCGCTCGATCCGACGGCCGAGGTCAACGACCTGCCGCCGAAACCTAAGCGCACGCACGGGCGAACCTAAGAACGGCTCGCAGAGCGCTGCGACGCCTGTGACAACAGATGGCAAATTGAGGCTATCCGCGTTTCGGCGGGCACTTTGAGGGCGTGTGAGGCGTGTGGGCGCGTTATCACAGCCGGGCATAGCGGCCGCGAAGCCGCCTGAACCTGTCCGCGACACCAAAAGCCGCATCAGCCTTTCTTAACGGCCCCGGACGATGATGCTTCTACCGATCAACGAATGCTGCGTAGGTCGGTGCTGCGGAGCCCAGCCGAGTTTCTACCCGGGGGCTGGGCTTTGTCGTACTTCAGGCTTCTTTCCGCGGCCAATCCGGTCGCCCGCGAGAACCGTTCCAACGATCTAACGGTTCCAGTTCGCCGCTCCAACCTGGACCGGCTGGGTCTAACTAGTAGGCCTGCTGCCGGAGATCGAAACGGCGTGGTCGTAACCGGCACGGGGCATTGTGATCAACGCGAACCCCTAAGATTTTAGACAAATCTGCCGGCTTGCCTCAAGCCGAATTACATTCAGCTTGTATATAAGGGTCGAAGATCGCTGAACAACAGGCGGTCGCATTCACAGAGAGCTAGGTTCAGGACTGTCAAAAAATGTTTGCCAAGGAAAGCCTTTCGCTTCTCCGCCAGCGTCGCGATACGATCCAGGAGTGGCTCGACGAGGAGGCCGACCAGTACCGCCTCGACGCGCACACGCCCGAGCACGCCTACTGGCATCACGGCTACCAAGCGGCCTTGGGTGACGTCTTGGCGCTCCTAAGCCCTGGAAAAAGCGACAGCGGGGACCCCGATTAGTCGCCTCCGGCCGATCAGGGTGTATGCTGTTTCCCGGCGGCTTGATGTGTGGAACAGCACGCATTCCTTGGGGAACACGGCCTCCACAGACAACAACATCGCTGGTCTAATGTGCTAGCGAAGCTTCTGGGGCACATCCCGCTCGGCAACGCAGAAGCGACCCGCGGGCGACAAGCGCGGGATCATGTCCGTGATCTTGTAGGCGAGCCGGTAGACCCCCGTAAAGTCCTGTGCTTGCCATGGCTTTGGTCGGCTTCCCTCGCGATATTCATCAGCCGGGCCGGCGGCAAAGGCCCACGCTCTCCGACGGCATAACGAGCCGCGGCTCTGCCCGGCGCCCTGGCCGCGCTTAGTACCGAGCAAGTTCGCGTCAGGAGCCGGCATTGCCAATCCATGCGCCAGCAACTCGGCCGTGTCGGCGCCGTCCGACGGCATAGCAAGCCGCTGCCCTCCGGCGAACCCACGCGCCAAGCTGTTGGCCGCCTCGTCGCCTTGCGACAGCGCCCAACAGTTGAGCCGCAACCTCGGCCGGAGCATTCTCCCGCCATTGCCATCTGCTCGACCACGCCCGCGTGACAGGGTCCAATCGCGAGGACCACTGCATTAGTCGCAGACGCTGCAGAAGAGAGCGCCGCGATGCCTCGTCTCCCTCCTGCGGAGCTGGAAAATCATCTGCGCCGACTAGTTGGCAATGCTCAGGATCTGGACGCCGACCTGCTGGCGGACCTGGAGGACCTGGGGGCGGGTCGATCTCCTCGTTCAAGTCGCGTCGACGAGTTGGCCGATCCCGGTGTCGATCGCGTCTACGAGTTGCGAGACGAACTTTTTCTGCAGGTCGATGCGCGACTTGGCGGCGACGAGCAGCTTGCCAGCGTCCGTCATCGACGAGATCATGAAGTCGACGCCGGAGATAATGTCCTCGAGGTGGGTCGAGTCCGCCGTCGAGTTCGTTCAGCGCGCTGATGTCGAGGGTGAGGACGGTGTAGGTGCTGCCGCTCGTGGCGGTCCGGGACCGATCGAGGATGCCGGCACCGCCGCCCGAGCTGTCGACGGAGCCGAGCCCGTCGGCCCGATATCGACGCTGATGGTGCCGATCGTGATTCCGCCGGTGGCGTCGCGCGAGCGAGGCGACAACTCTCTTCGTTGTCGGTCGGGTGCTGTCGACTGAGAGCCAGTTCTCACCGGAGAAACTCGCCAAGTCGACGGTGTTTTGCACGGAGCTCTGCAGCTGCGTGATTTCCCTCTGGATCTTAGCGCGGTCGATACCCGGCGCGCCGGCGGCCACCAGCTTCGCCTTGATCTTGGTTGCGATCTCGATCGAGCTAATGAAGCCAGGGCGACCAGCGATGTCGACGGTCGCCCGGCCGACCCGCACGCATCCTCGACCATCCTGGCGGAGGAGTTCCCGATCGAGGCGCATCGTCGCCGGCAACTGACCAGTAGGCGGCGTTCGAGGCCGTCCGAACCCTCAGACCCGTCGAGGAGACGCCAAGGAATTCCGAGTGATCAACATCTCCTTGTTGGTCATGTTCAGGGTATGCAACGCGGTCATCGCCGCGACGTTGGTATTGATGCTGTTCATGTTCGGTTTCCTTACCAACTCCTCCGGCTCACCTCGCTTTACCCACGATTATCAGGTCCTAAACTAGAGTCCTACGATTACCGAAGAGTTAAGGGGTGTCCGGATTTGAGCGATGGTGTCGCGGGCACCGGAAGGCCCCTTAGCCGTAGCCGCTCGAAGCCATGGTGGGTCTTGAGGTGAGCGAAGCGTCGTCTCAACCCGATTTCTCTCGTCGCGTGACTTGAGGAAAGCCTTCGTCCTCATCTTCGGACGAGCCACATCACGGGCGTCCTCGTGGACAGTCGCGCGCGACATACGCGTGGCGTTTCCTTGGGGCAGCATTTCTGCCGGAGTGGGCAGACGTCACACTCGCGCTTTCGAGCGCGATAGCGCAGCCTTTGCGTCGGAATGGATGGTGCCGCTCGTTCTGAGATGCTTGCCGTTCGGACAATGGCAGATACCACGTCGCTTGTCCCACCTGAAGTCGGGCAGCGAGAACGTCCCATCCTCTCGCCCGCTCTTGTCCCAGACCGGGATGTGGGGCGTGATGATCTTGTCTTTTGACAAGCCAACCGAGGAACTCGCCCGTCCCGTAGGCCGTGTCGGCAGCGAGCCGCTTCGGCTTCAGGCCGAAGCAGGCTTCGGTCATGGTCTTGATCGCCGCAACCTCGTCGTAGGTCCGCGCCGGCGTCGCCTCGACTTCAACAATGACTCGATCGTCGTGATTGCCAGCATGATGAGCTCCTCCGATCCTGGTCGCCTCATCGGCAACCGATCGCGGGGCGCTTGCGCGCCCCGTGGGAGGAGCCGTCCACAACATAGTAAGGGGACATCTGTAGAGGTTCAGAACCGCTCCAAGCCTGTATTTGCGCGGTTTATTCGAGCCCCGGTCTCCGTTTCGCCGGAAACGGCGCTAGCCGGCCGCAAGTAGGGCAGCGATGCCTTGCGTGAAGCCCATCAGCGAGCCGTTGATCGTTACAACCTTCCGGACTTCAAGTCCTGGAAGCGTACGCCCAGCTTCTCAGCGGTCTTAAGCTTGGTAAGCGTTGCTTTATTGAGGGGCGCTACAGCGCGGCAGCCTGTGGGCTCGCAGTCCGCGAGCTCCATCCGGAACTCAGTTTTGTCCGGGAGAACGAGTGCGACGCCGTAGGGAATTGATAGACCCAAGGGTGCGCTCACCTCCAGATAGGGCGCGGCGGCGCTCCCGGCGGCCTTGAAGGCGATGATCTTGCGCCCTCCTAAATCCGCGAGCCGCTGGTGCAGAACACATTTCTGAGTGCCGCCGCTTTGTTGGCACTTGAGGACCCAGTCGCCGAAGGTGATGGACTGTGACGAGGACGGGGCAGCCCCCTGAGCTGGTACTGCGGTTTAAGTCTTCCTGCTGTTGCACTGCTTTGCCGGCTGCCGGAGGCGGTTTGCCGATCTCCTTCTTTGTCGCGGCAGGAGCCACGGGGGTTGCAGCGGGCTTTTCCTGCGCAGGTGCCGGAGAGGTAAGCACCGCGAGCGGCAGCAGAACCCCCCCGGCCGCAATGAGCCGGCGATGACGGGCTCTGCGGGTGCGAGATGGTGGAGAGTGGGCGTAGTTCATCATGGGCATGAGGCTACCAGATCGACGCAGCCCTGTTCGAGGCTCAGGGAGTGGATTTCCACCGCCGAAACCGCCGAAACGAATCTCACCAGCCGATAGCAAGGCCCACGGATCCCGAAAACTGGTCCCGGCTATCGGTGGCAATGCCGCCGCTGAGGACGACGTTTGTTTCTGGCGTCCAGCTGAGCTTTGCGGCGTAGCCGGTCTCGCTATTGAATGTGCCGGCCGCTACCCAAGCGAGAACGTTTTGCCTGAAACGACGGGAACACTCGCGAGTGCCAGCGCCATGGCAACACCGGCGTCGAGATCTCGCAAGTGATCCTCGTGTTCTGCCAGCAAGGCGCTGCTGGCGCCGATCATGTTTTGAACCGCCGGGGCGAGTTTATCGAAAGTCACGGCACCGTTCTGAATATTGCTCGTTGCGACGGAGTTCGCCGCAAGCTTGGCGTTCGTCACGGCGCCGTTCTGGATATTGTTCGTAGCAACTGCGTTTGCCGCCAGCTTGGCCGAAGTCACGGCGCCGTCCTGAATCTTGGCGGTGGAGACCGCGTTGTCCTGGATAGCGGCAGTATCGACCGCGTCATCGGCCAGTTCGTCCGCGCCGACGGCGTTAGTCCCGATGTCGTCGATGGTGATCGAGTTGTCGAGGATCTTGGCCGAAGTCACGGCGCCGTCCTAAATCTTGGCGGTGGAGACCGCGTTGTCCTGGATAGCGGCGGTATCGACGGCGTCATCGGCCAGTTCGTCCGCGCCGACGGCGTTGGTCCCGATGTCGTCGATGGTGATCGAGTTGTCGAGGATCTTGGCCGAAGTCACGGCGCCGTCCTAAATCTTGGCGGTGGAGACCGCGTTGTCCTGGATAGCGGCGGTATCGACGGCGTCATCGGCCAGTTCGTCCGCGCCGACGCCGTTGGTCCCGATGTCGGCGGCTGTGATCGTATCCGCGGCGATTTTGGCCGAAGTCACGGCATCATTCTGAATGGCCGCCGTGTCGACGGCATTGTTGGCGAGCTCGCTCGCCCCGACAGCATCGGCCGCGATGTCGGCGGCTGTGATCGTGTCCGCGGCGATTTTGGCCGAAGTCACGGCATCATTCTGAATGGCCGCCGTGTCGACGGCATTGTTGGCTAGCTCGCTCGCCCCGACAGCATCAGCCGCGATGTCTGCCGCGGTGATCGTGTCCGCGGCGATATCGGTCGTCGTAACTGTGCCGTCGAGGATTTCGGACGTTGTTACGGCCCCTGCTGCGATGTCGGCGGCTGTGATCGTATCCGCGGCGATTTTGGCCGAAGTCACGGCATCATTCTGAATGGCCGCCGTGTCGACAGCATTGTTGGCGAGCTCGCTCGCCTCGACAGCATCGGCCGCGATGTCTGCCGCGGTGATCGTGTCCGCGGCGATATCGGTCGTCGTAACTGTGCCGTCGAGGATTTCGGACGTTGTTACGGCCCCTGCTGCGATGTCGGCGGCTGTGATCGTATCCGCGGCGATTTTGGCCGAAGTCACGGCATCATTCTGAATGGCCGCCGTGTCGACAGCATTGTTGGCGAGCTCGCTCGCCCCGACAGCATCGGCCGCGATGTCTGCCGCGGTGATCGTGTCCGCGGCGATTTTGGCCGAAGTCACGGCATCATTCTGAATGGCCGCCGTGTCGACGGCATTGTTGGCGAGCTCGCTCGCCCCGACAGCATCAGCCGCGATGTCTGCCGCGGTGATCGTGTCCGCGGCGATATCGGTCGTCGTAACTGTGCCGTCGAGGATTTCGGACGTTGTTACGGCCCCTGCTGCGATGTCGGCGGCTGTGATCGTATCCGCGGCGATTTTGGCCGAAGTCACGGCATCATTCTGAATGGCCGCCGTGTCGACAGCATTGTTGGCGAGCTCGCTCGCCCCGACAGCATCGGCCGCGATGTCTGCCGCGGTGATCGTGTCCGCGGCGATTTTGGCCGAAGTCACGGCATCATTCTGAATGGCCGCCGTGTCGACGGCATTGTTGGCGAGCTCGCTCGCCCCGACAGCATCAGCCGCGATGTCGTTAGCTGTCAGCGAATTGTCCGTTATATCGGCACTACCAACGTTGTTGTCGACCGTACACCCAGAAGCACCGCATCCGGCACCGGAAACCGTGCCCTGCGCCGAAGCCGGTGTACCGGCTATCGCCACGCCCAACGCAAAAACAAAGACAACTGCCGCAGTGATTTTCAATGTAATCCTGGCCGCAGGTTCACGTGCGCAATACTGGGGCGACATCGCTTCTCCCGCTCGATCAGCACGCACTCACCTCCGCCAACTCACATGCGGCGCCGAACCGCCAACCGAATCGTTTTGCTGATTGGATATAGATATCCGACAGACTTTAATGAGCAAGATTCGGCACGAACACCACCATTCTGCTGGGTACAGAGGAAGCTGAATAGTGTTTTCCGGGACGCTTCTGGCGTGCTCGTCCTGGGAACCATCTCCGAGTGGCCAATTCGCTTTTCTTGATCATTCAGACGAACTCTATCCGTTTTGATTACGATTGTGTTGAAAAACGCGATCTTCGGATCATCACGTAGACAGATAGTATCTCGCCATCTGGCCGAGGACCGAGGCGAAGTCGCCCGGCACCGCCTCCGTCTTGGCCGCCGCGCCCGTGACGGCGGACGCCGCCGGCGCGGCGGGGCGCGCGGGATCGAGATTGGCAACCATCCTCGGCGAAACGACCGTGTCGAGCATCAGGCGCTCCTCAGGAGATCGAGGGTCATGTTGATGAGAGAGCGCGCCTGCTTCACGACTTGCAGGTTCGCCTCGTAGGAGCGGTTGGCCTCGCGCATGTCGGCGAGCTCGACCATGAGATCGACGTTGGGCATCTTGACGTAGCCGTCCTCGTCGGCCGCCGGATGGCCGGGATCGTGCTCGAGACGGAACGGGGCCTGATCGAGCTCGACGCGATCTATTCTGACGAGGTGCGCTCCGAGCGTGTCGTCGAGCTCGCTCGCGAAGCTCACGGTCTTGCGCGTGTAGGGATCGGCGCCGGGCGTGTTGCCGGTCGAGTGCTGGTTGGCGAGATTTTCGGAAACGACGAGCATGCGCCGCGACTGCGCCTCGATGCCGGAGGCGGCGACTTGGAGGGCAACCCGCATCGGATCGGACATGGATTATCCCTTCACGGCGCTCATGAGCATGCGATGGAAGGACTTCATCACGCTCGTGTTGAGCGCGTAGGCGCCCGAGATCTCGCCCGACTTCATGAGCTGCTGCTCGAGATTGACGGAATTGCCGGAATGGAGGAGCTGCCAGCCTTCCTCCTCGCGCGTGTCGGTCGCGGCCGTGCTGCTCCCGGACGGAGTGAGATGCGAGGGACGCGTGCGCGCCATCTGCAGTCGCGTCGAGGCGAGCGCCGCCTCGAAGGGCTCGACGTCGACCGACTTGTAGCCCGGGGTATTGGCGTTGGCGATGTTCTGGGCGACCGTCTGCCCGCGCACGGCGAGCCAGCGATTGTGCTTCGAGGCAATAGAAAAAATATTGATCGGTTCCATGGCCCCACCCGCAGAGGTCGCCAAGCCAGTTCTAAAATCGCAATCTTGCACGAAGCTTGTGGTCGCCCCGGCGTGAGCTGATCCGAATACGGACTAATGAGGCGGCAAGAGGCGGCTCAGGGCGCCGCTGCGATGAGGCCGCTTCCGCCGATGCCGTTGAAGAGCGCCTGGACGGCGATCGCCGCGAGCAGGATGCCGAACACGCGCATGAGCACGCGCTGCGCCGTGATGCCGAGCACGCGCGTCAGCTGCGGGGCGATCAGGAACAGCGCGAGCGTGATGCCCATCACCGCGGCGAGCGCCCCCATCGTGACGGCGAGCTTGACCGGGTCGGTGCCGGCGTTGGCCGCGAGCAGGATGCCCGCGCTCATGGCGCCGGGACCGGCGAGGAGGGGCGTTGCCAGCGGAAACACGACGAGGTCGTCCTTGGTGTGGGCTTCCGCCCCCTCGGGCGGCGTCAGCTTGAAGGCGCTCGTCGGGCGGGCGAACACCATCTCGAGCGCAATCAGCAGGAGGATGATGCCTCCGGCCGTCTGCAGCGCCGGGATCGAGACGCCGAGTTGCTGGAGCAGCGGACCGCCGGCGAGCGTGGCGACGGCAAGAATGGTGGCGGCGATCATCGTCGCCCGCAGCGCGACCTGGCGGCGCTCGCGGGCGGAGAGGTGCGTGGTGAGAGTGGCAAATATGACGGCGGCCTCGACCGGGCCGACGGTGGCGAAGAAGGTGGTGAAGCTCGTCAGCGCCGTCCCGAGCATGGTGCGACCGCCCTCAGGGGTTCATTCTTATATGTATGGCGAGCGCGACCGGCCGAGGCGGGCGCAATGCCCCGACTGCTAGCAGCGCCGCGCATGTGCTGCTAGCGCATTGATCCAACGAAAGAAACTTATTTTCTCTCCGCAAATCTTACTTATCATAAAGGAGTCCCTCCTTTGGCAACCCACCAACGATGGAGGCCGAACTTGACCTGGGGTGACGAAGACTTCCGGCGCCAGCTCGCGGGCTACAGCCTGACGACGGCCGAGATCCTTTACCACCTGCCCGACCACCCCTCGCTCATTCAAAGCTACGTCTGGCAGGACTACGATCTCCATCCGCGCTTCCCGAAGCTCTTGAGCTTTCTCGACTTCTGGGCGCGAAATCTCGAGGGCCGCCTGCACCGGGTCCTCGTCGCCCACACCGCCCTCATAAAGCCCGCGGAGCTGCGGCTCATCGATGCCGAGTTCAAGCTGAATTGAGCGCGCCGTGCGCAGTTCGGCCTGACCGGCGGGCGGGGCCTAAGCCGCATTCATGCAATCCGACCGCGGGGCGTGGCGCCCGGGCGCGATGCGGGCGTCCGCAATGGCCTCGACGAGACGGCGCGTATTCTCGTCGGGGTCTGCCGATCCCCCCTCGAACGACAGGTAGGTGATCTCGATGGCCGCGTTCAGCGATTTCAGGAGCAGCCGGAAATAGGCCGACACGTTCATGTTGTGAAATTCCATGTCGAGCGCGATCGTCGGATTGCCCCCCCACTGCAGCTCGATCTCCCCTGATTGCCCGAACTGGATGGTTCCCGGCCTGAAGAACATCTCGGTCGAGGAGTTGACGAGATTGCGCAGGTTTCCGAACTGCTCGGTGCGGATGAAGGCGATGTAGTCGGCCGGATCGATCAGCCTCAGCTCTGAGGCGACCTCGCGCAGCCCCTCGGCCAACGCCTTCTCGCGCTCGCGCGAATAGTCCCGACCCTGCTTAAGCATAGGGGGCGTTCCTCATGTCGCGGGCCTCACCTGCCTTCCGCGCGCGGCGAGGAACAGGATGATGCCGGCGACGGCCTTGTAGAACTCCGGCGGAATCATGCGCTCGACCTCGACGGCGTCGTAGAGCGAGCGCGCTAGCGCCCTGTCCTCGTAGACGGGGATGCCGTGCTCCTCGGCGACCTGGCGGATCTTCAACGCGATGAGGTCCTTGCCCTTGGCGACGACGAGCGGCGCCCCGCCCTCCTCGCGCACGTAGCGCAGCGCGACGGAGAAGTGCGTCGGATTGGCGATGACGAGGGTCGCGCGCGGCACGGCCGCCATCATCCGCTTGCGCGACCGGTCGCGCTGGAGCGATCTCAGGCGCAGCTTCATCAAGGGATCGCCCTCGGTCTGCTTGAGCTCGTCCTTGACCTCCTGGCGCGACATCCTGAGGTCGCGCCGCCAGGAAATCCGCGACCACACGAGGTCGGCGCCGACGAGTGCCGCGGTCGCCACCGCCACCGTCGCCAGCATGCGGACGGAAAGCTCCTGCATGAGGCCCGGTATGGCGCCGGGCTCCATGAACATCGAGTTGACGACGTCGACGAGCGCCGCCTTCATGGCGATGTAGCCGGCGATGGCGACGATCGAGAGCTTGAACAGGGACTTCAGAAACTCGATCTGCCCGGTGAGGCCGAAGATGCGCGTCCAGCCCTTCGTGATCGAGATGCGCGACAATTCCGGCTTGATGCGCTCGAAGACCAGCTGAGGCTGGTTCTGGAGAACGGACCCGCAGATGCCGGCGAGCCCCACGACAAGCACGAACGGCAGGAGAATAAGGGCGGCATCGTAGCTGACCGCGTGGAGAAGGGCGACGACGTCGGCGGAATTCTCGAGCTGCCATCCCCCGGGATCGTCGATGAACGTCTCGAGCGACGACTTGAGCCTCACGACGTTGTTGCCCAAGAGGAAGATGACGGCGCCGAGAATCCCGACGATCGAGGCGAAGGTCGCCGCCTCCCGCGAATAGGGAACCCGGCCCTTCTCGACCGAGTCACGGATCTTCTTCTCCGTGGCCTCCTCGGTCTTGCTTTCCCTGTCGTATGGCTCGGCCATTCACAGACCCGATATCGCCGGTCTCAGAAGCAATTCCGCGTCGCGCGCGCCATGCCCGGTCCTGCGCCGGCTCAACTGCCCTTGGTTGTCGAGCCCGGACCGCCGATCACCTCGGTGAGCGACACGCCGAAGCGGGAATTGTCCTCGTCGAGGACGACGACCTCGCCGCGGGCAACGATGCGCCCGTTGACCACGACGTCGACCGGCTCCCCGACCTTGCGGTCGAGCGGAACGACGGCGCCGCGGCCGAGCTTCAGCACGTTGGCGACCGGCATTGTCGCCGAGCCGAGCACGATCTTCACCGAAACGGGAATCTGCAGGACCGTGTCGAGATGGCCGGGGCGCGCGCCCCCCTTGACCTGCCCGCCAGACGCCGAGGATCTCTTGAACGCGGGATCGTCGAGATCGGCGAGCTCGTCGGCCGCCTGCTGCAGCTCGTTGCCTGTGTCGTGGTTCATGGCGCTGTCACACGTGTTGGCGCGGACATCATTTGCTTACGCTGCCTTCTTCGCTGCGTCGGAGTTCGCGCCGCCGCCGACCGTCTCCGCCTCGACATCGTCGATCGTCGGGCGCTCGTAGGCCGAGATCGTCTTGCGGCCGTACTCGACCGCAACCTGGGGCATGGCGCCGTTCATGAACGCGAGCAGCGTCTGCTTGGTGAGCACGTAGAGGCGCATCTGCTTCTCGCGGCTCGTCTTGATCTTGGTCGCGATCGGCCCGAAGACCGCATACGAGAAGAAGATGCCGGCGAACGTGCCGACGAGGGCCGCGCCGATCAAATGCCCGAGGACCTCGGGCGGCTCGGCGAGCGCGCCCATCGCCTTCACCACGCCGAGGACGGCGGCGATGATGCCGATCGCGGGCAGGCCGTCGGCGACGGCGCTCACGGCGTGATAGGCCTTGAGCTTGTCGTTCCTCAAGGTGTGGATCTCCTCGTCCATCAGCGACTCGACCTCGTGGGTTCGCGCGTTGCCGATGATGATGATGCGGCAATAGTCGCAGATGAAGATCGTGAGATTGGGGTTGGCGAGGACGCTGGTGAACTTCTGGAAGATCGGCGATTCGTTCGGCGCGTCGACGTGCTTCTCGACCTCGTTGCGCGGCTTGCTCCTGAGCTCGCGCATCAGCGAGTAGAGGAGCCCCAGCACGTCGAGATACTCGCGGCTGGTCGGGGCCTTTCCCTTGAACGCCTCGACGAAGCCCTTGCCCGTGTCCTTGATCACCTTGACCGGATTGGCGACGACGAAGGTCCCGAGCGCGGTTCCGAGGATGATCACGAACTCCCAGGGCTGAAGCAGCACCTCCACATGCCCGCCCATGGCCATGAAGCCGCCGAGCATGGAGGCCAGCGTCACGACGAGTCCGAGAATGATCGTCACGAGAAACCCCGCGAATAGGCGTTCCGACACCCCATTTTTGGGGACACGTCCTTGCGCGAGCCTGATCAGGAGTGCGCCGCGCCGGCAGTGGTCAGCCCGAGGCAAGCCCTGTTGCGCATTGTTTTCACGACGCTTTCAAGGATCGCGAACACGCCGTGGTAGAGACAACAGACAGCAGCAGAAAGATTGCCGTCGGCTTAACGCGTGGCCTCGCGATGAGGGATCCCGAGCCGCGATCGGCGCCAGATGGCAAATATTCGATTGCCATTTTCGACAAGATTGGATCGGCTCGCCCAGCGCCCGGGAAAGGCTAGCCATGCAATCGAGCCTCTACGTCGCGCTCTCGGCGCAGATTGCCATGCTGAAGCGTCTCGATTCGATCGCCAACAACGTCGCCAACGCGCAAACGGCCGGCTTCCGCGCCGAGGAGGTGAAGTTCGAGTTGCTCATCTCTCAGCCGGGCCTCGAGCCGACGGCGTTCGCCTCGCCGGGCGACACCTACCTGTCGCGCAAGGCCGGCGAGATCGTGAAGACGGGCAATCCGTTCGACGTCGCGGTGACGGGGGACGGCTGGCTCGCGATCCAGGCGCCGGCCGGCACCGCCTATACGCGCGACGGGCGCATGAGAATGCTGCCGACGGGCGACCTCGAGACCCTCAACGGCTATCCCGTCCTCGACATCGGCGGCGCCCCGATTCAGCTCGATCCCAGCGCCGGCGAGCCCTCGATCGCCCCCGACGGCACCATCACCCAGGGCGGCCGCCAGATTGGCGCTCTCGGCCTCTTCACGATCCCGGAGGACGCCGCGCTGACCCGGTTCGAGAACTCGGGCGTGATCCCGAGCGTGCCGGCGGAGCCTGCCCTCGACTTCGCGAAGGTCGGAGTGACCCAGGGCTTCATCGAGCGCGCGAACGTCAACCCCGTCATGGAAATCTCGAAGCTCATTCAGCTCCAACGGGCCTTCGATGCCATCTCGGCGTCGGTCAGGGAGACGGAAAACTCGCTCAATGACGCCATCACCACGCTCGGCGACACGGGCTGAGGGCTCAGCCTCGAGGCAGCACCCTAAGCCATGATCCGCCCCTTGGACCCGTCGCGCGACTTCCAGGGCCCCGCGGGCGCCGCCCCGGGCACCGAGCTCGACGCGCTCGAGGCCTCCATCGCGCGCGCCGGAGCGGCGCTCACCTTCGTGCGCATCGGCGGCATCGTCACGCAGGTCAACCCCGCCTACGTGCGTGTCTCCGGGCTGTCGCGACACGTGCGGCTCGGGCAGTGCGTGAGCTTTGCCTCGGGACGGGAGCTCGCCGAGGTCGTGCGCATCGACGAGAACGGCGTGACCGTGAAGCCCTTCGACGCCGCGCTCAAGACCGGGCTCGGCGACACTGCCTGGCGGCTCGGGTTCCTGAGCCTCCGGCCCCATGCCTCGTGGAAAGGGCGCGTGATTAATGCGCTCGGCGCGCCCATCGACGGGGGCGGCCCGCTCCTCGACGGCGAGCGCGCTTTCTCGTCCGACCGCGAGCCCCCCGCCGCCATGCGCCGCCATCGCGTTCGCGCGCCGCTCAAGACGGGGGTGCGCATCATCGACCTCTTCACGCCGCTCTGCGCGGGCCAGAGGATCGGCATCTTCGCCGGCTCGGGCGTCGGCAAATCGACGCTCCTCTCGATGCTCACCCGCTCGCGCGGCTTCGATACGGTGGTGCTGGCCCTCGTCGGCGAGCGCGGCCGCGAGGTGCGCGAGTTTCTCGAGGACGCTCTCCTGCAGAACCGGGGCCGGGCCGTGACCGTCGTGTCGACCGGCGACGAGAGCCCGATGATGCGGCGCCTGGCGCCGAAGACCGCGGTCTCGATCGCCGAGGCGTTCCGCGATGCGGGCGACAACGTGCTGCTGATCGTCGACTCGGTCACGCGCTTCGCGCATGCGACGCGCGAGGTGGCCCTTGCCGCCGGCGAGGCCCCCGTCGCCAGGGGCTATACCCCTTCCGTCTTCAGCGAGTTGCCGAAGCTCCTCGAGCGGGCGGGGCCCGGAGAGGAGGGAACGGGCTCGATCACGGGCGTCTTCTCCGTCCTCGTCGACGGCGACGACCACAACGATCCGATCGCCGACAGCATCCGCGGCACGCTCGACGGCCACATCGTGCTCGATCGCGCGATCGCCGATCAGGGCCGCTACCCGGCCGTCAACGTGCTCACCTCCGTGTCGCGCCTCGCCAACTCGGTGTGGAGCCCCGAGCAGCGGGGGCTGATCATGAAGCTCAGGGCCATGGTCGCCCACTTCGAGGACACGCGCGACTTGAGGCTGATGGGAGGCTATCAGCGCGGGGCCGACGCCGAGCTCGACCGGGCGATCGAGGTCGTGCCGAGGCTCTACGAGATCATGAAGCAGACCCTCGACGACCCGGTGAGCTCGGACGCCTTCCAGGAAATCGCCCGAGCGCTGACCGAGCAAAAGGCCGAGACCGGACCACCATCCGCCCGCGCGCCCCAAGCCGCCAGGCCCCCTGGCTGAGAGAAGCCCCGTCTAGAGCGTGCCCTTCTTCGAGCCGCGGGCCTCGCCCTTGGGAACGTAGCTCAGCTGATCGATCAGCACGTCCTGGACCACGGGTGCGCCGAGACGCTTGTTGACGTTCTCGCCGAGCTGCTTGGCGAGCGAGGGGAGGTCCTGCTTCTTGAGCTGGCGGAAATTGACCTTCTCGCCCGCGTAGATCGTCTTGAAGGCCTCGTCGAGAAGGTAGACGTCGGGCCTCACGGACGTTCCCGTGAGATTCTTCGTATCGACGGTGAAGACGAACTGGGCGACGATGTAGCCCTGCACGGCTCCGTCGGCGATGATCGGGACGTTGATCGCCTTGGTGCGGATCTCCTCGATCGTATGCTCCTCGCCGCCGACGCTCGGCGTGCCGGCGACATAGCGCTGCCATTCGATAGCGCCGTAGCTCGCCGCCAGCGTCACCAGGCAGGCCCAAACCCCAATGCCGAGGAGCTTGATCATTGCCGGGCGGAAGCGCGGATCGTCTGACTGTAGGTGCCGTCCAATTCGGCGTCACGGATGGCGTCCGAGATGGTGGTCGAGACCTCGCGCACCGCTTCGAGATGCATTCTCAACACGACGCGATTGAGCTCGAGCTTGGAGCGCAGGCGGTCGACGCGGCCGGAGAGAGCCTTTCCCTCGTTGCCGGCAGGCAGGAGGCGCATGGCGCGCGTCAGCTCGAGCAGCGCGTGGTTCTTGCGGTCGTTGAAGTCCTTGAGGTTGATGGCGACGTAGCCCCTGAGAGCGGCCGTCTCCTGATCGACGATCTCCTCGAGGCGTGCGAGCGCGCCGTCGAGCATGCCCGGGGCCTGCCTGTTCGCCGCCTGGCCAGGGGCGGGACCGGTGAAGGCGACCGGGGCGAGCCCAGGGGCGGTCGCGCGCGGGACGGGAGCGGCGGGGGATCGGTGCAGCAAGGGCTCAGCTCCCTTCGGCTTTGACAGGCGCGCTCGCCGCAGCGACAGCGGGACTCGCGGTGCGGATCAGATCGGCAATGCCGATGCCGCCGCGCAGCGCGACCTCGGCCGCGAGCTTCTCGGCGAGCATCGATCTCCAGATGTCGCCCGCGGCCCCGCCGCCGAAGACCACCTCGGCCTTCTTGGGCAGCATCTCTTGAATGAAGCTCTGCAGCACGAGCGCCTCGAAATCCTGCGGCGCGTCGGGCTTGTTGAGACGCCGAATCGACTGCAGCCTGCCGTGCGCATCCGCAGATATGGGTTGCAGAAGAGGCGTTAAGGAAAGGTTGACGGCCAAGACGGCAAGCCCTCAGAGCTCTACGTAGAGGCCAACATGCCCTAGCGGTCTTGCTTGAGGCTTGCGTCGCTTGCGAGGGCAACCTCGAGCACCTCCTCGAGCTCGGCGCGCTCGCCGTCGCGGCGCAATTCGAGCTCGAGCTCGGCGGCGAGCCGCTCGGCGTTCCTGAGCCGGCCGGCGTGGGCGAGGAGGCTCCGCGCACGCTCCTCGCGCTCGGCGGCGAGCCGCCCCGCCTCCTGGCGCAGAGCGGTGAGCCGGCGCGCCGACATGTCGATGAACAACGAATGGAGCGCGCCGTCCTCGGAGAGCGCCTGCGAGAGCTCGAGCTGCTCCTGCTCCGTTCTCGCAAGCCGCTGCTGGATGAGCGCGTACTTGAGCTCCTCGAGCCTGTGGAGCTGCTTTTGCACTTGGAGCATGCGGCGGGCCGCGCGGGCACGGTCCTTCATGGCTTCACCCGTTGGCGAGGAACATCTGAAAGCCGGCCACGAACAGACGCAGCGCTTCGCTGAAGGTGAAATAGAGGAGGAGAAGCCCGCCCGCGATCACGAACGGCATCGAGATGAAGTAGACCGGGATCTGCGGCGTGAGCTTGTTGGCGAGGCCGAACAGGAAGTTCACGACGAGCGAGTAGACGAGGAAGGGCGCGACGAGCTGGCCGATGAGATAGAACGCGGAAGAGGACGTGTCGGTGAGCTTGAGCAGCGCGAAGCGCACGTCGAAGAGGTCCGTTACGCGCAAGACCGAGTAGGAGGCGACGAGCGCGCGCAGGATCTCGAGGTGGAGCCCGAGCGAGAAGATGAGGACGGTCGCCGTCAGCGTGAAGAGCGTCGCGACGGCGGGCGCGGGCTCGGCCTCCTCGACGGGGGGGTCGGTCATGCCGGTGAAGCCGAGGAAAGACGCCGTGGCGAAGCCCATGAACTGCAGCGCCAGGAAGAAGATGCGTCCCATGAGGCCGATGATGGCCCCGATCAGCGTCTCGGACACCAGGAGCTGGGCGATGAGCGCGGGCTCGAAGTTGCCGAGCGCGGGCGTGAGCTCCGGCACCAGGATCGGCGCCAGCGCGAGCGTCGCCGCCACCGCGAGAAAGAGGCGCACATGCACCGGCACGCGCGGGCTCGAGAACCCCGGCATCAGCATCAGGCAGGCCCCGATCCTGCAGAACGCCAGGAAGGTGGCAAGCACCATCGCTGAGTCGATCGGGATCACGAGATGGTGCCCAGGGACTTGATCTGGACGCCGCGGGCGATCTCGAGGTGGGAGAGGACGGGCAGCGTGGGGAAGAGGCGCTCGGTCACCATCCTGACGTAGGGGCGGGCGTCGGGGGCCGAGACGAGCACGAACTGATTGCCCTGGTCGAGGAGGCCGCGAATGACTTTCGAGGCTTCGGCGCCGAACTGCTCGATGAGACGCGGATCGATGTCGAACTCGACGACGTCGCCCTTGGCGTCGCGCTTCAAGCTCTGATGGAAGGCCAAATCCCAGCGGTTGCCGAGCCTCAGCACCTTGAGGACGCCGTTCTCGGACAGGTCGCCGCAAATCTGCTGCGCCATGCGCATGCGCACGTGCTCGGCGATCTGCTCGGCGCGGCGCACGTGCGGCGCGATCTCGGCGATCGATTCGAGGATCAGGTTCAGGTTGCGGATCGAGATGCGCTCGGCGAGCAAGAGCTTCAGCACCGCCTGCAGCCCCGAGTAGGAGATCTGCGACGGGATGATCTCCTCGACGAGGCGCCGGTACTCGGGCTCGAGCCGGTCGAGCAGGAGGCGCATGTCCTTGTAGGAGAGCAGCTGGGCGAGATTGCCGCGAATGACCTCGCGCAGGTGCGTGAGCAGGACCGACATGGAATCGACGGGGTTGAAGCCGTCGCGCTTCACCGTGCTGGCGAACGTCTCGGAGACCCACAGCGCCTTCATGCCGAACGCGGGCTCGCGCGTCTCGTCGCCCGGCACGTCGGGGAGCGCCCCGTCGCCGGTGATCACCAGCACGTCGCCGATGCGCAGCTCCTCGCTCGCCACGACGGTGCCGTGAATCTTGATCTGGTAGGTCTTGGTCGGGATCGAGAGATCGTCGCTGATCTTGATGTCGGGGACGACGAAGCCGTATTGCTTGGCGAACGCGCGGCGCATGCGGCCCACCCGGTGCGCGAGCTCGCCCTGCGCGGCGAGGAGCGCGGTCGAGAGCTGCTTGCCGAGCGCGACCTCGATCTCGGAGATCTTGAGCGACTCCTTCAGCGAGTGGCGCGCCTCTTCCGCCGACTTCTTCTCCGCCTCCCGCACCTTGGCTTCATCGGCCGCCTTCTGCTCCGCGAGCCGGCGCGGGATTGCATAGGAGATGAACACCATGATGCCGGCGAGCACCGCGAACGGCAGGAACGGCAGGCCGGGCGCCAGTGCGAGGGCGAGCACGACCATGCCGGCGACGGAGAGAGCGCGCGGGTAGTGGCCGAGCTGGGAGAGGACGGCCATCTCGGCCGAGCCGCGCGTGCCGCCCTTCGAGACGAGGAGGCCGGCCGCAAGCGAGATGATGAGCGCCGGGATCTGCGTCACGAGACCGTCGCCGACCGAGAGCCGCACGAACACGTCGGCGGCGGTGGTGAGCGTCATGTCGTGGCGCGTGACGCCGATGATGATGCCGCCGAATACGTTGACGGCGGTGATGATGAGGCCGGCGATCGCGTCGCCGCGCACGAACTTCGAGGCGCCGTCCATCGAGCCGAAGAACGCGCTCTCCTCCTCGAGCTCGCGCCGCCGGCGCATCGCCTCCTTCTCGTCGATGGTTCCCGCCGACACGTCGGCGTCGATCGCCATCTGCTTGCCGGGGATGGCGTCGAGGGTGAAGCGGGCGCCGACCTCGGCGATGCGGCTCGCGCCCTTGGTGATGACGACGAAGTTGACGGTGATCAGGATGACGAACACCACCGTCCCGATCACGAAGTCGCCGCTCATGACGAAATTGGCGAAGCCGGCGATGACGTGGCCGGCGGCGTCGGGGCCCTGGGCGCCGTTCGACAGGATGAGGCGCGTCGTGGCGATATTGAGCGAGAGCCGGAGCAGCGTGGCGATGAGGAGGACGGTCGGAAAGGCCGAGAACTCGAGCGGCCGGTGGATCCACAGCGCGACCATGAGGATCAGCACGGAGAACGCGATCGAGAACGCGAGGCCGATGTCGATCATCACGGCCGGCAGCGGCAGGAACAGAACGGTCAGAATGAAGACGATGCCGATGGCAAAGCTGACGTCGCGCGCGCCATCGCGCTCCGTCTGCTTCGACTGCACGGCGACAATCGCGGCCATCAAACCTCCGGACAGGTCTTTGGAGGCCGAGAGTGGCGGCGGAAGCTTGCGCGAGGGTGGCGGCTAAGGCCTCATCCGGCCGAGATGGGGAAACCGGTGGCGCGAGTCCGCCTGCAGGAAAACCTAGAACCCGTTCGGGATGCGCGCGTAGGTCTGCTCGGCGAAGGCGAAAATGACGGCGCCGACGAACGGCGCCGTGAACGAGGTTATGAGCAGAATGGCGATGATCTTCGGCACGAACGTCAGCGTGATCTCCTGCACCTGCGTCAGCGCCTGGAGGAGCGCGATGGCGATGCCGACGACCATCGCCCCGATGACGGCAGGGCTCGAGGCGATAACCACGGTCCAGATCGCCGATTGACGCTATGTCGAGGGCGTCGCCGGGGTTCATGAGCCTGACACCGTGATGCCGGCCTCGAGCGTGACCTCCTTGCCGTTCGTCAGCGTGGCGACGGCGCCGCCCGTGGTGATGCGCACCGATTCGACCTCGCCCGATATCTTGCCGTCGGCCGAGGTGATGGTGTGGCCGATGAGGCCGTCGGCCTGCGTCAGCGCCAGCGAGGTCATGAGGCTGTCGAGCTTGGAGTTGGTCTTGATCCCCTGCTCGACGTTGGAGAACGCCGCGAGCTGCGCCACGAACTCCGTCGAGTCCATGGGCTTGGTCGGGTCCTGGTTCTGCATCTGCGCGATGAGCAGCTTGAGAAACGCGTTGTAGTCGAGCGTCGAGGCCGAGGTGGAGCTCGACGCCGTGTTGGTTTGCTGCGTGGTATTCGCCGCCGCCTGCGTTGCCGAGTCGACTTGCATGAGATCCTCTCCCCCTCCGCCGGGCTGCGCCGGCGCTGATCATCCTCGCCTCCCGGGACCGCAGGCGGGCCCGGCGGTCCATCTCACCTCAGGCCTTCGGCGATCGTCCTCGAGATCTCGACGAGCCCCTTGAAGTCCTTCGACCGGCCTTGGCGCACCTCCTCGGCCTCCCGCATCACCCAGAGCCCGATCGACACCAGGTCCGCCCGCAACTTCGGAGGCAGGCCGTTCTCGGGCTTGGCTAGGTCCTCGAGGAAGATCCCCCAGAGGCGCCGCACGAAATGCAGGGCCTCGACGGCCTCGGGCGCGGTCGTGCCCTTCTGCTCGGCAATCTGCAAGAGCTCGATGGAGCGCTCGAGTGCGCTGCGCTCGCGCTCCCGCGCTTCCTTGGGCGATTCGTCGAGCACCTCGCCATAATAGAACTTATACATTGCCGTCCCTCATGGCCCCCTCCTTAGAGGTAGTCGATCAGGCTCAGCCGCTGGATGCGTGCGGTGAGCGCATAGGCGGTTTCAATTTGTGTGAGCAACGAGTTGACTTCGGTCGACGCCTCGTAAGGATCTACGCCCTCGAGGAGATTGATGTGGTTGGTGATGATGTCGACCTGGAGCGACATGCGGTCGTTGGCGGTCGTGATGCGCTCCTCGGACGAGCCGAGCGAGGCTCTGACCTGGGTCAGGTCGCCGACGGCCTGGCCGGCGATGCCGATGGCCTTGTCGACGACGGCCTGATAGGCCTCGTCGTTGAGGTCGGCCACGCCGAGATCGGCGATCATCGTATAGGCGCTGGCCAGCGCGCGAATGGGATCCATATTGGCGTTTGTCGACGTCTCGATCAGCTCGTTCGTCGAGATCCGGCTCAGGATGTTCTGGTCTGACGCCGCCGACCAGGTCGTCTCCCAGCTCGCCTGGGTGAAGAGATTGGCGAACGTCGTGTCGAGGAAGGTGTTCATGGCGCCGGCGCTGATCAGCTCCACGCCCGGGGTCGATTGCGCGAGCCCGAACTCGGACAGGAACGCGTTGTCGACCGCGATCTTGCTCGCCGGCGCCGGAGTGTCGAAGTAATCCTCGAGCGGCTTAACATCGGTATTGATGCCGGCGAAGATGAAGGTTCCCCCGGCTGACGTGTTCATCTGATCGGTGAGGGAGACGAGCTTGGCCCTGGCGTCGAGCGCCGCCGAGGAGGCTCCGTCGGGCGCCGCGCGCGCGACGATCAAGGAATTGATGAAGGTCTGCGCGTTGGTGGCGACATTCTCGAGAACGGTCTGCGACGTCTGCAGCCGCGAGGTCGCGACCCCGTTGCTCTCCGTGAGCGTGGTCAGCCGATCGAGCTCCTGGCGCAGCGACACGGTGCGCCCGGCCATGTAGCCCAAGCTCTTGCCGACATCGGCAAAGCGCCCGGTCGTCACCTCCTTTTGCGCTTCCGCCAGCCGCTCCTGAAGCTTCGCCCGCGAGAGCCGGGTTGCCTCGGAGATCGCCTGCGTCGAGATCGAGCGAGGTCTTCATGGGTTACCTGATTGCCCCCACGAGCGCCGAGAACATGCTGTCGAGTACACTGATGAGCTTGGACGACGTCTGATAGGAGCGCTCGATCTCGAGCAGGAGCGTCATCTCCTCGTCGAGATTGACGCCCGTCGCCTTGGAGAGCGCCTCCGACGAGCGTTGATAGAGCGTCTCGCGGTACTCGAACTCGTTCGCCGCCGCCTTGCGGGCCTCCTCCAGCCACGCGACGGAGGAGGAGGAGAAATCGAAGATCGTCGTGTTGGGATTGAGCTGGGAGGTCCCGTCGAAGGGGATCTGCTGCGTCATGTTGTTCTGCAGCTCGACCAGACGGTCGGAGAAGCCGGCCGCGCCCGTCGTGTTGTAGATGTAGTTCGAGACGAGCGGGTCGGCGATGCCGCCGTCCCTCAGCCGGGTCAGGACTCCGCCCTGATCCGGGTCGACGTTGGCATTGATCGAGATCACGCCGGCGAGCCCGTCGAGAACAACGCCGGACACGGGCATCGCGGGCGCGCCCGGATAGGTGAAGAGGCCCGGCGCGTCGGGGAGCGACGGAGCCGCGCTCTGATCGCTCTCGGCGAAGATCTCGATCAGGCCGCGTGCGATCTCGTCGAGCTGGCGCTGATAGACGACGGTAGCGTCATCGCGGACTTCGGCGTAGCCGGCGATCCGACCCGACTGGATCCCATCGTCGCCCCGGCAGCCGGTCACCTGGACGCCGTCGATGAACGACCGGGTCACCGCGAATCCCCGGCGCGAGATTGAGCGTTCTGTCGAAGGTGATCGGACGCGGATCCCTGTCGAACAGCGGCACGCCGCTGTCGGTGTAGAGCGCCATATCGTTTCCGGGGCGCGTCAACGTACGCACGCCCATCTCCTCGGAGATCTCGTTCACGATCTGGTCGCGCGCATCGAGGTAGTCGGTGACGTCGGCGCCCGTGAGCTCCCCCTTGATCGACCTGCTCGTTGACGGTCTTGAACCGCTCGAGCAGCGAGTTCACGCGGTCGACGTCCGAGGCGATGCCGGCGTCGGCGTCGCGCCGAACCTCGTTGACCACTTGCGTCGCGGTGTTGAGTGCGAAGGCCGAGGTTCCTCGCGGCGGTGATCGCGGCGCGGCCGGCGAGCTCGCTCTGGGGCTGCACCTGGTATTGCTGGAGCGCGTCGGCGAGCTTGCTGATGAGCGCCGCGGGAGAGGTATCGAGCTCCGGATCGTTGACGGTCTGGTCGAGCTGATTGAGCGCGTCGGCTATGACCTTGTGGGCGTTGGCGTCGGAATTGGCCGCAGCATGTTGCGCAGGAGCGCCGGCTCGGTGGCACGGCGTGATCGAGACGATCCGCACGCCGGAGCCGGGGACGGTGATCGTGTTCGCCGTCTTGCGCGAATAGAGCTCCGTGTCGGCGTTGGCGATATTGCGCGAGATGACAGACGTCTGCTCGGCCGTCGTGAACAGCGACGAGCGGGCGATGCCGAGACTGGTCGAAAGGCCCATGAGTGCGGTTTCCCGTCGGTGAGATCAGGCCTGGCCAACGCGCGCAACTACCGCTTCAGATTGACGAGAACCTCCATCAAATCCGCGGCGGTCTGAAAGACTTTGGAATTGGCGGTGAAGCTGTGCTGCGCCTCGATCATGGTGGTGAGCTCGGAGGCGATGTCGACGGTCGACTTCTCGAGCGCCTTGGGCACGAGGCTCCCGAAGCCGCCGGTCCCGGCCTGCCCGACGAGAAGCTGGCCGGAGTCGGCGCTGAGGTCGAACACATTGCCAGCCCGCGGGATCAGGTTGTCGGGGCTCGGCACGCTGGCGAGGGGAACGAGAAACTTCTTCTCCCGGCCGCCGTTGTCGTAGATGGCGTAGAGCGTGCCGGTGTCGTCGATCTCGATGCGGTCGACCGCGCTCGGCTCGGTGCCGTCCACCGTCGACTCGATCACCGTGTAGGGCCCGGTGAGCTGCGTCGACTGGCTGATGTCGATCAACAGCGTTGCCGCCGTTCGGCACCGGAATCGTTATCGTCGGTGGGGCTCGGCAGACGAAGGTCGAAGCCGCCCGTCGTCGGATCGAAGGTCAGCGTCGGGTGACGAGCGGACCGGAGAGATAGGGAAATGTCGTCGCCGGGTCTGCCTGCGCCGCATCGAACACGGAGATCTCCCACGTGTTGGGGGCAGTCAACGATGCGTAGACGTCGAGGTTCACCTTGCCGCCGAGGTTGTCGATGGCGACGAGCAAGCTCTTATAGGAACTGTCGGGCGGTGCCGTATTGCCGATGGCAGGGTACCCTCGACGACGGCATCCGACGGGAGGTTGACGTTGAAGGCGTCCGTTGCGTCGACGGCTCGGCTTGCAGCGCAAGCGTGCTCGACATCTGAATGGCCGAGAGGCCCGCGGTTCCGTTCGTCGGCAAGGACGGCGTCTGAGACTGGACGGTCCACGGCACGCCCATCAGGTACTTGCCGGCCGCGTTGACGAGATAGCCCTCGCCGTCCTGGACGAAGGCGCCGGCGCGCGTGAGATGGGCGGCGTCGCTGTGGACCGTCGCGACGACCAGGAACCCGGAGCCGTCGACGGCGAGATCGGTGGCCGACGTCGTGAAGTCGAAGCCGCCCTGCTGGGTGATGCCGTAGCGGATGTCGGTATTGACGCTGCCCGAATTGTACTCGCCGTTGCCCGAGGTCGAGGACGAGCGAGGAGAACTCCGTCGAGGCCCGCTTGTAGCCGACGGTCGAGGCGTTGGCGATGTTGTCGGAAACGGTCCCAAGCCGATCGGACTGCGCGCCCATGCCGGACGTCGCGGTCCGCATCATGCCGAAAATGCTCATCCGACGGGTTCCCTCGCAAGAAGCTCAGCTCTCTCGAGTAGAGCATCGCGCGTCTTGCGTGAAGCTGGATCGAGCCTCGCAGGGAACGGTCTTTTCGGGCGCTGCTCGACCACCAGCCGGTAGCCGAGATAGCGCTTCGAATCGATCGGATCGTAGCCGAGCCGTCGCGCAAGCCAGCTTCCTGAGCTTGCTGATGTGGCTCTCGACGACGTTCTCGTCGATGTCCTCGCTGAAGAGGCCATAGACGGAGTTGAAGATCTGCGCCTTGTTGACCCGGCAACCGCGGTTGTCGACGAGATACTCGAGGATGCGCCGCTCGCGGCGCGGCAGCTGGAGCACCTCGCCTCTGACCTCGGGATCGCGCCCGTCGAAGAAGTACGCGCATTTCCCCGACGTCGGTGTGGTCGGGAGCTCCCTGAGCTCTGCGGCGTATCGCTTTGATCCGGGCCATCATTCTTCGCGGACGTGGATCGGCTTCCTGACGACGTCGTCGACGCCTGCCGCAAAGAGGTCGAGCGTCTCCTCGAGAGACCTGTTCTCGTTCACCGCGATGACGGCTGCGGTCGAGCGCTTCTTGATTACCCGCGAGAGCTGCGCGCGGTCGCCGCAATCGCCCAAGAGCACGGCCTCGACCGCGCGGATGTCGGGGTCGGACACGGTCCTGACCGAGCTGTCGAATTCCGATGGGCACAAACGCAGGCGGCCGATGCCCCTCCCGGCTAAACGACGCGGTATACCCTTGCGTGACAGTCGCACGCTCGTCGACGACGACGATCATTAAAATTCCCCCGCCCATTCCGTCACCCCCCGAAATCAAAACGCAACATCGTTTAATTGGATGAATGGCCGGCCCGCCCGCGCAATCGTTTACTGCACCACTACTTCGCGCCTTGCGCCGATCCGCTCGCGGTGTGGCGAAAAAATAACCGACCCAGTAATGATCCATCTGGCTTATGCGAATATCTTTGCTCTCAAGCCTGGCACAGTCGTAGGGCGCC
>CAWIYX010000018.1:0-489671 GCA_963840415.1 uncultured Alphaproteobacteria bacterium | reverse complement strand
GTGCTCGTCTCTGGTTCAGTTGTCATATGTTCCATCGATCTCATTCGAGGACTGCGATGCCGACGCGGCCGTCTTTCGAGGCCCACCAATCGACCGGGCTGCTACGGAAGATGCTTCTCTTGTTACTGGGAAGGGTAGTCTATTGAGTATCGAGAACAACCTTCGCTCGACCGCGAATCAGCCCGTCCAACAGCTCAAGGGGCAGCCGCGGAACACAGCGGCGACGACTGCTCAGCCGGCTGCAAGCGCTGCAGCGCCGACTCTCAATCAGCTCTTCCCTCGGCCTCGCACGCTACCGACCCTTGATCATCACCGGTGTGGCTCTGTTCCTGGTTTGGGAGGTCATCACGCGCGGCTTGGCCGCCTATCTCGCCGAGGTCAATCCGCAGGCGGCACTTTGGCTGCGCTCGACGCAGCCTATAGCCTTGGCCAAACTCGCCGACGAAACGCTCAATCCAAAGAAAGCTGAGCCTGACAGCACATCGCAGCGAACAGGACAAGACAGTCCGAGCGCCGAAAAGTCGACATCCCAAAATGCCGACCCCGCTGAGGGGCGCTCGGCGGAAGAAGCCTCTACGAGATCACCGGCGCCCGTAGCGGGCGATCTCAACCAGATCAAAGCCTGGGCCAATTTGGCTTTGCGCAACGATCCTCTGAACACCCGTGCCCTACGCGTTCTCGGCCAAGTTGCTCACCGCACCTCGGACCCATTACGCGCCGATGCCCTCATGCAGGCTGCTGCCGAACGGTCTCTCCACGAGCGCCGCGCGATCTTGTGGACGATGCGAAAGAAGTATCGCGAAGCGGATTACGCGACCGCGCTTCATTATGCCGATATCCTGTTGCGAACACGTCGTTTAGTGCAGCCTTATGTGTTTCCGATGGTGGCAAAGCTCGCCGAGACCCCCGGAGCGAGCGACCAACTGAAGCAGCTTCTTGCCAAAAATCCTCCGTGGCGGCCGCAATTTTTCGCCTATTTGCCGCGTGGCATATCCGATGCACGCACACCTCTCGAGATTTTTCTGAGTCTTAAGGACACGGCGACGCCGCCGAGCTCGACTGACCTCCAGCCCTATCTCGATTTTCTCATCCAACACGGCTTTCAGGACTTAGCCTATTATGCCTGGCTGCAGTTCCTCTCGCCGGAGCAGCTGAGCAAGGTTGGCCACTTATTCAATGGCAATTTTCAAACAGCTCCCTCTGGTCTGCCTTTCGATTGGACGTTCAAGGGAGGCAATGCCGTCACCCTCCAAATCGCTGAGCGGCTAGACCAGGAAGGCGACAATGCTCTCCTCATAGAATTTGGACCTGGCCGCGTAGAGTTCGGCGGCGTCTCGCAGATCGTCGTGCTGGCCCCGGGTCGCTACCAACTGCACGGCAAGCACAAGTCCGATCTCGTCAGCCAGCGGGGATTACAATGGCGCATCCTCTGCGGCTCAAAGTCTCTAGGCGAAAGCCGCCCAGTTATGGGGACCGAGCCTAGCTGGGAGGAGTTCGAGGTCTCCTTCACCGTTCCCGAGGATTGTCCCGCTCAAACGATTAAGCTCGCTCTCGATGCGCGCTCCGCTTCTGAGACCTTCGTGTCCGGCTCGATCTGGTATGACGATTTAAACATCGCACGTGGCCCAGAGATTGAGCCCTCTGGCGAATGAGCTCGACCGCCGCCCGTCGCATGCGCCAATGAATAAGCCACAGTTGCAACAGAGGACGACAGATGGACGGGTAGCCCAGGAGCCAAGCTGGAAAGCCGAATCTTTCAGCGACTTGCATTGACTGACCCCCATGAAACGCCCGTTGAATTTACCCGTTTTGCGTCTTCTCGACAATGAGACCAGCGATGCTGCGCCACCTCCTTAACATCACCGCTTAGTCGCCCTCGTCATGGGCCCCCGCTCGCCTCGCGTCATTTTCCTCAATCGCTTTTTCTATCCAGATCATTCCGCCACGAGCGAGATGTTGTCTGACCTTGCCTTCGCCTTGAGCGCTCGCGGGTTTGAGGTCAAGGTCATCACCAGCCGCCTGGGTTACGACGATACTGAAACCCAGCTTCCCGCCTCACGAGACGGTTCACGGTGTCGAAGTTTTCAGGGTGTGGACCTCTCGCTGGGGGCGCCACCAACTTTTGGGGCGCGTCGCCGATTACGCATCATTCTATATTCGCTGCCGCTTGGCGACTTTGGCGCCTGGCGCGGCGCAGCGACGTCATCATTGCCAAGACCGATCCACCCTTAATGTCGGTTTTTGCCGCTGTCATAGCTTGGTTCCGTAAGGCGAAACTCATCAACTGGCAGCAAGATATCTTTCCCGAAGTCGCCGAAGCCTTGGCTGTCGGCGGCGATGTTGGCCGTGTGGTCTTCCCCCTGCCTCCGCCTTCCGCGCAATTGGTCTTTGCGACAGGCAAACTTCAACGTGGTGGTCGGTGAGCGCATGGCGCTCAGGCTGCGAGAGCTTGGCATAGAGCCCAAGACGATCCGTGTTATTCCCAATTGGGCAGATGGTGAGCGCATCATGCCAATCGAGCGCGAGCCAAAATCCGCTCAGATCCGCGTGGGGCCTAACGGAGATGATTTCGTGGTGTCCTACGCCGGCAATCTGGGTCGCGCCCACGAAATCGAAACTCTCCTCGATGCTATGCAGGCGCTTGAACCAAACCACCTCCAACCTCCGCACCCGACCATCAGATTTGTCTTCATAGGCGGCGGCGCCTTACGGGCAAAACTTGGAGAACGAGGTGAGACGACGTAATCTCAGCAACGCGTTGTTCCGAGGATATCAGCCTCGCGATCAGCTCGCCGCCACGCTCAGCGTCGCTGACGTCCACCTCGTCAGTCTAAATCCCAAACTCGAAGGCTTGATCGTGCCGAGCAAGATCTACGCGATCGCCGCTGCCACGGCCAGCCATTTTCCTCGGGCGATCCTCGGGCGAGATCGCACAAATCCTCAACGAAAGCGGTGGAGGTTTCGTCGTTCCGTCTTTAATTTCCTGGACCTGCAGAACCGTATCCTGCAACTCGCTCGCGCGCCTGACCTTAGAGTCGCTATGGGTAGAGCGCTCGAGCCGCGTTCGAGAAACGCTGGGACAAAGACATAGCGGTGGGGAAATGGGAGCAGCTCATCTCACCGGGTTATGAGGGCTCATGGATTCTTTTACTAAGGCGAAAGCCATCACGTCCTTCCTGCAACCGCACACCGGCAAGAATCTCCGGCGGCTCGAAGCAAAAAGGAAACAAATTTGCCGTGGGTTGCGAGGCATAGCGACTGTAGCGCCAATCGGCCAACGAGAACTCGTTTGGTATTGCGGGCGAAGCGCCAAGCCGCGCACAGACAGATCAGGCGATCGCCGAGGCCTGCCGCGCGGATCGACACCACATATCAATTCTCGTTCACGATTGACTCTCGGGCCTCTGGGTTTGGCTAACCGACTAAACTGGTAACGTCTCCACGATCGAAGTTTGGGCACCAGACAAATCGATTTTTCTGAGCTCTACAAACGCGCAGAAAAAGATCAATCGGGAAGTCGTGCTCTTTCTCGTCTGAAATTCGGTATACGATCCACCGCCCTTGTCGCTTCAAACTCTTAAATGCAAAAGCCGTCGAGAACACGATGCAAAGGACGATCACCGTAACAGCGATAAATCGGCCGCCTCTGTTATTGAAGGCGTTACTCAAGTCGCTTATCCGCAATGAACTCATCAAAGTGTTCAAGATGCTCAGCTCAACGTGAAAACCCTCGCGACTGCCGGAAATAGTGATCTTGAAGTCGACTCGCCGCCGAAGCCGGTGAAGAATGGAAGTTCCTCAACAAGAGCAACATCGGCATCTCGGCCAACCCCCACAGCGTGCTCACCCGCGCTTTCGCTGCCGGTTCCGCTCTCAACTTATGTCTCGAGGAAGACCTCATCGTCTCACCTGACGCCACAGCGATGGCAACTTGGTATGCGCAAAACCACAGGCCAGGCTGGCTTTGCCTCAACCTTTTGGCGGGACCCTGCGGTTCCGCAGCATATCTTTCCGACCCGCGATTTCCCAATCAGCTATTCCTAGCTCGCACCTTCAATTCGATCGGATTCGTCGCGCGCCGCCAAGAGTGGGAAGACCTCATCGAGCCAGTTTGGTTTGGTGGAACCGCGCCACAGGTTGAAGGAGGCTGGGCGGCGAACTGGCGAACCGAAGGCGCCGGCGGGTGGGACTGGTCGATCTACGGACTTCTCGCTGGTCAGCAAAGACCTCTTTTCGGTGCAGCCCGTGTTGGCTCGGGCCACCCATGCCGGCAGGACGGGCACGCATGCGACGCCTGAGTTCCACGACCAGGCCTTCCAGGACATTGAGATTTGTCAAAAGCCCGCCAGGTCATTTGCCTTAGTTGAGACTTCCCGTCTCGGCCGAGAAGCCCGCTCGCTGGCCTATGCTCACGATGAGCTGACGAGGCTCCGGCTGCAACTCGAACAACGGGCGCGGGTGGCCGGGGGTGCCATAGCGACGTTGATTGGCCAGCAAATCGTAGAGAACCATCTTGCTCACCACCGCATCGAGAGCCGGACATCCCAGGCTTCAGTTCGGAAAAGAAACCGCATCGACACGCAGCGGATCGCGACATCGTTAGCGTTATCATGTCCGTTCGCAACGGCGCGCCATATCTGGATGCGGCCCTACGTAGCATTGTAAGTCAAACGGAAGCAAATCTAAGGCTTATCGTTATCGACGACGGTTCAAGCGATGGCAGCATGAACCTCGTTAGGTCGTTCAAGGATACGCGCGTGAAAATCATCGAGGACGGCATGCATCTCGGCCTCGTCGACCGTCTAAACCAGGCATTGGATGAGTGCGCGACGGAGTTTGTGGCCCGCATGGACGCCGACGATATCGCAGCGCCCAATCGACTTGAGCGTCAGCTCGCCTTCATGACCGCTCATCCAGAGGTGGGCATATGCGGCTCATGGTACATGCCGTTCAATTTCGACGGTTGCCAATCCGTCCGCCTGCCTACCGAGCATTCTCACATCGCCGCGAGGACGTTGTTCAATTCCCCTGTTGCTCACCCGACTGTCATGTTCAACATGAAGCACTTGAATAAACATGGCTTGCGCTATTCCAAGCAGGCCGAGCATGCTATCGACTACGACCTTGGGAGCGCGCACATCCTTTGGTCCAGATGGCAAACATCCCAGAGTTCCTTTTGTACTATCGGCTGCACCCCTCTCAGGTGAGCATCAGCGACGCCGCCGCGCAACGCGCAGTCTCAGACAGAATAAGAAAGCGAGCGCTGCAGCGGTTCGATATTCCGGTCAGCTCAGATGAATTCGCCCTACATTGCGCCTACTCCGCATGTGAGAATCTTGAGTTGGAGGACCGTCGGTCACGCGTCATCGATTGGCTGCGACGGATCAGGCGACTGAGACGATCAGTGGCACGCCAGCGATCGCGCAGTAAGACGGGAATGCCGTCTACGCGAAGCCGAGCTCGAAGCTTTGGGCGTCGTTGAGCGACATCATGCGCGCGATAGGCGACATCGTGGGAGGGATTGAATTTTTTGTTCAGTCTTATCGCACTTCGGTGATCTAAGGAGCCTTAGTTGCTTGAGGATCCCCGAACCGTTGGCCAGCATAGCCTTTGGGCGTGGATTGCGAGGGCAATAGCAAAGCTGGGACCAACACAAAATATACAGTCTGTCCGGGTTGCTGTTTCACGGCAATTGGATTTGAGGGCGCTATCCGCAGTCTGACCGCCTGCGGCGCTGGAAATTGGGGTGCAGTCCACTTTGCGCCGGGGCGCTTCTTTCGAACCAGATTTATTCTAATTCTTCGAGATACGCCGCGGAGCGCTATTTGGATCTTAACGTGCCGCCGGAGCGAATTTGGTTCGCAATGGAGAGCCGCCGGACTTCCAGGGTTATCACCTCGGTCAAGGCGAACGAAAGGCTCACGGCTGATCCGCCTGCCGAGCGCGTTCCGTGTTGACCCAACCCGTGCTACGCAGCTGCGCATGTGAACGTGTCGATCGATCAGCTGGCGAGCATGGGTCCCATTGACAAGCCGAAGTCTCTCTCATGGGTCACATCCAACAAGGAATGGCTGATCGGGCACAAAATCCGCATGAGGTTCCTGCGCATCTGATGCGGGATCAGATCGCCTTCGATCTTTACGGGCGAGGCTTTCGTCACATCGACGACAAGTGGGAAGGTATCGCGCCGTATCGCTACAGCATTGCCTTTGAGAACTCGCTCGCCACGTCCTACTTCGGCCGAAGCTGATGGACTGCTTCGTCTGCCTGACCGCCCGATCTATTACGGAAGCGAGGATATCCAGCGCTATTTCCGGCGCGATCTTACGTTCGGTTCGATCCTACCGATCCTCTGGTTGCCGATCGAATGGGGGCATGACTGGCCTCGGATCTGTGGTTGGAGCGCAATGATGCGTTGGAAGACGAAATGGTTGGTGCTTTACAAATACAATATGTTTTCTCAGCTCTCGCCGGTTATGCTCGACAAAATAACGACACCATCGGAACCAAGAAGTACGATGCCGTTGTGCACCGGCTGGATGGCTGATTTCCACCGGCTGGAAGGCTGATTTCAGAAGTCCCGAGTCGAGTTGCAGCCCACGCTTTCTCCAGGAACGATTGGTTGCTCGAACACAACTCAAAACCGAAGGACTTCGCTGGCTACAAAGTGGCCCATATTTAGCCGCTCTACCTCGGCTTCGGCACTCGACATGCCTCTGGGCCAAGGGCATCAGCCAGTATTGCGATTTCGCGGATCAGCGTCGTATTGGCGCGAGCCACAAAGTCCTGCCAGTCGGCAGGGCCTTCTTTTTCCAGCATTACGCCGAGCACACGGACTTGTTTGGGTTCGCTTGAGGATCGACGGCACCGGCCCAGAATGCGATCTCGATCGGTTCGCGCGCGAGGCGCTGCCAACGATCCGACGTCCGTTCGCTCTCGTAACGACCGACGGCGACGCGTCCGTACCTTCTGAGCTCCCGTCACGCACCGTCATGGCCTCGCTGACAATCTCCGTGGCTGTCCTCCTGGCACACTCAAAACTGCGACGGGTCTCCTCACCCGGCAAATCCGCCCATCCCGATCGGTCTTGACCTTCATACGCCGAGGCCTCGTGGGACGAGCTCCTGAGCAGCTCGTCGCGATTGCTTCCAGAGCATTCGCGCAGAGCCGCCTTCCCTCTGGGAAGGATACCGCTTAGGGTTTTCTGCGATCTCGCCTTAAGTCCGACGCCGGAAAGGCGCGATGCTGTCCTCGCGCTGTCCCACTGCGAGCATGTCGACTTGTTCGAACTCACGATTGTCGCAGATCAGCAATCTGGAGACGTTACGCCCAATATCCCTTTGTCGTAAGCGCGAGGGCAACGGGCTCGACTGTCATCGCACGTGGGAACTCCTGTATCTCGGATGCATCGTCATCACCAAATCGTCCTCGCTTGATCCTCTGTTTTCCGAACTTCCCGTGGTCATCGTCGGAGGATTGGAAGGAAGTCGCGCGACAAGGCGAAACTAACCGAATGGCTTCGGCCAGTACGGCGACCTCACAGACCGCGATCATGTCTGGAAGCGGCTTGAACCCCAATTCCTATCTCCAGCACCGATGCGTCAGTCGCACGCAGGTTCGTGCCATGTAACCGTAGCGCCCGCTGAGGAGACCATCGCCTTCTCACTCAGGATAAGTGCCGAATTTCCAGATCGGGCAAGCCCCCAGCACTCAATACCCATGTCCTTCGCCATGATGGCCAGACCCTCAGTTTCGATCTCTCCCACGTTGCGCTCCCCGCAGAGGATGCGGATCACGGACCCACCGGCTGCGGGCGCCATAGAAAAATGGCGGAAAGACGAGACCATCGCGGTGACGATCGGCCCGGACGAGAAGCATGGTGCCACCTACCGATTCCAGCCGTACAATTCCTTGTCCACGCATGTCGCTAAGGTGCTTGCGGCCGCCGTCGCTCCAGGCGTTGCGATCGAAGCTCGGTCCACCAAACTCGATCGACGCAATTAGGATGCACAATATCGCGGTCATAGGCGAGCAGCCGCTCGACGATGTCCGCCGGATACTCCACGACATCGACGTCGAGCCAGAGCACCCAGTCCTCGTCGCGAAGGGCACTGCAACAATAAATGGTTGCGCGCGCGTGCAAGCACGGCCCGGCGCTGCTCCTGGTAGACGGGCGCTGTAGCGCGGAATGCCCTCGGGGATCGCGAAGCCAAAATCCTTCTTGACGAGCAGCTTGCGTCGAAAGCCCGGACAGGCCCGCCTCGAGTCGGTGCTCGCAGCTTTTCAAAAGTACCGTCGGAGCTATCGCCCTCCAGGATGCCCAGGGAGCGAGCGCCGGATGGGTAAGTGTCTCGAGCCCAGCGAAATAGCTGTCGAGAAATCGACTGGCCGATTTCATCGGAGTGAGGATGAGCACCGAAGGGACTGCATTTGGACATCAGGGATCCATTCAGCTTGACTGGCCGCGCCAAACCTTTCTTACTGGCGGGGCCTCATGGGTAGATCCTAAGACACCGCGGCAGGGGTGGAGGCCACCGCCAAGCTTTCTGTCTGAGGTCGGAGACCGTCTCGCAATGCATAAGGTCATACTGTTTTACAATACGATGTGGCACTTGCCGCTCGATCACCCACCCGAAGCTATCCCGCCGCCTTACATCCTGACCACTGACCGCGACGCCGCCGACGAAGCTGTCGCCAGTTGTTTTTCATCTGCCGACCCTTCCTCCGGCCTAGGTCGATTAGGAACGACCCACTAAAAGAAGGGTCAGCTATGGGTCGCCTGGTGCTGGAATGCGAAGCGCACCTACCGCTCATTGCAGCATCCCGTCATTCATTGAGCGCTTCGACTCAAGATGACCTACCGGCTGAATGCGGATGTCGTCGTGACGTACCTTGAACCCGATCTGCCCCAGCTTCTGCGAAAGCAGCCAACGGCAGACAAAGTGCGACGCCAAGCTTCTCAGCGCGTTCATCTCCAGCGGCTTCAATCAGAGTAGACGCATAGAATTCCTGCTCCAGCTCATGCCTCACCTCGATGTCCACTCCTACGGGAGGGTGTTTCGCAACCGACATGTGGCGGATGACTGTGGCCGGCAGAACGAAGCTCGAAATCCTCGAGCGGCCTATAAGTTCACGCTCGGCTTTGAGAACGCCATCGGCAAAGACTACGTAACTGAAAAATTTTCGATCCACTCATCGCCGGATCTGTGCCCGTCTATCTCGGTGCGCCAAATGTTGAGGACTTCGCGCCCGGGGATCACTGCTTCATCAATGCTGCCGAATGGAGAAGCCCCGAAGCTTTAGCGCGGTACCTCATTGAGGTTGCTAGCGACGAACAACTTTATGCGAGTTTTTTCAAGTGGAAAGCGCGGCCGTTCCGTCCTCAGTTTTCCCGCCTCGTTGAACTCGCCCAGGACCATTCTTTTGTGAGGCTGTGCCGCAAGGTCGATGAGCGACTGCGTCAACCGCCTAAGAAGAGCTGGTCTGCATCGGCGACACGGTGGTTGCCGCGACGATCCAAAAAGCAACCTTGGTTTTAAGCCGGTCCCAAATTTCCCGCGGCTTCTTCGGTTGCGCCTATCCAATACTTGACGGGCGCGAGGCCCCGGGTCTTAGTGGCCAACATCGCGGGGGATCAAGTCGTGGAAGAGCTCCGTGTTGCGATAGAAGACCGGCTCCGCCCTCCGCCACGCTTTCCCGAGGACCGTTTCGCCGGTCGCGGCATCGTGATCTGCGCTGGCGGGCCGCGTTATTTCACCTGCGCCTGGGTGCTAATCTCCATGCTTGCGGAGCGTGTACCAAACTAAGCTACCAATTCAGGTCTGGCATCTCGGGCGCAGCGAGATGAGCGAAGCCATGCAGATCCTGCTCGAAGAGCTGGACGTCGAGGTCGTCAACGCCGCAGACCGTATTGCATCGCTATCCGGCCACGATCGCCGGACCCTGGCCGCTCAAGCCCTACGCGATCGCCCATAGCCGCTTTCCGCGAGGTCCTGTTCCTCGACGCCGATACGGTGCCACTGGCTGATCCCGCGGTCATTCTCGATTGGGACATCTATCGCGGGTCGGGACTGTCTGTTTTGGCCGGACATCATCGATCTTCTTGAGACCAATCCGATCTGGTCCAATCTCGGGCTTGAGCCGCGCTCCAGCGTGCCAGCGTCGAGTTCGAGCGTACTCGCCATCGATAAGGCGCGGGCCTGGAACGTGCTCGACATTGCCATCCTGCTCAACGAGCACTGGCGCGAGTCGTACAGATACTTGCACGGCGACAAGGACACGTTCCTGCTCGCGAGCAATTCTCGCCGACTCCCGAAACCAGCGTGGCATTGAGCACCGACCGTTTTCGGCGGCCGGTGACCTCATTCAGCGCGACGTTAGCGGCGACCCGCTATTTCATCACCGAACCGCTTCGAAGTGGCAGTTGTTCGGAGAAAATCGCCCGCTCGTTGTACCATCGCTTATGCCACTGCGACCACGCCTTGGCGAAGCTCCGTCGATCCTGGAGCGGCGTCATTTTTCAAATGCCCCGGACCGCTCCGAACGGGCCCGTGCAGAGGAGGCCAAGCTCATCGAGTCGAAGTGCTTTCGCTACGAAACGAGTGATCAGACCCGCTGGCTCGAGTTGATGCGAGGCGGAGCCATCGGCGAGGGGCGGACCGAGCTCGTGCAGCACTGGGCGGTGTCAGACGCGATGACCACTGGTGCTTCAGATCTATTCCGGGTCGCGGCTCGTCGTGGAGCTGTTGGCCCGCCCGACGGGAGCTGGCGGGGGGCGCTCCTGGGAGATCGCGGATCCGAGGCGCGGTTAATCCCAGAAGAAGCGTGGGGCAGCTGGCCGCCTGCCGACGAACGCTATGGTCGGCCGTCGTGGAACTTGCGACGCTCCTGGAGCCATCGCTGTTTGCGTGCGGCTTTGACCCGAGACCGTGCACGAGCTTGAGGCCGCGCTCTCGTTACTCAATCGGCTGTTCGATGACGTTCCCGAGCAGCTGGCCGCCAAGCCTCCCCACCCTGCCCCTCTGCGAGACCTGGCGCGTAGACGCTCGAGCGCTTGACGCAGTCGCTAAAGGAGACCCGCGATGCGCGCTTGTCCCGACACTTCAGGATCTTGTCGCGCCGGTGGCGATCAATCCTCGCCACTATTCACGACTTTTCTAGCCGGCGTAATGGGCGACACGCAAGAACGCAGACGTCCCGCTGCTCTGTTCATCGCACCCATCTGCCGAGCGATCGTGGCAATGGGCTCGCCATGCGCACCGGCTTTTTTCTTGATGCCTACGCTCAGCGCTTTGCCATCGACCTCGCCGTTGTCCCCGTTGCCGGCGGAGGAACGGAACTGACGCCCTTTGCGGCTCACGCGTTCGGCGTGCGATCGTGCTACCCGTCGTCGACACTGACACCCACTTCACGCTGATCAGCGGTGTCGCCGATCCTAAGGTGCGGCTTGCGGCATTTCGGCAATATGCCCGCCCTTCGATCTCCGCCAGACTGACTGTCGAGATCGAACGTGCGCTGAGCGGTTTCGCCGCTGCGCCGTTACGGCCTAGTCCATGTCTCGCGGACTCTACCTCGCTCCCCTCGCCTACGCCTGGATGAGCGCGACAAAGAATGGGCGGCCATACCTCGTTCTCGATTGCGACGAGGACGATGCCAGCGCCTATCGGCGTCTGGCGCAGCTCTACCGGAACTGGGGGCATCAGCCAGCGCGCGGACTGGGCCCAAGCCGAGGCTGACGCATTTAAGGCACTCGCTGCTCACTGGCTGCCACGCTTCGATCTTCGGCTCGCTGCGTCAGCCGGTGAAGCGCGTCTCCTCAGTGCCCATGCCGACCGTGTCGAAGTGGCCGTCGTTCCGAACGTCATGCCGCAGAGTGCAAGCCGCTTCTGATCTCGCACTCGCGAGAAATTGCCGCGACATCGTCTTCGTCGGTACCATGGGCTATCTGCCCAATATCGACGCCGCGCTTTGGTTTGCCAAGCGCGTCTGGCCGCGACTGCGTGCGGCCGTGCCTTTCCCGCTACGGTTCGTCATCGCCGGCCAGGGCGCCCCCCGCGAGGTGCGAGACCTAGCAAGACGTACGGGCATCGTCGTAGTGGGCGGCTTCCCCGATGCGGCGTCGCTCTACCGTCGCGCCGCCCTTGCCGTCGTGCCGATCCGGGCGGGCGGCGGCACACGGATCAAGCTGCTCGAAAGCGCAAAATACCGCGTTCCAGTCGTGGCCACGCGATTTGGTGCGGCCGGTACCGGATTTCGCTCGGGGCAAGAGCTCCTGTTGGCTGACAATGAGCGGGACTTCGCAGACTGTTGCGCCAGACTACTCACCGATGGCAGGCTGGCGTCCCGGCTGGTGGTCCAAGCCCTAAGGAAGGTGCGCCGCGACTACGATGCCAGAGCGATCGCCGAGCGCCTGCTAGACAGGATCGGTGCTATTGCCATAGGGGAGTGAAGCGATGACCGAGGTATTGGTTAGAGCGGAGGGTCTCGACGTCAATGAGGTCCCCGACGGCTACGTGATCTATCAGACCGCTGCCGATCGGGTGCACTATTTGAACAAGACCGCGGCCATTGTTTTTGAGCTCTGTGACGGCGCGCGTGGGGCAGCCGATATCGTCGCGCGTGTAGCCAGATGTTCGAGCTTGAACGGCAAAGCGGACACCGAAATCGAGGCCTGCATCCAATCGCTGCTCAAGGAAGGGCTAGTCCTATCACATCCCAAGTGACCGCTCGTACCTGGTTTCGCCGTGTAACGCTATACGCCGAGCGAGCCGGAAATCCTTACAGGCGATTCGCTATCTTGAATGCGATCCGGAGATCGCCGCACCGCCGGTCGAGGATCTGGCTCATCTCGATCGAGCGCTATCGCTCGTATTACCGGATCGTGCAGAATGGCGAGCTCGTACGTGAGCAGATGTCGCCGCAGGGAGTGACCGAGTCGCTGCACGCAGAGCTGATGTTCTTATCGCTCGCTGACTTTCCCTCGGCACCGCTTCTCCATGCCGCCTCGTTGCGGCGTGGTGGCCGTCGGCTTCTGTTGGTCGGACCCAAGGGCAGCGGCAAGACGATGCTCACCTTGCAGCTGATTCGGGAGGGTTATGATTTCGAGGGCGACGAACATGTGTTCGTTACGCCCGATGGTGTCGTGCCCCGCCCACGCTGCCTAAGGGTGAAAAATCGGCGGCGGCGTTCTACCGGACCTCACCAGGTATCTTAGCCGCCGCTCCCTATTACCAGGGCCTCGCCCGGTCCTAGGACCTACAATCTCGACCCTCGGGACGGCCGGGCGCGCGGCGTGGCGGATTGAACGAGGCAACGTCGATGCGGTGGTGCTGTTGCGACCCAACCATGGAGGCTACTCGTCGGCGCGGCCCCTCCCCTCGCTCGACGTCGTGCGCGAGGTCATGCAGGAATGCGCTTTGCCTGAAACCGGACGTGCCGCGGCGGTTGGCGCCATCGCCAAAACCATTGGCAGCGCAAAGGGATTTGACTTGTCGCTGGGCGAGCTCAAAGGCGCGGTGGCCTGCCTCGATCGCCAATTGTTTCAGGGATCTTAGCGTGAAGTGTTGCGCCGAAGGCGCAGCCGCTAAACATGCCCAAAAAGCGCAAAAACGGCTTGAAATGCAAGGCAAATTCAGGCGATTGTGGAAGACGCTCCGAACTCGGGGGTAACGCGAGCCATGACCGACAATAGCAAGCTGGAACAGGCGCTCAACGGGATTGACGAGCGTAAACGCCGCACGCTGATACGACTGGGTCTAGGAGCGGCCTTCGTCGCCCCGATCGTGGCGTCCTTCTCCATGGATGGTCTCACGATCTCGAAGGTCCACGCAGCATCCGCCAATGGCTCCGGTGTGACGCGCGCCGGAAACATCACGACGGCTGATACACGACCGATCCTGACAGAGTCTCAAGCCGCGACGCGGTGTTGGCGATGCGAGTCTCAGCCGCGCTGATCGTACGTAATGAATTGGCCTTTATCGACGACTGCCTTAAATCGCTGACGGGCGTGGTCGACGAAATTGTCGTGGTCGACACCGGCTCGACCGACGACACCGTGGAAAAGGCGCGTCATTTTCCTGTCAACCTGCACACTTTTAAATGGCGCAACGATTTTTCCGCGGCCCGCAACTATGCCATCGACCAAGCAAGCGGGGATTGGATCCTTTACATCGATGCGGACGAACGGCTTGAGGTGCCAGATCCGCGCTGCCTGGCACGATCTGATTGCTGACAGGCGCAAGGTTGGGTGGAGATTGCGGTTCTACCAGCGGGTTGGCTGGACGCCCTATATGGAACTTCGTTTGTTTCGCAACGATCCACGCATTCGCTTTCGTGGCGTGATTCACGAGTGCATGCGAGAGGGCGTGCAGACGGTCTGTCGTGAGGACGGGTTAGAGATTGGCTCGTGCGATGTGTCGCTGCATCATTTCGGCTATGAGAGTGGCCAGCACCACAAGATTTCGCGCAATGTGCCGCTGTTGCGGGAATATCTGAGGAAGGATCCAAGCCGCGTTTATTGCTGGTGGCATCTCGGCACGATGCTGCTGGCCGCAGGCGATGAAGTCGGCGCTGCAGAAGCCTGGCAGAGCGGAATCGCGGCGGCCCGAAGACACGGCGCCGACCGGCGACCTGAGCCACGCCTTGCCATTTTTTTCGCTTGCTCTTCTGACAGGGCGCGCAAAACAAACCTCTGGAAGATCTGCTTGCAAGAGGCGCGTCGCGTTATTTCCCGAGCACTTGGCGCTGCGCTGGCTGGCTGCAAAGTACGCCTCGAGCAGGGCAAAGGCGAAACCGCGCGAGAAAGGATCTCGAAGAGCTCGCCGCGATCGATCCGGACAAATTCGTGGATCCTCGCGTCTGCTACAATAAGACATTGTTCACTCACAAAGTTCCGCGAAAGTCTAGCGCTGTGCCATTTCCGTGCCGGGCGTTTTCGCGAGGCGGCGGAATGGTACCGCCGAGCAGCATCCGGTCGCCCCTGATCCGCGAGCCTGCGAGATCAGGGCTCAGCTCGCCGAGGCTAAAGCGAGGCAAACTCGGCGACACCTGTCAGATAGTGTCGGACTCATCCCCCGAGCCAACGGCGCACCATTAGCCCCGCCGCCGCCACAAAAAGGCGGCATGGCGAAAGGCTGAGGCGCAACGGCGCCCCTATTACCGTCTCGCCGTAGCGGAGCGCAAGGGTTTTGGGGGCAAAGGCAAAGCGCAGCTTATCAGCTACAAACAAAGCCTGCCTCAGACGATAGGATGTCATCGCCCGCCTAAACGTGGCGTCGGCATGTTTGCGGCCCGCGGCCAAGGTCAAGCAGCTCCGTGCGGGACGTTCAAGCCCGAATAGCCGGTTCGCCTGGATCGACCAGCTCGATAGCACGTCCGATAATCTCGCGCTTCTTGGCGTGGTCAATAATGGCTCGCCATCCGGCGGACGTGATCTCGCCACCGACCCTGAGAAAACTCCCACAAACCCTTGATCGCGAGCATCCGCCTCGCATGGCCGCGATCGGCAAGCTGATGGTGGAGCAGGCCGTGCAGCAAATGCCATTCGGGGGGCAGCGCGCGAAACCTCGCGCCGCAAAGCTTCGCGACGTTCCGCCCGTGCGAATACCTCCGTCGGTGGTCAAGGCGTAGCGCGCCGGAAAGGACAGCGCTTCGGTATGAATCTCTATCGTGCCCGCGCGGCCAGGCAGCCGAAGCTCTGGAAGATGACGATCAAGTGGTGGCGGGTCATGGTCGGCATGATAGCCGAGGGAGATCAGGATTCGGTTGGCCTTCTCCGCCTCTGCTTCGGACACCAGGATATCGAGATCGCGCATGCCGCGCGCCGGTGCCATTCGGGCTGCGGAAGCGTGAGATGCACCGCACCTTTAAGCAGGACGGGAATGATGCCTTCGCCATTTAGCGCTGCAAGCGCCGCTTCCAGTTGCGCCCTGAGATCCGCCTGTCGATCGAGATGCTCGCCATAAGCGACTGCGAGACGGCTTGTCACATGCGTAGCTCTGACGGCCTCATCGAGGCTGGAGGGAATGGGGGGCAGGAGCGAGCGCTGGTTCAATGCGAAAATGAGGGGTACCAAGACCTCGTGCTCAACTGCGAGATCGACCAAAGCTTGCCAGGAAAAGTCCTTTCGGAAAAAGCGCAAGCGAAGCTCGCCTATCGCCTGCGGCGTAAGCGCATCTGCAAGCGCCCGACCGAGAAGGTTGAGAAGATCGCCGTTAGCGATGGTTGGCGGCAGTCGATCCAAGATCAGTTGTCCGCTTTAGGATGTAAGGCTTCTCCTACCCTGTCACTCACGCAAGAGGCCCGTCACCCCTCTGTGCGCCGGGCCGTTCATGCTTAGGAACCGCTACGTGAAGTCTAATAATGACCGCGATCCTTGCGCCACGCCTCAGGCAACCGCCTTCCAAGTCCGACTGCACCATCTCGGCCACCAGTTCCTTGAACGATGTCGTATCCCGCCAGCCGAGCCGCTCGGCCGCCTTGCTCGCATCGCCTACGAGTTCGTCCACCTCGGTCGGCCGGAAATAGCGGGGATCCACCCTGATCAGATCCTTGCCAGTGGCCGCGTCGATGCCCACCTCGTCGACCCTTCCCCTTGCCAGACGATGCGTCGGCCGACCTCGCCGAAGGCAAGCTCGATGAATTCTCGCACCGAATGCGATTTGCCTGTGGCCAACACATAGTCGTCGGGCTCCGGCTGCTGCAGCATCAGCCACATGCCTTTGACGAAATCGGCGGCATGTCCCCAGTCGCGCTTGGCATCGAGATTGCCGATATAGAGTCGCTCCTGCAGACCATGCTCGATCGCCGCCACCGCGCGGGTAATCTTGCGGGTGACGAAGGTCTCGCCGCGCAGTCGGCCCTTCATGATTGAACAAGATGCCATTTGAGGCATGGATGCCGTAGGCCTCGCGATAATTGACGGTGATCCAATAGGCGTAAAGCTTGGCGGCGGCATAGGGCGAGCGCGGATAGAAGGGCGTGGTCTCCCGTTGCGGCCTCTCCTGCGCCTTTCCGTAAAGCTCTGAGGTCGAGGCCTGGTAGAATCTGACCCGCTCCTCCATGCGCAAGATGCGGATCGCCTCGAGCAGCCTGAGCGTGCCAAGCGCGTCGGCATTGGCGGTATATTCCGGCGTCTCGAAGCTCACCTGCACGTGGCTTTGCGCGGCGAGATTGTAAATCTCGTCGGGTTGCGTCTCCTGCAGGACGCGGATGAGATTGGTGGCGTCGGTCAGGTCGCCGTAATGCAGGAAGAACCGCGTCTTGCCCTCGTGCGGATCGATATAGAGATCGTCGATGCGAGCGGTATTGAACGACGAGGACCGCCGCTTGATGCCATGCACCACATAGCCCTTGTCGAGCAGAAGACGGGAAAGATAGGCGCCATCCTGACCGGTCACCCCCGTGATCAACGCGATCTTGTCAGCCAACTTTCACTCCCCCAAACGCGACTTTAGCGAATTTCTTCAACCTGCCCGCAGCTTCAGTGCATCATCGGCGTGCTTCTCAAACCAGGCATAGGTGCTCGCAAGACCATCTGCCAATTCGATGCGCGGGCGCCAGCCAAGGCTCGTGAGCTTGCTCGAATCGAGCAGCTTGCGCGGCGTGCCGTCCGGCTTCGAGGGGTCGGTGACCACCCTGCCCGAGAAGCCCACCACCTGCGCGATCAAGCTCCGCCAGCTCCAGAATACTGACCTCGCTGCCGGAACCCACATTAACATGTGACTCGCCGGAATAATGCGTCATCAGCCGAACCAGCGCGTCCGCAGCATCATCCACATGCAGGAACTCGCGTCGCGGCGTGCCCGATCCCCAGATAACCAGTTCGGCCTGATTTATCGCTTTGGCTTCATGGGCCTTGCGCATTAGCGCCGGGACCACGTGGCTGCTGTTCAAATCGAAATTGTCTCCCGGGCCATAGAGATTGGTCGGCATGGCCGAGATGAAATCGCACCCATATTGTCGCCGATAGGCTTGGCAGAGCTTAAGTCCAGCAATCTTGGCGATGGCATACCACTCATTGGTGGGTTCCAGTGGCCCGGTCAGCAGAGCACTCTCGGCGATGGGTTGCGGCGCCAATTTAGGATAGATGCAGGACGAGCCGAGATAGAGCAATTTCTCGACGCCGTTGGCGGCGGCGGCATGGATCACATTCGCCGCGATGGCCAGATTGTCGTAGAGGAACTGCTGCCGGAGCCGCCTCATTGGCGAGAATGCCGCCGACCTTGGCAGCAGCGAGAAAGATCGCCTCGGGCCTTGCCTTGGACATCCACTGCTCGACGGCCTCCTGGCGCGTGAGATCGACGGCCTCGCGATCAACCGTGAGCAGCGTGCAATCTTCTTGCTTAAGACGTCGCAACAGCGCCGATCCGACCATGCCGCGGTGACCGGCCACCCATACACGCTTGCCTGTGAGAGAAAAAATCGGCCGATTGCCCATCAGACCTTCAGCTTAGCGGATTGCAATTCGAGCGGAACCGCAGTTGTCGGCTGGCGACGCACACTAAAGCATTATCTCAAAACCGTCCTAAGGCACGAGGCTCGTCTCCCAATTGAGCTTCTGCTTCGCCTTGCGGGGGATCTCCGATCAGGAGGTTCCTTCTGCACGGCGTAGTGGGCGCCACGGCGGTCCCGGCACCTTCAACCTATTAGTGGGTTTGGTTGCGCACCCGCCTATCGACGCTAAACAACCTCACCACGAGATCGTCCCTTGTCGCAAGGCAAGGAATGCGACGAACGCTGACGCCATCGCTGCCAGCATTGCACCACCTGCCATTATCAGGGCGGAGATCGCCCACACCTTCATAGTTCTGGCCTCGTCAATCGCGTCACGAGCCGCAACCAGTTGCTCCGCAGCGGCTGCTTCCATCCGATCCAGTTTCATCTGGTCGAGGTAGCGTTCTACGACTGGTCGGGCGGGATCGCCCCAGACGCCCGCCTGAAGGCCCACCTCAATTTGCTCCTCGGAGAGCGCCTCAAGATCCAGGAACAGCTGCTTTCGGCTCACCGTCATACGCGCACACTTACGCTTTGTAATAAGCCCCGACGCCGGGGGTCCGGGGCTTCTCGCTTCACTTTCCCCGGCGGCAAGAACCTCTGGTGGGCGCTGAATTTGGGTGCCCCCCAGACAAGCTTAAATCGCAATTTACTCATGCGCTTGTCGCATTGGGCGTAACCCCTAAGTGGTTCTCGCCTATAACGGCAACCAGACGCTATAAACCCGTCGCAATGTAGTTGGAGCGTAAAGTTTCTGGGGCGTACATGGACCGGGAACTGCTCTCGCGTCGCCTTGCTAAAGCCGAACACCGCGTCGCCGCGGTGAAGGCCAAAATCGCCAAACAGCAGCAGCTGATCGTCGAGTTTGAGCGTGATGGCCAAAATGCTGCCGAGGCGCTACGCCTTCTCGAAAGCTTCATGGTGCTCGAGCGATGGCGTGAGCACGATCGGGCCAAAATTCTCGATCAGCTTTCCGAGTGTCCTCTTATCAGTAAAGGCACGGGCGCCGGCAAGGGATCCGCGCGCGCGCCTTGGAATAATGCTGTCCCCTCCGATGACTTGCTGGCCAATCAGTCGCCGCGCCGTCCATCGTCAACTTCGCGCAGGTTGACAAAGATGGGAGCGGGGACATCTCGAAGTCTGAGTTCGAAGACGCTTGCGCGAAGGTGCCTCGTGAAGAACATCGACAACTAGCTCGCTGCCTCGGGAGCGTCGGCTTATGGCGCTCCCCATTACCCCGTCAGCTCAATTAGGTAAGTGGCTTGATCCTTGAAAGCGCGACGCTCACATCGCGCAGTGCGTCATCTGGATTGTCCGCTTTTGACCCATAGCGGACGTTTGCGCTCTCGCATGCGATTGTGCTTCACTGCCAGAGAGCTCATCCCGGGGTCCAAATGCCTTGACGATGACCTTGCCATCTCGTGTACCGACGCGCATCTTTGCGAGCTGACCACAGAAATCCCTTTTGAGCAGTTGGTCGACGAGCTTTGGAACTGCCCGCTGGTCTCCGCCCAAAACAATCAACCAAATTATGCTGCCAGACACCCAGTCCGATGGCTGCAGTCTGGGCGTCTTCTCGGGGTTCTCGGACAACAACCTGTCGATACTGGCGGAAACCCTCGCCCACAAAGCAACTGCAACCGGTACAACGACGGAACCACTCTTCTTAGCGCCGTTGCCCCGCGACTGAGCGTGGGCGAGTCCAAACTGTCCCGCGATGAGAGGTGGGAGAACGAGCGTCTCCAAGTCTGCCAGAGTTAAATGCTTGAAGTTCCGGTCACGCATCAACACAGCGACGATCTGAGCAAAAGACTCAGCGAACGCGTTTCCGTGGCCGGGTGACCCTGCGCCGAGTGCTCTCGGGGGCACCAACGGCTGCTTGGTGTCGAAGCCTTTTGCCGATACGCCCATAGTTGCCTCCCAGGACTTTCGTCGAAGGTTTGCGTGCCTTCGCTAGAATGAACAAGGGCCAATCGAGCTAGTAGTTAATGAGATTGTGGACCGAAGGCGGCAAGCGACTCTGCTTTTGAGAGGTAACCCGTTTAGTTCAATTGATAACCGAGTTGCGCTTCTATGAAATCTAAAGCGCTTAAGCTTCGCTATGCGTTTTAGCATTACCCTTTGGACTTAACCCGATGAACCAGCCAATTCGCCAGCTCGCCGAAACACTTCGAGGCTGCCGTTTCGCAATGGTGGCTATCGTGCTTGCCAGCGCTCTGGTCAACATTCTCTATCTGACCGGCGCTCTCTATATGATGGAAGTATACGATCGGGTTCTAACGAGCCGCAGCGTTCCGACGCTGATTGGTTTGTCCGTCTTGGCTTTGTCTCTATTTGCGTTCCAGGGCATTCTCGATCTCCTCCGCGGACGCCTCCTCATACGCATCGGACAATGGGTTGGCGATCGACTCGCCCCTCGCGCTTATGACTTAATTGGCAAGCTGACACTCAGGGGTGGTGCGGGAGCGGATGCGCTCCAGCCTATTCGTGACAGTGATCAGATCCGCAGTTTCCTTTCAAGTGCCGGGCCGCTCGCTTTGCTCGACCTGCCGTGGATCCCCCTTTACCTCGCGATATGCTACCTCATGCATTTCTGGATTGGCGTCACAGCAACCGTCGGTGCAGTCATATTGGTTTCCCTCACGCTGCTGACTGACGCATTGACGCGAAAACTGACTAGACAATCCAACACGCTCGGCGCCAAACGTGCCGCCATTGCGGAAGCTTCACGTCGCAACGCGGAGGCGCTACATGCCATGGGCATCGCGCCGCGTGCAGGTATGTTGTGGTACCAAGTCAATTGCAAATATCTCGACAGCTATCAACGCATCAGCGACATCACGGGTGGTCTAGGCGCGCTGTCCAAAGTGGCGCGTCTTGCCCTTCAGTCTGCGGTCCTGGGCGTCGGTGCGTACCTCGTTGTTCATCAGGAAGCCTCACCTGGCATCATCATCGCGGGATCCATTATATCGGGACGCGCACTTGCTCCAGTTGATCTCGCAATCGCCAACTGGCGCGGCTTTGTAGCATTTCGACAGAGCTGGGGTCGGCTCAAGGAACTGCTGCGAAGCTCTCCAATTGCCGACCAACAGATGGCGCTGCCTGTACCACGGAGCAATCTGGTGGTTGAAGACTTGAGTTTAGTGCCGCGTGGTGCCAAAGGCGCAGTGGTGCATGACATCTCGTTCGCGCTCAAAAGTGGATCCGCGCTCGGGATCATCGGGCCGAGCGCCGCCGGGAAATCATGTCTCGCGCGCGCGCTCGTTGGCGTGTGGCCTCCCACCCGTGGCACCATTCGGATCGATGGGGCAACCCTCGACCAGTGGGATCCGAATGCGCTCAGCCAGCATGTCGGCTATCTGCCGCAGGATGTGGAGCTCTTGGCTGGTACCGTCGCCCAGAATATTGCACGCTTCGAGGACAACCCGGACCCAGAAACCATCGTCGAGGCGGCAAACGCGGCCAGCGTGCATGAGATGATACTTCGGTTGCCGAACGGCTACGATACCGAGATCGGCGAGGGCGGCGCATTCCTGTCTGCTGGTCAACGCCAAAGAATAGCGCTGGCGCGTGCGCTTTTTCGCAAGCCTTTCCTGCTCGTTCTAGACGAACCCAACTCCAATCTGGATTCCGAGGGTGACGAGGCGCTGACGCGGGCCATTCTGCAGACGCGCGAGCGTGGTGGCATCGCCGTCGTCATCGCTCATCGTCCTAGCGCCCTCGCCGGGGTGGACATGTTGATGGCAATGGCGCACGGCCACGTGCACCTGTTAGGAACCAAGGAGGAAATCCTCGCCAAACTGCGTCGCGCGACCGACGACGCAGGTTGTCCCGCTGCGCATGGTGGAGACCGGAAAATGCTAAAGAGGACAGAATATGATCTGCAGTCCTCGTTTCGGGTTCACATCCTCATAATTGTAGCCGTTGCCGTGCTGCTCGTCGCGGGCATTGGCGGCTGGGCGGCCAAGACAGAATTTTCAGGAGCGGTGATTGCTTCCGGTCAGGTGACAGTAGACAGCAACGTCAAGAAAGTTCAGCACCCGACCGGTGGCGTTGTAGCCGAGCTGCTGATCCGCGACGGCCAGTCGGTCGAGGAGGGCGAAGTCCTAATCCGCCTCGACGAGACTTCAGACCAAGGCTAATCTCGCCGTCCTCACCAAGAGCCTGGACGAACTCTATGCGCGCCGCGCGCGGCTTGAGGCTGAGAAGAATGGCGCGGCCGCTATCAGCTTTCCAGAGGACCCGCTTGATCGCGAGGCAAACGATGCGGTCGTGGCACATTTGCTCGAAGGCGAACGCAAACTGTTCAGCCTGCGAGTGAATGCCCGCAATGGCCAAAAGGCCCAACTGAAAGAGCGCATAGCGCAGCTAGACAAAGAGCTCAGTGGCTTGGCGGAACAGATCGAGGCCAAGAGCGAAGAGGTGACTTTGATCGAAGAGGAGTTGAAGGGCGTCCTAGAGCTTTGGAAGAAGCAGCTTATCCAAATCACGCGGGTGACCGCGCTCAAGCGCGACGCAGCACGGCTCAAGGGTGAGCGGGGGCAACTGATCGCATCCAAGGCCTCGACCAGCGGCAAGATCAACGAAACCGAATTGCAGATCATCCAAATCGATGAGGATCTACGCAGCAAGGTGGCTGAGGAGCTTAGCGATGTGCGCGCCAAAATCTCTGAACTGAGCGAACGCAAGATCGCCGCTGAGGATCAGTTAAAGCACATCGATATCAGGGCACCGCAGACTGGCCATGTACACCAACTCACAGTACATACGCTAGGTGGCGTCATCGCCCCCGGCGAGCAGATCATGCTCATCGTACCCGAGGCTGACGCGCTGACCATCGAGGTCAAGGTCCAGCCACACGACATCGACCAAATCCGGATCGGCCAGCCTGCAAATATACGCCTCGTTGCCTTCAATCAACAGACCACTCCCGAGTTTACTGGACAGGTTAGCCATGTCTCCGCCGATGTCAGCGAGGACGCAAAGACGGATCTGCGCTTTTACACGGTCCGCATAGCAGTACCGGAAAACACGATTCCACGATTGGAAGGTGTTCGGCTCGTCCCCGGCATGCCGGCTGATGTGTTCATTCAAACGAGCTCGCGCACGGTCATTTCTTTTCTGCTGCGGCCATTATGGGATCAGATAAGTCGGGCCTTCAGGGAAGGTTGAGGCGGTGGAGAGCATAGAAAAGGACCAGGGCACTATGGAGCATATCAGGATCGGAGCCTTTGACCAAAGTCCTCTTGTCCGCGCGGGAATTATTAAAGTGCTAGAGGCAGACACACTAATGGAGGTGGTTGCCGAGGCCGGCTCCGCCATGGAGGCACTGCGCCTGAGTACTGAGCTAACTCCGGATGTCGTGGTGCTCGACGCAAATCTTCTGGCAGAGGCCGATGTCGCGCGCACTATCGCCGCGCTTCCGGGAGTCAAGCTGCTTATTCTGTCGTCCCATCTGAATGAAAAGAAGGCGACCTGCGGCGTTTACAAGTGGAGCACGCGGCTACGTGTTGAAAGGAGTCCAGGGCCATGAATTTCGCGAAGCCGTTCGGGCGATCCACCGGGGCGAGGCGTATGTGTCGCCGGCGCTAGCCGGGGAGATGATGTTGGCCCAAGCCGGGCTGCGGAAAAGCGTCGACGCCTCCAACACTAATCCAATCGCCAAGCTCACCCATCGCGAAGGGCAGATATTCGAGTTGCTCGCCGATGGCCTTATGAACCGTGAAATCGCCAGCCGATTGGAAATTTCCGAAAAGACCGTCAAGCGCTACGTTACGCGCATTTTCGAAACGCTTGGGGTTCGCAACCGGGTCGAGGCAGCAATGCTGTCGCGAGGCTCGACGCTAGATCATTCGTCCTCCCCTGAGTCACCCATCTTGCCTGGGGACACCGGATCGACTGATCGCCAGCCGTTCGCATTACAACGCGGCAGCACATCGATCACTCATTGCTTCTCGGCCGTCTTTGGGCTCACCTCGCGTTACGCGAATTATGCGCAGGATTACCTGCGCGGTTCGCCGTTGGGAACCCACATTCTCCTAAAGATCCTATCTCGTCGCCGTTCTTCCCGCGATTTAGCTCGCCGTGCACTGGCGCCGATCGCCACGTCAGCATGAGCCGTTTGGTACTCCAGAGAGGACATTTGCTGGGACCAAAGGCCCCAAGTCTGATGGGACCATAGGCTCCTAAATCGCGCGACCTTCGCCGCTTCTGGCTTTAGGCCGCTCTGCTAGGGTCCGGACTTGTGTGCAAAGGGGCTCCGCTTTGATGAAGTGAGCCCAGCGATGGGAGCCTGTCATGGTCAGCTATATCAGATCGGATCTCGATTTCATTCTCGCTCAGATCAAGATTGCAGAGGCTCACTCACGCTATCTCGCCGACCCGAACGATCCCCTCGGCAAGCCGCTTTTCGGCGCCAACGGATCCGTCCCCGCTTACAACATATCCTTTGGGCTGCGCACGGTCGACGGCAGCTACAACCACCTGCTTCCCGGCCAGGAGACGTGGGGCGCTGCCGACCAGCCGTTCCCGGAGCTCGTTCCGTCGAATTTCCGCACCATCATGGTGGACCCAGATGGGTCGGGCCCGATGGGCCCCGTACCGGTGAGCTACACGCCCGGCGTCGACAATGATGGTCCTGGCTCGGCGGGGCCCGGCGATGTGTTTGATCCCTACGTGCGCCAGATTAGCAACCTGATCGTCGATCAAACACTTGGCAATCCGTCGGCGATCCTGGTGGCGCTCGAGCGCGCCGGGACCGAAGGCAATGCGCTGACAATCCTTGCGGACATCCAAGCCGCGTACAATCCGTTGAAGCCTCTGTTCAACACACTGGCGGCGGCTGAGCGCGCCTATGCGGTGGCCAAAGCCGCAGCCGATGCAAACCCTGGCAACCCGGACTTCACAGGCTGCGGCGGCGGAGGCGCTTGCGGATGTCGAGGCCGCGCAGGCCGCGATCGATGCAGATCCCGGCGCGGCGACGCTGTTCGCTTTGCTCGTTGAGCATGGCATCGAGATGCAAGGCGCCAACGTCAAGATCACCAACGTCGCGCCGGACGAGGGCCTCTCTGCCCCGTTCAATTCATGGTTCACGCTGTTCGGGCAGTTCTTCGATCACGGCCTCGACCTTGTGAACAAGGGCGGCAGCGGCACGGTCTTCATCCCGCTGCTGCCGGATGATCCGCTTTACGACCCGACCAGCGCCACCAACTTCATGGTGCTGACGCGCGCCCCACGCCGGGCCGACGGCATCGACACGCACGACGTCGGCCCAACACGACGACCGCGTTCGTCGACCAGAACCAGACCTATACCTCGCACCCGTCGCACCAGGTGTTCCTGCGTCAGTACGTGCTGAACGCCGACGGCGATCCCGTTGCGACCGGCAAGCTGATCGAGGGTGCCAATGGCGGCATGGCCAACTGGGGCGAGGTCAAGGCGCAAGCCGCCGAGATGCTGGGCATTCTGCTGACCGATCAAGATGTCGGCAGCGTGCCGCTGCTGCGCACCGACCCGTACGGCAACTTCATTCCCGGCCCGAACGGCATGCCGCAGGTGATCACGGGCATCGGCCCCGACGGAATTCCGAACACGGCCGACGACAGCGTCATCGTAGGGCAACATCGCTGCGCCGATTTCGCTGGCGACAGCGATCCGCACGTCGCACGCCTTCCTGGCCGACATCGCGCACGAAGCTGTTCCGGACGGCCTGGCCGACGGCGACATCGAAATCGGCCTCAACAATCCGGGCTTCGACGGCCGGCGATTACGACAACGAGCTGCTTGGACGCGCACTTCATGGCTGGCGACGGCCGCGCCAACGAGAATATCGGCCTCACCGCGGTCCATCACGTCTTCCACGCCGAGCACAACCGGCTGGTCGAGCATACCAAGGACAGTGGTGCTGCGCGACCAAGCGACCTGGCCTTCCTCAACGAATGGCTGCCGTCGACGTTGCGGCGATTCCGACCGACGCCGGCGGCGATTGACGCGCTGGTCTGGGACGGCGAGCGCCTGTTCCAGGCCGCGAAGTTCGGCACCGAGATGCAGTACCAGCACCTCGTGTTCGAGGAATTCGCGCGCAAGATCCAGCCGTCGATCAACCCCTTCCTCGTGCCCGATGGCTTCGACACCACGATCGATCCCTCGATCGTTGCCGAGTTCGCGCACGTCGTCTATCGCTTCGGCCACTCGATGCTGACCGAGACGATCGACCAGCTTCGAGTCCGACCTTCGACGACCAGACACATCGGCCTGATCCAGGGCTTCCTCAATCCGACGGCCTTCAACGGCCCGGATGGCGTCGATCCACGACGACATCGCCGCCGGCGCCATCATCCGCGGCATGACGCGGCAGGTCGGCAACGAGATCGACGAGTTCGTGACCAGCGCGCTGCGCAACAACCTGCTCGGCCTGCCGCTCGACCTCGCGACCATCAACCTGGCGCGCGGCCGCGACACCGGCGTGCCCTCGCTCAACGCCGCGCGCGCGCAGTTCTACGAGGTGACCAACCAGGACATCCGGCTGAAGCCGTACGAGAGCTGGGTCGACTTTGCGGGCAACCTGAAGAACGAAGCGTCGATCATCAACTTCATCGCCGCCTACGGCACGCACAGCGCTGATCACCGGCGCAGACGACGCTGCGAAGGCAAGCGCGACGCGGCCCTGTCGCTCATCACCGGCCAGGCGTTCGGCAGCGATCGTGATCACGGATCAGGCCGCGTTTGACGCGGACCGCCTCGACTTCCTCAACGGCACCGGCGCCTACGCCGGCGGTTCGCTGGGCGGCCTCGAACAACGTCGATCTCTGGATCGGCGGCCTGGCCGAAGAGATCATGCCGTTCGGCGGCATGCTGGGTTCGACCTTCAACTTCGTGTTCGAAACGCAGATGGAGAAGCTGCAGAACGGCGACCGCTTCTACTACCTGCAGCGCCTCGACGGCCTGCACCTGTTCGGCGAGATGGAGGACAATTCCTTCGCCGCCATGATCATGCGCAACACGGACGCGACGCACCTGCCGTCCGACGTGTTCTCGACGCCGGGCCTCATCCTCGAGGTCGACCAGACGCGGCAGTACTCGACGACCTGGACGGCGACGGCGTGCTCGAGAACAACGTCGATCCGATCGGCGGCGGCATTCTGACGCAGCTCGTCGTCCGCAACAACCCGGCCACCGCCGGGCGTCGATACGAACTACCTGCGCTACACCGGCGACGACCACGTCGTGCTCGGCGGCACCGAGAACGCCGACATCATGATCGCCAGCATCGGCGACGACACGCTGTTCGGCGACGGCGGCAACGACCGCCTCGAGGGCGGCTTCGGCAACGACATCATCAATGGCGGCGCCGGCGACGACATCATCACGGACATCGGCGGCGACGACAACATCAAGGGCGGCGACGGCAACGACGTCGTCCACTGCCGGACCGGGCCTCGACCTGGTGCTCGGCGGCGCCGGCCAGGACTTCATCTTCCTCGGCACCGACGATGCGGTCGGAAGTGTTCGGCGGCGAAGGCAACGACTTCATCTACGGCAACAAGAACGCCGAACGCATCCTCGGCAACGAGGGCGACGACTGGCTCGAGACCGGCACGTTCGACGGCGCGCCGGGCGACAACTTCGACGAAATCTTCGCGCACGACGGCATCGACGGCCACGACGTGTTCCTGGGCGACGGCGGCTTCGACGAGTTCATCGGCGAAGGCGGCGACGACATCATGGTCGGCAGCCCCGGCCGCGGCAAGATGGTCGGCATGTCCGGCTGGGACTGGGCGACCTACAAGGACAATACCTTCGGCGTGGACGCCGATCTGTCGCCGCCGGTCGTGTTCGACGAGAACCCGACGCCGCCGCCGAACGCGACGCTCGACGCGTACGAGGCCGTCGAAGGCCTGTCGGGCACGAGGTTCAACGACATCCTGACCGGCTCCAACATCACCGCCGAAGAGCGTCTTCCGTTCGCCCAGGGCGGTTCGGAAGGCTTTACCGGCAGCGCGCTCGATGCGGAGGGCATCGCCCGCATCGCCGGGCTGCAGGCCGTTGCTCGGCGCGGGCGTCACGTCCTACATCGCCGGCGACATCATCCTCGGCGGCGACGGCAGCGACGTGATCATGGGCCTGGCGGCGATGACATCATCGACGGCGACAAATGGCTCGACGTGCAACATCGCCGTCTATGCGGCGACCGATGCGAACCGCACCGGCGCGCCGATCGCGCTCCACAACAGCATGACCGAGCTCGCGCAGCAGATGTTCAGCGGCGCGATCAATCCCGGCCAGCTCGCGATCGTGCGCGAGATCAAGACCGACACGACGGCGGGCGACATCGACGTCGCCAAGTTCCAGGGCGCGCGGGGCGAGTACGCCTTCTCGCGCCACCGCGGACGGGCAGGTCATCGTCACGCACGCGATCGAAGACTCGCTCGACGGCACCGACAGGCTGCGCAACATCGAGCAAGGTCCAGTTCGCCGACCGGCAATGCGCTCAACATCATCGTCGGCACGCCGGGCAACGACGTGCTCAACGGCACGGCGGAGGACGACCTGATCCTCGGCCTTGGCGGCAACGACACGCTGAATGGCGGCGCCGGCAACGACATCCTGGTGCGGCGGCCCCGGCAGCGACATCGGCGCCATGATCGACAACTTCAACACCGACGTCCTACAGCAACAGCAATGGCACGCGTGCCGTTCCCGGGCACGTGGATCGAGACCAACGACGGACGTCGGCCCCGACCAGATGGCGACATCGACATCAACGGCGACCGCCTGCAGCTTCGACCGAGAACGTCGACGGTGGCGAGATCATCACGCGCGCCGTCAACCTCGCCGGCGCGACCGCGGCCACGGTGATCGTTCGCCTACGAAGGCGACGACCTCGACGCCGGGCAAGAGCGTCATCGTCGAGGCGTTCAACGTGTCACCAACGTTGGGATACGCTGCCAGGTGGCACGCTGGGCAGCACGACTGGCAACGGCAACGGACGTTCAGCGCGACGCTGTCCGCGAGCCAGATCGGCGCAGCATCGGCCATCCGGTTCCGGCGACCGGCGACGGCAACAACTGGGACAATGGCGAGAACTTCTACGTCGACAACTTCACCCTGAACGTCACGCGTCCCGGCCAAAATGCCGGCGTGGATACGCTCAACGGCGGCGTCGGCGACGACACCTATTCGTTCACCCTCGGTGACGGCAACGACGTCATCAACGAGCGGCAACGCCGACGGCGACCGGCGGATCGCATCTCGATCCTGTCGCCGCCATCGATCCGGTGTCGTCTGCTGCCGGTGCTGACGCAGCCTCAACGCCGCCGACAACGACAGCGACACCGCACAACGGCAACCTGGTGATCAACTACACCTGCCAACCGGCGCCCAGCAGACGTCACCGTGGCCGGCCACTTCACGCGGCACGAACGCGCAGACCGGCGTCGAACGCATCAACTTCAACGGCGCGACCTATGCACGGCTACCTGCTCGGATCGGAAGACTATCTCATCAGCCGGGCGGATCCGGACAACCGCGATGCCGGCGGCGTCAACCTCTCGGCGATCGCTGTGACCAACGACCGACAGAACTTCATCGCCGGCGAGAACGGCGTGAACGACGAGATCACTCGGCGGCGCGGCAACGACCTGATCTTCGGCGGCACCGGCGACAACGAGCTCAACGGCGGCGCCGGCGACGACCTGCTGGTCGGCGGTCGGCGACGGCGACAACGACATCCTCGACGGCGGCTCTCGACGCCGACACGATGGTCGGCCTGGGCGGCAACGACACCTACATCGTCGACGACCTCGCTCGACGTGGTGGTCGAAGCGGCGGGCGCAGGGCACCGACACGGTCGAAACGGTGATGGCCGCGCTCTCGATCGAGCTCATCGCCAACGTCGAGAACCTCACCTACACCGGCGTCGACGCCGATCCGTTCGTCGGTACCGGCAACGCGCTCAACAACGTGATCACCGGCGGCGACCTCGCCGACACGCTGAGCGGCCTTGGCGGCAACGACACGCTGGAAGCGGCGGGCACCTGCGGCGGCGACGACACGACTGCTCGGCGGCGACGACAACGACGTGCTGACTGGCGGCATCGACATGACGGCGGTGCCGGAGCGACGTCGTGACGGCCGACGACGACATGGTCGACGAGCCGGTGCCGGTCGACGGCGGGACCGACCGCGTCGAGTCTCGATCGACTACACGCTCGGCGCCAACGTCGAGAACCTGACCTCAACTGGCGCAGCGGTCATCGGCACCGGCAACGCGCTCGCCAACGTCATCAACGGCAACGGTGCGGCGAACCAGCTGTTCGGCGGCGGCGGCAACGACACGCTGAACGGCGACGACGGCAACGACCTGCTCGACGGCGGCGACGGCAACGACACCCTCAACGGCGGCGACGACAACGACACCATCATCGGCGGCGCCGGCAACGACACGATCGACGTCGGCGGCGGCTTCAACACGATCGTCTACAACGCCATCGGCTTCGGCAACGACATCGATCAACAGCTTCGACGCCGACGGGCGGCACGCCTGCAACCCAGGACCTCATCGATCTCAGCGGCCTCGGCATCACTGCGGCCAACTTCGCCACGCGAGTGATCGAGAGTGCGGTCGGCGGCGCCAACACCCTGCTCACCGTCCGGGATGCTAGCCTGGCGCACATCGGCACGATCCAGATCAACGGCGTCACCAACGCCAACATCGACGTCACCGACTTCACGCTGGCCGGCGCGCGGGCGCCGTGCTTCCGGGCGCCACAGCCGGCAACAATACGCTGAACGGCACGGCCGGCAACGACACGATCAATGCCCTCGCCGGCAACGACACGGTCAACGGCGGTGCCGGCAATGACACGATCACCGGCGGTCTGAACGGCACCGGTGGTCCTGGAGCGGACATCCTCAACGGCGACGCCGGCGACGACACGTTCATCTGGAACGCCAACGCACGCGGCAACGGACGGACGCGACGTCGTCAACGGCGGAACCGAAGGCGGCGTCGGCGATACCTTCGTCATCAACGGCAATGCCACTGCGCGAAACCTACAACATCTACACCCGTGCGGCCTGGGACGCCATCGCGGGCAACTAACTGGCGGCAGCCTCAATGCGGCGACCGAGATCGTCATCACCCGCAACGGCACGAACTTCGCGTCGGTCATCGGGGAGCTGCGAGAGATCGAGGAAATCCGCATCAACGGTGTCGATCCAGCGGGCCGGCGGTGCGCGGGCGGGGACACCTTCAACGTCATCGGTGACTTCTCCACGACCAGCCTGCGGCTCAACACCATCACGATCGACGGCGAGGCGGGTGACGACACGATCGACATCTCGTCGCTGGGATCGGACCACAGCATCGTGTTCACGTCCAACGGCGGCAACGATGCCATAGTGGGAACGTTGCGCCCGCAGGACAAAGTCGAAGGCAACTTCACCAGCACCGGCGATGCGTCGAGTAACGCGCTCATCGGCGGCAGCGGCAACGACACATTGATCGGCAAGGCTGGCGACGACTCGCTAGATGGCCGGTCCGGTGATGATTACCTCCTTGGCAATAGAGGGCACGACACGATCGTCGGTGGGCCGGCAACGACAACATGGACGGTGGTCTGGGTAACGACACCTTCGTGTTTGGGGTCAACTTCGGAAACGATACGATCAAGTGCTTTGATGCGAAGGCCACCGGCGGCCAAGACCTGCTCGATATCTCAAATTTGGGCATCACAAGCGACAACTTCAAAGAGCGAGTGCAGATCACGAGCGACTTGAAAGAGACACATTAGTCACAATCCAAGAGGAGGGTACAATCCTGCTCAAATGTGTGAATGGCGTTGGTAGCAACGTGATCACGCAGAGTGACTTCATCCTGTCTGAAGAGCCCACGGAGGTTGAGAGCGAGACGTCGGAGAGCACCAATGTCGTGGACAGCGCTACCACCAATGTGAACGCAGAAAGCGACTTTTTACTGGTGTAGGCGGTTTGACCATCAACAAATGAAAGGTCGTGTAATGAGGCATGGACAACTTGATAAATTGTCCTTGAAGCAGTTACGCGAACTTCAGACGACTATTACCGCCGCGATCTCCGCACGCGAGACGCAAGTGAGGGCGGATCTCAAGAAGAAGCTCGCCCACATGGCAGACATGTCAGGCTACAGCGTTAGCGAACTGTTTGGCGGCGGCGACCGGAGGCGTGGACCGTCGCCGATCAAGTACCGGGACAAGAATGACCCGACACTAACCTGGACTGGCCGTGGCCGCAGACCGCGTTGGATGGTGAAGGCTGGCGGCGACATTGAGAGGTTTCGGATAAGCTGACTACCAGGGCCGCCGTCCAACAGACATTGTCGCACCGGTTGACGCATCGAAGACGGATAGCTGGGTATCGGGCGGCTGCTCCGCCGCGTCGACGTCTTTACCGCGGCCGCGCAGGGCCGCTCTGTCCCCGGCACCGAGTGAAACAAGCAGGCGCCAACGACAACCCGCGCGGTGAACTGACCGCTTCTGCCCCGCAAGCCGACCCGGTGGAGTTTCTCTCTCTCTCTCTCTCTCTCTCTTTTTTCCGGGGCGGCGTGAACCTATGGGGAGGTTTTGGGTCCCATCTGCCATGAAGCCCCGTCAAAAACTGACCCCCGCGCGCCTTTTCGTGTCGCCCAGCGGAACGATCCGGGACGAAGTCCTCTTCGGCGAACCCCGGGGCGGGGTCGGCGTGCGCCGGCACGCCGGCAGGAGAAACGGGACTCCCGCGGGAGGCGGCCGGCACCGCCCCGCGGTCTTGGCATAACCTTCCCGTCCCCACGGCCCGATGGGCTCTTTGCCCGATGTGGCACTCTAAGAGCGCCATTGAAGTTGACGCAACAACAGACTGAAACCGATTGGAATATTTCCGAAGATATGTTCTTATTGCTCAAGCAAACAGAACGATTCTTCGGCGAATCACTAGTAATGACGGCGGCGCAACCGAAGAAACGAACCACACGCAACTCGGCGAAGATCCGGCGCCGTCGGCTATCTTGCGCACCTCGAGCGCGCACGAACGTCGGCGGCGACAAGGACTCCGACAAGCGTCAGCGCGCCGCCATTCAGCGCTTCTGCAAGGCAGCCGGCTACGTCATCGCGGACGAGGATTGGTTCTACGATCCGGGGGTCCTCGGGCGCTGACCCGCTCGGCACTAGGCCAGGCTGGGCGGCACTCATGGAGCGAATCATCACGAATGGCGTGCGCACGGTCATCGTTGAGGACGCCAGCCGCTTTGCCCGCGAGCTGATGGTGCAAGAGCAGGGCATTCTCGAGTTGCGCAAGGGCAGGGCGTATCGGTGTTGACGGCCTCCGGAGACGACCTGACGGCCTCAAGCGACCCGGGACGCACGATGATCCGGCAGATCATGGGGTCATTCAGTGAGTACGAGAAGGCGCGTCTCGTGGCCAAGCTCAAGAGCGCGCGGGACCGGAACAGAGCCGAGACCGGCCGATGTGGCGGGCGCCGCTCGCTGTCAGAGGCAAACCCCGCGGCGCTCAAACTGGCACGCAGGCTGCGGCGGGCGAACCCCGTCTCCGGCAAGCGCATGAGCTTTCGTGATGTCGCCGCGAAGCTGGCCGAGGCAGGTCACACGGCCGCGAGCGGTAAGCCGTTGTCGCCGAGCGTCGTGAAGAGGCTGCTCGGGGATTAAGATGGAACGCCGAGCCAGTTAACCGTTGCGCTGTCACCCGCTTGCTCAATTCTCGCCGACGATCCGCAGCAGCTCGCAGCTCCCAGCGCTCAAGCGCGTCGCGCTTCTCGGCGGCGTACTCATGCTGGTCGTAGCGAGCGCCGATGCTCTGGCGCCGACCAGTCACTTGGTTCTGCACCCGCTCGCGAATGTCGCGGTCGATGCCGAGCCTGGCCATTCCCGGTCCGCACAGCAGTGCCGCAGATCGTGCAGACGGATGCCCTTCAATCTTGAGATCACGCGCGATGTCGCGAAATCGATGCGAGAGCGACGTCGGGTATGAGCTCGAAGGCCATCGCCGAAGAGCGAGCGCCCTGTACTCGTCGGCCTCCAGCACGAACCCGGCGAACAGGGGATGAGTTGGTGGCTCAACTCCCCCACAGCCACCCGTGTTGTAACGCCGTCCAGGACGACGACGTGTCCATCCTCAATCTGGACGCCCCTGACAGGCCCCTTGACCTCCCACATTTCTTCCCCCACTTTTGCCCCACGACGGGGCGTTTCTCGTCTACTTTCTCCGGCAACCGTCAAAAACCGTGCCACGTCTAGTTTGCCCCAGCAAAACGAGCTATTTGCTGGGCTCTGTTGAGTCCTCCGAATCCTCTTCACGCTATGTTGCCCGTCTTTACTGGGGTTTCCGGGGATCGCAGGTTTCTCTAGCCCCACGTTAGCCCCACAACTTCCCTCAATCGCGCGAATTGCCCCATGCCCGGTGTCGTGGATGATCTTGGTCATCTCGCTCAGGGCGCGCGCGCCGTAGTGGTCCGAGCAGACGGCAATCGTCTTCCAGCCGCCGGCGTCCTTGACCGCCTGCAGCGAATGCCCGGCGTCTAGCATACGCAACGCGCGAAGCGGTGCCGGCCACACTTGTGCGCGCTGTAGTACGGCACGCCCGCCTTCTCGCACGCGCGCTTCAGATCGGCATTGAAGGGGTCGCAACCGCCGTTGGGGCTCGGCTTGTACCCGAACAGCCACCGGCTCTGGTATGGCATCTGCAACATGAGCGCGCGCACGCTGGGGTGCAACGCGACGATGACCTCCTCCCCGTTCTTGGTGCGGCCCAGCGCCAGCGTCCCACGGTCGGGATTGAAGTCGGGGCCAGTGCACCTGACGGCCTCGCCGACGCGGCGGCCGTGGACCGTCAGGAACAGCAGTAGCGCCTGCCCAGACGGGCACAGGTGTGGCAGGACGCGCGCATACCATGTGTCGTCCTGGGGGCTCTCGACCGGCGGGTGCTTGCCGTAGCCCTTGGGCCGGCTGAAGTCCGGCCGCCCGCAGGCGCCGTCCTTGCTGGCGAGCCGCAGGATGGCGATGACCGGCGTGTAGAGGTGCCGGTTCACGTAGGCGGGTTTGGCACCGGCGGGGAACAGCTCCGTGACGGCCTCGAGCATTGACGTGTTGTCGATCTCACTGACGAGCCGCCCGCCGAAGTGCCTAACCAACCGCTCGGCGAACTGGGCGCGTGGCCGGTCGCCGTGATGTAGTTGGTCATGGCCTTGGCGAACGTCAGCGTCCGCCTCGAAGAGAGCGCGCGCTCCTCGAACATCACGTTGAGCTTGTCGCACTCTATCTGCGCTGCTTTCCGCGAAGGAGCGCCAGTGCTTCGTTGAATTCGTCGGAGGGCGATGCTATCCCCCTCGCGTATCGGAACGAAGCCGCGCGCATACCATTGTCCCTTGCGTCGGGCGGGGGCGAGTTTGGCTCGCGGGGCTCTGTCTCTCTGCTGCATAGTCCGTTTCTCCGTATGTGCTCGATCTGATCTGCGTTCATATATTGGCCGTGAGCGTGACATCGCGGGTGAAAACGCCTGGATCTCCGCCGCCAACCCGTCGCGGGTTTAGCGGCGCCAATAGCAAGCAGCAGCCTGCCGAGCCTGTCGGTTCGCCCGGCCCTTCCGGGCGTTCTCTTCGCGGGAAAGCAGAGCTGCGCCAGCAGCGGCTGGCTTTTCCGATGCGTCGGTTGCTGAAGCAACAGATCGCTCAGTCGGGGCTGCCAGCTGGGAGAGAGAGACGCTCGCACCTCGCCCATCTCCAGCTTACGGCGAGGCACGCCCCTGAGCGAGGAGGCGGGTCAGTCTCACCGTGGCGCCAGGCCCCAAGGCGGCGCTTTTTCTGAATCAGTGCCGCGCAGCGGTTTCAGCGGCCATCCTGGCGGGCGCGCTGCCGTTCACGCTGGCGTCGCTTCTTCAGTGCTGACTTGCTGGGGGTAGTGGAACGCGGGCGGTGTCTGACCTTTACGGTGGACGCATCTTGCTCAATGACGATGTCAGTCTCGTCGAGATAGCGTGCGATTGCCTGCCCGGCATTCTTGTACCGGCTGCTATCGATCCAACACGCCTCAGAGCGTGCCGGGCGGCCGTCGGTCTGGGCCTGCCCGTCCTTGAAGCGGAGGGGGACAACGGTGGCCCTACTTCCGCTCTTGCCTACTAAAGGTACATTCTCTGTAGGTGGGAGCGGAGGTGCAGGGAGCTTTGTCCCCCCTTCACCCTCTCCAGTGGTACGCGTGCACTGCCACCTGAACCATCTCATCATCTCGGCGAACGCATCGCCGCCGCCGTGCGTGCCCCACACCCACTTCTGGTGACCTGTGACTTGCTCGCACATCCGCTCGGCCAGCTCTTGCTTCTCGAAGCCGATGCCGAGCGCCAGCATGAGGTCCGCCGCATCCCTCTCGGCGTCCTTCAGACGAAGCGCCTCGTGGATCGGCAGCCCAATATCCGCCTGCCCAAAGACGTGCATGATCAAAGTTGTATCTGGCCCGCGATCGTACACGCGACCACGGGCTGACATCTGCGCCACCGGTGCATCGAGATGCTGCAGCATCATCCGGTTTGCATCGGGGTCGGGCAGGCTTTCGATGGCGAATGAGACGGTCCCGCCGCCGACCATCGGTAGGGTCCGGCGCTCCCTGATGCGATCACCAGGGCCACCGCAGGTCTTGATATCGATCACGGCCTCGTTGTCTGCGTGAAGGGCTTCTGTTTGGTCCTCGATAGCCTTCACATCTGGCATGGGCCGGCCGACGATCACTGTGAACTTGATGCCCCTAAACGCGTTGACGCCTCGCTCGTTGCCGAAATGCAGGACGGCGACATTGTCCGGCAGACCCATTTTGATGAGGGCGGCCTCCACATCCTGCTGCACACCAATCAGGCCGTCGATCTTGCGCCCCTCAAAGAGGCACGTGCCGACTCCCCTAAAGCGTGTCGCTTCAACCCAAATGAGGCGCCAAATTGTCCACAGCGTCCCGGTTGGCTCGCCGGTGTGCTTGTTCACGAGGCCAGACTTGCCAAATGGGCGCTCGGGATACTGCGTCAGGTGATAAGAGCCGACTGGTGGTGCAACAGGGACGTCCTCAAGGACTGTCTCATGACCGGCCTCGCGAGTGGCCGCTTTGACCAAATCCATGTCGGCGGTGCCATCGATCATGATCATCGGCACGCCATGGGTCACCTTCGGCAGCTTGCTGCGAACGTGTGCGTGAACGAAGCGCGCGCCGTTGTCTCCCGTGTACAGGCGCACGCCGAGGACCTTCTCTCGCGCCGGGATATTGAGCGTCATCCTGATCGCCCGATAGAGCTCGACGGCAAAGCGAGCTGCGTCGAGCTCTCTCAGGGTCGCGTCAATTTCTGTCTGCAAGGTGGCTCGCGTCGTCACGCTCCCCGGGCCGATAGCACCAACAAGCGCCTCGGCCAGCTGCTGCGTCCTGTGCTGCAGCGCTTTGATCCAGATCCACGTTGCATCGAGCATCAGATCGACCCGCCGGACAGTCTTGGGTCCCCCTGCTCGATCGGCGACAGTCTGCATCCGTTTGAACGCGGCGAGCTGTGAGACTTCGAGCCGGTCCCCGGCGCCATCAAGGATCTGAAGGAGCTCAGCGCCATAGGCGCGAACATCGGTCGTAGCGTAGTCGTCAACGTCGCCCTGCGGCGGCAGCATCGGTTGCCGATCTTTCGACGCCTTTACCGTCTTGGTCTTGGCAACTGTTTTTCTCTTCCCAGCAGCGACGGTCGCCTTTTGGGACCGCTTACGCACAAGCGCACCGTTCAGGTAGCGCCGCAATGTCTCAAGCTCCATTTCCGTCGAGCAGCGCGGTGCGAGCATCAGCGAGATTATGCTCTCGTCGGCGACAATCAGCGTCGGCTTGCTCGGGCCATCCGCTTCCAGCTTGGTCAAGTACGTCAGCAGATGGGCGTGCTGCATGATGTTGTCGGTCGCGAGCCTGCGATCCTGCGCAATGTACTTGCACTTTCTGGCCCACTTACATTTGTCGCAAATGGGCTTGGCCGAGCGCCCGGCCATCTCCATCGCCTCGGCGGCTTTTCTGGTAGCTCCCTTAGCGATGCACAGCTTGCGCCGACCGCGCATACTGCGGAGATGCGTATCTGCGTCGTCTTTAATGCCTGCAACACGCTTGCGCTCGTCCTCGATATACGCTTCCCACGCAGGCTTTCTGGTCGCCAAAACCTGGTCAGCGAGAGAGAGAGTGGGGACCATGGTCACGAGACGGTGCCCTACGATCTTCGACGGCGGTAGAGCGTTGCTGAGCGCTGTCGACTTGCCGACGCCCGCTGGCGAGCGGATGATTGTTAGCTTCGGCGGGGCACCTGCAGGCGGATTCAACGCCTCGTCGACGGCCTTCTTGAACTTGTCTTCTAATGTTGTGCGTGCCTCAGAAACGCTGATCGCCTTGGAGCACGCTTCACCCCGCGTTGGCCTCTGGGCAGCGTATGTCTCGGCGCTGCGCACGACCATGTGCTGATTGGCGCCGAGGAACTTGCGGTATGCTGTCTGGTATTCGCGGGCCCACCATTCCGGCCGCGTGTACGCATGGAGGCGCTGGGTGGCATCCTCCTCGTCGGCCGAGACATTCTTGATCTGCTCAATCGCGGCCTGCCGATAATGCTCAAGCGCTTCTGCTGCGCGATCGACGCGACCGTCAGCGATGGAGCCGATAAGAGGGACAACCGCACCATGAGTTGCGCCGGGCGCGATCTTTCCAATACGCCTTGGCCGCGAGATTCTCTCTCTACTGTCGTCCCCGATCGCGCTCGCCCTTCGTCGGGCGCGATGGTTCGCAGGCGACAACGTCGGCTCGATGTTCTCGAGGGCTGTCAGCACGGACGGCGGCAACTCAGCATGCGGACGGCCGCGGTCGACGTACCGCACCCGCTCGACCGGATCGAAGTGGTCGGCTTCTGCCAACTCGTTCGCGTTAAAGTCCTTGAAAGTGCCGTCTGGCTCAATCCGGCCTATGCGCGCCTTTGAGGTGAACAGGAGCCTGTTAGGGCTGTAAACATTTGGATCGAAAATAGGCTTCGGTGTTCCAGTCTTCGAGTCAATCTCGATGAACCCCGCATCGAGTGCATCCCTGTTCAGCAACTCGACAAGCTTTCTTTGCTGCGCGAGAGTTAACTCATCCCTGAGGCACACATCGATGTGAACGCGAATGGATGTGTCGTCCAACAGGCCATAACTGCTCGAAATATGCTGAACATGATCGACAATCAAGCAATCCCAGCCGATCTCCTTGAAGAGCTGTTCAATGATGCTTGGTAGGTAGGCTAGATCAAGTCTCGCATTGAAGTCCTTGGCAATCTTCGTCGCTCGGAAGCCGTCGAGATCGATGTGCAGGAAGGGTCGGGGTGTGTCGCGGAAATACGAGCCTTGAGCGGGGAAACTCGCGCCCGAGATGAAATGTGCCCAGCCGTCACCGCTCTGCAGAAGCGACATCTGAGACTGGATGTCCTCGTTTGGCTCGCCGACCAAGAGGCTCGCAGAGCTGACACCAGACAGTTGGTGCCGCACCTCGTATCGGCCTCTCAGATCCGCCGCGCCGCGAATTTGGCGAATGAAGTATTGACCCGGAAATTCAGAGTCCAGCTTGCCATATCGTTTTGCTGAAATATCCAGTGAAAGGCGTTTGCCGATATGTCGGCCGCCTTCGGACGTCACAATAGTTGCGATATGGGACCAGGCGTTCGTAGCCGGTCGTAATACGCTCTGAAGTTCCATGACTTGTCCTCACTTCTTTGGCCATTCGAAAGTCCCTTTGTTGAGCCTCTGTGAACCTTCCGCACCCCCGTCTTTCGGGGCGCAAGCAGAAGCGAACCTTCGATGGTCGTAGTGTAGAGGACGTCGCCGTTTCTAAGCGCAATTAGCTGGCGAGCAAAAAGACCCCTTGTTAAGTCATTGAAATAACTAGTAAATACCGCAGCTGAAACTTGCAAAACGCTGACAAGTCGGCAGAGTATGTTAAATTACAAATTGTGCAGTCGGGCTAGTCCTCAGCCCGTCTTGCGCATCCGCAGAGCGCCCCCTGGCCGGGGTCCTGCAGCCGTGGGTACCGGAGGCGTGAACCCCTCGGCCACGGCATGGCGTCGGAGTTTCCCTTCGACGCTATTTCCAGCCCTCGCAGTGCATGGTTTGACACTGCGAGGGCTTTCTACTTTTACGCCACCACTGCGGTTGAACAGGGTTAGAAAGACAGATCCTTTGAAGGCGTGGACATACCTGGCGCTTAATTCTTTTTCGCCTCTTCGCGCAACGGAAGAGATGGGCCAAAACCTGAAGTGAATTCATTGGGCGCAACGGAGCAAGAATACGCCAATCAAGCGGTTGCCTATTATGGATCCTGTTAGGGTCCGACTCTATGTCCGGGTGTCCTGGGGCCGCGTTGTTTAAAGCCACCAGAATGACCGAAGCGAGGACTGTGGCCCATGAACGGACGCCGCCCGACGAATGGCCCACCCCAACCGCCCCCGACGGAGGAAGAGCTGTCCCCATTGTCGTAGAAATTGTTGGTGTTGCTGCTTTCTTCTCTGACGCGCGTTTCATCAAACTCGAGATAGAGTGGTGTCATGCCACCCGGATTGACGAAGACCCGCCGCTCCGTGGGAAGGGGGCGGAACACGCGCACGCCCTCCTCAATGGTGACGGTCGCGCCGTAGACGTTGCGCGGCTCAATGCGCGTCGTGTAGCTCTCGTCAGCGTGCGCCTGTAGTACGGATAGCGCGGCCGCGGCTGCCGTTACCACGGGCCGCAAAAGGCTACGCGACATGAAATTCTCCTTGAAGCTTAGGCTAGCCAACGAAGCATAGCGTTTCAACCTCGTTAACTTGAGCCCATTCTGTGGAATGCGTTAATCGGCTCTATGCAGGATTCCTGCCTTCAACTCCCCCGTCCAAGTTCCTTTTCTCCGTCACCGACGACGGCGATCACTTTGGCAGACGGCCGCGCGAGTTTCGCTTTGTCGGCACACCAAGGGCTCGCAGCACAGCGTCGAGAGCTTGGCGGGTGAGGTCCGGGGCGGCGCGCCGTTCAAGAGTGCCGCGCGTGACCTGAAGCCAGATGCCCAGGACGATATCGGCCGCCAACTCTACGTCTTCTATGGCGACTCTTTGCTGGATGATCGCCTGAGCAAGGTCTGCCTTGAGATGTTCGCGAATACGGCCGAGCTCACCGGGGACTTGTGCGCTTCGGACCACTAGCCGGCCCCAGACGGGGTCATCGAGGGCCTTCTCCAGGAACTTAGTGAAGGCGAAGGACATGCGGAGAATGGGATCCGGCTCGTCAAGCCGGGATGGTGCCAAGAGCTCGTCAAAACTATCGGCAAGCTTCGCACCTACCGCGGCGACCAGCTCCTCCACGCTCTGGAAATGATAGTAGTACGTCCCCTTGGCGACGCCTGCCGCCTCCACGATGGCATCCACCGTGAGAGCCTCCGGGGGCCGATCCGCAAGAAGAACTAGGCCGGCTTCCACGATTTGCGCCCGAGTCCTGGCGCGCTTCTCCCGTCCGATCTCCGCCCTGCGGGCCAAATCGATTTTCGCCATAGCGAACCTCTTGAACTCATCTCGATTTGACTATATAGTCGATCTGACGATGTAGTTCAACTCGAAATGAGGCTTCCATGCGCCCGGCATCAGTTCCGTTCCTCTGCTCGTGCATAGCCTGCGTCTACCTTGCGGGTTGTAAGGATGAGAACACCGCACCTGCAGCCATGCGACCAGCGCGGGTCGTTGCCGTTGCGCCCCATCCGCTTGGGGGCGTGGCAGAAGGCGCCGGTCTCATTCAGTCGCGCTACGACAGCCCGGTGGGATTTGAGGTGGGCGGCCGCCTCGTCGCTCGTTACGTCGACGTCGGCGCCGTTGTCACAAAAGGTCAGAAGCTCGCCAAGCTCCGGGACGTCGATTATCAGAACCGTGTGACCGCCGCTGAGGCCGACCTCGACGCGGCCAAGGCCGCTGTCGCCCAGGCCGCACCGCACGAGGAGCGCCACCGCATCCTGCTCAACGAGGGCTGGACGACCAGTGCACTCTATGAGAACGCGCTCAAGGCCCTTCATAGCGCCGAAGCCCAGGTGCAGTCAGCGGAAGCCAATCTCCGCATCGCGCAGAACCAGCTGAGTTACACCGAACTCCTCGCGCCCGACGACGGCGTGGTGACGGCGACCAAGGCCGACCCGGGCCAAGTCGTCGATGCAGGCCAAGCCATTGTCGAGATCGCCAGGAATGGCGAGCGCGAGGCGGTCTTCGCCGTCGCCAGCGAGCATATCGCACACGCAAAGGTGGGAATGCCCGTCAAGGTCTGGCTTCAGGGCCGGCCGGAGATCGCGGTCACCGGCTCGATCCGCGAAATCTCGCCCGAGGCCGACCGCACGACCGGCACGTACCAGGTCAAGGTGACGCTGCTGTCGCCGCCGCCGGAGATGCGCCTGAGCGCCGTCGTCGTCGGTCGCGCCGAAATCCAAGGCCAGGAGGTCACGGTTTTACCCCCGACCGCCCTGCTGCAGTTGGGAGACGGGCCGCAGGTCTGGGTGGTGGGCGACGACGGCAAAGTGCACCGCCGCCCCGTCCAGCTTCTCAAGTTCGATGCGAACTCCGTCGTGATCAGCCGCGGCTTGGCTCCCGGAGAGAAAGTCGTCACCGCCGGCATCAATTCGCTGGCCGAAGGCGAGACCGTGAAACCCGAGACGGAGGCCGCCGGCATCAATTCGCTGGTCGAAAGCAAATCCGTGAAGCCTGAGACGGAGGTCGAGTGATGACGCGCTTCAATCTTTCCGAGTGGGCGGTCAACAACAAGTCCATCGTCGTGTTCTTGATGCTGCTCTGCGTCGTCGGTGGCATCGGAGCCTATGAGCGGCTTGGTCGTCAGGAGGACCCCGACTTCTCCGTGCAGACCATGGTCATTCAGGTCTCCTGGCCGGGCGCCACGGCTATCGACACCCTCAAGCAGGTGACGGACCGCCTCGAAAAGAAGCTCGAGGAGACGCCGAACCTCGACTACATCAAGAGCTACACGAAACCAGGCCAGGCGACGGTCTTTGTGTACCTGAAGGAATCGACGCCCAAGGGCGAGATTCAAGACATCTGGTACCAGGTCCGCAAGAAGGTGAGCGACATCAAAGCCACCTTACCGACGGACGTGGTCGGGCCCTTCTTCAACGACGAGTTCGGCGACGTTTTCGGCATCATCTACGGCATCACCTACGACGGCTTCACGCCGCGGCAAGCGCGTGATTTCGCGGAGACCGTGCGGGCCGAGTTCCTGCGCTCGCCGGACGTCGGCAAGGTCGACATCTTCGGGGACCAGGACGAGAAGATCTATCTCAATTTCTCGCCGCAGAAGCTTGCCAACCTCAAGCTCAACCTCGACGACGTGCTCACGGCGATCGCCCAGCAGAATGCTGTGGTGCCCTCCGGCGTCATCAACACATCGAGTGAGAACGTACTCGTCGACGTCACCGGCGCTCTCCTGACGCCGGAGGCCATCGCCAAGCTCAACCTCTGGGTCGACGGGCGCTTCTACAAGCTGACCGACATCGCCGAGATCCAACATGGCTACAGCGACCCTCCCACCAAGATGTTTCGCGTCAACGGCAAACCGGCGATCGGCATCGGCGTCAACATGCGCTCGGGGGGCAACAATCTCACCTTCGGCGAAGGTCTGCACGAGGCGGCCGAGCGCCTGATGCAGCGCTTACCGATCGGGATCGAGCTCAAGCTCGTCTCGGACCAGCCCGAGGTCGTCCGCGAGGCGATCGGCGGCTTCACTAAGGCCCTCGTCGAGGCGATCGTAATTGTGCTCGTGGTGAGCTTCCTGAGTCTCGGCCTCAGGGCCGGCCTCGTCGTCGCGCTTTCCATTCCCCTCGTCCTCGCCATCGTGTTCCTAGGTATGGAATGGATGGATCTCAGCTTGCAGCGCATCTCCTTGGGCGCGCTCATTATAGCGCTCGGCCTTCTGGTCGACGACGCCATGATCACGATCGAGATGATGATCTCGAAGATCGAGGAGGGCATGGAGAAGGTAAAGGCGGCGACCTTTGCCTATACCTCCACGGCCTTTTCTATGCTCACCGGTACGCTGGTCACTATCTTCGGCTTCCTGCCGATCGGCTTAGCTGACAACAACACCGGGCAATACTGCTTCTCTCTGTTCACGGTCATCGCCTTGGCACTTATCGCCTCGTGGTTCGTGGCGGTCATCTTCGCACCGGTGATCGGCTTGTCCGTGTTGCCCTCGCGCATGAAGGCGCACAAGCCGGCCGAACCCGGTCGCTTCATGCGCGCCTTCGGCCGGGCGCTCGACTTAAGCATGCGGCACCGTTGGCTGACCATTGTCGCTTCGCTCCTCGCCTTCGGCGCTTCCGTCTACGGCCTGGGCTTCGTGCAGCAGCAGTTCTTCCCGGCTTCGAACCGGCCGGAGCTGCTCGTGACCATGACCCTGCCAAAGAACGCTTCGATCGCGGCAACCGAGGCGCAGACGGAACGGCTGGAGAAGATGCTTGCAAGCTCCCCCGATGTTTTGCGCTTCTCTTCCTATGTCGGCGGCGGCGCTATCCGCTTCTATCTGCCGCTCGATGTGCAGCTCGATAACGACTTCCTCGCGGAGACCGTGATCGTCGCCAAGGACCTCGAAGCCCGCGACCGGGTGCAGGCCATGCTCCAGCAGCGGCTGGCCAAGGACTTCCCCGACGTGACGGCGCGCGTCTCCCGCCTCGAACTCGGGCCGCCCGTGGGCTGGCCCACCCAGTTTCGGGTGAGCGCGCCGACCACCGACGAGGCGAGGCGTTATGCCGAAGAAGTCATGAACGTGCTGCGTGGGTCAGGTCTCGTGCGCAACGTCAACTATGACTGGGCCGAGAAGAGCAAGGAGCTGCGCATCGTCGTCGACCAGGATCGTGTTCGCCAAGCCGGGCTTAGCTCCGAGCAGCTCGCCAATGCGCTCAACCGGGTGATCAGTGGCTCGACGGTCACGCAGGTCCGAGATTCGATTTATCTCGTCGATCTCGTGGCTCGGGCTCAAGTTGACGAGCGGTCGAGCATCGAAGCCTTGACCAACCTCCAGGTCACGACGCCGACAGGCGCGACCGTGCCTCTCCGCGAGCTCGCGACTTTCCAGTACGACCTCGACGAGGGCTACGTGTGGCGCCGCGGCCGCCTGCCCACCATTACGGTGCAGGCGGAGCCGCTGCCTGGTGTGGAGCCGTCGCTGGTGAACCAGCGCATCACCGCTGCGCTCGAGACTCTGCGCGCTTCAATGCCAGCAGGCACACTGCTCGAAGTCGGCGGTACGGTCGAGAAGAGCGACCAGAGCAACGCCGCTATCCTCGCCCAGGTGCCGCTCATGATCGCGCTCATGCTCATCGCGCTCATGGTGCAGCTCGGGAGCTTTCGCCAGCTGGGGCTCGTGATCAGCGTCGCGCCGCTCGGGCTCATTGGCGTCGTCGCGGCGCTGCTAGCCACCGGAACGCCCATGGGCTTTATCGCGATACTCGGCACGATCGCACTCGGCGGCATGATCATCCGAAACTCCGTGATCCTCGTCCACCAGATCGAGCACGAGCGGGCGCAGGGTGTGGATCCCTGGGAGGCGGTGATCGACGCGACCAAGCACAGGTTCCGGCCGATTATGCTGACGGCCGCCGCCGCAATCCTCGGCATGATCCCTATCATGCACGACGTGTTCTGGGGTCCGATGGCCTATGCCATCGTGGGCGGTCTCGCCGTGGCCACCGTGCTCACACTCGTCTTCCTTCCGGCCCTCTATGTCGCTGTTAATGGCATCCGGGAGAAGGCCGAGCCGACCGCAGCGCCCGAGCCGGATGTGTTCGCGACGCCCATGCTCGCGCCACAGTACCGCTAAGAGACAGTGCATGCCTGAGACACCGCCGTCTCTCGTTGACCGTTTACTTCGACCGGATGCCACGATGTACGCCGGACCAGGTGAGATCACGCGCGACACTGCAGACAGGATGCTGCTCGCCGCTCTGCAGGAAGCGCAATCGGTGGTGCGCTCCTACGACACCAAGGCTCAGATCGTCGGCGTGGGCTACATCCTCGCGCTGAACCTAGTGCTGCATTTCGGCGATCTCCTGCCGACGCGGGCACCACTCGGTCCGCTGTTCTTCGCGGTAGTCTGGGGTGTTGTCATCATGCCGATCCTGCAGTTCGGGCAAGTGCTCTATCCGAGCCGGACGCGCGCAGAGAAGGAGCTCCTCGCGAAAATGCCCTGCGGTTCTGAACAGCACGTTTATTATGTCGATCCCGAGACATTTGCCGATCTCAGAGACTTCGTCCAACAGGCTCTGAGGTCCGACTGGACCTCAGCGCTCGCCGCCGAATTGCTCAAGACATCTCGCGTCAGGATCATCAAGCAGGCGCGCTTCCGGCGCGGTCTCATGATGACCCTCGTCTCGTTCATCGTGCTAGGAGGCGAGCAGTTTGTGCGGAGTTTCACCATCGCCTGATGAGAACCGCACGGCCGAGACGGCGGGACAGCCGTCGTGAGCGGCGGCGGGTTCGGCCTCCGGCGCGGCATATCCCTCCTGCTCGCTAAGTAAGGGCGGACTCATCCGGAACATCGCAAGCCTGACACCAAGGCAGACTCAAATTGGCTTCTACAATCGGGAGTGACAGAAGGTCCGAGTTGGGTCGAGATCTCTATCGGCGATGGGGGCGACGCGATGATGGCGCGGCAGAGACGGGACTAGGGCAAGCTGTTTTACGAGTTCGACGATCGCATCCCGAGGAGCCACCTGCTTCGGCGGATGGACGTCATAGTGACGGCAGCGCTGGCCGATCTCCACAAGGAACTCGAAGGTTCCTCATCACTCGACGCTGTCGGCCAACCGGTTGGGCCGCCAATAAGAGGCTGTCCGAGCGTCGAGATCTGAAGATGGTATGCTCAGTCCATCCCGCTACTCTTCAATTCCGCTTGGCAGGCCTTGATGAAGGTTCGAAGCACGTCGTAACTTTGAGCGTCACGTATCTGCTTGTTCTGAAAATCAACATTAGGACTGTAATAGGCTTCGACGATGCGTGACATAACGCTATCGGCGCATGCGACGGTTTCACTAGAGGCGTAGAGCCGCAGCTTGCCGATAGTTGCATATATCGGAACCAGCTTGGACGGATCCTCTAGCTGATGAGTGAGCGCATCGGCAAAAAGCCGCGACGCTTGATCGATGAACTCACCGAAAACGCGCTCCCGCCGCGCATTGATTTGAGAGATACGCTGACTCTTATCTTGATGTCGTTGGGCTAGCCAGCTTGCAGCCAACGAGGCCATTGCGCCGATAGCGGACCCTGCAAGAGCGGAGAAAGCAGAAATATATGCAGCATTCATTGGCGCCTCTCTGCCGTCACGAGATCCTTGGTCACACCGCACTGTAGGCACCAGCCTCTAAACTTTTGGGCCGTTACCATGGCACGCAGCATCGCTTGCTGCCAAAGCGCTGTGGCGGCACAGCGCCGCTGGCCCTCCGCCGAAAGATACCGGCGTTTCAGCAGGACATTGCCAGCGAACGCAATGACGCCGCAGAGTATTGCCAATCGAAGTGCGATAGGAGGTAGTGCGCCAGGTTTGCGCATACCTACAGTTCATGCCTTCGGAGGGGCGGCCCGCTTTAGTGCGTCCGAGGCGGCCTGATTGGCACGGTCGAAAGCCTTGCGGGATTCCGCCAAAGCGCCGCTCAATGCCGTCCAGGATTCTCTTCCCGCCTCTTTCAGCTTCTGCAATCGTGCTTCGGCCTCGGACGCATCAGCATTCATCCGCTTGACCGCGGCGTCGACGTCGGCGCGCCGTTCGGCCGCCAATTTCGCAGCTGCGCCATGGAATTTGTCGGCCGCCTCGCGCCACGCCTTCAGTTGAGCGGCGGCGACATCCCGAAAGGTCGCCTGCTGCTGCTCGACCTGCTTGCCGACGGTATCGATGTAGGTTTTCACTAGCGCTTCGAAGCCATTCCATTGGGATTCCAACTGCGCCTTCGTGCGCTCCCATGCGGCTTCGCCCGCTTCGCCCTGTTTTTTGACGTCGGCCTGAAACTCGTCACGCCGCTTTTTCATATCGGCGATCAGCTGATCGGCCTTCACTTTGGAGTTGGCCTGCACTTGCCTCGCTTTGGCTTCAAGCGACGCCAATGTGGCATCCATCTCGTCAATCCGCTCCTTGGCCCAATTCAGGTAGAAACTCATGCTGCTTCGCTCTGGCATCATTGCCTCCATGCTGAAACTACACAACCGACTCTTGCCACTTCGATCTACGCGAGGGCGCGCTTGTCTTAGGCGTGCGACCGAACGCCCGCATGCCTTAGGGCGCCAGCTTTGCATGGGGGTGCCAGTCTGCTCAGAGGTAAGCACAACGCGGCGCAGCGCGCCGGACCGCCGCGAGGTGCAGCTATTTTCGACTTTGATGTTGAAACGGTTGGAGCCGGCACCCCTACTCATGGCCTTCCCGACGCATGCCGAATGGACCGGAAGGCTAAGTGTATCGTGAGAATCAGCGTCCCCTAGTTCACTACATGGTCGGTATTTACTCGGAGGGACGCCGAACTGGTCCTTGAAAAGGCGACTGAAATGCGAGCTACTGTTGAACCCCCAAGAAAAGCAAATGTCCGTGATGGACCGATGCGATTGCCTGGGATCCCGCAGCTGACCCGCGCACTGGCTGAGCCGCCGCCTCCAGACATATTTCCAAACAGAGCCCGCAGCGTCGGCGGCAAAAGCGCGATGAACACTGCGCACGGATGTGCTGCAAGCCTGCGCGATTGATTCGACTGACAATTCCGCATCTGTTAAGCGCGACTCGATATAGCCCTTGAGTTGAGCGCATTGTATGTCGTGGGGCCCCACGAGTGGGGGAGCCTCTAGCTGCTCCCGTAAGGCATCCCACGTCATTGCCGATATTGTGTTCTGCAAGCACCTCCCACTGCGATGTCCGAGACGGTTCATTTGTTTGAAGGCCTCGTCCAATGTAGACTGCAGAACCCGCGATATGCCTGCTTTGGAATCGAATCGGCGGGCCACCCCTCGCTTGAGCAGGGCGAGGACCTCAGGATCGGACGGCCGTTCGAGGGCCAAAATCTGATATTCGCTCGGAGTGCCGAAGCTGGTGCTATCGAACGGATGGACAGTATCTAAGAGACTCCAGTCTGCCGGATAGAGCGTGCAGGAGCGACTATGTTGAGCTAAACGTCCGCTTCCGCTCACTTGAATAAGGAGCAGCACCGGTCTCGGCAGCGTCGGGGTTGCGGTTCGAAGCGAACGACTCAAGTGATGGGGCGTTGCTCCTAGCCTGGCCAGCACTATATCGCCCAATAGGCCAACCTCGACCCGCCCAGAAAAACACTGCAAGCCGTGCGGAAAACAACGAATGTCCTCTTGGTCTCTGACTGAGGGCGACACCCGTCCAACATGCGTGCTGAGTGCCTCCGCCCATTGCGGGAGCGAGTCCTGGTATTTGTTCAGCTCGATGGAAGCAACCTGGGTTCTTGGCATGCTGAGCTCGTTGCGACCCGTGTTTTCGCAGCGTGCGCATCGCCCAACAATGTGCACTGATCTATGTCAAAAACACCGTTGCGCCGATGGTTAAAGATGGCGCAAGGCACGCAGCGCATTTCTACCATTGTCGCAACAAGGCCCACTGACCTGCGTCAAAAGGCTCGTCGCACTAATGGTCGGCACGCGCAGGCAAAATTGGCGCTAGGAGGCATGCGCGCCTTCGATTGCACACTAAAAGGACCCGAGTCGCAAAGGAGTCTCATCCCCATGACGAATCTTGCTGAAGATAGTTCACCTGAGGAGGCGACGACGCGGTATAAGCCGCCCCGGGGGGTGCACCGCACAAGCGGAGGAATTGCTTCGTTGCTAGCGTCGCCTTTCTTTAGCTCGCGATCCAGGCGGTGCTCATGAACGACGTTTCGCAAAAACCCCGTTCCTTCAAGGAAGTCGTCCGCGACATCACTAAGAATTGCGTCGCGGTTATTTCGGCCATCGTCGTGGTGGGCCTTCTCGCCGCCGGCGGCGCCTACATGCTCTGGAAGCAGCATGAAGCCACCGCCTTGCCCAAGGGTATCATGGGCATCAATGGCCGCCTCGAAACCACTCAAGTCGACATTGCGACGAAGATCGCCGGCCGCGTTATCGAGATTGTGCCGCACGAGGGCGACATGGTGTCTGCAGGGAGCGTCGTCGCCCGTCTCGACAAGGCCGAGATCGAGGCTCAATTTCTTGAGGGTCAGGCCGAGGCTGCCCGTGCTCGGCATACGCTCGCTACGGCAGAGGCGGAAGTCCGAAGCAAGAAAGCCGAGTTGATATTCGCGGAGCAGGAATACCAACGCTCGGCAAAGCTGGTCGAGGACGGCTGGACGTCGCGCGAAAAGCTCGACCAGCAGAAGCAGCGGCAGGACAGCGCAGCGGCATACCTCGAAGCAGCTACAAAGCGAGTCGATGAGGCGCAGGCCGCGGTGAAGGCGGCCGATGCAAATGTCGAGCGACTGCAGGCGGTGGTTAATGATACGACAATCTCGTCGCCCGTCCGGGGCCGGGTGCAGTATCGGCTGATCGAAACGGGAGCGGTGCTATCAGCGGGGGGGCGGATCGCCACCGTGCTCGACCTGTCGGATGTCTACACGACCATCTATGTCCCAGCCAGCGTGGCGGGACGACTAAAAATCGGCGACGAGGCGCGGGTCGTCGTTGACGCTGCGCCGGAGTACGTCTTTCCCGCCACCGTTTCGTTCGTAGCGCCCGAATTGCAGTTCACGCCGAAGACTGTCGAGACCCAGTCGGAGCGTGAGCAACTTTATTTCCGGGTCAAGCTGAAGGCGCCACTTCCCCTAGCTGGTAACGGACGAGCAAGTTAAGGCGGGCTTGCGGGGTATGGGGTACGTCAGGGTGGATCCTGCAGCGGCTTGGCCTGCTTGGCTCGCCGTTAAAGTTCCCAATGACTGAAATCCGCAAGCCGGCAGAGTTAAAGACGGACGCCGCAATTGCCGCCTCGCTGGACGGTGTGTCGCACCGTTATGGGAAGACTATCGCCCTCGATAACGTGACGCTTACCATTCCGGGTGGCTGCATGACCGGGTTGATCGGCCCGGATGGCGTCGGCAAGTCGACGCTGCTGTCGCTGGTTGCCGGCGTCCGCAAGATCCAAACGGGATCGGTTTGGGCGCTGGGTGGTGACATGCGCGACCGGGCTCATCGCCAGCGCAGCTATGCGCGGGTCGCTTATATGCCTCAGGGTCTCGGCCGCAATCTCTATCCGACGCTCAGCGTGTTCGAGAACCTCGATTTCATCGGCCGGCTGTTCGGCCAATCGGCCGCCGAGCGCAAGGCGCGCATCGACGATCTGTTGCGTAGCACAGGGCTTGATCCGTTTCCCGACCGGCCCGCCGGCAAGCTTTCCGGCGGCATGAAGCAGAAGCTTTCATTGTGCGGGGCACTGATCCACGATCCCGACCTTCTCATCCTGGACGAGCCGACGACCGGCGTCGATCCTCTCTCGCGCCGGCAATTCTGGGAGTTGATTGATCGCATCCGCGCGCGGCGGCCGCAGATGGGCGTCATCGTCGCGACCGCCTATATGGAGGAAGCCGATCAGTTCGCCTGGCTCGCCGCCATGGATGCCGGCCACGTGATCGCAACCGGCGCGCCCGCCGAAATCAAGGCCCGCACCGGCTCCAAGACTTTCGAAGAGGCATTCATTTCCCTGCTGCCCAAGGAAAAGCGCGGGGCCCACAAGGGCATTCAAATTCCGCCTCGCGTAGCTCAGGAGGGGCCGCCGGCAATCGAGGCCGACGGGCTCACGAAGAAGTTCGGCACGTTTCGCCGCGGTCGATCACGTGAGCTTCCGCATCGAGAAAGGCGAGATCTTCGGCTTTCTCGGGTCGAACGGCTGCGGCAAGTCGACGACCATGAAGATGCTGACCGGCCTATTGCCTGTCATCGGAAGGCAAGGCGTTCCTGTTCGGCAAACCGGTGAACGCAGACGACATCGAGACGCGCCGACGCGTCGGCTACATGTCGCAAGCGTTCTCCCTCTATAGCGAGCTCTCGGTCCGCCAGAACCTAGAATTGCACGCTAAGCTGTTCGATCTGCCTGCCGCCGAGCAGGGGCCGCGTATCGATGAGATGCTCGACCGGTTCGGGCTCAGGGACGTCGCTGACATGATGCCGGAAAGCCTTCCGCTCGGCATTCGCCAGCGGCTGCAGCTGGCGGTCGCCGTGCAGCACCGCCCCGAGATGCTGATCCTGGATGAGCCAACATCGGGCGTCGACCCCGTAGCCCGCGACCAATTCTGGGAGTCCCTGATCGATCTGTCGCGCAAGGACAGCGTGACGATCTTCCTGTCTACGCACTTCATGAACGAGGCGGAGCGCTGCGATCGCATTTCGCTGATGCATGCAGGGAAGGTGTTGGCGGCGGGCAAACCGCACGAGCTTACCGAAGCCCGACCCGCCAAGACGCTCGAAGAGGCGTTCATCGGCTATCTCGAGGACGCAGCCGCCGCCGGCAGAAAGCCAGCGGCCTTGCAGGAGCCTGCGGCCGAATTGGGACCAACCGCTTATACAACGGCGCAGACGGCTAATGCGTCATTCAACATTGCCCGGCTGTGGGCCTGCGCACGGCGCGAGGCCGTGGAAATCATGCGCGATCCGGTGCGCATCGCCTTCGCGCTGCTCAGCCCCATGCTCCTGATGTTCGCATTCGGCTACGGCATTTCCTTCGATGTCGAGCATCTGCGCTTCGCGGTGTTTGATCAGAGCCGCTCGCTCGAGAGCCGGGAGTTCCTGGAGAGCTTTGAAGGCTCGCGCTTCTGGAGCCGGCAGCCCGATATTACCGCGCCTGATCAGATCGAGACCCGCATGCGCAGCGGCGAGCTCAAATTCGCGATCGAGATCCCACCTCTCTATGGCAGCGACCTTCTGAGAGAGCGCCGCCCCGAGATCGCGATTTGGATCAACGGCGACATGCCGAACAGAGCCGAGACCACGCGCACCTATCTGGGCGGACTGACGCTCGACTATTTAGCCAAACAGTCCCTTCGTCACACCGGCGAGACATCTGCCTTGCCTAGCACTGCCACCGGCAACGACCCATCAGCCCTGCCCGTCAATATCGAATTGCGCTTCCGCTACAATCAATCCCTGAAGAGCGTCTACTCGATGGTGCCCAGCGTTATCATGATGATGCTGATCCTGATCCCCGCCATCATGACGGCGCTGGGCGTCGTGCGCGAGGTGGAAACCGGATCGATCGCCAATTTTCGCTCCACGCCGCTGACCAGTCTCGAGTTCCTGCTCGGAAAGCAGGTGCCTTATCTCATCATCGGTCTCATCAGTTTCGCTACGCTGATTGTGTTGGCATTGTTCGTGTTTGTGGTGCCGGTCACGGGCTCTTGGCTGGCGCTGATTGTTGGTGCGTTCATCTATCTCGGGGCTTCCACTGGGTTCGGCCTAGTGGTGTCAACCGTCACCCGCACTCAGGTCGCCGCGGTGTTCGCCACCGCGATCATCGCGCTGATCCCGACTTCACAGTTCTCGGGGCTCCTGGTCCCGGTCTCTTCGCTCTCGGGCGCCGGACGCGCTCTCGGCCTCGCCTTCCCCGCATCCTGGTTCCAGCAGATCAGCATGGGCACTTTCAACAAGGGGCTCGGCTTCTCCGAGCTTTGGTTCAATCACCTGGTGCTTGCCGCCTTCGTTCTCGGCTTCATTACCGCGGCAAGCCTGATCCTCAAGAAACAGGAGTCGTGATGCGCAAGCGGCTCATGAACATTCTGGCGCTCGGCGTCAAGGAACTGTACAGCATCCGCGCCGACCCGGTCATGCTGGTGCTGATCATCTATACGTTCAGCTACGCCGTGTATGCGGTGGCGACCGGCGCCAAGCTCGAAGTCCATAACGCCTCGGTCGCTATCGTCGATGAGGACCATTCCGAAATCTCGCGGCGCATCAAAAACGCCATCCTGCCGCCTTTCTTCAAGGAGCCGCAGGAAATCTCAGCGAGCGAAATCGGTCCGGCCATGAACTCCAATCGCTTCATCTTCGTGATCGAGATCCCGCCTAAATTCGAACAGGACCTCCTCGCGAACCGCAAGCCGAGCGTGCAGATCAATGCCGATGCCACCGCGATCGCCATTGCGGGCAACGGCGTAGGCGACCTGCAGCAGATCATCGGCCAGGAGGCATTGAGCTTTGTGCGCAATGCGGGTGGCGCCGCCGACCTGCCGGTCAATTTCGTGTTCCGCGTCATGTTCAATCCGAACCTGCAGTCGCACTGGTTCACATCCGTGATGCAGATCATCAACAACATCACCATGCTGTCGGTCATCTTGACCGGCGCCGCTCTGATCCGCGAGCGCGAACGCGGCACCATCGAGCACCTGCTGGCGATGCCGGTGACGCCCAACGACGTCATGCTCGCCAAGATCTGGGCGAACGGTCTCATCATTGTCGTCGCGGCCGCGGTGTCCATGATGGTCATGGTGCAGCTCGTGCTTCAGGTCCCGATCGCCGGCTCGCTCTGGCTGTTCCTGGCCGGAGCAGTGCTGTACCAATTCTCGGTCACAGCGCTCGGCATCCTGATCGCCACCTTCACTACGTCGATGGCGCAGTTCGGACTCTTGTGCATTCCGATCCTGGTGATCCTGCAGCTGCTCTCAGGTTCCAGCACGCCGATGGAAACCATGCCGACCTGGCTGCAGAATGTGATGCAGCTCGCTCCCACCACCCATTTCGTCAGCTTTGCCCAGGCTGTCCTCTACCGCGGGGCCGGCCTGGAGATCGTGTGGCCGCAACTTCTGGCGATCAGTGTGATCAGCGCCGTGATCTTCGCGATCTCGGGGCTGCGTTTTCGTCAGACCCTACTCGCTTCTCAATAGGAAGGTGAGTAGCGTTTAGGTTGCCCACTGTAGTCTTCAAGTTCGCGCTGCCAACGTACCGTGCCAACAAGCCGGCCACGCGTGGCGTGAACACTGCCAACGGAGTCCTCTGCAAGCTATACATCCACCGCCCCAGATGAAATTCGCCGCCTTCGCGCGTGAATTCGTATGCTCGCTAGGTCGCAATGCGTTCGAGGTCCGAGGTCAAGACGGCCTGTCTCGAGCAGAGCTGACAGGCCGCTCCGCAAAGTGGCTTAGAAAGTTGAGCCCACGCCCCGGCGAGCGTGGATTGCACCTCGAAAGGGAGGCTGCGGCATGGCCAAAAAAGAAGTCCTCGCACTTATACAAAAGTACATCGACCCCTTCCGCATCACCAAGGGCAAGGGCTTCCGGCTGAACGATTTTGACCCCGATGACACTTGTGGCCTGCGGTTGGACAAGGGTGAGGCGCGCGAACTCCTGCAACGCGGCACGGCGTGGCTGGCAGAGCAGCAGGACATGCTCTACGCCCAGGACCGCTGGTCTCTGCTTCTCATCTTCCAAGCCCTGGACGCGGCCGGCAAAGACAGTACGATTAAGCACGTCATGTCGGGCGTCAATCCTCAGGGTTGCCAGGTATTCTCGTTCAAGCAGCCCTCGTCAGAGGAGCTCGACCACGACTTCATGTGGCGCTACCTGAAGAACCTTCCCGAGCGTGGGCGCATTGGCATCTTCAACCGCTCGTATTACGAGGAAGTCCTAGTGGTGCGTGTGCACCCTGAGATCCTAAAGCAGCAGAAGTTGCCCCCCCCTCTCGTAGGTAAGCGTATCTGGGACGAGCGACTGGAGGACATCGCGCATTTTGAGGACTACATCACACGACAGGGAACCATCGTGCTGAAGTTCTTCCTCAACGTGTCGCTAAAAGAACAAAAGAAACGCTTTATGCAGCGCCTCGACGAACCTGAGAAGTGTTGGAAGTTCTCGGCTTCGGATGTGCACGAGCGGGAATTTTGGAGCGATTACATGCGAGCGTTCGAGGAGGCCATCCAGGCAACGGCGGCGAAGCACGCGCCGTGGTTTGTCGTGCCTGCCGACAACAAGTGGTTCACCCGGCTCGTCGTCGGCGCGGCAGTCGTGGAGGCACTGGAGAATCTAGACCTCGCCTACCCTAAAGTCGACGCAGCCAAAGAGAAAGAACTCGAGGGTGCGCGCGACGCGCTCTCCCGCGAGCGGTAACTGGCTCTTCCCAGTTGGGGCACGCCCGATCACCAATCCTGTGGCCTGCCTCATCACGATAACAGGATCTCAGTCCCGGCCTTTCCATTGGCTGAGGTTTGGCCGGCTCAAAACAGTTTAGACCCTGAGGACGAAGTACGCGCGTCAGAGGTATCTCCTCAGGAACGGCAGCGCCTGATTGACGACTGCGCGCCCCTCGGCAATTGTCTCGCCTGCTCGGTTGAACTCCAGCATCCGGATATGTTTCAGTCTTGGCACTAGCATTACGTGCGGCGGCTCCCCGGCTAGCCGAGCACGGGTAATCTGATCTTGCATGACGTTGATCGAGGTCATCAGCACCTCGAAATAGCCCGGAGAGGTTGGCGCCGACGATACCAGCTTCGGCAGGATTGCCGATGCCTGCTCCCGCAATGCGGTTGGCATCTGATTGACAAGTCGCTTCACGAACTCCGGCGGTGCGCTGGTCGTGCCCGCGTTGTGCTCGTCGTCGCCCAGTCCATAACGTCCGACGATATCGCCGTTAAGGTTCACCGCTATCACCACGTCGGCGCCAAGCGCACGGCAGACGGAAACGGGCACGGGATTGACCAAGCCTCCATCCACGAGCAGGCGACCTGCATGCCAAGATGGACTGAGTATGCCAGGTATCGAGATCGACGCTCGGACAGCCTCTTCTATTGGTCCCTCTCGCAGCCAGATTTCACGCCCGGTTTCGAGATCGGTTGCAACCGCCGCAAAGGGTTTGGCGTAGCTGGCGATTGGAGCCGAGATCTTCATCTTGCGGAGAAGGGCGACGATCTCCTGGCCGCCAATAAGCCCGCCGCCGGATAGCCGAACATCCAGCATACCTGCAATTTCCCGCCAGGTGAGAGATTGCGCGAAGTCCTTCAGAGCCGGCAACCGGCCAGCTACATACGCAGCGCCGACTAGAGCTCCGATCGAGCACCCGCATACGATGTCGGGCGTTACGCCGGCCTCAGCCAGCGCTTCGATAATGCCGATGTGCGACCACCCGCGGGCTGCGCCGCTGCCGAGTGCAAGGCCGATGCGTGGGCCGGCCATTGAGAGTTGCTCCTAGTGGGTTTTCGCGGCGCGAAGGCCCATCCCTGCGCAGACCTGTCAGGGTCGGTATCTGCCCGAACTGCGTCACCGTTGCGATGAAAGAAAATCAAGCCGGAAGCGGCGTGATCGAGATCAGCTTACGCACCGAAGCGCGGTTGCAGAAGCTGAAACAGGCAGGAAGCGAATCTTGGACGGCGATGGGGCTCGCTGGCGGAATCGCGTATGGCTTTCGACCGCGCCAATCAGGCCGCGTCGGACGCATTAAGGCGTGCCGCGCCTCCCGCGGGATCGCCTTCCTTGTCGTATTCCTGTCGACCTTTCCCGTCGCTTTGCCCTTCCTGCTGATCGGCGACGTAGGTTCGTATCTCTAACGCGATCCCGGTTATTCTCCTGTTCCTGGTTGGGACCAGACTTGGCCGCTGAGATCCTAAGGACGTAGGAGACCAGCCATTGGATTGCTCTTCCATTTCTGCGTATCTTTAAGAGTGCTTCGGGGTCCTAGCCGCATGGGCTCGCATGGCGCGGACCGTGTCCAAATGCGTCTCTCCCTCAGCTGTTCTTGATGCCTCGCGCCGGCCACCACGTCCGAGGATATCCTCGATCTCTGCCCAACGCGCCTTCGACTTCGGGCTTTGCAGCCCGACGACGCCGATCATCTGCCGCAGACTGCCGGTCATGCGCGAGGCGAGCTCGGGATCCTTGGCGAGCATGGCCGGGATGGCCTCCACCGCGCGGCGCTCGTCGAGCAGCAGCATGAAGAATTGCTCGCGCAAGAGCATCTTGAACTCGGCAAGCGTCAGGCCGCGCCCGGCCTCTTCCCGCATGCGGCGCAGCAAATTGAAGCTCCGCTCGTCGACGACACCTTCCGGCAAGCGAACATAGATGAGGGCCCGAATTGCCGCCTCGCGGGGGCCGCCGTCGGAGACGCCCTTCTTCAATTCGTCAATTCGCTTCGCAAGCCGGGCGAGATAGGCCGGGTCCTTGCCGGGTCCGCGGCGCGGACCGGCGTCCGATGCCTTGAGTCCGACGAGGGCTTGCAGAAGGGGTGAGCCGTAGATCGCATGGAACGCCGCCTCCGACGTATGGTCGCGCACATCGCGATAGGCGTCGAGCGATGTCTCGATCCAGTCCGAGACCCACTCCTGGGTCGTCCAGAAAACGTTGTCCTTCGGGACCGGCTGGCGGTCGTTGCGGATCGCTTCCGCCGTGGACGACACCAGGCGCATCGCCGGATTGGCTGGCGAGAACATCTCGTGCTGCAGGCGCATCGGGTGGAACCGGCGCAAGAACTCCGCGAAGCCTTCATTGGCCCAGAGGTGGAGCCAGGGCTGAAAGAACGTGCGATAGAGCCCGAGATTGATCTCGGACACCCTCGCGACCGCGGCGAATTTCAGGTCATCCTCCTCGTCGTTGCACCCGAGCGCGCGAATGTCGTCGAGCGTTCTCGCTTCGAAGCGGACGAGATAGTCGCCGACGATCAGGTCGGCGGTCGGATCGTCCGGCCTTTTCGGCGTCAACACCGCCTCGTAGAGGCCCGGCGGGAGCACGTCGATGAGATCGATGTTGCTGGCGAACTCGTCGTGCTCTTTCTTGGCGACGGACGCCGACACGAAGATCCCGAGGTGGCCGATCGACTCGTGGAGGGCGTAGACGATCGTTTGCCGATGCGCCCGGATATCGTCGACGCTGTCGTAGAGGTCGAGGATCCAGTCCAATGCCTGGGGCGGCGGCGTGATGTTGTCGCCTTTCGAGCAGAAGACGATGATCGGCGAGGTGATGTTGCGCAGGTCTATGCGGGACCCGTCGGAGGTGACCATCTCCGCCACCGAGAGCTTGTTTCCAATGAACAGCTTATCGACAATGAACTGCATCTCCTCGGCATTGAGCAGCACAAGGCCGCCCCAATACTCCTCGAAGTCAAGATACCGCGGCGCCTCGGTGTCGATCTTGGAATAGAGATTGTACTGCTTGGTCCAGAGCGTGTTGGCGGGGTTCATGTTCTCGAAGTTGGTGACGAGCCAGGCCCCGTCGAACTTCCCGTTGCCGAGGTCACCCGTGAGCGCGGTAAGCCAGCTGCCGCCGAGCAGGCCTCCGGAATAGCGCATGGGGTTTTCCCCGTGGACCCCCGCCCAGTAGGCGAGCGGCGAGCCCGCAATGATGATTGGCCCGAAAAGCTCGGGCCTCATGGCCGCGACGCAGCATGACCGCCCACCCCGCCTGGCAGTTGCCGATGACCGCAGGCTTGCCTTCTGCTTCGGGGTGGAGAGCGATCACGCGCTCGAGGAAGGCCGCCTCGGCGCGTGCGATGTCCTCGATCGTCTGCCCGGGAACCGGCTCGGGCAGGAAGCCTATGAAATAGCAGGGATGGCCGGCCTTGAAGGCCACGCCGATCTCGCTTTGGGGCTTGAAACCGCCGATCCCGGGACCATGGCCGGCGCGCGGGTCGACGATGACGAAGGGCCGCTTTCGCTCGTCGATCTCGACGCCCTCGGGCGGGGTGATGCGCACAAGAGCGTAGTTCACCGGCCGCTTGAGCTTGCGCCCGTCCATGACGAGCTCGAAGCCGAACTTCAACACATGGGGCGCGGTTTTTGCCGCGTGCTCCCCATAGCGCTCGCTGCGCTGCTGGAGGACATCGAGGAAAAGGATCCCGCGCTGCCACGCATCGACCCAATAGGACCAGGCCTCTTCGAGGGGGTTCAGGCTGGACGCCGCGGTGCTCGGCTTGGCGATGTTACGAGAGGCTGGAATTGCCATACGCGGTTCACTCACGCAAAGGACTGTTTCGTCTGCCATGTCTACAGCCGCCTCACGCTACTCCCGCATTGACGCTGGTCAAGCGTTTGAGCGAGAGAAACAGAATTCCAAAACACTGTATTGTATCTTGCCACCACACAGTTAAGCGATGGCGCTCGACCGGGGAAGCGGCGCCAACAGCAATATCGAGGAAGGTACGATTGCACGATCTTGAGCGTTGGCGACCGCTGCTTGATTGGTGTCAACATACCTAACCCGTCTCGCTGTGGCGCGATGCGCATTGAGGCCCATTGCCCATGAGGCCCCAAATGTCCGAGTAGGGTCAAAACTCTCCGGTCCAGCACTGTCAGGGCGACGGCAGGTCTACCCCAACATGCGGACGTGACGGCTTTCGACAGCATACCCACCGGCAGAGAGAGAGATTGCGCGCGGGCCGGCTGGAGAGAGAAGGGTCGTCTGCAATGGGGGGCGGGCTGTCTCTCTCTGTGCTATTGGAGCTTCTGAACTTCGCCCGCTTCTCGGCCCCAATTGCCACCTTTGGCGTTGGGATTTCGCACATTTGAACGCCTAGACAATTTCGAACAAAGGTGGAACCGGGATCAACTCTACGTTCAATTGCGGAACATATTATAAACAATGCAAGTCAGCGCCATACGATGTGATTAGCACTCAAGTCTTCCGGATTTCTCCGACCAGAGCAAGGTTATCCGGTCAAGCGAGCAAGGACTGGCGAAACTCATCGCTGGCTCGAAGACAACGACACGGCGGGCGGGCTCAATGGTCTCGTGCTTGCCGGTGTATTGGCCGCGATCGCGACGAGAAACGGAACGATATTGAAATTAGTCGCATAGGTCATTTCGCACGAAAAAGTGATAAGCGGTTGGCCAAACTGATTGACCCCGTTTTCTATCGGGAGCACAAAAGGCACCTCGCAAACGCCGTCGTGAGAGAGGGTCGTGCGATGAAAAACGGACAGTTCGATAAATTGTCATTGAAGCAACTGCGTGAACTTCAGGATACCATTGCCGCCGCGATCTCCGCACGCGAGACGCAAGTGAGGGCGGATCTCAAGAAGAAGCTCGCCCACATGGCAGACATGGCGGGCTATAGCGTTGGCGAACTCTTTGGCGGCGGCGGCCGGAAGCGCGGACCCGTAGCCGTCAAGTATCGGCACAAGGATGACCCCACATTAACCTGGACTGGCCGTGGCCGAAGACCGCGTTGGATGGTGAAGGCTGGCGGCGACATTGAGAGGTTCCGGATAAGCTGACTACCAGGGCCGCCGTCCAACAAACATTGTCACACCGGCTGACGCATCGAAGGCGGATAGCCGGGTATCGGGCGGCTGCTCCGCCGCGTCGACGTCTTTACCGCGGCTGCGCAGGGCCGCTCGCGTCCCCGGCGCCGAGCGAAACATGCAGTGTAGTCCGGCAACGACAAGCCGCGTGGTGAACTGACCGCTTCTGTCCCACAAGCCGACCCAGATTGAATTCTCTATCTCCTCTCTCTCTCTCTGGCTAACGTTCCTTGACGGTTCTTTTGGGTCCCATCAGCGCGAAGAGCGCTCCCGGGGGCGCTCTATAGAAAATGAGCTGCGCGCGTTTGCTCGAGTGGCCCAGCGTAACGATCCGCCGAGATGGGTTCCCTTGGGTTGACTCCCCGGGGTGGGATGGGCGACGGCGCGATAGGCAGAAGGAAACGGGGACTCCGCGGGGGGGTAGGTGGCTCGTGTGGCACGGGCTGCGCGCGCGCCACCCTCGACGAACTGTTGCCTCGTGGCGGTATCGACGTGTTGAGCGCACCTCTGGCACGGTAGCGGCGCAAGAAGAGCTGATCCGAGACAAGCTCGCAATCCCGATGCTTCATCGACGCGAGCTTCGAGTTGCAGCAGCATATCCATTTGATTTATTTGCCTCTGTAGCCCAACTGTAGCCAGAACCTGGGCGTCTTGTTGTCAGGAGAGGCTCGTAAGGATAAGCCGTTGTTTTTATGGTGCCTCTGGCCCGACTCGAACGGGCACGTCATTGCTGACAACAGATTTTGAGTCTGCCGCGTCTACCGATTCCGCCACAGAGGCCAGCGTCTTAGGGACGAGGTGGGCACTATAGCGGTGGCGCCTTCCCCGTCAACGCGGACGCCCGGGCCTGCGCACGGAACTTCGGACGCTCCAAGCCGTTGAAGTAGAGCGAGGATCGCATCCGGCGCGTTCGCTCTCAACAAGCCCGCGCTTTTCCCGTCATCCGCAAGGATTGAGCCGCAATGTCGGAATGGACATTCATTCGCCGCGTCCTGATCGTGCTGGCCCTCCTTGCGCTCGCGGCCGCCCTTTGGGTGCTGTCGGACATCCTGCTCATGGCCTTCGGCGCGATCCTGGTCGCGGTGGTCCTGCGCTCGCTCACGGAGCCGCTGGTTCGCGCTACGGGCCTCAATCAGACCCTCGCCCTCATTCTCATAGTTGCCGCCATCGTCGGCGTCTTAGTCGGACTGATCCTCCCGTTCGGGCCGAGAATTGCCGAGCAGGCCGAATATCTGTTCGAGCGTCTCCCAGGGGCCGTGACCCACATCGTGCAGGAAGCAGAGCTGCAATCGGTCGCGGAGCAGCTGCGCGGCTCGGCGCTCGGCGGACTGGTCCTCGGCGTGTTCTCCTGGGGCTCGACCATCGTCGGCGCGCTGGCAGGCGCCGTGCTCGTCCTCGTCGGCGGCATCTATCTCGCGGCCGACCCCGGCGTCTATCGCAGCGGCCTGATCAAGCTCTTTCCCAAGCGCTGGCACGACCTCATCGCGGCGACAATGGATGACGCGAGCTTCTCGCTGCGCCGCTGGCTCGGCGCCCAGCTCGTGGCAATGCTCGCCGTGGGCGTGCTCACGGGGGTCGGCATGTGGCTTGCCGGCGTGCCCTCCCCGCTCGCTCTCGGCCTCATCGCCGGCATCCTCGAATTCGTGCCCTACATCGGGCCGATCGTCGGCGCGATCCCCGCGCTGCTCCTCGCGTCGACCGAGAGCCTCGATCTAGTCCTGTGGGCGCTGGCTGTGGCCGTCGCGGTGCAGCAGATCGAGAACAACATCATCATGCCGTTCGTCGTCGGCCGCGTGGTCGAGCTGCCCGCCGCCGTCGCCTTGTTCGCGGTCGTGGCGCTCGGCATCGTATTCGGACCGCTCGGCCTAATGCTCGGCTATCCGCTGGCGATCGTGCTCGACGTCGCCGTGCGCCGGCTCTACGTGCGCGAGGCGCTCGGCCAGCGGGTCAGCACGCCCGCCGAGCGAGCCGAGGCCGAGGCGCGGCCGGCCGCCTGAGCGGCCCCATCTCTAGTGCCAGGAGAAAGTAACGCGTCCCGAGCCGTGCACGTGCTCGGCCACCTCGACGCGGTCGCCGACGTGGGGCTCGCTTGTCTTCAGCGCCATTACATGCACGACCCGCCCGTCGTCGAGCTTCACATCTACCGCGAGCCCTTCCTCGATGGTCTTCGTCGAGGTGCCGCTGAGCGGGCCGATGTAGGAGACCACTCCCGGCACGTGCCGCGTCTCGACCTTGGCGTCGAGACCGGTGAGCCAGAAGCCGCCCGCGACGAAGAGGAGCGCGGCTACGCCGCTCCCGATCCATTTCGCGCGTTGAATGACAAGCGCTCGCTCGAGCCGCCGGCGGGTATCCTCGCGCATGCGCGCATCCCTCAGATGACGAAGAAGTCGGAACCGTTCACCGGCAGCTTTGTGCCGAGCGTCGCGAACTTGATCTGCGGCGCGCCGCCGGTTCCGTCGGGGTCGTAATAGAGGACGCCCTGTGCGCCGTTGTAGATGATGCGATCGTTTGCATCATGAGCGCCAGGGCCGATGTGGAACGCACCCGGCGCGAGCGGGCCGTTCGCGGCCTGAAGCTTGGTGAAGACGGCGTTATCGAGCCGGACCGTGTCATTCGTATGGTTGAAGTCGATCATGTGGTCCACGTTCGAAGTCTGCGAAAGGGCCGCGTTGAATACGAAGATGTCGAGCCCGGCCCCGCCGCCCAAGGTGTCCCTGCCAGCTCCGCCGTTCAGGATGTCGTTGCCGGCATTGCCCTTGAGGACGTCGTTTCCGCCCTGGCCAACGAGCGTGTTCGCCTGTGGATTGCCGTTCAACGTATCGCTACCCGCGCCGCCGACCGCGCTCTCGATGACGCTCCCCGGACCGATGCACACGGTCGAGCGGCTCGAGTGGCCGCCGCCGAAGCCGATCGACTTGCCGACGGAGGAAAAGGTGCCGATCGTTAGATTGATGATGCACCCGGGTGTGCCGTTGTAGACGATCTTGTCGATGCCGCCGGCGTCGTCAATGGTGAGGAAGTAGGTGCTCGCGCCGTTGAAGGTGTACGTCGTGTTGCCGGCATTGTGCGAGGTATTGCGGCCGTAGAGGGCCTGGATCGCCGCGAGGTCGTAGTACATCGGCGTCGTGGGAAAGAACGTCGCAAAGTTGCTGTCGGTCCACGGCGAGGCCGTGTAGCTCATGAGCGTGTAGAAGTAGCTGTCGTGCTGAGCGGGAATTGCGTTGGGGCTCTCGAACGAATGCTTGAGGCCCAATGCGTGCCCGATCTCGTGCAGGATCGTCTGGAAGTCGTCGCTGCCGACGGCAATGTTGGCCAAGCCGTTCGAGTTGAAGTTGTCCCAGCTGAACCAAACGTCGCCGGCTTCGGGGCTCCCGCTCGGGAGGTAGGCGTGCGCGGCCGCGGTGTCGCTGATGACCTCGGTGTAGGTGAAACGCAGCTCGCCGACGTTGGATGAGTTGTCGGCAACTTCCACGAACGTCAAGTTGGCAACACTCGCCCACGCGGCCAATGCTTTTCTTACGCCGTTCGCTCACCGTCCGACAGACTGTGCCAATGGTCCCACTCACCATTTCCAAAGGAATTGCCATAGGGGGTGATAAAGTTGGCACTTCCTCTCGGAAAACTGTAGGTCAGCGTCACGCCTGTTCCCAGGCCGCCGCCCCACTTCTCGCCGTCGGCAATATAGCGGCCAATGCCGGTCGCCGCCGCGTCGATGTAAGTGAAGGGAACAGAATTCGAGGTTGGAGTCGCCATCCGCCGTCTCCCTCAGCGCAAGATCCCTCTGCGCGATACGCTGCCGAACGGTCTCACTCGTCCGCGGCGAAAATGGGGTTCGGAGTAGCGGCCGTCAATTGAATTGAACATGATGACAGTACGAAGATGTTGACGCTCCGCGATTCCGATGCTGGCCGGTCACAGGCTCTCGTGTTGCGCGCGGCTCCGCCGCTCTTACGCTGCGCGCGGCTCCGCCGCTCTTACGCTGCGCGCGGCTCCGCCGCTCTTACGCTGCGCGCGGCTCCGCCGCTCTTACGCTGCGCGCGGCTCCGCCGCTCTTACGCTGCGCGCGGCTCCGCCGCTCTTACGCTGCGCGCGGCTCCGCCGCTCTTACGCTGCGCGCGGCTCCGCCGCGACCAGCCGCACGATGTCGGCCATGATGTCGGTGAGCTGGAAGTCCTTGGGCGTATAGACGGCGGCGACGCCGAGCGCCTTCAAGGCCGTCGCGTCCTCGGGCGGGATGATGCCGCCGACGACGAGGGGAACGTCGGCCAGCCCCTCCTTCCGCATGCGCTCCACGACCTCGGAGACGAGGGGAACGTGCGAGCCCGAGAGGATAGACAAGCCGATAACGTGCGCGCTCTCGTCGACGGCCGCGCGCACGATCTGGGCCGGCGTCAGCCGGATGCCCTCGTAGACGACATCCATGCCGCAGTCGCGCGCGCGCACCGCAATCTGCTCGGCCCCGTTCGAGTGGCCGTCGAGCCCCGGCTTCCCGACCAGGAACTTGAGGCGCCGGCCGAGCCGGGCCGAGACGTCCTCGACCGCCTGTCGAACCTCATCGAGACCTTGCCCCGAACGGTCGACAGCGGCCTGCGAGACGCCCGTCGGCGCGCGATACTCGCCGAACACGCGACGCAGCGTCGTGCCCCATTCGCCGGTCGTCACTCCCGCCTTGGCGCAGGCGATCGACGGCTCCATGATGTTGCCGCCCTCCTTGGCGGCGGCCTCGAGATCGGCGAGTGCCTTGGCCGCGGCTTTCGCATCGCGCCGCTCGCGCCACGCCTCGAGGCTCTCCACCTGGTGAGCTTCGACCGCCGGGTCGATGACGAGGATCGCGCCCTCTCCCGCCGACAGCGGCGATGGCTCGGTCTCCGTCCAGCGGTTGACGCCGACGACAATCTGCTCCCCGCTCTCGATCCTGGCGAGCCGCGCCGAGTTGCTCTCGACGAGCCGGCGCTTCATGTAGTCGATGGCGGCGACCGCCCCGCCCATGGCCTCGATCGTCTTGAGCTCCGCCTTCGCCTGCTCCTTGAGCTCGCCGACCTTCTCCGCGATCTCGGTCGAACCGTCGAAGATGTCGCCGTAGTCGAGAAGATCGGTCTCGTAGGCGAGAATCTGCTGCATTCGCAGCGACCACTGCTGGTCCCAGGGACGCGGCAGCCCCAGGGCCTCGTTCCAGGCCGGAAGCTGCACGGCGCGTGCGCGCGCCTTCCTCGAGAGCGTCACGGCGAGCATCTCGAGCAGGATGCGGTAGACGTTGTTCTCGGGCTGCGGCTCGGTGAGGCCGAGGCTGTTCACCTGGACGCCGTAGCGGAACAGGCGGTTCTTCGCGTCGGCGACGCCGTAGCGCTCGAGCGTGATCTCGTCCCACAGCTCGACGAAGGCGCGCATCTTGCAGATCTCGGTCAGGAAGCGCAGCCCTGCGTTGACGAAGAACGACACGCGGCCGACCACGTTGCCGAACTCCGCCTCCGGCACCTCGCCCGAGGCCCTGACCGTGTCGAGCACGGCGATCGCGGTGGCGAGCGCGTAGGCCAGCTCCTGCGCGGGCGTCGCGCCCGCCTCCTGGAGGTGGTAGGAGCAAACGTTGGTCGGGTTCCACTTCGGCAGCTCGCGGCACGAGAAGACGATCGTGTCCTTGATGAGCCGGAGCGACGGCGCCGGCGGAAAGACGTACGTGCCGCGCGAGAGGTATTCCTTGATGATGTCGTTCTGGATCGTGCCCGTGAGCTTGGCACGCGAGGTGCCCTGCTCATCGGCGAGGGCGACGTAGAGCGAGAGCAGCCAGGCCGCCGTAGCGTTGATCGTCATCGACGTGTTCATCTGCTCGAGCGGGATACCGTCGAGCAGCGTGCGCATGTCGCCCAGGTGCGACACCGGAACGCCGACCTTGCCAACCTCGCCCTTGGCGAGCTCGTGGTCGCTGTCGTAGCCGGTCTGCGTCGGCAGGTCGAAAGCGATCGAAAGCCCGGTCTGACCCTTGGCCAGGTTCTTCCGATAAAGCTCGTTCGACTTCGCCGCCGTCGAATGGCCGGCGTAAGTGCGAAAGAGCCAGGGCTTGTCGCGCGGCGGCGCCCCCGCCGTACGGTCCTGTCCAGCGCTCTCCTTCCGGTCAGACATGCTCGCTCCTCGGCGCAGCCGTTGCCTCATTTTCCTTACTCTACCGGGGGTCGCGCGCAAGGCAAAAGCCGTTGTTGCCGCGCCTTCTGGTGAAAAATGGAGCAAGGCGGCCGCCATCTGGACCGGGAGGTCCTTTTGTGTAGGATGCGCCCCAAATTACCCCAGCGAGAAGGAACGACGGGCTCATGAACGAGCAGGCCGCGGCCAGCCCAACGGCAGCCGGCACACTCATGGCAGGCAAACGCGGCCTGATCATGGGAGTCGCCAACAACCGCTCGATCGCCTGGGGCATAGCCAAGGCCGTTGCCGCTCAGGGCGCCGAGGTCGCCTTCAACTATCAGGGCGACGCCCTGAAGAAGCGCGTCGAGCCGCTCGCCGCCGAGCTCGGCTCAAGGCTCGTCCTCCCCTGCGACGTCACCGACAAGGCGTCCGTCGATGCGCTGTTCGCCGAGATCGGCCGCGCCTGGGGCCGGCTCGACTTCCTGGTCCATGCCATCGCCTTCTCGGACAAGAACGAGCTCGACGGCCGCTACGTCGACACGAGCGAGGCGAACTTCACCCAGACGATGCTCATCTCCTGCTACTCGCTGACCGCGCTCGCCCAGCGCGCCGAGAAGCTCATGACCGACGGCGGCTCGATCGTGACGCTCACCTATTACGGGGCCGAGAAGGTCATGCCGCACTACAACGTCATGGGCGTCGCCAAGGCCGCCCTCGAGGCAAGCGTGCGCTACCTCGCGGCCGACCTCGGCAAGAGCGCCATCCGCGTCAACGCCATCTCGGCCGGGCCGATCAAGACGCTCGCCGCCTCGGGCATCGCCGACTTCCGCTATATCCTGAGGTGGAACGAGTACAATTCCCCGCTCCGGCGCACGGTGTCCCTCGAGGACGTGGGCGGCGCGGCCGTCTATCTCCTCTCCGACCTGTCGCGCGGGGTCACCGGCGAAGTGCACCACGTGGACGCCGGCTACCACATCCAGGGCATGAAGAACGAGGACGCGCCCGACATCTCCGTCGTCAAGAGCGACGGTGTCTAGAGGGTTAGGGTGAGGGGCAGAAGCCTCGGCTGCGGCGAGTTGCGGCCCCTCACCCCGACCCTCTCCCCGTTGAAACGGGGAGAGGGGGAATGCATCCATGCGGGACGCAATCACCATCTACTTCGTGCGCCACGGCGAGACGGACTGGAACGCCGAGCGGCGCTACCAGGGCCAGCGCGACCTCGCAATGAACGAGCGCGGCCGCGCGCAGTCGCGCCGCAACGGAGAGGCGCTCCGGGCCTTCCTGCCCGACATCGCCCGCGCCGACTTCGTCGCGAGCCCCTTGGGGCGCGCGCGAGAGACAATGGAGATCGTGCGCGGCAGCCTCGGTCTCCCCGCCGAAGGTTATCGCGTCGACGAGAGGCTCCAAGAGCTCAACTACGGCCACTGGGAAGGCGTGCTTCAGGCCGACCTGCCGGCGATCGACCCTAGGGGTCTCGTCGAGCGCGAGAAGGACCCGTTCCGCTGGCGCCCCAGCGGCGGGGAGAGCTACGCCGATCTCCTCGCCCGCACCGTCGACTGGCTAGGAGACGTCACACGCGACACCGTCGTTGCCGGCCACGGCGGCGTCGGCCGCGCGCTCCGCGCGCACATCCTCGGATTGGCGCCCGAGTCGATTCCCGATCTCGAGAGCCCGCAGGACCGCGTGCTCGTGCTCGACGCTTCGGGCATGACGTGGATATGAAAAAGAAGAGCCGGAGCAGCGGCAGCTCCGGCCCTTCCCACAAGCACTGCGGGGCCGCTCGAGCGCGGTTGCTCAGACCGCCCGGAGCCGCCCGTTTCAACACTGCGACACGAACCGGTACCAGCGACACGCCGCCTCGAGGCGGCGAGCGCACCTGCGCCTAGTCTGCCTCCCTTCGTCCGGCGCATCGCACTTAAGCCTCATTATCTGCGTCGCCAGAATCTTCCAATCAAATAAGGGCGAACGCGCTATTGTCGGCGAGCTAACCTCCTCTTACAGAGAGGGCTCAGTGCGTCGGCCCGCCTCCCGCGGGCTCGAGTTGCTCATGCTATCGTCTTGAATTTGCGGGCGCTGGCGACGGCTCTCGCAATCGCGGCATCCATGTCACACAACACGTTCGGACATCTCTTCCGCGTCACGACCTGGGGCGAAAGCCACGGCCCCGCCATCGGCTGCGTGGTCGATGGCTGCCCGCCGGGCCTGCCGCTCGCCGCTGCCGACGTCCAGGACTACCTCGACAAGCGGCGCCCCGGCCAGTCGCGGTTCACGACCCAGCGCAAGGAGCCCGACGCGGTCGAGATCCTCTCCGGCGTGTTCCAGGACGAGGCCGGCCGCGACGTGACCACGGGCGCGCCGATCTCGCTTCTGATCCGCAACGTCGACACCCGAAGCAAGGACTACTCCGACATCAAGGACAAGTTCCGCCCCGGGCATGCGGACTATACCTACTGGGCAAAGTACGGCATCCGCGACTACCGGGGCGGCGGGCGCTCCTCGGCGCGAGAGACGGCGGCGCGCGTCGCGGCCGGCGCGATTGCGCGCAAGGTCCTCGCCGGCGTCACCATCCGCGGCGCGCTGGTGCAGATCGGCGAGAAGCCGGTCGACCGCTCGCGATGGGACTGGGATACGGTCGACGCCAACCCGTTCTTCTGCCCCGATCCCGGCATGGTTCCCGAGTGGGAGCATTATCTCGATGCCATACGCAAGGGCGGGTCTTCGATTGGCGCCATTATCGAGATCGTGGCCGAAGGCGTGCCCGCCGGGCTCGGCGCCCCCGTCTACGGCAAGCTCGACCAGGACCTGGCCTCGGCCATGATGAGCATCAACGCGGTGAAGGGAGTCGAGATCGGCGCCGGCATGGCGTCGGCCGAGCTCACGGGCGAAGCCAACGCCGACGAGATCCGCATGGGCTCCGACGGCAAGCCGCGCTTCCTCTCCAATCACGCTGGCGGAATTCTCGGCGGCATCTCCACCGGCCAGCCGGTCGTGTGCCGGTTCGCGGTGAAGCCCACCTCGTCGATCCTGACCCCGCGCCAGACCATCGACACGCACGGGGAGGAGACCGAGATCGTGACCAAGGGCCGCCACGACCCGTGCGTGGGCATTCGCGCCGTCCCCGTCGGCGAGGCGATGATGGCGATCGTGCTCGCCGACCACCTCTTGCGCCACCGCGCTCAGTGCGGCGGGGCGACGCTTTAGCCCTCCTCAGGCCGCGCGAATGCCGGCGAGGAACCGCTCGACCTCGGACCGCAGAGCGGCGGCCTGATCGGAGACATTGCGCGCGGCGATGAACACCTGGCTCGCGCCCGCCGTCGAGCTCTCGGTCGAATGAGCGACGCCGCTGATGTTGCGGGCAACCTCCGAAGTGCCGATCGACGCCTGCTTGACGCTCTCGGCAATCGACTGCGTCACCGCCCCCTGCTGCTCGACGGCGCTCGCAATCGCTCCGGAGATGGCGTTCATCTCGTTGATCGTCGCGGCGATCCCGGTGACGAAGGCCGACGCCTGCTCCGTCGACGATTGGATCGCCGTGATCTGGTCGTTGATCTCCTCGGTCGCCTTGGCGGTCTGCTCCGACAGCATCTTCACTTCCTGGGCGACCACCGCGAATCCGCGCCCGGCTTCTCCGGCCCGCGCCGCCTCGATCGTGGCGTTGAGCGCGAGAAGGTTGGTCTGGCTGGCCACTCCCCTGATCAGCTCGACGATCGTTCCCACGTGCGAGGCAGCTTCGGTCAGGTTTTGCATGAGCGCCGTCGTTTGAGTGGCCTGCGTGGAGGCTTCGTTCGCGACCCGGCTCGCCTGGTGGACCTGGGTCGAGATCTCGCGGATGGCAGCCGAGAGCTGATTGGCGGAGTCGGCCACGGTGTGAACGCTGGCCGAGGCCTCCTCGGAGGCCGTCGCCACCGCGGTCGACTGTGCGCTCACCCCCTTGGCCGACCCAGTCAATGCTTCCGCAGTCGAGCTGAGCTCGCTCGACGCTTTAGTCACCGTTCCGATGATCGAGCCGACCGCTCGCTCGAAGCTCTGCGCCAGATCCAAAAGCCGCTGTGCGCGTGCCGTCTTGGCCCGGGAATCGGCAGCGGCTGCCTCGTCGGCGCGCCGCTGGCTGATGAGGGCATCCTTGAAGACGCGCAGCGTCTTCGCCATGTCGCCGATCTCGTCGGTGCGCTCGCCGAAGGGTATCGATGTGGAAAGGTCGCCCCTGGCCAAGCTGTCCATGGCGGCGGTGATGCGGCCAATGGGTGTGACCAGACGCTTCTCGAGGCCGAATACGGCGGCAATGAGCAGCGCCAGCATGACGGCGGATACCGTCATGACGGCGACCGTAATGATCGTGTCGCGGGTCGCCGCATCGGACTCGGTTTCCGCAATGAAGCGGTTGGCGCCCTGCACGGTCTCGTCGATCCGCGCGCGGTGGTCCTCATAGGCTTGAGCGAGCTGAGCGTAGGCGGCGCGTGCGCCAACCAAATCGCCCTTCGCAAGCGCCGGAAGAAACGTCTGCTCGGTGATCTCCAAGAAGCGCATCGCCGGCTCGTGCGCGCCCTCCGTCAGCGAGGCGCGGATGGCCGGATCGAAATTCTGCTCGAGCCAGTATTGATGGCGCGTATCGTAGTCCTTGCGCAGGACTTTGAGCCGCTCGCTGCGCGCCTCGACCGATTTGGGATCGGCGAGCGCAAGCGTCACCTCGAGATAGGATTCGAGGATGTACTCGGGCGGCGGCAGGATGTCGGCGACGAGGTCTTTGCCGAGAACGATCTGGCGATAGATATCGCCGCCGACCTTGAGCGTGTGGAGCGCGTACTGGGTCGTGGCCAGCATCACGAGGCAGCCCGCGACCAGCACGCCACCGGCGATCTTGGACAAGGTTCTGAATTTCATGGGTATCCCGCCGAGAAGCCGAATCACTCGGAAAGCGTAGGCGCGAGGCTTTGAGCCTTTATTAATTTGGTTTGAAACTTTGGCTTGCCCTCACCTCCACGCCCTCTCGATATCTATCCGCGCCGCAACGAGATTCCGGCAGGCTCGCCGGACTCCCAAGGCGCTTCCTGTCGTTAACCCACGTCGCTTCGAAAATGCATCAAGCATCGATCAAGGCCCTAGCTGGTGGCCTGATCCTCGCCGTCACGATGGGGCAGGCCGCTCTGGCAGCCGACGAGGTTATCGTCGATCCGCGCGATTATCCGATTCGGGCAGGGGCCTTCTCTAGGGTCGCCGAGTTTCAGGACCGGCTGCGTCTGCGCCTCGCCGGCTGCAAGGAGAGGAAGCTTCCGGTCGCGGACCGGGATCGGCGCGGCACACTGGGCCCAGGCACTGCCGCAGAGATCTCCGCCCTTGCCGCCTGCGATACGACGATTGCGCCCACCGGCTCGTCCGCCGGGAACGGAGTCCTCACGGCGGCGCTTTGGGGTGCCGTGATGGGGGGTGAGCCGCCGCCCACCGCCGTGGAGCTTGCCGACGCGTTGACCCTCACTTTCGAGGCGACCGACTTCACCGACAAGCCCGAGTGGAATTTCTGCCAGGACAACGGCGGGGCACCCGAGGGACGCGCCGAGCGTGCGACGACGAGCGGCCAATGCCGTAATGCCTCCGATCCCTGCTCGCTCCTCACCTGGGGGCCGCGCGGGGCAACGGCCGGCCAGGGCCGCGAGCTGCAGTGGATCCTCTGGCGCACGGCCGCAGCCGGTTCGGAAGCGATCGATCGAGCCTTCGGCTCGGAAGCCGCCAACGTGCGCCGGTTCGCGCGCCTTGCCGGCCCGCCGCCCGACTCCTGCGACGGCAGCTCGCCCGTCGAGCGTTTCATGTGCGCGGCCTGGGTCGACCCGGTGCGCCGCCAGGCATGGGAGCGCGGGCTCGTGACGCTCGGCGCGGACGCTGCCGTCCGCGCGAGCTACCGCGCTCTCTACCGAAGCTTCCCGTTCGACGGCTATAAGCTCGAGGGCTACCGGCGGCTCTGGTCGGCGCTCGGCCTCGCACCGAGCGAGCTCGATTATGCGTTCTTCTACGACCGGGCCACGCATATCGGCGCCCCGCCGGAGGACGCCGAGACGCTGGCTGCCGACCTCCGCTCCTGCGTCGCAGCCGAGACCGGTGCCGGAAACCCGCATGCCGCGGCGCGGCGCTGTCTGTCGCTGCGCCACCCGCATCCGACACAGCCTGTCGACCGCCTTGGCCGCGACGTGGCCTACTACAAGGATGCCTATGCCGCCGGTGCCCTCAGCGCGCGCGAGGTCGATACCTGGAGCCGGCACATCCCCCTTGGCGCCGCTAAGAACTTCGCGCTGTCGGACGCGCGCAACGGCGCTATCGACGTCGCCCCCGACCCTGCCGCTCCGGCCGGCGAGCCGCCCCAGGACGTGGTCGAGCTGACGGCGGCGGAAGCCCAGTGCCCCGCCTTCATTCTCGCGCCGGACAGGCGACCCCCGGGCGGCCCTTAAATCGCCCGCTCAGTTGACGCCGGTCGGAAGCGTCGCCGAGGGAGCGCTGATCTTGAGGAGGTCTCCGGCCTCGAGAACGGTCATCTCGTCTGCCGCAATCTGCTTGGGTCCGATGCCGGTCCGGCGCACGATTTCGAAGGAGAGATTGCGATCGCTGAGGCTCTTGCGCTCGACCGGCTGCCCGGCGATGGCGAGAAGCCGTTTTGCCGCGGTGATGGTCATCTCCTCTTGCGCGATTTGCTGGTCGACGTCTCTCAGGTCCCGCGCAAGCTCGACCTGCGCTTCCACGTCGAGCCTCATCTTGTCCTGCTGGGCCTGCGAAAGCTTGAGCTCGGTCTGCGCCAGGAGCCCCCTGACCTCGTCCTCCCGCTCCTCGACGTAAGCCATGTCGCTGCGCGCCTGGTAGACGTTGAAGGCGCTGAGCGTGCCCTTGCTCTGCAGGTTGTTGAGCACGTCGAGGCGCTCGGCGCGGTCCTTGAGGCCCAGGCCGATGTGCTCCATGCGGCTGCGCAGGCTCTGCAGCTCCTTTTCGGCGGAGCCGATGGTCCCCGAGAGCGCCGTCCTCTGCGCCTCGCGGCTGGCAGTGAGAAGCTGGCGCTCGCCGATGACGCTGGCCATCAATGTCGCCGCGCCCTCCCGCCCGGCAATCTCCTCGACGCCGCGGGTGTCGGCAGGTTGATTGGAGTCGCGCTCCGATCTCAGAACCGCGCGCCGCGCGAGAAGGCGCTTCAGGTTGTCCATCGCCTTGTCGAGCCGCTCGCGCTCGCGGATGACCTCGAACGAGCGCGACAGCTCCGCCCCCTTGCCCTCGAGACCGTCGGAGAGGGCAATGGCGTGCAGCACCGTCATGCCCTCCGTGTAGGAGTACGTGCCGGGGCTGGTCACCGCCCCGATGACGTAGACGGGCTCGCGCGCGGCGACCGACAGCGCCACCTTGGCGTCGCGGCTGGTCGCGCTCTTGAAGACGGCGGCGAGCGTACGCTGCGCCTCGGGCAGCGCTTGGCCTCCGAGATCGACGGTCCCGAGCAGGGGCAGGAACACGGACCCGTCGAGCTGCACGACGTACTCCCCCGTGAGCTCGGCTCGCTCGACGAGCTCGGAGGAGGAGACCTGCTCGCTGCGGCCCTCCTCGGGCCGACCGACGCGTTCATAGAACGTGATCTTGAGGCGATCGCCCGGCACGCAATGAAGCGCTGCGGGCGCTCTCGGCACGACCGCTTCGAGAGCGTGCCCGGGGACCGTGTCGAGATCGCCGGGAACCACGGGCGCGAGAGCCACGGGTTTCACGGCCTCGGCGCCGCCCGCAAGGCAGGGTGCGGCGCTCGCCGCCAGGATTGCGGCGACAAGGCCGAGCGCGCCCGTCGCCGTGGGTCGTGCTCCGCCACGTGCCAGGCGGGTCTTCATCGCAAACCTCATGCGTGGATCCTCTGCAGGCTGGGCAACACCGCCGGCGGCACGGCATGCTCCCCGAATGAGCCATGGGCCCTAGACCCTGCCGCGGCCGAAACGCTCCCCGTGCGCGCAAGCTTCCCCCAACCGACGAAGTGTCCCTTGATCGCCGCGCTGAAGCTGCGGAGCACGACCATGTAAAGGAGCTGCCGGTAGCAGAACCGCTGGAGGAGGGTGAGCGGCAGAAGCCTCCAGCCGCTCGCCACCCCGTTGATGTGAATTGCGGTCGCTGCCGCCGCGATGTCGAGCGCTTGGAACAAGAGCCAATACTGCGCCACGGGGCCGAGGTGCGCGTCCGTCATGTCGCCCGATCCGTTGAGGCCCGCAGCGGCAAGTCGGGCGAGGTCCAGGACGAGCGCGGCATCCATGAGCGGGGCAAGGAGCGCAAACCCCATCTGAAAGATGTAGACGTTCGGCACGGTGATGAGCGCGACGCCGAGCGGCTCACCCCGGAGAACGGCTCCGGCGTGCTTATGCGCGACCTGCAACGTACCGAACACCCACCGGAAGCGCTGCTTCAGGAAGGCGCGCAGCGTCTCGGGGGCCTCGGTCAGGGCCGCTGCTGCCGGCTCGTAGATGACCCTCCAGCCTCGCCGCTCCAAGGCGATCGTTGCATCGGCGTCCTCCGCCAGCGTATCGCTCGGAAACCCGCCCGCCTCGATCAGCGCCCGGCGGCGCCAGGCGCTGATCGCGCCCGGCACCACGCCGATCGCATTCGCGAGCTCGAACGCGCGCCGATCGAGGTTCTGGCCCGTGATGTACTCGAGGGCCTGGAACCTCGTGATGAGATTTACGGGATTGCCGACGATCGCGTTGCCGGCGACGGCTCCGATCCGGGGATCGGCGAAATGGCGCGCGAGCAGCTCGGGCGCCCGCGCCGCAAGCACGGTGTCGGCATCGATGATCAGCACCACCTCGGCGTCGGTCCGGGCGAGGCCGAAGTTGAGCGCCGAGGATTTGCCGCCGTTGGCCTTCCTGTACACTCTGACGCGCTCATTGCCCGCGAACGCCTCGCGCACGGCCTCTGCCGTCCTGTCGCTCGAGCCGTCGTCGACGACGATCACGTCGAAGTCGATCTCGGACGAAGCCGCGAGCACGGACGCGACCGTCTTGCTGATCACCTTCTGCTCGTTGAAGGCCGGGATCAGCACCGAAAGGGTGACCGGCCGCCCGCCCGGAAACGAGCGGCGCCGCTCGCGTCGTCTCTGGACGAAGGCCGCCGCCACGACGAGGAGAAGCCGAAGGGCGCCGAGCCCGGCGGCCCCGACCAGCACGTAGGGCAGTCCCTCCTCGAGCGCCGCCATGGTCGTCATGCAGGCGAGCCTGATATTGAGCCCGGCCTTGAGCGCGAGCTGCCCGCCGCCGATCACCGGCATCACCTCGCCGCGCTCCTTGCCGATCAAGTCGTGCAGCGCGACGAACTTAAAGCCCTGGCTCGACAGCCGATCGAGGATCACCGGCAGTGCGGCGACCGTCGGTCGGCGATTGCCGCCACTGTCGTGCATGAGGACGACCTGGCCCCGTCCCCGTTCTATGCCGCCGGCCACGCGCTCGACGATCTGGGCCGGCGTCGCGGCCGTCCAGTCGAAGGCGTCGACCGACGCCGTGGTCGTCAGGTAGCCGAGACGGTCGGCCGTCTCGATGACGCGCGGGGCCTCGAGCTCCTTCTTGAAATTCGGCGAGGCGTAGGGAGCCCTGAAGAGGATCGTGTGAATGCCGAGCTGAGATTCGATGACGCGCTGCGTCCCGTTGAGCTCGAGCTCGATGTCGCCGGTCGTGCTCTTGAGAAGATCTCGGTGCGAATACGTATGATTGCCGATGTCGTGACCCTCCGCGTAGATCCGCTTGAGAAGGTCCGGGTTGCGCACGGCATTCCTGCCGATGATGAAAAACGTCGCCTTGGCATTCCTCTCGGCGAGGATGTCGAGGATCTGGCCCGTGTACTTTTCGTCCGGGCCGTCGTCGAAGGTGAGCGCGACGAGCTTGTCGCCGGCAAACCCCGGGCTCACCAGCTGATCCTGCTTGGGCGCGCGCTCGAGAGATTGGCCGACGATGAGCCCGAGATCGTCGCTGTAGGATAGCCGCCGCTCTCCGTTCGCGTGCGAGGGGAGGAGATCGACCACGTCGCTGCGGAAGCGCTCGTAGACGTCGTTGCCGGGTGGCGGGCGCTCGAGGTGCGCGAGCGCCTCGCGGTCGGGAAAGCGGTCGCGGCCCAAGGACGCCCAAGCGCCCGGGTCCTCGAGACCGAGCCGCCACAAGGCGACGCCTGCCGGCCGTGCCGCGAACGCGGCGCGCGCCTGGTTGAAGACCGTCACGCCGTCGAGGAACCACACGTTATGGGCCAGGCCGTCGGCGCCCGTGTAGCGGAAGTGGGGGTTGAGCGTCTTCACGTCGAAGGAGAGCGGGGCCTTTGCCTCGTCGAGGAGCTCCCATGCCCTCTGTACTGCGAGCTCGCGGCGGCGATCGATTGCGTCCCAATCGGAGGCGAAGGACCCGATGCCGACGATCAGCTTCGCGGCATCGATGCCTTGCAGCACGGCGGCAAGCTCGGACTCGAACCAGCCTTGGCTGGCGAGCGGCGCCGGCCTTGCATCGATCGGCCCCTCGTAGGTCTTGATCAGAACGAGGTCGGAGCGGCGCGCGAGCTCCTGGTCGCGCGTGTCGGGCCGGCGCGGCGACATCACGGTGATGATCTTGCGCCCGGAGGGGTGGAGCGAGCGGCCGAGATCGTCGAGGAAGTGGGCGAGATTGGCGTGGCTCGCCGGGCCAAGCTCCGGCAGCGCAACCGCGACTCCGTCATAGTCCCCCTCTGCGAGATAGCGGCCGATGTCCTCGGCGAGGAGCCTTCTGTTCTCCGCGCGGGCGAGGATTGCCGCCGTCTCGGCGTACGACTGGGTAGCCGAAAGAACCGGGTAGATCTCGAGGTCGAGCCCTTGATCCCTCCGCAATTTTCTCACCGCCCCCTCGCCTGTCGGGTATTCCCGATTGATCGCTTTGCCGGAGGGAGCAATCGAGATCCAGTCCGGGAGGATCGCGTCGATCTCGCCTCCGTTGGCCTTGAGCGAGATGAAGCTGCTCGGGTCGCCGCTCGCGAAGAAGGCGAAGCGCTTGATGGGGGCCGCTTCGGAGGGGAGTGCCCTGTTGGCGACGGGGAGGAACTTCGCTCCGTCGAGCGCTCGCGGCAAGGGACCGTTGGCCCCTGTCACCGCGCTCTTCTCGATGCCGATCGCCACGTGCGGGAGGCGCGGGGCCATGATCAGTCCCGCGGCATAGACCGCAAGCCCGATCGAGGCGACGAAGACGACGAGGAACAGCGCCGCATTCGCCCTCCGCGCCCTCCTCCCTTCCGGGTCGTAGAAGACCGCCCTTACGTCGTTTGTCATTAGGAAAAATCGCCGCTTAATTCGCGAGGCACAATAGGACAACAGAAAAGCCGTGCACGTTCGTTAGGTGGCGATAGTTAAGTCGATCGCGCCTTGCGTGAAGGACGCGCAGCGAGCGCAGAAATGGCACTCTGGTTAATTGCAGGAGGGATCAGCTCGCCGGCGCCGTCGCCGCGAGAAGCGGGAGCAGTCCTTTGACGATGGCGCCGTTGCCCGCGACGATGTCGCCAGTCTCGAGCATGGCGTCGCCCCCTGCCGCGTCGCTCGCGATGCCGCCCGCCTCGCGCAGGATGACGATTCCCGCGGCGAGGTCCCACGGCTTGAGATCGCGCTCCCAATAGCCGTCGAAGCGTCCCGCCGCGGTCCAGGCGAGATCGAGCGCTGCCGAGCCCGTGCGGCGCAGCCCCGCGACCTCGCGCATGATGTTCTCGACCTCGTGCAGGAACCTCGCATGACCCGGCCGGCCGCGGTGGGGAACGCCCATGGCGATGATGGCGTCGGCGAGCGTCTTGCGGGCGGCGACGCGCAGACGGCGCTTGTCGTTGAGGTAGGCGCCCTTGCCCTTCTCGGCCGTGAACATCTCGTCGCTCACCGGGTTGTAGATGAGCCCGGCGACGAGGTCGCCGTCGCGCTCGAGGCCGATCGAGATGGAGAAGAGGGGAATGCCGTGCAGGAAGTTCGTCGTGCCGTCGAGGGGATCGACGATCCAGCGGTGCGACTTGTCGTCCCCGTCGACCGCGCCTCGCTCCTCCATGAGAAAGCCGTAGCCAGGCCGGGCCCTCGAGAGCTCGGTGAAGATGATCTCCTCGGCCCTATGATCGGCGGCAGAGACGAAGTTCGCCGGCCCCTTGACCGAGACCTGGAGCTGCTCGACCTCGCCGAAGTCGCGCGCGAGCGAGCGGGCCGCCTTGCGGGCGGCGGCCGTCATAACGTTCATGAGCGCGGAGGCGGGCATCGGGGGCCTGCGGAAGGTCTCGCGGTTCCCCTATAGGCTCGCGCGCCCCCTGGCAAGGGCGGGTCATGGCAAGCCGATCATGAGCTTAAGGGCCGAACTGCGATTTCTCCCGCCAGGCGTATGCGGCCTTCTCGGCCTTGAGCCGGTCCGCGTCGGGAAGGGCCGCGACGAAGAGGTCGAGCTTGTCGTCCTCGAGCCCGGACGCCTTGGCGATGAGCCGCCACTTCGCCGCCTCGACGGGGTCGCGCGCGACGCCGGCGCCTTCGGCATAGACGTGGCCCAGGCGGTTCTGGGCACCGGCGACGCCCTTCTCGGCGGCGGCCTTGAGATAGCCGACCGCCTTCGATTCGTCCGCCTTGAGCCCGCGCCCCTGGAGCAGCATCACGGCGTACTCGTACTCGGCGGCGGCAAGCCCTTGCGCGGCGGCCTTGGCGCTCCAGCGCGCCGCCTCGAGCCCGTCGTAGGGGACACCGCGGCCCTGCTGGTAGAGCGCGGCGAGATCGTACTGCGCGGCGGCGATGCCTTTCTCCGCCGCGTATTCGATGTGCTTGGCTCCCCGATAGGGATTTTCCGGCTTGCCGTCGCCGCGCAGGAATAAAAGCCCGAGATTGTAGTTGGCCATCGGGTCGCCGGTCATGGCCGCGCGCTCGAACATGTCGGCGGCGGCGGCGCGATCCTTCTCGACGCCGCGTCCTTCGGCCAGCATCGTTCCCAGCGCAACCATGGCTGGAACGTCGCCGAGCTCGGCCGCGCGCGCATACCAGCGCGCAGCGGTAACGTCGTCCTTCGCCACGCCGAAGCCTTCGGCGTAGATGCGGGCGACGAGCGTGTGGGCTTGCGGATCGCCGCGGCCGGCGGCGGCCTCGGCCAGCGACAGCGCGGTCAGGTACCGGCCCTGGTCGAAGGCAATGTAGGCCGCGTCGTCTTCGGCCGGCTTGGACTTGCTCTGCGCGGGGGCGGTCGCAGGGGCCTCTGGGTTCGGCTGCGGCGCGTTTGCGGCCAGCCACGCCGGCATCGGGACCGCGCCCGTCACGGTCAGCACTGCCGCTCCGGCGAGGACGGCCGCGAGCAAGCCAAGCGCGATGAGGCGTCCCGTCATCCTCTTGCTCCTCAGCCCTCGACCGGCGTTCCCGCAAGCGCCCGAACGATCCCGGCGATGTCGGGACCTTGGGCGGGCGTCCATCGGACGGCGACGAAGTCGGCGCCGGCGTCCGCGAGTACGCGTGCCTCGACCACATCCTCGACGTCGAAGGCGACGACCGGCACCTCGAATATCTCCGCCCACCATGCGACGAGATCGCGGCGGCGTGCGCGCGCCTTGTCGCGGTCGCCGACATGGGGCGGAATGCCGAAGCCCACGTAGTCGGCTCCCGCCTCGCCGGCGCTCATCGCGTCGTGGCGCGAGCGCCCCGCGTCGATGCCGACGATGGCCCTCGGCCCCATGGCCTTGCGTGCGGCCTCGTAGTCGCTGAGCCCGTGCTCGCGCCACGAGAGATGCACGCCGTCGGCGCCGACTGCGGCGGCGAGCGCCGTATCGTCCTCGATCAGCGCGGCGATGCCCTGCTTCTGAATGGAAGCAACAAGGCTCCTTACGGCCTCGCGCGAGGCATCGGCCGAGAGGGCGAGAATAATCGTTGCAACATCCGTGGTGCCGAGCGGGCCGAAAAGCGCACTCTCCGTCGGGGCGTTCGAGCCGGCATCGATCACGAGACACAGCCGCGGCGCCGTCCGTTCGAGCGGCATATCTCCTCGCCGTCAGTGAAATTGTTGAAGCCGCGTCGCTATCGATCGCGATTGAGGCAGAATAGAGACACTTCCGCAAGGCGCAATTGCTTGCCAAATCGCGCAGAATCCTGCGATTCTGCGCATTATCAACCGTCGCGCGGTCGCCACATTCGGGCAAGAAATCGCCATGTTGCCTCGACATTCTGCTCGCTAAATCCATATGCGGCGCCAGGGATTGTCAACTCACGGGGAGCGAGACCAATGCTGAGAGACATGCTGACCGCGGCCCGAGCCCTCGTCGTCGTGGCCGCGGTAGGCGCAACTCTCGCCGCGTCCGAGCCTTCGTTTGCGCAGCATCCGACCACGGCTGCAAAGAAGATTCCCACCCGTGGTACCCCGCCCCAAGTGGGACCGAGCGCCAGCACCGCGCCCGCGGCGCCGGTGACGACAGGGACCGTCGACCCTGCAAGCCAGCCACCGGCGGCGGGCACCGCCACAGCAACACCCGCGGCACCAGCCGCAGCGCCGGTCGCTCCGGCCGACCCCATTGTCGCCGCGCTGCGCACCAAGCTTGCCGATGCAGCCTTCACGAGAAAGTCGAACAAGGATGACGTCGATGCGCTCGTCGCGTTCTACGCCGAGCGCACCGGTCCGCCAGTCTGGGTCGACAAGGACGGCGCCACGCCCCGCGGCAAGGCGATCATCGCGGAGATCGGCAAGGCCGACGATTGGGGCCTCGTCACCTCGGCCTTCGAACTTCCGAGCCCGACGCCGGCCCAGCTGACGCCAGAGGCTCTGGCCGAGACCGAGGGCAAGATCGCCCTTGCAGCTCTGAAGTACGCCCGCTTTGCTCGCGGCGGCCGGTTCAACCCGTCCTCGCTCTCGCGCATCCTCGACCAGACGCCGCCCGTCAAGGATCCGAAGGAGGTTCTCGCCGAGCTCGAAAAGCGGGATGAGGGTGATGCCTACTTGCGCTCGCTCCATCCCCAGCATGAGCAGTTCGCGCGCCTGCGCCAAGCGCTGCTCAAGGCGCGCGGCGGACCGGTCGAGAAGGAGGCACCCGTCGACGAGGCGCTCCGCGTCAAGCTGCCGGCCGGCAAGATCCTGAAAACCGGCGCCGACGACCCGACGGTCGCCCTTCTGAGAAAGCGCCTCAAGATCGAGACCGCCCCCGGCACCAAGGAGACGCTCTTCGACGAAGAGGTCGCCGACGCCGTCAAGGCCTTCCAAAGGGCCAAGGGATTGAAGCAAACGGCATCCTTGAACGGCGCGACGCGCTCGGCCCTCAACGCCGAGGGAGAGCCCAAGAAGATCGCCGTCGGCGCCGAGACGCAGCGCATTCTCATCAACATGGAGCGCTGGCGCTGGATGCCGGAGGATCTCGGCAACTTCTACGTATGGGACAACGTGCCGGAATTCGCGGCGCGCGTCATCAAGGACGGGAAGGAGATCTTCAAGGAAAAGATCATCGTCGGCGAGCCGGCTTGGGCCACGCCGACGTTCTCGGCCAAGATGGAAAACGTCACCTTCAGCCCGTCGTGGGGCGTCCCGGACGGGATCAAGCAGCGCGAGCTGCTCCCGCGTCTGCGCAGCGCGTCCGGCTTCTTCTTCTTCGGCGGTGGAGGAGGCGATGTGCTGCGCGCCTATGGCCTCACCGCCTATCGCAATGGAAAGCCCGTAGATCCCGACAGCGTCGACTGGGGCAGCGTCGACATCCGCAACTACAGCTTCGTGCAGCCCCCGGGCGGCAAAAATCCGCTTGGCTTCGTGAAGTTCCGCTTCCCGAACAAGCACGATGTCTACATGCACGATACCGTCCAGCGCGAGCTCTTCGCCCAGTCGTACCGCGCGCTGTCGCATGGGTGCATGCGCGTGCAGAACCCCCGCCGGTTCGCCGAGATCCTCCTCGCCGAGGACAAGGGCTGGTCGACGGAGAAAGTCGCAAACGCGATGGCGTCCGGACAGGACGTGGCGCTCGACCGTCCGATTCCCACTCACGTCACCTATTTCACGGCACTGGTCGACGACGACGGCAGGGTGCGTACGTTCTCCGACATCTACGGTCACGATAGCCGGCTTGCCGCCGCCATGACCGGGCGTGCGATCCAGTTCGAATCGGAGGTCGAGACGTCATACGCCGACGATGGAGGCTTTGCGTCGCCGGGCTTTGCAACGCCGGCGGTCGGGCCCGGCAACAAGAAAAAGAAGACCTACAAGGCCCCCGAGAACCTCGCTGAAGCGATCTCCGGGCTTCTCTCGAACTGAGCCATGCTTCCCGGCCGGTACAGACAAGGCGCGACGAGGGGGGCTCGCCGCGCCTTGCTGATCCGTCTCCGGCCGGTCATCCAGAGACGAGAATTTCGCCAATCCTACGGGCGTGCGTTCGGGCCGCACGATGCGCCCCGGCCATCGATTTCGGACAGCTCGCAAGAACGCAATCCCACGGCGTTAGAAACGCCGCAGCGCGTGCCGGGTTCCAGGCCGTACAAAGATTTTTCGACGCGCCGTCAGGCGGCTCTTTCGAGCCCTGCGCTCCACTTCCCGAGCGCCGCGAGGCCGTTCATACGCGCGCGATGAGCAAAAGCGCGCTGACCCGCCGCTACGTTCTCGGGTTTGCCGCCCCACGCCTTCAGGGCCGCCGCCTGCAGTGCGCGCCCGTAGGAGAAGGTGAGCGACCACGGCGAGGGACCCAGCGAGTTCATGAGCGACAGGTGCTCGGTCGCGGCCTCGTCCGATTGCCCCCCCGACAGGAACGCAATGCCGGGGACGGAAGCCGGCACGGTCGCCTTTAGGCACTTCAACGTCTTCTCCGCCACCTCGCGCGCGGACGCCTGCCTGGCGCACTTCTGGCCGCTGATCACCATGTTGGGCTTGAGGACCATGCCCTCGAGATTGACGCGCGCGTCGTAGAGCTCGCGGAACACCGTGCGCAGCGTCCACTCCGTCACGCGGTAGCACTCGTCGATGTCGTGGGCGGAGTGCTCGCCGTCCATCAGCACCTCGGGCTCGACGATCGGCACGATCTTCGCCTCCTGGCAGAGCGCCGCGTAGCGGGCGAGCGCGTGCGCATTCGCCTTGACGGCATTCCAGGTGGGGCAGCCGTCGGCTATGGCGATGACGGCGCGCCACTTCGCGAAGCGCGCGCCGAGCTTGTAGTAGTCGGCGAGACGCTCGCGCAGGCCGTCGAGGCCTTCGGTCACGGTCTCGATCTTCGAGGTCGGGCCGGCAAGGGGCTTTGCGCCCGTGTCGACCTTGATGCCTGGAATCGAGCCGGCGGCGCCAATGATCTCGGCGAGCGGCGTGCCGTCCTTCGCCTTCTGGCGGATGGTCTCGTCATAGAGGATCACGCCCGAGATGTATCCCTTCATGGCGTCGGCGGCGCGAAACAGCATCTCGCGGTAGTCTCGGCGCGTGTCCTCCGTCGAGACGACGCCGATCTTGTCGAAGCGCTTCTTGATGGTGGCGTTGCTTTCGTCGGCGGCGAGGATGCCCTTGCCGGGCGCGACGAGCGCGCGGGCGATATCTTCTAGCTTCTCGGTCATGGGGTCTCCTTCAGAATTCAAGCGAGTTTACCCTCTTCGATTTTGGCGAATGATCTAGCGCCATTTTACCGGATCGACCAGCCGCTGGCTCCAGGAGTAGGTGGCGGGGACGCAGCCGAATATGATAGTGTGAGCTTATGATTAAGGCCCTCGAACAAGCGATCTCGAAGGTGCGTAGCCTCCCCGAGGAGAAGCAGAGACTTGCCGCCGAGCTTCTCGAGGAGATTGCCGCCGCGGACGAGACCTACGTTCTTTCGCCTGCTGAGCTTGAAATCTTGCTCCCGGCTCTAGAGCGGGCAGAAAGAGGCGAATTCGCGACCGATCAGGATCTGGACAATCTCTGGCGCAAGTGCGGCCTATGATCCTGCGCTACGACGCGCGAGCCATTGCCGACATAAGTGATATCTACCTGTTCATCGCGGCACACGATCCAATGGCGGCGTCGCGCGTCGTTGCCCGCATCCGCGTGCTCTGCGAGCAGCTCGCAGCTCGCCCGCTTATTGGCAGGGGGCACGTCTCAGCCGCGTATTCGCGTGAGACCGGTCGTTCGCTATCCCTACCTGATCTTCTATGCGGTTGGGCAAACCGAAGTCGTTATACTGCACGTCCGGCACACGGCGCGCGATCAGCCGGGCTCGACCGAGTTGCCCTGATCAGTAGCCGAGCATTGGACTCAAATCAGCTTGCCCATGGCAACCGCCGTATCGGCCATGCGGTTCGAAAACCCCCATTCATTATCGTACCACGAGAGAACGCGCACGAGCCGCCCCTCAATCACCTTCGTCTGGTCGAGGTGGAAGATCGAGGAGCGTGGATCGTGGTTGAAGTCGGACGAAACGTTCGGCTGATCGGTCACGCCGAGTATTCCCTTGAGCTCCTGGGCGGCGGCCTTCCTCACCGCCGCGTTGATCTCGTCCTTGGTCGTCTCGTGGCGCGAGACGAACTTGAAATCGACGACCGAGACGTTGGCCACCGGCACGCGGATGGCCGTGCCGTCGAGGCGGCCGTTGAGCTCCGGGAGCACGAGGCCGACAGCCTTTGCGGCCCCTGTCGAGGTCGGAATCATGGAAAGCGCCGCGGCGCGCCCGCGATAGAGGTCCTTGTGCAGCGTATCGAGCGTCGGCTGGTCGCCGGTGTAGGCATGGATCGTCGTCATGAACCCCTTCTCGATGCCGACGAGATCGTTCATCACCTTGGCGACCGGGGCCAGGCAATTGGTCGTGCACGACGCGTTCGAGACGACCAAGTGGTCCTTGGTCAGCTTGTCGTGATTGACGCCGTAGACGACGGTGAGATCGACGCCATCGGCAGGGGCCGAGACGAGCACGCGCTTGGCGCCGGCCTCGAGATGCGTTGCAGCCTTGTCCTTCGACGTAAAGATGCCGGTGCATTCCAGCGCGATATCGACGCCGAGCGCCTTGTGCGGCAGCTCGGCGGGATTCTTGACCGCAGTCACCTTGATTGGCCCGTTGCCAATGTCGATGGTGTCACCCTTGACGGTGACCTCTCCGGGAAACCGTCCGTGTACGCTATCGAAGCGCAGGAGATGGGCGTTGGTTTCGACGGGGCCGAGATCGTTGATGGCCACCACCTCGATGTCGGTGCGCTTGGCTTCATGGATCGCGCGCAGCACGTTGCGGCCGATGCGGCCAAATCCGTTGATCGCGACCTTGACTGCCATGAGCGTTCTCCAAGAGCGGCTGGGGGCGGGCCTCGAGCCCGCATCGGAACGAGGTGCCGTGCTACAGGCTTTGGCCGAACGCGCCGAAGCGTGGCGGTTCCGGCAAGAAGCGGCGCAATTAAGTTGAGGTCGGCCAGCAATGTCAATGCGCCGAGGAACGAAGTCGCGCCTGAGACTTAACTGCCGATATCACCGCCGCGTCGCTGGCGTTTCTTGCGCGCGGCACTCGGACGACCTATTCTCCGGCCCAACGTCGAGGCCGGCTCAGGGCGTGAGCCGGTGCAATCAACCGGGTAAGCCAATGGTTCAGCGGGAAAAAGAAAAGGCAAAGCGAGGCGCCGTGCGCGCCAAGGAGAGCACGGCCGGTCATGGAGAGATCGTGCAGCGTCTCGAAGCGCGGGCGAAGGCGCTCGAGCGCGAGCGCGACGGGCTCAAGGCGGAGCTCGAGGCGGCGCGCGCGCGCATTGCTCTTCTCGAGGAGAGCGGCAGCCAAGTCGTTAACCGCATCAATTGGGTGATCGAATCGCTCAATAGTCTGTCAGGCAAGACTGCGTGACCGTTCCCCTCGCGTGGCATGGCGCGCCATGACGGACCGAATGGGGGGAATGGGACGGTGGGGCAGGTCTTTCTTACGCTTAACGGGCGGTCGTACCGTCTCGCCTGTCGCGACGGCGAGGAGCGGCGTCTCGAGGAGCTCGCCCGCTATGTCGAGCAGAAGTTCGACAGCCTCCTCGCCGAGTTCGGGCAGATCGGCGAATCGCGGCTCCTCATGATGAGCGCGATCATGATCGCCGACGAGCTTTTCGACGCCCGCAGCGAAGGCGAGGTGATGGACAAAATCCGCCGCTCGTCTTGATTTACGCCGACCTCATCCCAATTCAGGAGGACGGGCTCGGCCCGCGATGGCGGCCCGCTGCGATAGCGAGGCGCAGCCGATAGGCTTGTGCAATCGCCGCACGAAAAGCCGTTATTGCTCGATGTATATAGCGCCCGTACTGATCTCGGCTCGAGATGCCGAGAAGCCGCGCACGCCCCGGCGTTCTCGCGGCAGCAACCGAGGAGACATGTCATGGCCAAGATTGTTTGCGTGCTCTACGACGATCCCGTCGACGGCTACCCGAAATCGTACGCGCGCGACGACATCCCGAAGATCACCAAATACCCCGACGGTCAGACGGCGCCCACGCCGCAGGCGATCGATTTCAGGCCGGGGCAACTGCTCGGCAGCGTCTCGGGCGAACTCGGGCTCAGGAAATTTCTCGAGAAGGCAGGCCACACGCTCGTCGTGACCTCCGACAAGGACGGCAAGAACTCCAAGCTAGATCAAGAGCTGCATGATGCCGAGATCGTCATCTCGCAGCCGTTCTGGCCGGCCTACATGACCAAGGAGCGGATCGAAAAGGCGAAGAAGCTCAAGCTGATCATCACCGCCGGCATCGGCTCCGACCACACCGATCTTCAAGCCGCGATGGACAAGGGCATCACCGTCGCCGAGGTGACATACTGCAACTCGATCAGCGTGGCCGAGCACATCGTCATGATGATCCTGGCGCTCGTGCGCAATTACATCCCGTCCTACGGGTGGGTCATCAGGGGCGGCTGGAACATCGCCGATTGCGTCGAGCGCTCCTACGACCTCGAAGGCATGAATATCGGCACGGTCGCCGCCGGCCGCATCGGCCTTGGCCGCGCTCAGGCGGCTGAAGCCGTTCGACGTCAAGCTTCACTACTACGACAAGCACCGCCTGCCGAAGGAGGTGGAGAAGGAGCTCGACCTCACCTTCCATCCGAACGTCGAGTCGCTGGTCAAGGTCTGCGACGTGGTGACCATCAACACGCCGCTCCATCCCGAGACCGAGCATATGTTCAACGACAAGCTGATCGGCATGATGAAGCGCGGCAGCTATATCGTGAACACGGCGCGCGGCAAGATCTGCGATCGCGACGCCATCGTGCGCGCGCTCGAGAGCGGGCAGCTCGCGGGCTATGCCGGCGACGTCTGGTTCCCGCAGCCGGCGCCCAAGGATCATCCTTGGCGGACGATGCCTCACCACGGCATGACGCCGCACATCTCGGGCAGCTCGCTCTCGGCGCAGGCGCGCTATGCCGCCGGCACGCGTGAGATCCTCGAGAGCTATTTTGCCGGTAAGCCGATCCGCACCGAGTATCTCGTCGTCGACAAGGGCAAGCTCGCCGGCGTCGGCGCCCACTCCTACACGGCGGGCGATGCGACCAAGGGCTCGGAAGAGGCTCAGCGATTCGGCGAGAAGCGCAAGGCGTCGTAAGCGGCGACGTTACAGGGAGCATTGGACGGAAAGGGCATTTTGAACTTTCCGTCGGCTCGCTGTATATTGAAAGGTGCTGCGGGGTTCGTCAGGAACACATGAATCTCCAGGGCCTATAAGATCTGCCTGGGAGCTGTCCCTGGCTGGGGCCGTGGCCCCGGACATATGGCGCCCACCTTACATTTGTAGGGACCCGGCGAGATCAACCGTTCCAACGGCCACCGCGGCACTTCCCTTCGCCCGCCGGCTGCGGGCAATGCCCTATTCGACAGCTCGAGGTCATGGCGCCGGACTTCGTCACCGAGGCCAAGAAGGCCATGCGCGCGGCCGCCAAGGCCGCCCGGTCTCGGGCCTTCGCTCGCGACGGCGGAAGCGCCGGCCAAGCGCTTGCGGCTCATGGCATCGCTTTCGCGGGCATCGCGCCGCCGGCCGTGGTCTCGGGATTCCTGCCGATCGGCGAGGAGATCGACCCGATGCCGCTGCTGTTGCGGCTTCAAGGCGAAGGCTTCGGCCTGTGCCTGCCGGTGATGGAAGGCAAGGGCACGCCGCTCGTTTTCCGTGCCTGGGCGCCGGGAGATGCGCTGCAAACGACGACCTGGGGCATTCGCGAGCCTCGAGCATCGGCGCCTCGAGTTCGACCCCGACGTCGTGCTCGGGCCGCTCCTCGCCTTCGACAGCGCCGGCTACCGCCTCGGCTATGGCGGCGGCTTCTACGACCGCACGCTTGCGCGGCTCCGGGGATTGAAGCCCATCGTCTCGATCGGGCTTGCCTACGACGAGCAACAGGTCGACGCGGTGCCCCATCTCGACTATGACCAGCGCCTCGACTGGGTGCTGACTCCGTCGGGCCCAAATAAGTGCAATATCCCCTCTCCCCGCGTGCGGGGAGAGGGTTAGGGTGAGGGGCGGCCGCTCGCGTTGGAGCCAGTTTCTGCCCCTCACCCCGACCCTCTCCCCATCGCGTAGGGGCGATGGGACGAGGGAGTTCAGGTGCGACTTCTCTTCCTGGGTGACGTGGTCGGCCGGTCGGGCCGCAATGCCGTGGCGGCCACGCTGCCGGGCCTGCGCGAGCGCATGAAGCTCGACTTCGTCGTCATCAACGGCGAGAACGCGGCCGGCGGCTTCGGCATCACCGAGCCGATCCTGCTCGACCTCCTCGATGCGGGCGCCGATGTGGTGACGCTCGGCAACCACGCCTTCGACCAGAAGGAGGCCCTCGTCTTTATCGAGCGCCATGAGCGGCTCTTGAGGCCCATCAACTTTCCCCCGGGCACGCCGGGCCGCGGCTCCGGGCTCTTCAAGGCGAGGAACGGCGCCGACGTGCTCGTTCTCAACGCCATGGGCCGCGTGTTCATGGCCGAGCTCGACTGCCCGTTCCGCGCCGTCGATCGCGAGCTCACCGCCTGCGGGCTGAAGCGCGGCGCCGACGCGATCGTCATCGATTTCCACGCCGAGGCGACGAGCGAGAAGCAGGCGCTCGGCCACTTCGCCGACGGGCGCGCGAGCCTCGTCATCGGCACTCACACCCACGCCCCCACCGCCGACGAGCGCGTGCTGCCGGGCGGCACCGCCTTCATGACGGACGTTGGCATGTGCGGCGACTACAACTCCGTCGTCGGCATGGACCGCGAGGAGCCGCTGAACAGGTTTCTGACCAAGATCCCGCGCGAGAGGTTCGAGCCAGCGCTCGGCCCGGCGACCATCTCGGGGCTCGCCGTCGAGGTCAGCGACGAAACGGGGCTTGCGCTCGCCGCGAAAAGTTTGCGGCTCGGTGGCGTACTGGAGCCTACCGAGCCGCTGCTTTGGGTCGATTGAGAGATTTATGGCAGTTCGATGAGGAGGGGGCAGTCCTCCTTCATCGTTCGTCGCAGGCCAAATACGCGCTGGCCTACCCTGGGCCGCCCCCTGGGCAGGTCGGGCGGCGGCGGACTTTAGAATCACGTCCGCAGGCCCACCCTCGACCTCAATGGTTAACAAAAGGTTAAGGGGGCGGTAGGCTCGGCCTTGACCGGGGCGCTGCCCTCCTCCCATAACGCGCCACTCAACCACCCCGTACTGCGCAGGCTTCGACGTCCCATGGCCGGCCATTCAGCATTCAAGAACATCATGCACAAGAAGGGCCGCAAGGACGCGGCCCGGGCCAAGCTGTTCGCCAAGCTCGCGCGCGAGATCACCGTGGCAGCGAAGAGCGGCCTGCCCGACCCCGACAAGAACCCGCGCTTGAGGCTCGCCGTGCACGAGGCGCGGGTCGAGAACATGCCCAAGGACAACATCGAGCGGGCGATCAAGAAGGCCGTCGGCGGCGACACCGAGGCCTACGAGGCGATCCGCTACGAGGGCTACGCGCCGGGCGGCGTGGCCGTCATCGCCGAGGCGCTGACCGACAACAGGAACCGCACCGGGGGCGCCGTGCGCGCCGTCTTCACGAAATACGGCGGCAATCTCGGCGCGACGGGCTCCGTCGCCCACATGTTCACGCACGCGGGCGAGATCACCTTCAAGCGCGACGCGGGCACGCCGGACGCCGTCCTCGAGGCGGCGATCGACGCCGGGGCGGACGATGCCACGTCCGACGAGGCCGGACATGTCGTCACCTGCGCGTTCGACAGCCTGGGCACGGTGGCAGCTGCCCTCGAGACGAAGCTCGGCGAGCCGGCGAGCGTGAAAGCCGTGTGGAAGCCGACGGTTACCGCGAGCGTCGACGAGGAGAACGCAGAGGCGATCATGAAGCTCATCGCCGCGCTCGAGGACGACGACGACGTGCAGAACGTCTACGCCAACTTCGAGGTCTCCGACGAGGTGTTGCGCAAGCTGACGGCGGCGTGAGGCGGGGCTCAGCGCACCTCGATCAGCGAGCTCAATGTCTTGTCCTTGAACGTGAACTCGATGCGCCGGTTGCGGGCTCGATTTTCCGCCGTCGTATTGGGTGCGATCGGCGCAGTGGCCCCGTGGCCGATCACCTCGAGGCGGCCCGCATCGATGCCCGACTTGATGAGCTCGGCCGCCACCGCGCGCGCGCGCATTTTGGAGAGCCGCTTGTTGGCCGCCGCCGAGCCTGCGCCATCCGTGTGGCCGTGAATTTGGATGGTTGAGCCCGCACACGTCCCGGCGATCCGCGCCAGCTCGCCGATCGCCCGCATGCCGGCCGCATCGATCTCGGCCGCCGAGCTTGCGAACGCGACCGGCGCCAGCCCCTCGACCAGCCCGCGGCACGCCCGCGCGCCCGGCGTCTCCGCCCCGGTCTCGACGCTGCCCGTCTCGATCGCCTCGCCTGCCGCCGGGCTCGAGACGAGCGCGACCGTGGTCCTCCCGAGCCGGCCTCCGGCCGCGAGCGTTGCCCGCTGCAACTCGTGCGTCGACATCGCAAGCTCGATTTCCCTATTGCGGGCCGCTGCGAACTCGGCGAGGCGGCGCGTTCCGACGGCGGCCATCGCCGTCTCGATTTCAGAATTACGCGCTGCGGCAAACGCGATCATCCGTTGATTTTCGACAGCCGCCATTGCCGTCTCTACTTCCGCGTTGCGCGCGGCGGCAAAGACCCTCATGCGCTCGGTCTCTGCTGCCAGAGAGGCCGTTTCTATTTCCGCGTTGCGGGCCTCGACGAAGTAGCCCGCCTTCGCCGCAGCCAGCTCGATCTTTCGTACCTCCTCGAATCGCGCAATCCATTGCCGCTCGGATACTGCCGAGATAGCGTCTATTTCCGCATTGCGCGCCGCGGCGAATGCGACCAGCCGAGCTTGTTCCACGGCGGCCATCGAGGCGGCGATCTCTCCATTGCGAATCTCGGTGAAATACTTCGCCTGCGCCTCGGCCAATTCGGTGTTCCGCGCCTCGGCAAATCGCACGAGCCAAGCCGCTTCGGACGCGGCAGCGATCCTATCGATCTCCGCGTTGCGCTCGGCGACGAACTCGGGTAGCCGAGCCTCCTCCACGGCCGCCACGGAGGCAGCGATCTCGGCGTTGCGGGCCGCCGCGAACTCGTTCGTGCGCCGGCGCTCGTAGGCCGCGAGCGAGAATTCGATCTCGGCGTTGCGCAGCGCGACGGACTGCGCGTCCTCCCTCGCTTGCTTCGCAAGGGCCGTGTCGATTCTCGCGGAAAGGCGGGTATTTCCGTCCTCGCCCTGCGCCATGAGAACAAGCAGAGCGGCCGTGCCAAAGGCGACTGCAGGAATACGCATCATGACCAGATCTCCGGTGTGCGCCGTATGGATAATATTTTGCCGCCGGGTTATTTAAACTTTGGTGCATTCCAAAACTCGCAAGGCAATGAAACCGTGAATTTTTTCGATAACAAAACAACAAACCGAAGACCGATTTGAGAAACTTGGCGGCCAATATTCTCAAAAAGCGCTTGGCATTGCAAATAAACGGTTTACACGTGCGGCGCCTGGCCCGCGAAAAATGCAGAAATGAAGCGGCGATTAGCTCCTTCTTGACCGAAATCGCGCGAGCAAACTCCGTTCTCGATCCGCTCCGGGACGTCTCGTTCGAGGAAGCCCTGCGCGAATCGCCCGATTGTGGTATGTCCCGCTCATGAGGGGGCCAGTTCGCATCATCGGGATCGATCCCGGTCTGCGCCGCACCGGCTGGGGCGTCGTCGACAACGACGGGGCGCGCCTCGTCTACGTGGCCTCCGGCGTCATCGTCTCGACCGACGAGGAAAGCCTCGCCTTTCGCCTGCGCGAGCTCTACGAGGGCCTAACGAGTGTGATCGCGGGCTTTCGCCCCAACGAGGCCGCGGTCGAGGAGACTTTCGTCAACGACAACGCGCGCGCAACCCTGAAATTGGGCCAGGCGCGCGGCATGGCGCTTCTCGCACCGGCCATGCGCGGCCTGACGGTGGCGGAATACCCGCCCAATCTCATCAAGAAATCCGTAACGGGGACGGGGCATGCCGAGAAGCGTCAGATTCAGGCGATGATCGGCTTTCTCTTGCCCAAGGCGCGCGTCGAGAGCGCGGACGAGGCCGACGCGCTCGCCATTGCCGTCTGCCATGCAAGCCACAGGCAGTTGCGGACCATCGGAGTCATCGAGAGCGGGCAGCCGGCAATAGGCAATAGGCAATAGGCAATCGGTCTCGTCACCGCTAACTATTGCCCATTGCCTAGTCCCCATTGCCTTTCGGAGGCTCACCATGATCGGCAAGCTCAGAGGCAAGGTCGATGCGATCGGTGAGAGCTTTTGTATCGTCGACGTCGCCGGCGTCGGCTACGAAGTGCAACTCTCGGCGCGCACGCTGCGCAATCTGAAGCTCGGCGAGGAAATCGCGCTCACCATCGACACGCACGTGCGCGAGGACGCGATCCGCTTGTTCGGCTTCCAGAGCGAGGTCGAGCGCAACTGGTTCCGCGTCCTGCAGACGATCCAGGGCGTGGGCGCCAAGGTCGCGCTCGCCGTGCTTGGCACGCTCGGGCCGCAGGACCTCGCCAACGCCATCGCCCTTCAAGACTGGGCGGCGGTGGAGCAGTCGCCCGGCGTCGGCAAGAAGCTCGCCCAGCGCATCGTCTCGGAGCTCAAGGACAAAGCCCCGGCGCTGTCCATCGCCGGCCTCGACGTGTCCGCTGCGTCCGTTAGCCGAGCGGCCCCGCCCGAGGGCAATGCGGCGGCCGAGGCGATCTCGGCCTTGACCAATCTCGGCTACAACCCCGGCCAGGCCGCCGCGGCTATTGCTACCGCGGCCAAGGAGGTGGGCCCCGACGCCGATACGGCCAAGCTCATCCGCCGCGGCCTGAAGGAGCTCGCGCGCTAGCCCGCTCTCGCAACTTTCCGTCTCTTGCGGCTCGGCTCCACAAGCAAAAGGCCCCGCGACGACATCGCGGGGCCCGGGCTGTCACCAATCAGAGGTCAACCGTCAGGCGACGATCGAGCCGTTGACCCAATCCTCGAGCTTCTTCTTCTGCACGAGCGCGCCGACATGCTGGGCGGCAACCTGGCCTCCCTTGAACACCATCAGCGTCGGCATCGCGCGGATGCCGTACTTCGCCGTCACTGCCGGGTTCTGATCGACGTCGAGCTTGACGACCTTGAGCTTGCCCTTCATCTCCGCCGCGACCTGATCGAGGGCAGGTGCCATCGCCTTGCAGGGGCCACACCACTCGGCAAAGAAATCCACGAGCACCGGCTCGGTGGACTTCAGCACCTCCTGGTCGAACGTGGTGTCGGACACTTGCGGGGCGGCCATGCTTTTTCTCCTGTGACGGGCTGTCGAATTGCACGAGGGGTTCGAATGCGGAGTTGAAAGGTAGGAATGGGACTTTCAGCCGTCAAGGCGCCCGATGTCGAGGTCCCAGAGGCGGGCGGCGTGCGCGTCGAGGACATCGGCCGGAATTTCCATGATTTTCGGCCCGTCGGTCCAGAGTAGCGCCGCGCGCACGCGCTTTCCCGGATAGATCTCCGAAACCGCGAGGCGATACGCCGCAAGTTGGAGGAGATAGACCTCGGCGACGTCGGCGGCGCGTCGAGGCGCAACTCGATTCGTTTTGAAGTCGACGATCATCACCTCGCCGTCGAGCTCGGCGAGGCGATCGATCTGCCCGGTGAGCTTGAGCGGCGGGCCTGAGCCGATCGGCCGGGGCAGGAGGGCCGCGATCGGCACCTCGGCCCGGCTCTCGGCTGCGAAAATCGGCGCAAATGTCGGATTCGAGAGCACGGCAAGGGTTTCCTCGACGATGCTCGCCCGCTGGCCCGGCGTGAGGACGCATCCCTTCGCCTCGACAAGGGCCTTCGCCACTGCGGGGCGCCGCTCGGGCGCAAGTCGCGGCAAATGCTCGAGCAGCGCATGCGTGATGGTGCCGCGCAGAAATTTCGCATCGCCGCCGGGGCCTGAGGGAGCCCGCGGAGCCGGCTCGGCGAGCGGATCGCGCTTCGGCTCCTTGGGTCGCGGCTCGCCTGCGTCGTCCTGCTCGTAGGGCGCGAGCCTCGAGGGCGCGAGCGGTATTGAGAGCTGCGCCTCGCGCGGGGCGGGCCTCTTCGCCCAGTCGGGAAGCGGCGCCGCCGCTTGGCGCGCGCCGACCGCCCGGCTCGGAGGCTCCGTCTTCGCAGACTGAGAGCAAGCGCGTCGCAGCACCGGCCGGCCGTCGTCTCCCAGCGCATCCTCGAGAGCGCTGAGCAAGCCCTGCTCGATGAGCTCGTACCAGGACCCGCGCATGGGTCCGTTCTTGCCCGCAAAGCCCGCAACATAAAGACGGTCCCGCGCACGCGTCATGGCGACGTAAAGCAGCCGGTTGTGCTCCTCGCGCTCGCTCTCACTCAGAGCTGCCTTCGCGGCTTGAATGGCGGGAAGCTGGCCGGCGTCCTTGATGGTCCAGACGAGCGGCGCCTCGACTCCGGGAAACGGCGACGGCCCCGCCAGCGCCATGGTCCCGGCGCGCGGCCGGCCGGCGGACGCGGCGCCGCAGGTGTCCGGCAGGAACACGATCGGCGCTTCGAGCCCCTTTGCGCCGTGCACGGTCATGACGCGCACCTCCTCGCGGCCGTGCTCCATGTCGCGCTTGATCTCGCGGCTTCCCTCGCGGAGCCAGTGGAGAAAGCCGGTGAGGGAGGGCGGCGCGCCATCGTCGTGGGTGAGCGCGAGGTTCAGAAACTCGTCGATTGCGTCGGCGGCGTCGGGTCCGAGCCGCGAAAGCAGCTTGGCGCGGACGCCGCCACCGTCGAGAAGGGAAGCAAAGAACTCGAAGGGCGGCGCGTAGTCGGCGGCCCGGCGCCAGCGCTTCAACGTCTCGGCCGCCTCGGCGTAGCGGGGCTTGAGCTCTGCGCCATCGAGCAGCGCCTTCCAGAGCGTCCCCTTTCGGCCCGGCGCAAGGACGAGGAGATCGTCGTCGTCGAGCCCGAAGATCGGGCTCTTCAGCACGGCGGCCAGCGCGAGGTCGTCCTCCGGCAGCGTCAGGAAATCGCCGAGCGCCATCAGATCCTGCACCGCGATCTGCTCGAGCAGCGTGATGCGGTCGGCGCCGGCGACGGCAATGTCGCGCGCTTTGAGGGCAGCCACCATTGGCGCCGCGAACGGCTGGCGCTTCCTGACGAGGATCAGGATATCGCCGGGCGTGATCGGACGGCCCTCGGAAAGGAGCGTCTCCTTGCGAGCGAGCCAGCCCTTGATCGTATCGGCAATGCGCTCGGCGAGTCGCACGGCCGGCGGCGCGGCGGCGGCATCCTCTTCGTCGGCGGACCAGATATCGGCGGGGGCGGCCGGCTCGTGGTGCTCGACCGGCCACAGCTCGACGACCCCGGCCTGACCCAGGCGCTTCACCGTGTGCCGCACTCCGGTGACGCCGGGCACCGTCGCCCCTGCGAAGAGTCGGTCGACGGCAGAGAGCACGGGCTCGGTCGACCGCCACGACATATCGAGCGTGATGTCGCTCCAGCCGAGACCGGAGCTCTCCGCAAGCGCTTTGAACTCGCCACCCTTCGCGCCGAACTTCTCCGGCGCCGCTCCCTGAAACGAGTAGATCGACTGCTTTTCGTCGCCGACCGCGAACAGCGTGCGCACGCCCTCATGCGTGCCGCTGCCGGAGAAGAACTCGCGTGCGAGCGCCTCGACGATCTGCCACTGGGCCGGGCTCGTGTCCTGGCTCTCGTCGACGAGGATATGCTCGAGGCCGCTGTCGAGCTTGTAGAGGACCCACTCCGCCGCGCCTCCGGAATCGAGCAGCTCTTTGGTCCGCTCGATAAGATCGTCGTAGTCGAGCGCGGCCCGGCGCGCCTTGCCGGCGGTGTAGGCGGCTTGGGCAGCGCGCGCGATGGTGAGAAGCGCGATCGTCGCCTCGACGACCCGGAGACCAATGCGCTGCTGATAGAGATCGAAAAACCGGCTTTGCGCCGATCTCAGCCGCGCCTCCTCGCCCGGGTGCTCGGCGGCAGTGCCGTTCGTCAACAGCCGCGCTCGAGGCGTCCCATCGACCTTGAGGAATACTCGCCTCAGCGCGTCGACACGCTGCGCCGAGGCCCCTGCACTCGCGGCTTGGGCGAGATCGCGGGACATCGCGACCTCGGCTGCCGAGCCGGCGGCCGTGATATTGCGAAGCGCGATCAGGCTGGCCTCGGTCATCACCTCGGTGAGATCGCGCGCAAGCGAGTCGCTCGTCGCGCTCGACGGCACGGCCAATGCCTCGCAATAGCCGCGCCGCGTCTCGTCGCCTTTCTCGAGCGCGAGCCAATCGCGGGCATCGAGCGCCTCGCTCACGATGTCGTCAAAGCGATCGCCGGTCGCATAGGCGATGGCGGTGCGCAGCGCCTTCCCAAGGGGAGAGGCCGTATTGCGCGTCGCCTCCGCGAGAACCTCATCGATCGCCTCCCGGCGGAGCGAGCGCGCGAGATTCTCCTCGAGAATATTGAATCCCGGCGTGACGCCGGCTTCGAGCGGGAAGCGCTGCAGGAGGCGCTCGCAGAACGCGTGGATGGTCTGCACCTTGAAACCGCCGGGCGTCTCGACGGCGGCGGCGAACAGCGTCCTCGCGCGGGCTTTTTCCTCGCTCGACGCCTCTCGGCCGATGACCTTCTCCAAGACCCTGGCGAGGTCGTCGTCGGCGAGCGTCACCCACTCGGCGAGGCGAGCGAAGACGCGCTTCGACATCTCGGCGGCGGCGGCTTTCGTGAACGTCAGGCAGAGAATTTTCTCTGGACGCGTGCCGGCGAGGAGAAGACGCAGGACGCGCGTGACGAGCACGTGCGTCTTGCCGGTGCCGGCGTTCGCCGCGACCCACGCAGAGCTTGCGGGATCGGCGGCGTGCGCCTGCGCACGCTCGGTGCGCATGAGCACATCGCGAATGTGCGAGCCGTCATGTCTCGACGCCATCGGCCTCAGCCCTCCTCGTCGCCGGTTGCGTCGGCCGACCACTCGGCAACGCGCGCGAGATGGGCATACGCGTCGAAGGCGTAGGAGAAACCCGGGCGGCGCAGCGCGCGATAGGGCGTCGCGGGATCGTCGAAGCGCGCCACGCGGTGCGAAAGCCCCCGCACCGCCTCCGCTGCAAGCGCGCCAAAATCATCGGTCTCGATATCGCACTCCTCGCCGGGCGGCTCGCCGCCGGCCGCCGAGATGAAGCGAAGCCCAGCCACCCTTTCCTTCGGCACCTCGGCGAAGCCCGCGCCATGCAGAGCGATTGCCGCCTCGAGCGGAAGCTGCGGAGCGGCGAACGCCAGGACATCCTTCTCCTTCGGCGGCTTGCCGGTCTTGTAGTCGGTGATGATGAGCCCCTCCTCCGTCACGTCGATGCGGTCGGCGCGCGCCGTGAGCGTGAACGGGCCTGCGGGCGCATCGAGAACGTGGCTCCCCGCTGTCTCGGCGATGATGGCGTCGGCGGTTGCGCGCCGCCCCGGCTCCGTGTCGGCGAACCACTCGGCGAAGCGCTCGAAGCGCGGAACCCAGAATGCCGCGATGCGCGCGTGCGCGGCGTAATCCTCGAGTGCCTCGCGGGCGAAGCGGACGAGCTCGCCCTTGGTATCGGACGGGAGCTCGCGTGGGTACGCCTTGGCGAAGCGCGAGAGGGCCTCGTGAATGAGGCTGCCGCGCAGGCTCGGCTGCGGCTCGAGCCCGAGCCGGTCGAGCGGCTCGAGCCTCAGGATCTCGCGCGCGAAGATGTCGTAGGGGTTCTTGATCCAGGCCTCGACGCGCGAGACGGAGAGCTTGCGCGGCCTCTGCGCAACCGCCGGGCGAGGTGCGGGGGCCTTGAGGCGGGGCGTGCGCTCTGCCCGGTCGCGCTCGAGCGCCCAGCCGAGCCAGGGCGCGCGCGATCCGAGCGCCGCGCCCTCCCCCATGCCGCCGATCAGCGCCTTCATCCTGAGCAACCAGCGCGACGGCACGGTCGGGACGCCGTCGCGCTTCTCGGCCCGTGTCAGGACCACCTCGGGCGCGTTGAGGAGCGTTGCGAAATCGTGGGCGGCGAGGCCGATCTTCTCCTCGGGCGAGGGAAGACCGAGCTCAAGCCGCATGGGCCGGTTGAGCCAGGGGCCGGGATCGGCGGCCTCGGGCCACGTCCCGTCGTTGAGCGAGCCGAGGACGACGACGTCCGGCTGCTGGAGGCGCGCCTCGAACGGCCCCCAGATGAAGAGCCTCGGATGCACGGGGACGCGCGGGCGCACTGCCTCGCCCTGAAGCAGGCTGCGATAAAGGTCGGCGTAGTCGCCGGGCGCGATGGCGAGGGCGGATGAAGTCTCGAGCAGCCCCGCAAAGAACCGGTTGGCAGCCTCGCCGGCCTCGCCGTCCCAAAGGGGAGAGGATGGCGCTTCGCCGCCCTCGGCCAAGGGGAGTTGCGCCACCGCTTCGGCGGCGGCGGCGTGGGCGGCCGCCAACTCCTTGAGCGGCCGGCGCGCCGGCGTCTCGTAGGCGATTGTCAGCGGCGCCGTCGCGGCCTTGAGGCGGGCGACGAGATCACGTGCGCCGTCCCAATCCTCCTTCCATAGGCGGCGCACGGCGGGATGCGGTCTGCGGCCGCCGTCGACTGCGAGCGCCGCCCGATCCAGCGCCTGCTCCACGCCCGCTAGTCCCGTGCCGAGATAGGGCTGCCGGAAGACCGCGAGCTCGAGCGCGCGGGCGGCGCGGCGGACCGCGAACGGATCGAGCCCGAGCCGGGTCAAGGGATGCTTCAGGAGAGCCACCAGCTCGGCCGGCGCGAACTCGGCGGCAACGGCAGAGACAAGAAGATCGAGGAACGAGCCCGCCGCCGTCTTGGCGAAGGGACGGCCGGCCGAATCGTCGACCCGGAGGCCCCACGCCTCGAGACGCACGACGACGCGCCGCGCGAGCAGGCGGTCCGGCGAGACGAGCGCTGCCGTGCGCCCGGGCGTCTCCGCCGCCTCGCGCAGGATGAGGGCGATCGCCTCGGCCTCGGCCTCGGTGGTTGGCGCCTCGATGAGGCTCAGCCCCTCGAGAGCGCCGGCCGCCACCACCTCGCCGGCACGGGCGGCGAATGCCTGCCATCGGTCCGTCGTCGACGCGGGGCGCAGCGTCTCGGAAACGAAGCGCGCGCGCGCTCCCTCGGCCGCGCCCGTCTCTGCACCGGGCAGCACGGCAACATCGCGCCGCTCGAGGCCAAGGCGAACGAGCAGCTTCCTCAGGCCGAACTGCGGGTGCTCGGGATGGCCCCTGGTTGCATCGGCCGATGCAATGGCATCCCAGCTCGCGTCGTCGAGGGCGGTATCAAGGGCCGGCAGCACGATCGCTCCGCTCGGGAGCCCGAGAACGGCGCGCATGAGATCGGCGGTTGCCGGAATGGACCCGGTGACACCGGCGACGATGACCGGGGCACTCGGTTGATGCTCCTCGAGGCGCCGGGCTTCCGCCAAGATCAGGCGGTTGCGCCGTTCGGCCGGGGAGAGAAGACCCCTCTCCGCGAGATGCGCCGGCCAGTACTCCGTCACGATCTTCAAGAACTCGATCGTGTGCTGCCAGTGGACGGAGTAGGTCTCCGGAACGAGCGCGGCGAGGCGCCCGAGGCTCGCGCCCTCGGTCTCGACCATATCCATGAGGCGGGCGAGCTCGGCGGCGAGGGTCGCGGCCTGCGCGGGCGTGCCGGCGCCAGCCGCGGCGAACGGCGCAAGTCCCTCGCCGTCGGCACCGCCGGCGCCTCGCATCACCTCCGACCAGCGCAAGACCAGCTCGGTCAGCGCCAGGCGCCGCTCCGTCTCGCTCATCGCGGGCGGGATTTCCGCGTCGCCGAGCCCGGTACTGCCGAGTGCGGCCGCGGCCTCGATCAGCGACAGGTCCTCCGCGCCCTCGGCGATCGGCAGGATCTTCGGCAGCAGCATGGCGCGGCCCTTCGAGACGCGCAGAAAAGCCTCCTCGAGCGCACGCGTCGCGCGCCGCGTCGGCAGCATGAGCGTCATCGCGGGGAGGTCGAGCGGCCGCGGCGGGGCTCCGCCGGTCCATGCGGAGCATGGCTTCGCCATGACCGGCAGATCGCCGGCGAGGATCGCGCGGGCGAGGCAATCGAGAAATGGCCGCCCAGGCGGCACCGTGTAGATGTTGGCTTTCACCCGCTTCCCCTCGCGCGGCTAGAAATGATCAGCAGTTGTACGTCGGAACGGGACTGCCGCGGTCTCTCCCTCCCTGTGCGTCATGCCCGCATCATGTCGAAGACAAGCTTCCAGCATGATGGCGGGCATCCGTCCAAGCTGGAACTCAAGCAAACAGCAGGCTTGGGCAGATCCCCGCCTTCGCGGGGATGACGTCGAGAATTGGGCGACGAGCCGAGACTCTATCGCACGGTCAAATCAGGCAAGCGAAGCGCGACCCCGAGCGCATCGGATAAATCAAAGATTTCCACAGGATGGCGCACGATTGAGCAAGCAACCCGGCAACAAAAAGCCCCGCTCCCGGATTCGGAGGAGGTGGGGCTGAAAACCATGTCAAGCGATCAGGCCGATTTCTTCTTGTCGTCCTTCACTTCCTCGAAGTCGGCATCGACGACGTTGTCGCTGGCCGAGCCCTTCGCGCCATCGCCCGAGCTGGGCTCGCCGCCCGCGGTCTCGGTGCCTTCCTTGGCGCTGTAGATCGCCTCGCCGATCTTCATCGCCACCTGCGCGAGCGCATTCGTCGCCGACTTGATCGCCTCGACGTCCTCGCCGCCGGCCGCTTCCTTGGCTGCCGCGACCGCCTTCTCGACGTCGCCCTTGACCGCCTGAACGCCGGCATTCGAGGCGTTCTCGGTCAACTGCTTCTCGGTCGCGTGAATCAGCGCTTCGGCCTGGTTCTTGGCCTCGATCAGCTCGCGCTTCTTCTTGTCCTCGGCGGCATGCGCCTCCGCGTCCTTGACCATGCGCTGGATCTCGGCTTCCGACAGGCCGCCCGAGGCCTGGATGCGGATCGACTGCTCCTTGGCGGTCGCCTTGTCCTTGGCGGAGACGTGGACGATGCCGTTGGCGTCGATGTCGAAGGTCACCTCGATCTGAGGCACGCCGCGCGGGGCGGGCGGAATGCCGACGAGGTCGAACTGACCCAAGAGCTTGTTGTCGGCGGCGAGCTCGCGCTCGCCCTGGGAGACGCGGATCGTCACCGCGTTCTGCCCGTCCTCGGCGGTCGAGAACACCTGGCTCTTCTTGGTCGGGATCGTCGTGTTGCGCTCGATGAGCCGCGTGAACACGCCGCCCAAGGTCTCGATGCCGAGCGAAAGCGGCGTGACGTCGAGGAGGAGGACATCCTTGACTTCGCCCTTCAAGACGCCACCCTGGATGGCCGCGCCGACGGCGACGACCTCGTCCGGGTTGACGCCCTTGTGCGGCTCCTTGCCGAACAGCTCCTTCACGACCTGCTGGACCTTCGGCATGCGCGTCATGCCGCCGACGAGGACGACCTCGTCGATCTCGGCGGCCTTGAGGCCGGCGTCCTTCAACGCCAGCTCGCAGGGGCCGCGGGTCTTGGCGATGAGGTCGTCGACGAGGCTCTCGAGCTTGGCGCGCGTGAGCTTCATCGTGAGGTGCTTCGGACCCGTCTGATCGGCGGTGATGAACGGCAGGTTGATCTCGGTCTGCTGCGAGGAGGAGAGCTCGATCTTGGCCTTCTCCGCCGCCTCCTTGAGGCGCTGGAGGGCAAGCTTGTCGGACCTCAGATCGATCCCCTGCTCCTTCTTGAACTCGTCCGCCAGATAGCCGACGAGCTTCATGTCGAAGTCCTCGCCGCCGAGGAACGTGTCGCCGTTGGTCGACTTCACCTCGAACACGCCGTCGCCGATCTCGAGAATGGAGATATCGAAGGTGCCGCCGCCCAAGTCGTAGACGGCGATGGTCTTGGCTTCCTTCTTCTTGTCGAGGCCGTAAGAGAGAGCTGCCGCCGTCGGCTCGTTGATGATGCGCAGCACTTCGAGCCCGGCGATCTTGCCTGCGTCCTTGGTCGCCTGGCGCTGCGCGTCGTTGAAGTAGGCTGGGACCGTGATGACGGCCTGCGTGACGGTCTCGCCGAGCTTGGCCTCCGCCGTCTCCTTCATCTTCTGCAGGATGAACGCGGAGATCTGCTGCGGGGAATACTGCTTGCCGTGCGCCTCGACCCAGGCGTCGCCGGTCGGGCCCTTGACGATCTTGTAGGGGACGAGCTTCTTGTCCTTCTCGACCATCGGGTCGTCGTAGCGCCGTCCGATGAGGCGCTTAATGGCGAAGAACGTGCTCGTGGGATTGGTGACGGCCTGGCGCTTGGCGGGAAGGCCGACGAGGCGCTCGCCGTCTTCGGTGAAGGCGACGATCGAGGGCGTGGTGTTCATGCCTTCGGCGTTTTCTAGGACCCTCGGTTTTCCGCCCTCCATAACGGCGACGCAGGAATTGGTCGTACCGAGGTCGATGCCGATGACTTTTGACATTCCAGTTGTTCCTCTTCGTTGCGGCGAACCGGCCGGACCCAATGTTGGCTTCCGGCATTTCGTCCGACCCCGCATGGGTCGTGCGATCGGTCCCCTAGGAGCTGCGTTAGACGATGGGCGGTTATATAGGGTCGTCTTCTCAGCGTGCAACGGGACCGGCCCTGAGCCTGTTATCAATTTTCACGGCCACGCTCCAATAATATTCACATAATTCTAAGGCCCTACTCCCGATCAGTTGAACCCTCTACTTGATATCGCCATATGCGGCGGGCTCAGCCGTCCGCGTCATCGTTAAGCCGAGGTTCAGCGCAGAATTGCGACCTTCGCGGCCGAGGCCGAGAGGTCGGCCTTGTGATCAGGAGAACGGGGCACACGCATGCGAGCCTTGCTTAAGGAATTCTTACCCTCGGTCGCCCTTGCGGCCGGATTTGCGTTCCTGTTCCAGACCACGGCGTTCGCGACCTTCTACATTCCCTCCGAGAGCATGGTCCCGACTCTCGAGGTCGGAGATCGGATTACGACGTCGAAGTTCGCCTACGGCTGGAGCCGCTACTCGCTCCCCTTCGACCTCGCGCTGCCGAAGAAGCTCTCGGGCCGCGTCTTTTCAGAGCCGCCCAAGCGCGGCGACATCGTCGTCTTCATCCACCCGAAGACGGGAGAGCGCATGATCAAGCGCCTCGTCGGCCTCCCCGGCGACCGCATCGCCATTCGTGAGGGGCGCTTGTGGCTCAACGGGTCGCTCGTCCCGCGCCGCTTCGAGCGTATCTACAAGTATCGCGAGTATCAGGGGCGCATTGTCGAGGTCGCCGAGTACACCGAGGAGCTCCCTGGCGGCGTCAGCCACTCGATCATCGAGCGCACGCACTTCCGGTTCGGGCCCGACATGGCCGAGATGACGATCCCGCCCGGCCGCCACTTCATGATGGGCGACAACCGGGACAACTCCGCCGACAGCCGCTTCCCCGAGATGGGCCTCGTTCCCGATGAAAACCTCGTCGGCCGCGCCGAGGCCATTCTCTACAGCTGGTACTCGTGCGAGGAGGAGCCGGGGACGACATGTGCGAGCCGCCGCTTCGCGACCCGGCTCGACTGATCAGCCTCTGGGGCCGCCGTTCTCCGGCGGAACTTCGGGCGACGCGGAGGCGGGCCCCGAGGCATCGTTATCGGCCTTGATCGGCTTCTGACCGCCCTTCGCCACCACCACCATCGCCGGGCGCAGGACACGATCCTCGATGACATAGCCCGGCTGGAAGACCTCGAGAATCATGCCGGCCGGCACGTCCGCGTTCTGTACTTCCATCATCGCCTGATGCTGATGCGGATTGAACATCTCCCCCTTGGGATTGATGCGCTTCACCCCGTATCGCTCGAGCACATTCAGGAACTCGCGCTCGGTCATGGTCACGCCCTCGACTAGGGCCTTGAGGGCCGGGTCTTGCTCGGCGGCACCCGAAGGCACCGACTGGACGGCGCGCTCGAAGTTGTCGGCCACCGTGACGACGTCGCGGGCAAAACGCGTGATCGCGTACTTGGCCGTCTCCTCCTTGTCGCGCTCGGCACGCTTGCGAAGATTGTCCATTTCCGCGTGCGCGCGAAGGAGGCGATCTCTGAGGTCGGCAATTTGCGCCTGCTGCAACTCGACCTCGGCGGCGAGGCTCGCCGGATCAAGGGCGGACAGCGGGATTTCGGGCCCGGCCTGCGGCCCGGCGCCTGCCCCACTCCGGGGAGCATTTTGAGCGTCGTCGGTGTCGTCTGCCATGGCAACTCTGCTTCAACACCTCTGGGGCCCCGATCGCGAGCCCGATATCAGACGCAAATCCGCAAAAATCAAGTGAGGAGACGGCTTACCAGCTTGGCGGTGTAATCGACCATGGGAATGATGCGTGCATAATTGATCCGCGTCGGACCGATGACGCCGAGAACGCCGACAACCTTGCGCGCCCCGTCGTGGAATGGGGCGACGATGAGCGACGAGCCGGACAGCGAGAACAGCTTGTTCTCCGAGCCGATGAAGATGCGCACGCCGTCCGCGCGCTCGGCGAGGCCCAAGATCTGCGCGAGCTCCCGCTTCGTCTCGAGATCGTCGAACAGCTTCCTGATGCGCTCGAGGTCCTCGATCGCCGTCAGGTCCTTGAGCAGGTTCGACTGACCGCGCACGATCAGGCTCTTTCTGTCGTCGAGCGCGCCGGACCACTCGGCGAGGCCGGCCTTGATGACCTTCTGAGTGAGCTGGTCGAGCTCGGCCTTGGCCTTGCCGAGCTCAGCTTCGACCGTCGCGCGCGCCTCCGCGATCGTCTTGCCTCGGATCTGCGCGTTGAGATAGTTGGCGGCTTCCGTGAGCGCCGAGGGCGGCAGGCCCGGCGGCAGCGAGATGACGCGGTTCTCGACGTTCTGGTCCTCGCCGACGAGGACCACGAGCGCCTTCGTCGGCTCGAGGGGAACGAACTCGATGTGGCGCAAGCGCGAGACCTGCTTCTCGGCAAGGACGACCCCCGCGCAGTGGGAAAGGCCAGAGATCATCTCGCCTGCTTCCGCCAGCACCTGGTCGAGCGATTTGGTCCGCGTGACGGAGATCTGCGCCTCGATCTGGCGGCGCTCCTCCTCTGCAAGGTGACCGACCTCGAGCAGGCCGTCGACGAAGAGACGCAAGCCCGACTGCGTCGGCAGGCGCCCGGCGGAGGTGTGGGGCGCGTAAATGAGGCCTGCCTGCTCGAGGTCGGCCATGACGTTGCGGATCGAGGCCGGCGACAGCGACATCGGGAGCACGCGCGAAAGATTGCGCGACCCGACAGGCTCGCCGGTCGTGAGGTAGCTCTCGACGAGCTGGCGCAGGATCGCGCGCGAGCGCTCGGAGAGCTTGGCGATCTCGGAGACGGGTTCGGTCATCGTGGCACGTGGCGCTCGACCTGGACTAGCCGTGAGCTCAGCCGGTATCTAGGAACGGGTCGCCCCCCTCGTCAATCTTCGTGGGCGCAAGAGGTTGATTCGGGCGTCCCGGTCCCCTGCGTCTGCGTGCCGAGACCGGCGCAATAGAGCTTCCATCAAGGCCGATGGCGCTCTAGGGTCGCGCCTGGAAACCGGCCGTAAACGGCCCAATGAACCGTTATAAGGGCTTCCATGCGCCCCTCGAAACGGCTCCCCGACGAGCTTCGCCGCGTCTCCCTCGAGCGCGCGGTGTCGATGCACGCCGAGGGGTCGTGCCTGATCAAGTTCGGCAATACGCAGGTGCTCTGCACGGCGAGTCTCGAGGAGCGCCTGCCGCCCTGGCTCAAGGGGCAGGGGCGCGGCTGGGTCACCGCCGAGTACGGCATGCTGCCCCGCGCGACGACTGAGAGAACGCGGCGCGAGGCCTCGGTCGGCAATCAGTCGGGCCGCTCCCAGGAGATCCAGCGCCTGATCGGACGCGCGCTGCGCGCCGTCGTCGACCTCGTCAAGCTCGGCGACCGGCAGATCACCGTCGATTGCGACGTGATCCAGGCCGACGGGGGCACGCGCACGGCCGCCATCACCGGCGCGTGGGTCGCGCTCTACGACTGCATCCAATGGATGAAGGTTCGCGACATGGTGAAGGACGGCGTGCTCCGCGATCACGTCGCGGCCGTCTCGTGCGGGATCTACAAGGGAGCGCCTGTCCTCGATCTCGATTACGCCGAGGACTCGAACGCGGAGGCGGATTCGAACTTCGTCATGACCGGCGCCGGAGGCATCGTCGAGGTGCAGGGCACGGCCGAGACCGTCGCCTTCAGCCAGGAAAGCTTCGATCAGCTCATGGTGCTGGCGAGGAAGGGCATCGGCGAGCTGATCCAGCTGCAGAAGCTCACCGTCGCGTAAAGGCAATCGGCAATGGGCATTAGGCAATCGCTTGAATGAGTGGAGCCTCAATTCTTCCTATTGCCTGTTGCCCAATACCCTATTGCCTGAGAAAGCCATGACCCCGACAGGCGTTCTCGAGACGGTTCTCTACGCCCGCGACCTCGATGCGATCGAGACGTTCTACCGCGCCGTGCTCGGGCTCGAGCCCCACGCCAAGGCCGAAGGGCGCCAGGTCTTCTACAGGTGCGGCGGACAGATGCTGCTGATCTTCAATCCCGAGGCTACGAAAATGGCGCCGACCAACCCGGCGCTGCCGGTGCCCCCGCACGGCAGCTGCGGCGACGGTCACGTGTGCTTTCGCGCTTCCCTCCCCGAGATCGAGGCCTGGCGCGCCCACCTCGAGGCGAAGGGCGTCGCAATCGAGGCCGACTTCGAATGGCCCGGCGGCGGACGCTCGATCTATTTCCGCGATCCAGCCGGCAATTGCCTCGAGTTCGCCGAGCCGCGCATCTGGGGTCTCGAGTGATGCGGCTCCGGCGCGGCGACAAGATTGTTGTGGCGAGCCACAACCCGGGCAAGGTGTGGGAGATCAAGCAGCTGATCGCCCCATTCGGCTTGGACGCCGTCTCGGCCGGCGACCTCGGCTTGACCGAGCCCGAGGAGACGGAGCACTCGTTCGAAGGCAACGCGCGCTTGAAGGCGCTCGCGGCGGCGGAAGGCTCGGGGCTCCCGGCGCTCGCCGACGATTCCGGTCTCGAGGTTGCGGCGCTCGACGGCGCGCCCGGCATCTATTCGGCCAACTGGGCGGCACCGGGAAAGGACTTTGGCGTCGCCATGCAGCGCGTCCACGACGAGCTCGAGCGCAGCGGCGCATGGCGCAAGAAGGCGCCGCCCGCCGCAAACTTCATCTCCGTCCTCTGTCTCGCCTGGCCGAGCGGAGAGCACCGGCTGTTCAAGGGGCGCGTCGACGGCCACCTCGTCTGGCCGCCGCGCGGAGGCAACGGCTTCGGCTACGATCCGATCTTCGTCGCCGACGGCGAGCGCCTCACCTTCGGCGAGATGGAGCCCGCCGCCAAGTACGCGATCTCGCACCGCACGCGCGCCTTCGCCGCCTTCCGGGCCGAGTGCCTCGCCGAGATCGACACGGCGGACGCCGCGCCGGCCAAGAGCGAGGGTCGCGATCTCGAAGCGCTCGATGCTGCCGCCCGCAATATCTCGACGAGGCCCGAGCTCATGGCCTTCATCGCCAACCTGCGCCGCGATCTTGCCCGCCATGGCGAGGGCTGGGAGAATGCCGACCTCACGGGCTATCTCGCGGCGATGGAAGCCTGGCTCGCAACCGCCGAGCTCCCCGACGAGCCCCGCTGGCGCACAATCGCCAAGGCGCTCCTCGCCGCGAGCCGGCAGAAATAGCTGCGTCTTGATTTCGTCGGCGGCGACAAACTAAACGTCATGGCCGCGTAGACGGCCATGACGGTTACATAAATGGCGAGCAAGCGGACAAGCTGAGACGGTGTCGCGTGTACGTGCCTAAAAACGAGCCAGGCTTCGGCGTCTACGTCCACTGGCCGTTCTGCGCCCAGAAGTGCCCCTATTGCGACTTCAACAGCCACGTCCGTCACGGCGGCTGGGACGAGACGCGCTTTCTTTCCGCCTACAAGCGCGAGCTCGCCCACGTGGCGGCGCTCACCGGTCCGCGCGCGGTATCGTCGGTGTTCTTCGGCGGCGGCACGCCGTCGCTCATGAAGCCCGCGACGGTCGCCGCCATCCTCGACCACGTCGCCGGCCTCTGGTCGCTCGAGCCTCAAGCAGAGATCACTCTCGAAGCCAATCCCGGGAGCGTCGAGGCGGGCCGCTTCGCGGGCTATCGCGCGGCCGGCGTCAACCGCGTGTCGATCGGTGTGCAGTCGCTCGAGGACGCCGAGCTCAAGAAGCTCGGCCGCATCCACACGGCCGCCGAGGCGCGAGCCGCAATCGCGATCGCAGCCAGCACGTTCGACCGCTACTCGCTTGACTTGATCTACGCGCGCCCCGGCCAGACGCCACAAGCCTGGCGTGCCGAGCTTATGCAAGCGCTCGCGCTCGCGAGCGGGCACCTCTCGCTCTATCAGCTCACCATCGAGCCCGACACGCCCTACGCCGCGCTCCACGCCGCGGGCAAGCTCGCGGTGCCCGCGGGCGACGATGCCCTCGCCCTCTACGAGCTGACGCAGGAGTTGACGCAAGCGGCGGGGCTGCCGGCCTACGAGATCTCGAACCATGCGGCGCCCTCCGAGGAGGCGCGCCACAACCTCCTCTACTGGCGCTACGGGGAATATGCCGGCGTCGGACCCGGCGCTCACGGAAGGATCGTCGTCGATGGCGTGCGCCATGCGGCGCTCTGCGAGCGCGTGCCCGAGACATGGGCCGAGCGCGTCGAGCGCGACGGCCATGGCCAGGTCGAGTACGCCCCGCTCTCACGCGGCGAGATGGCCGACGAGATGCTGCTCATGGGGCTTCGCTTGGGCGAAGGCCTCGACCTCGACCGCATCGCCCTCTTGGGCGGCGTCCGCCCGCGTGCTTCCGCCGTCGCCGAACTCGTGGAGCAAAGTCTGATCGAATGCATTGACGCCCCATACCGGCTCCCCGCTGAGAGTGAGCCCGACGACATAGGTTTGTGCATCGGACCTGGGCTCGCTCCGTCCAATCCCTCCCCCTCCCGCCTCGGCCGCATCCGCGCAACCGAGCGCGGGCGCTTCGTCCTGAACGAGATCGTGCTCCGACTTTCGGCCGCCTTCGAGCCGGCCGAGATGGCACCGACACCCCGTGCGCCTGCGTCCGCCCGCAATTGATCGAGGGCAATGCGCCGGCCGCCCACCTGTGCCCCTGTCGGCCGGCCGAAACTTGATCGAGACAGGGACGCCCATGAGCATTCCCCCAACCGTCAGTCATGCCGTGCAGACGCTGCAGGAGTGGCTGAAAGAGCTGCGCGAGGAGAGCGACCTCGCGGACGAGGCCGCGGCCTATTCCGTGCTGAGAGTGGTGCTGCACCACCTGCGCGACCGTCTCACGGTCGACGAGGCCGTCGATCTCGGCGCTCAGCTCCCGCTCATCGTGCGGGGCGTTTACTATGAAGGCTGGCGCCCGCGCCACGTTCCTCAGAAGTGGCGAACGAAGGAGGAATTCCTCGACGGGATCGTCACCGCCATATTGCCCTATACGTATCCGGTCGAGCGGGCGACGAGCAATGTCTTCGCGCTCCTCGCCCATCACTGCGACCCGGGCGAGATCGCCGACGTGATCGATCAGATGCCGGCCGAGATCAAGGAGCTCTGGCCCGAGCACGCCCGTGCCTTCCGGCGCAAGGCGCTTTAGCGCGGGCAACCGGGCCGGCCCGGCGCCGAAGCAACCCAGCGGTCGCCGCCCAGCCGAAGACCGCGCCGGCCGCGATCTCGAGTGCCGCGCCGAGCGCGCCGCACCGGCGCACGAGTTCCGAGACGAGGCCGACGTGCGCGCCGCCGAACAGCAGCACGAAGTCGAAGGTGACATCGACCATTAAGCTGCCCTCGGAGGGGCGCGCGGACTCTTGGCGCGCTTGGGGCACGCTTGGGCGCTCACTCCAAGACACGCGGGGCGCGATTGAAGCAACATGGGAGGCGCGACCCGCAGTAGCCCCGCCTCGATCGCGCTACAGCCCAAGGCCTTCCCGATGCCCGGACCACCTGCTAAGACCGCCGGGGCAAAACGGCTAGGATCAGGCATGGAGCTCTTTCAATTCTTCGTCGATCTCGTCATGCACCTGGATCGGCACCTGGTCGAGCTCCTGGTCCAGTTCGGCCCCTGGATCTACGCCATCCTCATCCTCATCATCTTCGCCGAGACCGGCTTCGTCGTGACGCCCTTCCTGCCGGGCGACTTGCTGCTCTTCGCCGTCGGCGCGCTCGCGGCGGTCGACTCCTCGGGCACGCTGCAGCCGCTGCTCGCCTGGATTCTGCTGTCTCTCGCGGCGATCCTCGGCAATACCGTCAACTACGCTGTCGGCGCTTACATAGGCCCGCGCGCGTTCAGCGGCCAGGTCCCCCTACTCAAGGTCGAGTACCTGCGGCGCACCGAGCAGTTCTTCGAGCGCCATGGTGGCAAGACCATCTTCCTCTCGCGTTACGTGCCGATCATCCGCACCTTCGCGCCCTTCGTCGCCGGCGTCGGACACATGGACTACGGGCGTTTCCAGCTCCACAATTGCGTCGGCGGCATCACCTGGGTCGGCCTGTTCGTCTGGGGCGGTTACCTCTTCGGCAACATCCCGTTGGTGAAGAACAACTTCGGCGTGGTGACGATTCTGATCATTGTGCTGTCGCTCATTCCGGTGGCGCTGGGCCTGCTCAAGCGCGACCCGGCCGCCGCGGGGAAGTAGGTTAGGCTCGAGCCATGCTGTCCGCCGAGGTTCACCCCGAAAGGACATCCGCCTACCGCAGCGGCGGCATAGCGCTGCTCCTCGCCGCCGCGGTGATTATCGCAGCCCTCGGCTTCGAGCACATCGGCGGCCATGTTCCCTGTCCGCTCTGCCTCCAGCAGCGCTATGCCTACTTTGCCGGCGTCCCGCTCCTCTTCGTTGCCATGGCGCTTGTCGCCGAGATGCCCCGCCTCGCTGCGCTGATCTTCGCCGTTGTCGCGGTAGCTTTTCTCGCCAATGCCGGGCTCGGCATCTATCAGTCGGGCGCCGAGTGGAAGCTCTGGCCCGGCCCCGAGACCTGCGGGGCGTTGCAGGCGCTACCGAGCTCCGCCGCCGACCTCCTCAAGGAAGCGGCCGAGGCGACCGTCGTCCGATGCGACGAGGCCTCGTGGCGATTCGCCGGCCTGTCCTTCGCCGGATGGAACGCCGTCATGTCGCTCGCGATATGCGCCCTCGCCCTCAGATCCGCCGTCCAGTGTGCCTCAAGACACTGAAACATGAACTTTTTTTTCGACTAATCGCTTTTCCACAAGGTTGCAGCAGCGGCTGAAATCCCAGGCCGGCAGGGCAGTTACGACTTCGGCATTGTGCCGTCCCGGAAGCGGGTCAAGCAAAAATCCAGAGCCCGACAAAATCGCGCCTTCGCGTGGCCATAGTGCCACGGTCTATTAGCGTCATTCGCGGGATGCAAAGGAACTCGAAGCACGGCGATAGCGTTCGTGGAGGATCTCAAATGTACACAGTCGCGCGTCCTCCACATGCAGTGCCGCCAAGAGAAGCCCTCACCCTGAGGCTCCGCGAGCGTGAATTTGCGGCGAGTGGCCCGAGCGCCTCCGAGTACGTCGCCGGCAGTGGTTCGCCCCCGTCCTTTAGTAAGCGTTGCGTACCGGTACTGCGTAAAGTCGAGCCCGGTTCTGTTGCGTTGGCGTACGGCTCTTCTCCCAAACACGCGCTTTCGCGGGTGTTCACAGACCTGAGGCGAGCGGCTCGGCTGAAAAAGTCAGCGCGTATCTCCGAGCGGCTCGCCGGCCCAGGCAGACGGCAGCGTCGTGCGGTCGATCCTTCCGTCGCTCATCTGATCTGTGCCGGCCTCGCGCTTCGTAGACGTGCGTAAGACCCCTCCCCCTGTCCCCGCGGGAACATCCGTCCTTCCCGCATCCGAGTAACGAGAGGACGAAATGACGTCCGAGTCGAGTTCGTGGCTTTCGTTGCGTGATGTCGTGGAAACGGTTCTCGCGTCGGCTTCCCCGAGCCAGGCGCCCGCTCCGGACCCCAAGCGTTGACATCGCGCATCGCATGAAATCCGGAGGCCCCCCTCGGGCCTCCAACGAGTTGGCAAGCATGCTTAGCGCTCCGACGACAGTCCAGTAGGGCGCCGCATCCACCGGTCTCGCGTAGCAGCGCCAGGCGCTGGGTGTGCTTGCCTCCCCTTCCCGCGGGCGTTTCGCCCGCCGAGCATTGATCAAGTCTCCAAGGAGTTCCCATGAGCCCCGACCACATCAACCCGCTCCAGTGGCATCAGGCGGTCGGCATTGCGCGGCAGACCTGCGCGCGCTTTTTTCGCGATGGGGGCACGGCTGCCGACGCCATGGCAGCCTTCGGCGCGAGCACTGACAATGTGCCGGCCGCCGATTGGAGCAAGGCCGTCGAGGCGATTGCGCGCGTGCTCTGTACGGCGCCCGACCGCCGCGCGGCGTAGGAGTGCTCTGCGGCGCGGCTTAGAATCCATTCCGACCTGAATCGCGGAGCGCGCCAGCTTGCTGGTCAAGGGCGCCGTCGGCAAGCGGCTCACATATCGGCCGCCTCCCAAAACCCAAGACGCTTAAGCAGAAGGCCCAACGCCTCTATCGCAAGAGAAAGCATCGGGCACTGAACTCCGGCTAAGATGGTTCCGTCACGAATCAATCAACAGCACGAAGATACTCAAATGGATATTGGCTCAATTGCGGGGCTGGCGACATCGCTCAAGACTGCCGGCGATATCGCGAAGGCGATGGTAGATTTGCGGGACGCTTCGGCCTTTCAAGCGAAGCTCATAGACCTCCAGCGAGAGATCATGTCCGCCCAAAGCAGCGCTCTGTCGGCCCAGGCTGACCAGTTTGCGATGTCCAGCCGTATACGCGAGCTTGAAGAAGAAGTGGCTCGCGTAAAAGCATGGGCGACTGAGAAACAGCGCTATGAGTTGAAGCGATGGGGGCAAGGGGCGTTCGCTTACGTGCTTAAGGAAAGTGAAGCGCGCGGCGAACCAGCGCATGCAGTATGTGCTGCATGCTATGAGCGATCGATTAAATCGATCCTCCAATTCAATGGGACGCCCATCATTGATGAGCAAGCGTGGGGTTGCCCAACTTGCAAGTTCACGCTCAAAGCTCGGGCTACAGTCTTGGAACCGCCGCGGCAGAAGGCCTAGCCCCCTACTCATCACTTCTGATCACGCTTGTCCCTTGGCCTCGTTCTTATGAGAAACGGCGGGAGTGTTGAGAGCCTTGCGGATACCGCTCATGAAGCGGTCCTCGGCGCCGGGCTCGTCCTAAATCTTCGGCTCAATCTTGCGAGATCGCCCCATGATGAAACCTATCCCGGAAAAGACACATTCCGCATTCGAAGCACACGGCGCGGCCCTCGCGCGCTGGCAGCTTGTCGAGACTGCTTTGTATTTTCTAGTTCATGCGTCCCTCAATACAAAGGAGGCCCTGTCATCGACGGTATTTTTCCACATCAGAAGCCCCACGGCGAAGGTCCAATTGGCAGACTCGCTGCTTTGGCAAGCGCTCAAGCCCAAAGTCTACAAGGAGGCATGGACCTCGCTGCGTAAGGAACTCTTCACGGCGGCCGAATCGCGCAACGACCTCGCGCACTTCGAGATGCAGGCCATTGTCTATAAGACCATCAGTGCAGCCGACGATCTTGTGATCCGGCCCGAGCTTACCGAACCCTTCCACAACGTCTCGACCCATCAAAAGGAGAAGGTCAGAACTTATAATCAAGATGCGCTTGAAGGAGTGGGGCGCGAGTACCGGGAGCTATCGGCCCGCCTAATGACATTCGTTGAGCAACACTTTGGCATCCAAGCGCTGCCTCAAGAACTTGTTCGGCAAGGTCGTGAGCGAGCCCATCTGTTAGCGACCGACAAAATGCCGGCCCGACCAAAATCCTAGCTCCACGTTCAATCATTTCGGGCGTCACCTCGATCTGAGGGACGCCCGCCTGACATCGCCGCCTATCTCGTAGTAGGGCAGGCCCTGCTTTCTCAGGAGGGAGCGCGAGCCAAAATTCCATTTCCCCCGGGGAGAGGTCGACCAGCCGCCCAGCTCCGAGCGGTGAGTGAGCGGCTCCCGCATGTCGTGAGATGCGAAACCGCGTCCAGCGGCGATCGGAGGCGTTACGGCTCGAGCTCGGTATCCCAGTAGAGATAGTCGAGCCAGCTATCGTGCAGATAGTTGGGCGGGAATAGCCGCCCGTTGCGGTGCAGCTCGAATACCGTCGGCCGGTAGGGCTGCTGGTGCGGACGCATGCCCGACTCTGCCGGCATGTGCCCGCCCTTCGTCAGATTGCAGGGCGCGCACGCCGTCACCACGTTGTCCCAGCGCGTCTGTCCGCCGCGCGAGCGCGGCACGAGATGATCGAAGGTCAAGTCCTCGCGCGCCCCGCAATATTGGCAGCTGAAGCGATCGCGCAGAAAGACGTTGAACCGAGTGAAGGCGGGGTAGAGCGCCGGCTTTACGTAGGTCTTGAGCGAGACGACGCTCGGGAGCCGCATCTCGAACGAGGGGCTCCTGACGTAGCGGTCGTACTCGGAGACGATGTTGACGCGATCCAAGAACACGGCCTTCACCAACTCCTGCCAGCTCCAGAGCGATAACGGATAATAGCTCAGGGGCCGGAAGTCGGCGTTGAGAACCAATGCCGGGAAACTTTCCGGCGCGGCAGCATGAGCAGTCACAGGCTTGCTTCCTGTCGGTTCCTTCAAACCTCTCGAATCGGGTCACCTCCCGTTTGGCAGCCGGATACTAGCGGCGCATGTCAGCTCTGTGAAGCGCCCCGGCACCGGCCATGGATCAATCGAACTTTTCACGGCGACCCTCTTGTGATTGCTCGATTTCTCACGTTTCACGGAGCAGAGGGCGCGGGGACCGGCGTCAGGACCTTTTTGCAGAGACGTAATGGGCCCAGAGAAGTCGCGCGGCGACGCCCCGCCACGGTCGCCATCGCTCGGAGATTCGCTCGAGCTCCTGAGGCGAAGGCTTCTCGTCGAGCGCGAACGCGGATTGAACCGCGAGTTGAAGAGCGAGATCCCCGGGCGCGAACGCATCGGGGCGGCCGAGGCAGAACATGATGTAGATGTCGGCCGTCCAGGGCCCGATGCCGCTCACACGGGTCAACGCCTCATGGATCTCGGAATCGGACGCATCTACGATGCTCTCGAGCGCAAGCGCGCCCGAGAGCACGGCCTCCGACATGGCGCGCAGCGTTCTGATTTTCCCGCGCGAGAGCCCCGCGGCACGCAGCGTCTCATCGCTCGCTCCGACGAGGTTCCGGGGCCAAAACGGTGTTATCGCTTCGAACGTGCGGCGCCAAATGGCGTTGGCGCTCGCGGCCGAAAGCTGCTGGCTCACAATGATGCGGGCAAGGCCCTGGAATCCGGCCGGCTCGCGTCTCAAGGGCGGATCGCCGGTGAGATCGTGCATGCGCCGAATTGCCGGGCACTTCCGTCGCAGCGCCGCGATGCCGGCTCCGATATCGGCCGGCGTCTCGATCGTTCGCCCGCCGCCGTTCCGGCGGTTTCGTTTCCTCGCAGTCATATCAACAACTCAACAACGCCAACTCGCGCTTTCGCAGGCCGCCCCGGAAGAGTAGATTTGCATTCTGGTCTTGCAAGGCGTTGGTGCGGGAGTATGGCCGTCATGCGAGCGTCAGCATATTTGGGACCCTTGACCGTTGCGGGAATATTGGCCTCGGGATTTGCCGGAGAGAGCGCAGCGGGCCGCGTAAAGTTCAGCGAGTGGACGAAGATCGAGAGCGAGCGCTACGGCTTTCTCATGGCCTACCCCGGCAGCGTGTTTACCCCGCGTGAGGGCGCCGGCGGAGACGAGGGCCACGTCCTCGTCTCCCGCGACGGCAGCGCGCGTCTTCTCGTCGCGGCCTTCGAGAACGAAGCCGAGACGACGCTCAAGGAATACCGCCAGCAGCTGCTCGAGGAGAACTACAAGGGCGCCGAGCTCGACTATGCACCGATCAAACGGCGCGGGTTCGTCATCTCCGGGACCCAGGGCAGCATGCACTTCTACGAGCGCGTGAGCTTCACCTGCGGCGGCCGGCTCATCAACAGCTGGGCCCTGCTCTATCCCGTCGCCGAGCGGGGCTTCTACGATCGCGTCGTCGAGGCGATCGCCAGAACCTATACGCCCGGAGCCGGGCGGACCGGCGAATGCGATTGACGTGGGCAAGGCGCTCCTCGGAGGCGGCGGTGGCAGGTCGCGCATGAGGGATCGTCCCGTCTTCCGCTTTGCGCCGAGCCCGAACGGAGAGCTCCATCTCGGCCATGCGCTGTCCGCTCTCGTCGGCGCCGACATGGCCCGCCGTTTCGGCGGCCGCTTCCTCCTGCGCATCGAGGACATCGACCGCGAGCGCTGCCGCGAGGAATTCGTCGCGCAAATCTTCGACGATCTCGCCTGGCTCGGCCTCGCCTGGGAAGAGCCCGTCGTGCGTCAGTCGCAGCGGTTCGCACTCTACGAGGCGGCAGCGGCCCGTCTCGACGCCAAGGGGCTGCTCTATCCCTGCTTCGCGACCCGCGCCGAGATTGCCGCAGCCGCCGGAGCCGGTCCCGAGGCCGTCGACCCCGACGGCGCGCCCCTCTATCCCCGGCTCCATAAGCATCTCGACAAGGCCGAGGCCGCACGCCGCCGGGAGAGCGGCGAGCCTTTCGCCTTGCGGCTCATATGGACCGGGCCATCGCCGCGGCGCGCAGGCTCGTCCCCGAGCTCTCCTTCACCGAGATCGACGGCGAGGGCCGGCCGCGAACAGTCCCGGCCGAGCCCGAGAAGTGGGGCGATGCGGTGATCGTCCGCAAAGAGTTCCCGGCCTCCTACCACCTCGCGGTCGTCGTCGACGACGCGGACCAGCGCGTCACGCACGTAAGCCGCGGCCTCGATCTCTTCCAATCGACCGGGCTCCAGCGGCTGCTCCAGGTGCTGCTCGGCCTGCCCGAGCCCGTCTACCACCACCACCGTCTGGTCCTCGACGAGACCGGCCGCAAGCTGTCGAAGAGCGCCCGCGACACCTCGCTCGCGGCGCTGCGCCGCGATGGCGTGAGCCCGGGGGAGGTGCGCGCGAGGCTCGGCCTGCCGGCACATTATGGCCACGAGGTCGAGTTAACCGTCAGGTAAATCAAGTTTTTATGTTGGTTGCGCAGGATATTGCCTCTTATGGTTCAAGTGGGCTGAGGCTTCGGGCCGGCAGTCGCGAGGGTTGTCGGCGTGAAGAAGCCGGTCAAACGTAAACCGAAGGGGAGGCGCCACCAGCCGGCCGCAAGCGCTCAGCGCCCGACTGTGCCGCGCCACGCCCATCCGGCCCCCGTTGCGGTCGCGCCCCGCAATACCCTGAATTATCAGGATTTCATTTGGTCCAGCGTGGACCGGCTGTCGTCGGGTCTTGCGGACGGGCGCATCCGCGCCCTGCGGATCGCCGGCGACGCCGCTGCCTGGGGGCTCCCCCACTGGCGCGCCGCCTCGGCAACTCTCACTCGAGTCCTCGATCCCGGATTGTTGCCGACGCGTGGACGCGAGGCCCACCGAGCCATAGCCCGCGCCGCTCGCTATTACGACGAGGACAGGGAGACCGTAGGCCTCCTCCTGCTCCCCTTCCTGCTCATGGCGACGGCGATTGCCATGAGCCAGGCGCTCCGGCCGGCCGCCTTGCTCGGACCTCCACTAGCCCATGAGGAGAGCGCACCGCCCGTCCTCGCCGCGGCGCCGCGCTACAACCAACCCGTTCCGCTGCCGAGCCTTCCGAGCGCTCCGCTCCCGCTCCCGGCCATAGAGTCTCCCCCGGTCTTGCCGACCGTGGCAGCGGTTGCGCCGATTTTGCCGCCGGTTGCGGCAATTCCCGAGATTGCCGGGGTGGAGGGACGTGAAGCTGAAATCGCTCTGCTGCCGCCGGCAGCCGGCGCCGCCGACCTCTCTGAAGGCGCCCCCGCCCTGCCGGAGCTCGCCGTGCGCGACGCCGAGCCTGAAGTTGCCGGACCAGGCGCAAGGGGGACTTGCGTCGCTTCGGCGTCCCCGAAGACTGCTCCGCGACCTGCCTCGGCCCCTGAGAGCCCCGCCGCGTTCGGCCTGCGGCTTGCGGCGGCGGCGCGCGCGCAACTCGGCGACTTCGTCATCTACAACGACAAGTACCGCAACATCTCCTATCCCATGGGCGACGTGCCTTCTCTCTTCGGCGTGTGCACGGACGTCGTCGTGCGCGCCTACCGTGCCTTGGGGCTCGACCTCCAGGCCCTCGTGCACGAGGCGCGCGTCGGCTCGGGCGACGCCAACATCGACCATCGCCGCACCGAGGTGCTGCGGCGCTTCTTCGCCGCGCGCGGCGCGTCGCTCCCCGTCACCGACTTTTCCGAGGACTATCGTCCGGGCGACATCGTCACCTACTCCCGCCCGCAGAACCGCGGTTCGCGCTCGCACATCGCCATCGTCTCGGACGTCATCGCGCCGTCGGGGCGGCCCATGATCGTCCACAACAGAGGCTGGGGACCGCAGATGGAGGACGCTCTTTTCGTCGATCGGATCACTGGCCACTACCGCTACCGCGGTCCCGGCCCTGCCGCGGTCAAGAGTGCCGACAGCACAGCTCCAACGACGGAAAGCGACCCCAAGAGTTGTCTGTAAGCAAGCACACCGCTTGTGTTAGGATCACTTCGTGGGGAGGTGGGGGATGTCGACGATCGAGAAACGTGTGAGCGACCTCGAATACATCATTGCGCATTTGCCCGAGGATCTCGATGCCCGGTTTGCCGGCGTCGACACCAAGCTCGCGACCATTCGCGAGGTGCTGGCGCTTCACACGACGCGCTTCAGCACTGTCGAGCTCCGCCTCGACAACATCGAGCGTCGCTTCGACAAGATGGACGGCCGTCTCGATAAGATGGACGATCGCTTCGACAAGATGGATGGCAAGCTCGACACGCTCTCCGGCCAGGTTGCACAGATTCTCGACCGGCTATCGCACTGAGCGACCGGCCCTCTTCAGGCAAATCCGCGCTTCTTGAGAAGACCTGCGATCGTCGGCGGCCGGCCGCGGAACGCGACGTAGGCTTCCATCGGATCCTGCCGATTGCCGGCCGCATAGATGTATTTCAAGAGCCTCCCAGCGGTCTTGGCGTCGAACGGGTCGCCGGCCTCCTCGAACGCGGCGTACGCGTCGGCGTCCATGACCTCCGACCACAGGTAGCTGTAGTAGCCCGCGGCATAGCCGCCGATGATGTGCTGGAAGTGGAGCGCGCGATGACGCGGCACGATCTCGGGGGGCATGCCGATGCGGGCCATGAGATCCGCTTCGAATTTGACCACGTCGACGGGCTTGGCGGGGGCCAGTGCGTGAAGCTCCATGTCGAGGAGCGCGGAGGCAAGATACTCGACCGTCTGGAACCCCTGATTGAAGGTGCGCGCGGCCTCGAGGCGGCGGATCAGCCGCTCCGGCATGGGCTTTCCCGTCTCGGCGTGGAGCGCGAAGCGGCGCAACACCTCGGGCCTTAGGAGCCAATACTCGAACAGCTGCGACGGCAACTCGACGAAGTCGCGCAGCACGTTGGTGCATGAGAGGGAGGGATAGGTCACGTCCGAGAGGAGCCCGTGCAGGCCGTGGCCAAGCTCGTGAAAGAGCGTGCGCGCGTCGTCGAACGAAAGCAGCGTCGGCTCGCCGTCACCCCCGCGGGCAAAGCTCATGACATTGACGACGATCGGCCTCACGTCGCGCGTGAGCTTGTTCTGACCGCGATAGGTCGACATCCAGGCCCCCGAGCGCTTCGACGGGCGCGCGAAGTAATCGCCCATGAACAGGCCGACGTGCTTGCCCGATCGGGTGCGCACCTCCCACACCCTCACGTCCTCGTGGTAGACGGGAATGTCGTGGCGCTCCTCGAAGCGGATTGCGAACAAGCGCGAAGCCGTGTCGAAGGCGGCCGCGATCACGGCGTCGAGCGCGAGATAGGGCCTCAGCTCGCCCTCGTCGAGATCGAAGCGGGCGCGCCGTTCCTTCTCGGCGTAGTAGCGCCAGTCCCACGGGGCGAGGCGGAAGTTGCCGCCTTCGCTGCGGGCAAGCGTCTCGAGCGCGGCGCGCTCCTCGGCGGCGCGCTTCACCGCCGGACGCCACACCTCATCGAGGAGAGTGCGGACGGCGTCCGCCGTCTTCGCCATCGTGTCGTCGAGGGCGAGCGCGGCGTAGGTCGGAAATCCCATGATGTTGGCAAGCTCGGCCCTGAGCGCCACGATCTCGGCGGCGATTGCCCGATTGTCCGTCGAGCCCGCGTTCTCCCCGCGTCGAACCCACGCCCGCCAAGCCTCCTCTCGCAGGTCGCGGCGGGCGGAGAACTGCAGGAACGGCTCGACGCTCGAGCGCGCCAGCGTGATGGCGTGGCTGGCGGGCTTGCCGAGGCTCTCGGCGGCGCGCGCGGCGGAAGCGCGCATTGCCGGCGGCAGGCTGGCGAGATCGGCCTCGCTCTTGAGCTCGAGGCTCCACGACTGCTCGTCGGCGAGCACGTTCTGGGCGAAGGCGGTCGCGAGCGTCGCGAGTCGGGCGTTGATCTCGGCGACGCGCTTCTTGCCCTTGCGGTCGAGCTTGGCGCCCGAGCGCACGAACGCCGCGTAAGTCCGCTCGAGAACACGCGCCTCCTCGGTCCCGAGGGCGAGGCGGTCGCGCCTCTCGTAGAGCTCGGCAATCCTCGCGAAGAGCTTGGCGTCGAGAAAGATCGCGGTTTGGTGCTTGGCAAGGCGCGGGGCGATCTCGCGCTCGATCCTCTGCAGCGCCTCGTTGGTGTCGGCCGAGGCAAGATTGAAAAAAACGTCTGCCACCTTGTTCAAGAGCTCGCCGCTCTTTTCGAGCGCGCGCAGCGTATTGGCGAACGTGGGCTTTGCGCGGCTCTCGGCAATGGCGCGAATCTCGGCCTTGTGCGAAGCGAGCGCGCGCGAGAACGCCGGCGAAAAGTCGCGCGCCTCGATGCGGTCGAACGGAGGGGCGCCGAACGGGCCTCTCCACCTCTTGAGCAGCGGGTTCGAGCGCGGGGCACGCTCCTGCGTTGCCCGACGCTTCGCTGCCTTCACTTTCGCCTTCGCCATCGACTCGCGCCGCTCCAGGTATCGTCAAAGGGACGATGGTTAGCCGAGCTGCGGCCTCGCCGCAAAGAGAGAAGGGCCGGCGGGGAACCGGCCCTTCCACAGGGAGAACGGACTTAGAAGGTAGTGTTGCCCTCATCGGCCCGGTTCGACGCGATCACCCTGGGGGGCTGGGGGCTGTGTCTCCAAAGCTTTCGCGGGAACCGGGCCTTGGTGGCAACGCTCTGAGGGTCGCAACCCTTTGCGGCGCGCCAAGGGCCACTGCGCGACGCCAATCGGGCCAAGAAAAGGAATTTCCTTGTCGGCTCAAATAGAACGGCCGTTCTGTTGAAGGCCTATTCCGCTCGAGGCTGGCGAAGAATTCTCGCAGGAAGGTAGGCCCGGTCCACGGAGATAACGCTCGGAGGGGGTTGGGGGGCTGAATCCGAGACAGTCAGATGGACCGGGCCTGTTCAACGATGCCCAGTCTACACACCAATGCGGCTCGGCAAGGGAGGCTTTATGGCGGACGTGTGAAAAGTGTGACTCAATGTTACAGTGCTTATTTGGGGTCGGGCGACTCTGCGCACCGTCTTGAATTTCGGGGTGGCAGAGCAGATCATATTCGATTGGCGAGGGAGGCGCGCTTTGAGCGAAATCGAACCGATACAATTGCGCCCGCGGCATGTGGGCGTTGCTCACCCATCGACACCGTTTCTGGGACCGGGGCGAGACGTGCCCCGAGTTACAACGTTCAACCGAGACGAGCTTCTGGAGATCCTCGCCGTTTACGGCCGCAAGGTGGCCACGGGCGAGTGGCGCGACTATGCGCTCGACATGAGCCGGGACCGGGCCGTGTTCTCGATCTTCCGGCGGGCATGCGAATGCCCCCTCTTTAGGATCGAGAAAACGCCGCGCCTTGCCCGCCGCCAGGGAGCCTACAGCGTGATTGCCGCCACGGGGCACATCCTGAAGCGCGGGGGCGACCTGAAGCGCGTCCTTGCAGTGATCGACCGGCCGCGCCTGGTGGAAAGCTGAGGCTTGCCGCCGCCTGCAGGCGAGGAGAACGAAAAAGGGCCCCGCAGGGTGGTGCGGGGCCCTTCTCATTTTCGGCCGCTCTAGGCCGGCGCTTCGGTTACTCGCGGTTCCCGAACAGGTTCAGGAGCGAGACGAACATGTTGATGAAGTCGAGGTAGAGCGACAGAGCGCCCATGATCGCCGTCTTGGCCGCCAGCGTCGCGTCTCCGGCCACCGTGTAGTAAGTGTCCTTGATCCGCTGCGTGTCGTAGGCGGTAAGGCCCGCGAAAACCAGCACGCCCACCGCCGAGATCGCGAACTGCATCGCGCTCGACTGCAGGAAGAGGTTCACGAGGCCGGCAATGATGATGCCGATGAGCCCCATGAACAGGAACGAGCCCCAGCCCGAGAGGTCCTTCTTCGTCGTATAGCCGTAGATCGAAAGGGCCGCGAACGCGGCGGCGGTCACGAAGAACACCTGCGTGATCGACTGGCCCGTGAAGACGAGGAAGATCGACGACAGGGAGACGCCCATCACCGCCGCAAACAGCCAGAACGCCATCTGCGCGGCGCTGACGCTCATCTTCTCGACGCGGAACGAAAGGTAGAACACGAACGCCAGCGGGGCGAGCATGATCACCCAGCGCAACGGGGAATTGTAGATCATCTCGCCGAACGGGGTCAGCGCGATCTGTCCGCCGACCTTCTCGGCGATCGACATCGCCGAAGTTAAGTAGGCGGTAAGGCCGGTCAGCGCGACGCCGGCGGCCATGTAGTTGTAGACGCCCTGCATATACGCGCGCAGGCCCTCGTCCACGACCGCGCCGGTTCGCGCAGCGCCACCGGGCAGCGAATATCTGTTATCAGCTTGAGCCATCGTCCCTTTCCCTTGCGACCTCGTGTGCAAATCCTAACGCTTTGCCCTCCGCATATGCTCTCGATACACGGCCAATTCAAGGACCGCCGGGGGCAAATCGGAAGTTGCAGTATACCCGAGGACTTGCCGGTGTTCGAGGCCGTTAACCAGCCTTTTTTCGGCCTATTCCGAGCGAAGATAGGGCACGGGGCGGGCGCGGAGGACGGCGGAGGTGCCAATCCCGCCAAAGAGGGCGACGAGCGAGATGGCGAGGGCGAGCGCTTCCAGGACCGGGCCCCACGAGAACGTGAACTCGATCTGCATGACGTAGGCGACCGCGAACCAGGCGGCGAGCGACCCCAGGATCACGGCAAAAACGGCCGTTGCGGCGGCCAGGCCCAAATACTCGGCAAAGTGCGAGATCAGGATACGCCGGCGCGTCGCGCCGAGCACCTTGAGGATGACGGCCTCGAGAATGCGCCGGCGCTGCGCGGTGGCGAGCGCGCCGGCAAGCACGAGCGCGCCCGCAACGAGGGTCACGCTTCCCGCGACGCGAACGGCGGTCATCACCTTCTCGAAGACGACGTTGAAGGCGTCTATGGCGTCCTTGACGCGGATCACCGATACCCCGGGATAAGCCCGCCCGAGCACGCGCGCGAGGCTTGCTTCCGAGGAAACCGAGGTCTCCTTCGGCAGCGTGATCGTCGCGAGCAGGTTGTGGGGCGCGCTCGAGAGCGTATTTGGCGAGAACACCATGACGAAGTTCAGGGCGAGGCTCTCCCACTTCACCTCGCGCAGGTTGGCGATACGCGCCGTGACGTTGCGGCCGAGCACGTTCACGGTGACGCTGTCGCCAATTCCGAGACCCAGATGCCCGGCAAGCTCGGCCTCGAATGAGACAAGGGGTTCGCCGTCGTAGTCTTTCGGCCACCACTCGCCCTCGATCACCTTCGAGCCCTCGGGCACGGTGTCGGAGTAGGTGAGGCCCCGGTCTCCCGTCAGCACCCATTGCGCCTCGGGCGGCGCCTTTATGTCCTCGACGTTCTTGTCCTTGAGCTTGATGAGACGCCCGCGCAGCATGGGCGCCTCGTGAACCTCCGCACCCGGCGCCTCGCGCCGCGTGAGCTCCGAGAAGCCCGGGAAATCGCCCTTCGCGATATCGATCACGAAGTAGTTCGGCGACTGGTCGGGCATGCGGCTCGTGAGCTCGCTGACGAGGGAAGCATCGGCCAGCGCAACCGCGACCAGGAGCGAGAGCCCGGCCCCGAGCGAGACGGAGACGGAGCGGGTCAAGCCTCCGGGCGCGCCGATGTTGCCGATGGCGAGCGCGAGCTCGGGAATCTTGGGGCGCGGAATTTTGCGCGCCGCCCATGTCAAGAACGTGCCGAGCGCGGTGAAGACGGCGAACACCACGACGAGACCGATGCAGAAATAAGATGCGATGCGCGGAGAATCCGACATGGAGATCGCCACGGCGAGGAGCGCCGCGGCGACGACAGCGATGAGCGCCACGATGCGCGCCTTGGGCCGGACCCGCTCGGGCGCCACCTCGTCGCGAAACAAGACGCTCGCGCTCACGAGCTCGGCGCGTCCGAGCGGCCATAGCGCGAACATGAGCGCGACGAGAATGCCGTAGAGCGCTCCCATGGCGAGACTTGCCCATGACAGCGTGAGCTCCGCCTTGATCGGCACGGCGTCGCCGTAGAGGCTCGTCAGCAGCACGGGCACCGCCATTCCGAGCGCGAGGCCGATCAGGACGCCGATCCCCGCCATGGCGAGGACCTGAACCAGGAAGATCGCGAAGATGAGCCGGCTCGTCGCACCGAGGCTCTTCATGGTGGCGATCACGTTCCGGCGCCGGTCGATGAAGGTCGCAACCGCATTGGCGACGCCGACGCCCCCGACCAGGAGCGCCGTTAGCCCGAGAAACGTCAGAAATTGGCGCAGCCGCTCGAGCGTACGGCGCACTTGAGGCGATGGATCGCGCCGGTCGGCAATGGTGAAGCCGGCTTCCGGGAACGCGGCCTTGGCGCGGCTGCGGAATGCGGCGAGCGCGGTCGCGCTTTCCCCCGCGCCGTCGGGGAGCTTCATTGCGTAGCGCCAGCGAACGAGCGTACCGGGCTGCACGAGACCGGTCTTTTCCAAGGTCTCGAGCGTGATGAATATGCGCGGCCCGAACGTGAGCCGGTCGGCGATGGCGTCGGGCTCGGAGACGATGGTGGCGGCGACGATGACCTCGGCCTCGCCGATCTTGAGCCGCTCGCCGGGCCTCACCCCGAGCCGCTCGAGGAGCACCGGGTCGGCAACCGCGCTGAGCGGCGTCGCAAGCGCCGCGGCGAAGTCCGTGCCGCCGGTCTCGACCTTGCCGACCATGGGGTAGGAGCCGTCCACCGCCTTGAGCTCGACGAGCGCCTGGTCCTCGCCGTCGGCGCGGCGCGCCATGGCGCGCATGGTGGCGGTCTCGCTCAAGCGGCCCTGCTCCTCGAGCCATTGCCGCTCGGCGCCCGTCGCGCGCGCGTGCATGCGCGAGAGCACCACGTCGCCGCCGAGGATCGCCTCTCCCTGACGCTCAAAGCCGGCGCGCAGCGCATCCGACAATCCCCCGACGCCGGTGATCACCATGACGCCGAGCGCGACGCAGGCGATGAAGACGTAAAAGCCCTTGAGGCCCGAGCGCAGCTCGCGCAGCGCGAGCCGGAGGACCTGCCGAGGCGTGGGGCGCGCACCGGGCACCGGGAGCGCGATATCGAGCGTGGTCATGCGGCGGCCGCCTCGCGGTCCGAAACGATGCGCCCGTCGGCCATGCGGATCGTGCGCTCGCACTCGGCGGCGAGGCGCTCGTCGTGGGTGACGAGCACGAGGGTTGCCTGGCGGCGGCGCTGGAGCCCGAACAGGAGATCGATGACGTGGCGCCCGGTCTTGCCGTCGAGATTGCCGGTGGGCTCGTCGGCGAGAATGAGCTTGGGGCGCGGCGCGAGCGCACGCGCCAGCGCGACGCGCTGCTGCTCGCCGCCCGAAAGCTGGGCCGGGAAGTGATCGACGCGGCGCGCGAGGCCGACCTCGTCCAAGTGCTCGCGCGCGACTGCGAACGCGCCTTGGACGCCGGCGAACTCGAGCGGCAACGCGACGTTCTCGAGCGCCGTCATGGTCGGCACGAGATGGAACGACTGGAACACGATGCCGATCTCGGCGCCGCGGATGAGCGCGAGCGCGTCCTCGCCCAGGGCATTGAAATCATGGGCGCCGATGCGCACCTCTCCGCTCGTTGCGCGCTCGAGACCGGCGAGGATCATGAGGAGCGACGTCTTGCCGGAGCCCGACGGTCCCACGACGGCGATCGCCTGCCCGCGCCCGACGGCAAGGTCGACGCCGCGCAGAATCTCGACCGGGCCGGCGCGGCTTTCGAGCGTAAGGCGCACGTCCTTGAGCTCAATGATCGGCGAGGCCACGGGTCAAAGCTCCGGAGTGTCGGGGCCGAAGGGCGTTGTCCTTACCGCGGTTCGGCACTACTAGCTAGACTGGAGCCTACGGACGGACGAGGCGAAAAGATGAAGGCACTCCATCGCTGGCGCGCTTCCTTGCTCCTCGCACAGGTGGTGATATTCGCTCTCGCCGTCAACCTGGCTCTCGCGCTCACCTTCATGCCCTCCTATGCCGGCTCCTCCCGCCCCATTCAAATCGTGGCGTTCGGCGACAGCCTGACCGCCGGCTTCAATCTGCCTCCGTCGCAGGCGTTTCCGGTCCAGCTCGCGAAGGCGCTCAAAGCCAAGGGCCACGAGGTCGAGATCGTTAATGCCGGCGTCTCCGGCGACACGACGGCGGACGGGCTCGCGCGCCTCGACTGGGCGATCGGGAACGGGACCGAGGCGGTGATCCTCGAGCTCGGTGCCAACGATGCGCTGCGCGGCCTGCCGCCGAAGATGGCGCGCGCCAATCTCGAGAAGATCATCGCCCGACTGAGAGAGCGCAACATCGATGTGCTGATTGCGGGCATGCTCGCTCCGAAGAACTGGGGCGCGGATTACGACACGGCCTTCGACGCGATCTATCCCGAGCTCGCCGCCAAGCATGGCCTCCTCCTCTATCCGTTCTTTCTCGACGGGGTGGCGATGAAGTCCGAGCTCAACCTCAACGACGGCCTGCATCCCACGGGCAAGGGCGTGGCGGTGATCGTCGAGCGCATCCTGCCCTCGGTCGAGGAGCTGATCGCCCGCGTCAGCGCTCGCCGGCTCGCCGCATCCAAGTCTTGATGGTGCACCCATGCCCCGACTCTTCACCGCCATCGAGATCCCGGAGCTGGTGCGCGAGCGGCTCGTCCGCTTGCGCACGCCGCTTCCCGGCGCACGCTGGATCGAGCCCGAGAGCCTGCACATTACGCTGCGGTTCGCCGGCGACGTGGACAATCTCGTCGCCTCCGAGCTCGCGAGCGCGCTCGGCTCGATCGACACACCCGCGTTCGAGGCGCGCCTCGCCGGCGTCGGGGCCTTCGGCGGCAATGCGCCGCGCACGATCTGGGCCGGCATCGAGGCGGGACCCGAGCTCGACCTCCTGGCGCGGGCGAACGAACGGGCGGCGCGTAATGCCGGTCTCGAGCCGGAGAAACGCCCATTCAAGGCGCACGTCTCGCTCGCACGCCTGCGCAACACGCGCCCCGACGCGGTCGCCAGATTTCTCGAGAGCAAAGGCGGCTTTGCGAGCGAGCCGTTCCTGGTCGACCGGTTCTTGCTGATGTCGTCGCGGCCGAACGCCGGCGGGGGCCCCTATGTCGTCGAGGCCAGCTATCCGCTGGCCGGATCGTGGGGCCTTGGCGAGGCAGACGCCGACGCGGCGTGGTAGTCAATTGAGGCAGTCGCCGCAGCAACTTGCAAAGGCGGGCCGGGTGCGCAATAAAACGGGCTCGACGGAGCGCGGGCGTAGCTCAGGGGTAGAGCATCACGTTGCCAACGTGAGGGTCGTGAGTTCGAATCTCATCGCCCGCTCCAAACAAATCAAGAACTTTGCCGATATTGAGCCCAGGCAGCACCGGGTAAGGTCTCCACGACGCCAGGTCAGCCTGCGATCCTCGCCCTACCGCGTTGCTGGCGCAAGGAGTTCTAGGGAATTGCGCCCGGCTCTCAATTAGTTTTGCGCATGCGTAGTTTTGTTTGTGACCCACAACCTCACCCGCTCACCACCTCGGCCAGGAACGCGCGAGCGACACTGAGGTACTGGTCGACGTCGGTCTCGGCATGGGCAAACGAGACATGCGGCCCTGCCGACGCAATGGCTTCCCAGACGCCGCGATTGGCCATGTAGACGCGCCGCGCGTCGGCGAAGGCTCTGATCAGGGACGGCTGGGCCTCGGTATAGTTGCGCGGCAGAGCTTTCGTCATGCAGAAGCCCGATCGCGGGCCGTAGCGGAAGGCCCGCCAGGGCAGGCCAAGCTCCTCTATCATCCGATCGATGCCATCGGCGAGGCGCTGACCGAGCACATGCATCTGCGCGTAGGCAGCCGGCGTCTCGATCTCGCGCAGCGCCGCCAATGGCCCCGCCATGGTTATCGGGCTGCCGAACGTGGTTCCGCCGATGGCGAGGCCCCGTCTCGTCTCGTGGCTGTAGTCGCGGTGCTGCTCGAGGAACCGCGCCAACTCCTCCTTCATGCCATAGGCGCCGAGCGGAACGCCGCTGCCGAAGCCTTTGCCGAGCGTCAGGAAATCGGAGTCGAGTTTCATGGCGCGCCGCATACCGCCATAGTCGAACTGCCAGGTGTGGGCCTCATCGAGCGCGAACAGAGTGCCGGCCTTCCGGGCCATGCGATAGACGCTGTCGAGATATCCGGGATCAGGAAGTACAAGTCCGCAATTGGTAAGCGCGGGCTCAGTCAGGATGAGAGCAACGTAACCCGCGCGCAGCACGCGCTCGAGTGCGCTCGTATCGTTGAAGGGAATGTTGATCGTATCGCTCGTCGCCGCCGGCGAGATGCCCATGGCCTCGGGAGCGGCAGCGACGCCGGCGCCCGGGTCTCCGCCCTCCGCCATCGTTGGCTCGATATGTCCGTGGTATTTGCCCTCGAACAGCACCACCTTCGACCGCCCGGTGAAGGCGCGGGCAATGCGGATCAACTCCGCGTTGGCTTGAGAGGCGCTGAGCGTGAATTGCCAGAACGGCAAACCGGTCCGCTGCGCGAGCTCGTCGGCCAGGGCTATGGCGCCCGCATGCGGCAAAAGAAATTGAAGCCCCTGGCTGGCCTGACGCGCGACAGCCCTGCTGACCGCCGTATCGCCGAAACCGATGGTGCTGCTGAGGTCGGCTAGATTGAAGTCGATATACGAATTCCCGTCCACATCGACGAAGCGGCTCCCCTGTCCGCTCTCGACGAACACGGGGCGATGACTGTAGAGCCCAGCCATCCAAGCCATCGGCACGCCGTCCGGCATCACCGCCTTGGCGTCCTCGAGCAGCGCGGCAGACTTCTTCGTGCGTAGGTCGAAGGCGCGGGCTTCGCGCGCGGCAATCTCGGCAAGCTTCTTGTGATCGAGGCCCGTGCTCATGTCGCTCTTACCTTAGAGATTCTGTACCAGTATTTTGGGCAGGCCCGAACTTTCCTTGCGCTTGCCAACGAGAGGGTCGTGAGTTCGAATCTCATCGCCCGCTCCAGATTCTTCCAGAAGACTTCCATCATTCGTTGCCGCCGTGGCGACTTGGCGCTCCGCCGGGCATGCGTCATTCCACGCCCGCAAGGGTTGCGCAGGCAAGCCTCGTAATGCTCTGATCTACCATTAGATTCCATCGATTTTGCTTTGATCTTGCCGCAAAGTCGCCCTTACAGCTCCACGAAAGGATGGTTGCCTATCCTCTTCAACCTCTCCCTTCAGCAAGGAGGCGACGATGTTCGCAGCTCTGGGATTTGTTGGTGCCGCTGGCGTGATCTTCGTTGTGCTCACCGTCACCAATTTTCTGTGCGCCGCCGCCGCGCTCGACGATTGACGCGCGCGCCCCTCACCGCGTGGCGCTGAAGGCCCTAGCCCACCGTCGACCTATGCTTGGCATGGCACCGCCATGACGTCGGGGTGAGGTTGAACGAGCGGTCAACGGGTCAGACTTCTAAAATCAATGAAGCGTCGAGCCCCTCACGGCGAGGGCGGGGGAGGTGGCGGCGTCTCCGGCGGCAGCGCCGGCGGCTCGGCGGAATGCTTGGAGACCGCCATGCGCTCGAGCAGCTCGTCCGCAAGCGCGCGGATGGCGAGCCCCGTCGAGCCCGGATATTTCGCGAGATAGGACCGGTCGAGGGTGTGGAAGCGCGCCGCCTCCTGCAGCGCCCCGGTGCGCGGGACCACACTGTTGAAGCAGCGGTTTTCGAGGTTCTCCCTGAGCCAGAGGTGATAGTCCTCCTCGGCGGGCGATCCCCCTTCCTTCATGTTGATGATCACGCCGAGGTTCTCGGCGAACCCCATCTCCGGATTGAGCGCCTTGAAGCGGCGGAACACCTCGAGCCCGCACACCGAGACGTAGTCCGCCTTCGTCGGCGAGACGTGAAAGTCGGCCTCCCTGAGCCAGCTCTCCGTCAGCACCGATAGGCCCGGCGGGCAGTCGATCAGGATCACGTCGAAGACGGAGCGCACCTCCGTCAGGAGGCCGCCGATGGCGAGGCGCAAGCGGCTGTGAAGGCTCTCCTTGGACACCTCGCGCTCGAACAGCGTGAGCTGCATGTCGGACGGGATGAGGAAGACCGTGCGCGCGTCGTCCACGTCCGAGACATTGCGTACGACGAAGCGCGTCCATTCGCTGTCCTTGCCCTCGAGCACGCGCGCGATCAGGAAGTCGACGATGGTGAGCCCTTCGTTCTGCAGCTTGTGGAGGTTCGGCACGGTCATCAGCATGGCGGAGACGGTCGACTGGGCGTCGCTGTCGATCACCAGCACGTTCTTGCCGTGGTAGACGGACAGCGTCTCCGCGAGGGCCAGCACCAAGGTCGACTTGCCGACTCCGCCCTTGGTGTTCATGACCGCGATCGTGTTGCGCATAGCTCCCAGCCCTTCCCCTTAGATCGCGACGTTCTCGATGGAAACGCCTCGCCTCCATCAAGAACGTGAATTGGCGATCTAAATTCACGGTGCAGAGCACAATTGTCGCCCGCCGTGGATCGCGGAGGCCATCCATGTCAGACGATCGTGCTCTAGCGCGTGCGGGCCGCACCCCGTCTCTGCGCTTCCGTCTCCGATGTGCGCAAGGAATGTGGCAGCCTCGCGAATATGACGGCCGGAAGAGGCCAAAATCTCGGGTCCCGGCCGCCAGGCCCTGCGGCAGGGTGCCGCCGCCGCTCGAGACGGCAGACGCAGGATTTGCGGTCGTGGGGGCCAGGGCCTAAGAAGCCCGTTTCCGCCGGTGGAGGCAGATCCTGGCCGAGAAGCCCACGACGATCCTACAGATCATTCCCGAGCTCGAGACCGGCGGGGCGGAGCTGTCGACGGTCGAGATAGTCGACGCCATCGTGCGCGCGGGCGGGCGGGCGCTCGTGGCTACGGAAGGCGGGCGCCTCGCGCCGAGGATCGAGGCCCTTGGCGGGGAGCTCATCATGCTCCCCGTCGCAAGCAAGAACCCCCTGACAATGCTCTTGAACGTCGCCCGCGTCGGGCGCCTCATTCGGAGCGAAGCCGTCGATCTCGTCCACGCCCGCAGCCGCGCCCCGGCGTGGAGCGCGCTCGTCGCGGCGCGGCGCGCAAAAGTGCCGTTCGTCACCACCTACCATGGCGCCTATGGGGAAAAGGGCCGGCTCAAGCGGGCCTATAACAGCGTCATGGCGCGGGGCGATCTCGTTATCGCCAACTCGCGCTACACGGCCGATCTCATTCGCGCACGCTACGCAACGGAGCCATCGAGGATCCGCATCGTCCATCGCGGCATCGACGGGAGGGCATTCGCTCCCGAGGCCGTTGCCGAAGGGCGCTTGGAGGCCCTGCGCAAGCGATGGGGTCTCGCCCATGACGATCTCGTCGTGCTCCATGCCGCGCGTCTCACGGGCTGGAAAGGTCAGCGCGTCGTGATTGAAGCGGCAGCACTCCTCGAGCGCGAGGGACGGCTCGGCCGGGCCGTCTTCGTTCTCGCCGGCGGTGCGCAGGGCCGCGGCGGCTACGAGGCGGAGCTTCAGGACATGATCTCCACGCGCGGGCTCGACGCGCGCGTTCGCCTCGTGGGCCACGTCGACGACATGCCCGCCGCCTTCCTTCTGGCGCATCTCGCCGTCGTCGCATCGACAGAGCCCGAGGCGTTCGGCCGGGCGGCGACGGAAGCGGAGGCCATGGGGTGCCCGGTCGTGGCGACAGACCACGGCGCGCCGCCCGAGACGATCCTCGCGCGCCCGGCCGTCGCCGAGGACGCAGCCACGGGCTGGCTCGTTCCGCCGGGGGATGCGCCGAGGCTCGCGGAGGCCATTGCCGAGGGGCTCTCCCTCAGCCCGGATGCTTGGGCGGAGATGGGGCGCCGGGCGCGCGCCCATGTTCTCACTACCTTCACCCTGGAAGCCATGCAGCGCGAGACCCTTGCCGCCTACGACTCTCTGCTCGGCACCGCCCTTGCCGATCGCTATGAGGCGAGGACCGAAAGGCGCCGGCCGGCCACCTCCGGTTGATTTTACCGTGGCTGTACCCCTAAGCGCCTTGACGAAGCACTTTTTCTTCGGAATTCTAATGTCCGCTGGTGGAGTGATCGTCCCTTCCTGAACAAACCGGGAAGGGCCCGATGTTTTTCGCTGCCATGCAAGTGTCTGAAGCTACCAAAGGAGAGTGAACATCCGAAAGCCTATGCGCAGCTCGCAGGAGCGCGAGCCCTCCGGCCCCAAGATCAACGACGCAATCCGGGCCCGCGAGGTCCGTCTCATCGACGAGAACGGACAAAATGTCGGCGTCGTCGCCAAAGTCGATGCGCTCGCCCGCGCCGAGCAAGCGGGACTTGATCTCGTCGAGATCTCGCCGGACGCCGACCCGCCGGTCTGCAAGATCCTCGATTTCGGCAAATACAAATACCAAGAGCAGAAAAAGGCCGCCGAGGCCCGCAAGCACCAGAAGATCGTCGAGATCAAGGAGATCAAGATGCGCCCCGGCATCGACGATCACGACTACGATGTGAAGATGCGGGCGATCCGGCGGTTCTTCGAAGAGGGCGACAAGGTCAAGATCACGCTGCGCTTCCGCGGCCGCGAGATGGCGCATCAGCACCTGGGCATGGACGTCTTGAAGCGCGTCAAGACCGATACCGAGCCCGTCGCCAAGGTCGAGGCGGAGCCGCGTTTCGAAGGGCGACAGATGGTCATGGTGCTGGCGCCGAAGTAGCTCGAGCCAGGGCAACCAAAGCTTTGAGGCAAGGGCGCCGGACTCGTGGGTCCGGCGACTTTTTGCGTCAGCGCGCCGCGGCTGGGATGCACATGACCTCGCTCGGCTGAAGCTTGCGCTTCACGAGATCGGCCCTCAAGCGCGTGGCGGACCCATCGATGCATTCGAGCCGGCCGGCCCGATTGAGCGTGTGCAGCTTGCGGCCCGGCCATTCGGCGCCGGGACGCAGGACCGTGCGCACAACCTGCTCGTAGCCACCCTCGTCGAGCCTCGCGACCTCGGCCAGTCCGAGCGCCGCGCCATAGCCGCTCGCGCAGTCCTGCACCGGACGCCAGAGCTTTCCGTTTCGCGCGACAAGGTTGCCCGCGGAGCGCGCTTGGCGCTTGTCGATCAGCACGGGATTGCAGTCGAGAGGCGTCCATGGCCCCTCGAGCGCTTTTGCGCGAAAGAGCGAAAGGGTGTCGGAATGCGATCCGCCGCCCTCCCGGGTCGCGAGAAACATCCAGTATTGCCCGCCGTGATGCACCACAGTCGCGTCGCTGCCGGTGACGTCGGCGAGCAGCGTCGCCTCCCGGCGCCAGACGTGGGGAAAGGGATCGGCCCTGTAGAGGTGCACCGCACGGTCGCCCGAGCTCTCCGGAATCATCCAAACCTCGCCGCCCTCGGCGATGAGATGGGGATAGGAGAGATGCCAAGGCTCCTCGAGGACCACTCTTGCCGGCCCGAGCGGCCCCTCAACGCCGAACTCGGCCATGGAGATCACGCCCTTGCCGGTCGCGTGGTCGAAATCCTCGAAGAACAGAAACGTGCGGCCCTGCCAGACGATGGGAAACGGGTCGGCATAGAAGTGGGAGCCCGGACCGGCAAACGTCTGCCACCGGGCGGGCCCCAGCCGATGCGTATCCCAGACGTCACCCGAATCCACGTGGCGCCAGCCGATCCGCCAATGGGGCGAGTAGCAGAGGAGCCGGTAGATTGCCCGCGCCGAAGCGGCGGCGAGCGCATTGAGGCGGCTCACGAGGAGCTGTCCGGATGTGCTGGGGGCTCGATCGTGGATGACCGGCGCGAGCGGCGCGCTCCTCCCGGCGATCGCCGCCATGAGGAGCGTGATCAGGCGCGCATAGACGGCGTCCGCCGCCTCATGCATCGAAGGCGATTCGTCACCCGCCGGCAGGCCCCGCGCCAATATCTCGCCGGTCTGCGCATCGACGACCTCGACCACCGGCATCCGCCGGGCCAGCAGGGTCGAGAAGAGCGCGGCCTCGTCCTCCTGCCCGTCATAGCGGACTCTCAGCGCTCGCGCGGCTCGAGGCAGCTCGGCGGTGCCGCAGAGATCGATGACGTAGTCGGCCGTGCCGTCCTCGGGCGCCGCACGCGACGCGAGCGTCGCGAACTCGACGCGCTCGCTCGCGGCGCAGGGGAGATTATGGACGCGTCTCTCGAGCTTGAGAAGCCGCTCGACCGTGGTGGGAAGCGGCAGCGCTTTCCCTCTGCGCACCTGCACGCGATGGCCGGCGCCGGCGAGGCGCGAAACGAGGTCGAGGACCCAGGATCTGGTCCGTTCGGGATCGACGATGATCGTTGTCTGCATGGTGAGTGAAGATCTGTGCTGCAACGTCTCGATGAGTTATGAGGCGCCGATACCCACGGACGGCTACTTGACGATCAGCACGCGCACGACGTCGCCCGGCTCTAGCCTAGTCGTCTCTATCGCGTCCAATGATTCCATCTTGCCCGCGATCCGCCGCGTGATTTGGTAGGCGACTTTTGGGGCGGAGCCCGAGAAATCGTCGGAGCCGTCGCGCTGCACGGTCAGCCGTGCGATCAAGGCGCCGGCGGCGCGCATCGCGAGATCCTGGTCCGAAACCTCGTCTTCGGCGAGCCTCAGCTCTCCGTGCAACGATACTCTCCGCTCCGGCTGCAAGAGCTCCTGATCGCGCTTGGCAGCCTGCAGCGACTGTTCGGCCCGCAAGCGCAGGCCGGCGACCTCGGAGGCAGTTGCTTGCAGGCTCGCGCGCTGGAGCTGATGACCAAGCATCTGCGATCTCGGCGACAGACCGCGGGTGGAGAGATCGGTCTTCAGGCTGACTTCCTGGTCGAGAAGATCGATCTGATCCGCGATCTTGCTGGACTGGTCCGCGAGTGCAGCGATCTCTTTTTCTAGCAGCTTCATCTCTTCGGCCAATGCCTGGGATTTCTTGTCGTGGGCGATGCGCCGCTCCTCCATGAACGCGGCTTCGGCGGCGAGAAGATTTCTAGCCTCCTCCTCCGTCGCTAGCTCGGCGAGGCGCTTTGGCGCGTCGATTTGAGTTGCGTCTGCCAGTTCGGCTTGTATCCGCGCCTCGCGGGCAAGGGCGCGCTTGAGCTTGTTCGCCGCATCCTTGCGGCGCGACGTCTCGCGCATGACCTCGAGGACCAAGGGGTTTCCCGCAGCCGGGCGATAGAGGCCACCTGCAGCCGCCAACGCCTGCATGACCATCATTTCACTCTTGATTGGATAGTTGCCGGGCTTGTCGACGGCGCCGATCACGGTCACGGGCCTCCATTCGACCACGTCGATCGAAAGGTTAATCGTGCCCCGAATGATCCGCTCATAGGTGTCGATCAGGCTCCTCTCGACTTCAGCGACGGTCTTGCCCTCGACCGGCACGGGACCGAGCAGAGGGAGGGACAGGACACCGTCCTCGCGCACGCGAAACTCCCCGCTGAGATCGAGCCGGTCGAGGAACTCGAATGCTCAACCTGTCGCCGCCGGATAGCGTGAACGGCCGACCTGCGAGATGCACGCCGCTCTCCGGCTGCTCGAGTCTTGCGAGCTCCGCCGGGATGGTTTCCGCCGCGAGACGCGGCTCTAGTCCCGCGGCCCCTAGCCGGGGCTCCGCGCCGGCCTGCTCGAGGGCGAGGCTGCCGACGAGGATGGAGGCACAAGGGATGAGGAATGCTCGCATAGCCCGCCGAGACTGCAGGATCGGTGCCAATGGTTCGGCAATCGGCCGCATGGCGATGGCACCGACGCGCACGACCAAAGGATGCATCACTAGAGGGGGCGTTTCATTGACGCGTGCGGTTCATGTTTAACCGGACCTCCGTGTTCCAAACTTGGACGGCCCATCTAGACGGGGGGCAAGGCCCTGACCGGTGCAAGAGCCGGCGCTCCGTTAATCATCGGCTTCTGCCGGGAAAGCACGGGGCGCGGAAAAATGGCAAATTGCAGCAATGACGTTGCACCTTGGTCCTAATCCGCTTTCCGACAGCGGCGACAAAGGACTGATCACCTCCCAGCACGCGGCTACAGGGACGCCGATCTTCCCGGTCCTCGACAAGACGCCGGTGGATCGCCGCGAGCTTCCCGAGGCGGATACAATTCCCCGTTACCTGCTCGGAGTGCTCTGGCGCCGGCGGTCGACAATTCGCGCGATTGCGCTCGCAGTGGTGACGCTGACCGCCATCTATCTGCTGATGATGCCGACCCTTTATCAAGCTCAATCGCTTCTGATCGTCGATCCCCACGCGGCACGCGCATCGGGCGCTCCTGACGCAGCGCGCGACACGTCTTTCATTCAAAGCCAGATCGAGCTCATGAGATCGCCACTGCTCATCGAGCGCGTGCTCGAGCAGGAGGCCCGCGACGACGACGCAACCAGCTCTCCGCGGGCAGCGGACTTGCCTCGGCAGGAGACAACGCCGCTCACTCCTAGGATGAAGGCGAAGATCGACGCGTTCCTCGAGAACCTCACCGTGGCCAGGCGCGATCCAAGCTACCTCATCGAGTTGAAATACATTGATGCTGATCCCGCTGTTGCCGCGCGCCGCGCGAACGCAATGGCGAATGCCTATCTCGAGATGTCGCAGAAGACGGCGGCCGCGGTCAGCTCGGCAGCGGTGCGCGAGGTCGAGGCGCGCGCCGCCGAAGCCCACGAGGCCGCAACCAAGGCCCAGCGGGAGCTGCGCCGGTTCAAGGCGGATCACAACATTGCAGGCGCTGACGTCCCCGCCGCAACCGCCGAGCAAGAGAAGCCGGCCAACGATCCTTTGACGCGCACGAGCGCCGTTCTCGCCTCGCTGTTTGCCGCCGAGGCCCGGCTGCAGCAAGGCGAGTCCTACGTCGACCAGCCGCTCTACGCATTCGGTAGAGATCTTCATTCCGCTCAATTGTCCGACCTGCGCCGAAGGTTTGTCGAGTTGAAGCGCAAGGAGCTCGAGCTCTCCAACTCGAGCCCGGACAGGCCGCACGAGATCCAAGCCGTGCTTGCGGATATGGACCGCCTCTCGCGTGAGATAGAGGACGAGATCAGCCGCCTGCTCGATGAGCAGGACGACAAGGTGTCGAGCCGGCTCGCGGAGCTCGAGCGCCAGGAGAAAGCTGCGCTTGACCTCGTTGCGGCGGCGCAGGCCAAACTGAAGGACGCGAGCCTCGACGACAACGCGAGCGCAATCGAGCAGGTGCGCGTCATCTCGGCCGCCGAGCCGCCGCCGGCACCCACCGGGCCGCGCAAGCTCATGCTGCTCTCGCTTGCCGGGGCGCTCGGACTGGCGCTCGGGCTCGGCGCAGCGCTGCTCGGCGAAGCGCTGCGCGACGACATCAAGACGCTCGATGATATCAAGCGCGTGCTCGGAATACGGTCGGCCACGCTAGTCCCCGCGGTCGACTTCTCGGCGCCCAACTATGCTGCCGATAAGGCTAGCGAGAACGGCGGCGGCTTCCAGATCGGGGCGCCTGCCGACGACTTCGCGGCGAACGGAGTCGAACACGAGCAGGAGCGCCCAAGGGCGCCGGTTCAACGAATACGGAAGCTCGTCGAAAGTCTTGTCGCCTTGAGCAAGCGCCTGGCGCGTCTCTACTTGAAGACGCTCTCGGAGGCGGACCTCGGAACAGCCCCAGGCGATCCAGCGGTAAGACGCCTCGACTACCTCGACGCCATGCTGGCGTTGAAGCAGGCGGCGGACCGAGCCACAGCACCGTTCCGGTCTCGCGTCGTCACGGTGCTTTCGGCCGCCGAAGGCGAGGGAAAATCAATGACGGCCGTCAATCTTGCCGCCGTTGCCGCCGCCTCGGGCGAGCGCACGCTGCTGATCGACGCCAACATGCGTGATCCAGGTCTGACCGAGGAGCTTCTCAGCGAGGAGTCCTTCTCGTTGGCCGATGCGGTCAAGGACGGCTACGGCCTCGATCAAGTGGCCGTTCCAATCGGCGCCGGCTTTGACTTCTGCTCGGCGCCGAAGAGCCGTCAGAGCCAGATTGTCGCGACCTTCGGCTCGCCGCGCTTGGCGGCGCTGTTGGCCGATGCACGAAAGCGTTACGCGATGATCATCGTCGACACGCCTGGAATTCTGGAATTCCCTGACGCGCAATCCCTGCTCGCGGAAACCGACCTTGCAATCCTCGTCATCGATAGCCGGTCAACCTCGCGCGGCGCGGCGCGGGCGGCACTGAGCAAGATCCTCGCGGCCGGGAACCGGAACGTCGAGGTGATCTTGAATCGCTGCGCGGCCGGTGGACCCGATGCCGACCGACGACCCCGAGGAAAAGGCGACAGCGGATCCAAGAGTGAAGATCAACAGGCAGGAGCGGGGGGTTTACGCTCTCGAGGATGGTACCGCCTCCCCGGATCGAACGGGGGACCTCTAGATCCACAATCTAGCGCTCTAACCAGCTGAGCTAAGGCGGCATCGCGGGGCGCGCGAAGGCTGCGCCGACCTAAAACACAGTCGCGGGCTCCAAATCAAAGTAAATAATCGCAACGGCGCTCCCCGCCAAGTCCGGGCCCTCGGGGCCAGGCGGCCTAGGAGAGGCGCGGAAAGGGCGGCGCGGCCCGTCTTACGGCTTCACCTTCTGTGCTGCGTCCGCCATCATGCGGCCGAGCTCCTGCGCCTGCTTGGCGTAGTCCTGCATCTGCCGTTGCGCATAGCGGGTCTGGATCTCGAGATAGTCCTTGAGATCGCGGGCGCGCGCGAGATCGGCGGCGAACTTGAAGCTCGTGTCGATGTTCTCCTCCGCGTAGCGCAGCGCCTTCGATTGGATGTCGAGCGCCCCCGCCGTGATCGCGCCTTGCTGCTTGCTGACCATGTCCTGGGCCTTGCGCGCCATATCCATGAACTGGGAATAGGCAGCGCGCGCCTGCTCGACGTTTCGCTCCGCGAGCTCCCGGACCGCCTCGGGAATCTCCAATTGCGGCTTGTCGTACATGGCCGTTCCCCTCTTCCAGCGCTCTTTGTTGCCGGGCCTTCAAGGGGCTCAGCAGGAAGCGCGAGACTACAGCTAATGCTCGGCGAGGAACAGTCTCGGTTTGATCGCGGTTCCGGCGGCGGCGGGAGGCAGCCTCCGCCCGTTCATGGACGCGCAGAGCCATTCGAGCTAACAGTCGAGAGAGCATCGAGTTTATCGCGATGACCGGCAACGCCATGCTGCTTTGCGATATCCGACTTTCACCCAGCGCAGCGGCCGCGCTCGAGTCTGCACGCGCGCCCGCCTGGCTCATCGAGCCCGAGGAGGCACGCATCGTCGCTGCCAACGGCCGAGGCCTCGAGCTCCTCGCATTGACGCGCGACGGCGCCAACGCAACGCTTGACGCCGCCATGCCGGCCGTCGCGCGTCTGCGGGCTCTGCTTTCCAAGCCGGACCAGCTGCGAGCCTCGGCAGCGATCGGCCAGAAGCTCGTGTTCTGGCGACCTGCCGGCGTGCTTCGCCTCTCCTGCACGGTGGCGCTCGTGGACGGCTCGCCGCTCTCGCTTCTTCTCGTCACAGCCGAGACGAGCGGCGATGGCACTGGCGAGGTCCAAGCTCAATCGGCCAAGCCGCCGACCGACGACGCCGCAACGCTCAAGGAGATCGCGCGGCGCATTCGCGCCGGCCGCAAGGAGGCTGCACCAGTAGTAGAGGACATCTCGGAGACGAGCAGCGAGGTGCTGCCGGACGAGCCCGACGTGGACACTTGGAAGCCGGCTCCCTCCCCGTCATCCGGCCGCGACGATCCACATCGTCTCGCGAAGCTCGCCCACGAGCTCAGGACTTCGGTCGCAGCCATCGCCGCGGCAGCGGAAGTGATGCGCGACGAGAGATTGGGAGCGCTCGAGAACACGCGCTACCAGGGCTACGCGGCCGACATCGCGGCGAGCGCCCGGCACGCCCTTTCCGTCATCGATCGCGTGCTCGGCGGGACCTCGCAGCCAGAGGCCCCGGGAGCCGTCCCGCCCGGCGAGATCGACGTCAACGGCCTCGTAAAGGGACTGGGATCGTCTCTGAGAGCGCTGGCCAAAGAGGCGGGCGTGCGTCTCAGGGTCAGGCTCGAAGCGCGCGAGGGGGCGATTGCCGCCGACGAGACGAGCATGCGCCAAATCATCCTCAACCTCGTCACCAATGCCATCAAGTTCACCGGGTCGGGCGGGCGCGTCGAGCTCGCGACACGTCGCCCGCGCGACGGATCGCTCGTCGTCGTCGTGCGCGACAGCGGCCCCGGCATGTCGAAGCAAGAGATTGCGCTCGCGCTCGAGGCGACGGCGGCCGTCGCGCCCGCGAGGCGGCCAAAGGGAGGGCTGGGACTGGGGCTGCCTCTCGTGCGCGCGCTGGTCGAGGCCAACGGAGCGCGGCTCTCGATCGAAAGCACGCCGGGAAAGGGCACGGTCGCGCGCGTCACGTTCCCAAAGCAGGCCGTCATCGCCAAGTAGCGATCGAGCGCGCTTTAGACCGCTTCTAATGTTGCTCCAATCGTCGCACGTTTCTTGACGCTCAGGCCACGCACTGGTCTAGTGCGCCGGCGTAATCGATCGCGCAGATTGGATCGATGCCCGTGTGCAACCGCACGCCGGCCTCGCACCGATACCGGGACCTTGAACCCCGATTATTGGAGGTCACTATGGCTACCGTTACCCGCGCACACCTGCGGGCCCATTTCTCTGCCCTCTGCCTTCTCCTCACCTCCTCATTCCTTCCTTTGCCGGCAACGGCGGAGGAGGTCGTCAACATCTACTCCTATCGCGAGCCTTATCTCGTGGAGCCCCTCCTCAAGAGCTTCACGGAAAGGACGGGCGTGAAAACGAACCTGATCTATTCGAAGGAAGGGCTCATCGAGCGTATGACGGCGGAGGGCAAGAACAGTCCTGCCGACGTGATCCTCACCAACGAATCCGGACTCCTGGTGCAGGCGAAGACTGCCGGGGTCACGCAGCCGCTGCGATCGAAAGCGCTCGAGGGCGCGATCCCGGCCGAGCTGCGCGACCCGCAAGATCACTGGTTCGGTCTGACGCGCCGCGCGCGTGTCGTCTATGCCTCCAAAGAGCGCGTAGCTCAGGATGCCATCACCTACGAGGAGCTTGCCGATCCCAAGTGGAAAGGGCGCATCTGCATTCGCTCCGGACAGCACACCTACAATGTCGCCCTCGTCGCCTCGATGATCGCCCACGACGGCGAGGAGAAGGCCGAGGCCTGGCTCACGGGGTTGAGAGACAACCTCGCGAGGAAGCCCGCGGGCGGCGATCGCGAAGCCGTGCGCGACGTCAAGGCCGGGCTCTGCGACCTCGCCATCGGCAACACCTATTACATGGCGGCGATGCTCTCGAACCCCGAGCAGAAGGAGTGGGCGGAAGCGGTGCGAATAATTTTCCCCAATGCCGGCGATCGGGGCACTCACGTCAACATCTCGGGTGCCGCTCTCGCTGCGAACGCGCCGAACAAGGCGAGCGGGGTGAAGCTCATAGAGTTTCTCGCCACCCCCGAGGCTCAGCAGCTCTATGCGAGCAAGATCGGCGAGTATCCGGTCGTCGCCGGCGTCGAGCCATCCGATCTCGTCAAGAGCTGGGGCGAGCTCAAGGCCGACCCGTTGCCGCTCGAGACCATCGCCGGGCTACGCAAGAAGGCGTCCGAGCTCGTGGACAAGGTCCGCTTCGATGCTGGCCCGAGCTCCTGAACCGAGCGCACGCATGACTTCCGCGGAGGCCCCTGAAGGTCCACCGCGATGACCGGCACCGCGTCCAACTCGCCGCTTCGCACCGGGCTCGGAGAGATCCTGCGCCGTCTTCCCGACCTGCCTCAGGCGGTCGCCGAGTGGCGCGGGCGCCGGCGCACGTCTCCGGCCTGGACCGCCGCCGTCGCCGGCATCGTTGCGCTCGTGACGCTCCCCATCGTCTCGGTGATCGGCCTGGCCCTCTCCTCCAGCGAGAACGTCTGGCCGCATCTGGCCGCGACCGTGCTGCCGCCGGCGATGTTGAACACGGCGCTGCTCGCGCTTGGAACGGGGACGCTCGCGCTCGCCGTCGGCACGGCGGCAGCCTGGCTCGTCACGATGTACCGCTTCCCGGGGCGCGAACTCGTCGATCGGCTGTTGGTCCTGCCGCTCGCCATGCCGACCTATATCGTCGCCTACTGCCATGCCGAGGTGTTCGACTATGCGGGCCCCGTCCAGTCGCTCCTGAGGGCGGCCTTCGGCTGGACCAGCGCGCGCGACTATTGGTTTCCCGACGTCCGCTCGCTCGGCGGCGCCGTCCTCATCTTCTCGTCGGTCCTCTACCCCTATGTCTACCTCACGGCCCGGGCGAGCTTCGTGCAGCAATCGGTTTGCGCGCTCGAGGTCGCGCGCACGCTCGGGCGCACGCCCTTGGGCGCGCTCTTCTCGGTCGCGCTGCCGCTGGCGCGCCCGGCACTAGCAGCCGGTGCCGCGCTCGTCGTCATGGAGACGCTCGCCGACCTCGGCGCCGTCCAGTACCTCGGCGTCGAGACGCTCACCGCCAGCATCTACGCGACTTGGCTCCAGCGCTCGAGCCTCGGCGGCGCCGCGCAGCTCGCGACCGTCATGCTGCTCGTCATCGCCCTGCTCTTTGCGGTTGAGCGCTTCGCCCGCGGCGGCGGGAAAGTTCACCATACGACCGGACGCTATCGCGCGATTCCCTTCCAGGACATCGAGGGCTGGCGCGGCTACGCGGCGGCCGGCGCGTGTGCACTGCCTTTTCTCGCCGGCTTTGCCGTGCCCTTTGTCGTACTTGCCGGCGCCGCCGCCAGTCACTTCTCGTCGGCGCTCGCCGGCGGCTTTGCGTCCGCGGTCGCCAATAGCCTCATGCTCTCGCTCGTCTCTGCTGCGGTGGCAACGTTGGCCGCGCTCGTTCTCGGCTACGCGCGACGCGTGGCCGGGAACGGCTTCATACGCCCGGCCGTGCGCCTCGCCGGGCTCGGCTACGCAATCCCGGGGACCGTACTCGCCCTCGGCATCCTCATTCCGCTCGCGGCATTCGACAACGGCATCGATGCGCTTGCCATGGACTTGTTCGGCGTCTCGACGGGCCTCGTCTTGTCCGGCTCGCTGTTCGCGCTCACGTTCGCCTATGTCGCGCGCTTCCTCGCGGTCGCCCTCGGCGGCATCGACGCGGGGCTCGACCGAGTTTCGCCCAACCTCGACGCCGCCTCTCGCGCGCTCGGCGAGACGGCGCTCTCGACACTGTGGCGTGTCCACTTGCCGATATTGCTCCCCGCGCTCGGCGCGGCGGCGCTCCTCGTCTTCGTCGACTCGATGAAGGAGCTGCCCGCCACGCTCCTCTTGCGGCCCTTCAATTTCGAGACGCTGGCAACGCACGTCTACGAATTCGCCGCGCTCGAGCAGGTCGAGAACGGAGCGCTCGGCGCACTCACGATCGTGGTCGTCGGGCTGGTCCCGGTTCTCCTCCTGCACAGAGCCGTTGCCGCGGGTCGTGCCGGAGGCACGCAAGTGTGAGATGCCGGAGGCACGCAAGTGTGAGATGCCGGAGGCACGCAAGGATGAGATGCCGGAGGCACGCAAGGATGAGATGCCGGAGGCACGCAAGGATGACGTGCTGGAGGCACGCAGCTGCCGAGTTGCGGAGGCACGCAAGAATGACATCGGACGCTCGCAAAGCTGACACGGACAGGCGATAAAGGAAGCCGGCGCCGAGCTTGCCCCAGGCTGACGCGAGTATGACCGCGCGACGACGCAAACCTCGCTTTTGGGAGCAAGGTCATATACCCTTGATTCGGATCGATAATTTTCGATGCCTCTGCACCTTTGAGCGTCGATTCGTTGTTGCGCGGGGAGGCGCCGTTTACTAAGAAAGATGCCGGGGCAACAAACAAACCAATTTGGGGCGCGCTCAGGAGAGCAAGCCCCTAGCTTTGGTCGCAATAGCTCGAGGCATCAGGGTACATGACCGCCGAAGGGGAGAGGCGCAGTCCGTCCCTCGTGGCTATTGCCGCGTTCGCGATCATCGTCCCCCTGCTCGCAGTCCCCATGCTTTTCAGCGGACGCACCGGCGCTCCTGCCTTGCAGGGGAGCGACGTGCGCGCTGAATCGCGCAATAGCTTCACGATCACCGAGCCGCTGCCCCTATCCACGACGCCCGGGCTCGTCCTCGAGGCGGGGACCCTATCGCTCGTCTCGTCTCAGGCCGGCAAGGCACGAAGTGGAGAGGCCCTATTCACCGTACTTTCGCGCGGCGGGGCCGATCTCGTGCTCGACGGGGCGAAGCTGCGCGTGCGCCAGCGCCTCGACGCAGCGGACAGCGTCGGTACTTTGCCCGGCGCCGACGCTCTCGCGCCGTTGGCGGCAGCCGTCGCGGACCTCAAGTTCAATACGCTCACGATCAAAGATGCGGCCATCACCTTCGACGCGCCGGGCGGCGGCGAGGAGACGCTGACCGACGTCAACGCCGAGGTGAACAACGCGCGCAAGACCTCCGCTCAAGCGAATGGCTCGTTCCGGCTGCGTGGAGAGGAGCACACCTTCGCAGTTGCGGCCGCGCTCCCGCACTACAAGAAGGACGGGACCGTGCCGGTTCGAGCGAGCGTCAAGGGTCCTCTGGTCGAGCTCAAATTCGACGGCCGCTATGCGGCGGTCGACCGGTCGCAGCTCTTGGCAAACAACGCCGAACTCAGACTTGCCGACGTGAGAGGAGCAGCACGCTGGCTTGGCGCCAATTGGCCGCACGGCCCCGGCCTCGGCGAGTTCACGGCCAAGGGGTTGCTGACCTGGAGCGACGACACGCTGTCGTTCGAGGATGCCCGGTTTACCCTGGACGGCAACGCTTCCACCGGCGGACTCTCGCTGAAGTTCCGGCCCGAGCGTCCGCTACTCGAGGGAACGCTCGCCTTCGACAGCCTCAACATCGGCCCCTATTTCCCCGAGCGTGAAGCAGAGCGCGGACGGCTCGCCAACATGGAGGGCCTTCCGTCGCTGATAGCGTCGCTGGTGCGCTTTCCGGGCGGAGCCTCTCCCTCCCTCATTCGCGAGATTGACGCCGACCTTCGCATCTCCGCGGTAAGCGTCTCGCTCGGCGGCCCGGCCCTCGGACGCTGCGCCGCGACGGTCTCGATCAGCCACGGCAAGCTCTTCGCCGACCTTGCCGAGGTCGAGTTCGAGCTCGGCGGGAGTGGCGAGGCGCAGGTTACGGTGGACATGAGCCGCGAAAAGCCGCGTTACGCGCTGCGCGGCAAGTTTGCCGATCTCGACATGGCGCGGGCGACCGAAACTCACCTCGGTCAGGCCCTCCTCGAAGGAACGGGAACGCTCGATGTCGAGGTGGCCGGGAGGGGAGATACCGAGGACGCCGTGCTTTCCTCGCTAGACGGGCGCATCGAGCTTCAGATGCCCCAAGGCGCACGGCTTGGAGTGGGCATCGAGGCCCTGGCTCAGGCGGCGCAGGCAAGCCCGCTCGCGGGAGGGTGGGGAGACGCGGCGACCCAGGCGACGAGGCTCGACACGCTCAGCGCGCGGTTCTTGGCCTCCGACGGCGTGCTGACGACAGAGACGCTGCGCGGAGCGGCCGGCGACAAGGTCATTACCGGCAGCGGCAACGTCAATGTGGCCGAGCGGACGCTCGACCTCATAGTCCGCGCTGCGGGAGCCCCCGCCGCAGACGGCGCAGGTTCGGCCGCGGAGCCCGCGCCACCTTCGAGCTTCCGCATCATTGGCCGTTGGGAGGCGCCGAGCATTCGTCCTGCGAGCCCGGCCGACAAGGCCGAAGGCCAAAGCTCTACCCCACGGCCGATCCCGATCTCGCTGCCGGGTCCGCTCGGACGCGACTGACGAGCACGAACTCCAGCATGATCGCCTGTGGGTCACGGGCGCGGCTTGGCCCGCCTCACCACGTGCGTTTCGGTCCGAGATCGATGTGGAACAGGCCGCCGCCGTAGTGCTTGAAGCCGCCGACCGACCCGCTATTCCGCAGAAAGCCGGAGATCGCCCTCACGTTGCCGTGGGCGCGGAAGTCGACGGCATTGCCCGTGAGATGATGCGATCTCCGAGCGCCGCCGACGCGCGCATTGTGTCTCCTGCTGCGGCAGGTCGAGTTCACGGTGACTGAAGCCATCGTTCCCACCTGCTCGACGAGATAGGCGAGCGCCGCATTGAGGCAGTTGAGGGATGCAACCCAGCGGACGCCCCCGCCGGTAAGACTTGTTTCGGGGGGCATCGGCACGGAGAGGCCGCTCTCGAGGGCGGCAAAGCGCTGAGGCTTCTCGGCCTTCGAAGGCTCGGTCGCGTAGCCGCTCGAGCGCACGGCTCCGGTGAAGCCCTTAGATTTCGACTTGCGCTTCGACCTCGCCTTGGCGTGCCGCTTGCTCTTGGCCGGGCGACCCACATACCCGCTTTCGCCATAGCCCACCCAAGGCTGCGCGGCGGAGTGGGAGAGCTCGGACTTGCTGAGCCATCCCGTCGACCGCGCCGTTGCCGCTTGTGGGAGAAGGGTGCTGCCCGCCGCGACCAATGCCGCAACGCACAGCGATGGCTGGCGCCATCGAGACACAAAATGCCTTCGGCGAGACCGGCCTTGCCCGGCTCCCGTCATGACCTCACGCATGACTGCTACTCCGTCCCCTGGCGGTCGCAGCGACAAATGCTCTAGCGATCAATGCCGTACGGCCGCGCATTTACCACCCCGCCGGTCACGGGGCGCAGGCCTACACGGGGGCGCCACAGGTGCCGTCTCGTGGTTCAAAATATGGTTAATACGCAAGTAACCGTCGTGGTGCGGCGCAAACTTCTCCGAGATGAGCCGCTTCGGCAGGCCCATTCGGCAAGTGTTCTCGGCTCCTGGGACGCTCCAGAAGCAGAGGGGCAAAGTCGTGTCCAAGTCTTCGAGCGCGGCAACGCGAGGGTGAACCCGCCTCACTACGTGCTTCGCGCCGGGCGGCCGAGTAGTGCGACAGATGACCGAAAGGGGCTCAGAGGAGCCCGGCAAGCCGCTCGCAAGCCCGAGCCCGCGCCTCGGGGCTCATGTGAAGCCCGGCCTTGGTCCGCCGCCAGAGCACGTCGTCCGGCTCGCGGGCCCATTCGTGAGCCTTGAGGTAGGCGACCTCGCGCTCGGTCAAGGAGCCGCCGATTTCCGCACCGAGATCGACCGGCGACCTCGCGTCGCCGAGCACGCGGTCGGCGCGCGTGCCGTAGAGACGCGCAAGCCGAGCGAGATCCCTTTGCGGGATCGCTGGCCGCTGCCGCGAAAGATCGAGGAGGTAGGCCTCGAGACCGCCGCCCGCCGTGCCGGCGAAGTCTCCTCCCGGCAGCGGGGCCGTTGCCGTCCAGGGGCGCGCGATTGACGGAAGATAGGGCGCGAGCTTGAGAAGGGCGGCCTCTGCCAGGCGGCGATAGGTCGTGATCTTGCCGCCAATGACGTTGAGCAGGGGAGGCGCTCCCTCCGGCGCCACGACCTCGAGGCGATAGTCGCGCGAGATCGCCGACGGACGGCCTTCTCCGTCGTCGGCGAGCGGGCGCACGCCCGCGAACGACCAGACCACGTCCTCGCGCGTCAACGCCCGAGAAAAGAACCGGCCGGCGAGATCGAGCAGGTAGCCCTCCTCCTCGGCGTCGATGGCGACCGCGCCGGGGTCGCCGGTAAGGGCGACGTCGGTGGTGCCGATCAGGGTGAAGCGCTCCTCGAAGGGGAGCGCGAAGACGATGCGCCCGTCGCCACTCTGAAGAAGATAGGCATCCTCGGCCCCGGCGATGCGCGGGACGACGATATGGCTGCCCTTGACCAGGGTGAGCCCGGGCGTGCCGGCGCGCACGCCGCGGGCGGCAAGGTCCGCGACGCGATCGGCCCACGGGCCTGCCGCGTTGACGAGCACGCGCGCCTCGACTTCCCGCGCGCTGCCGCTGCCCGAGAGCGTGAGATGCCAGGTGCGGTCACCAGCGCGCGCCGCCGTGACACGCGTTCGCGTCAGGATCTCGGCACCTTTCTCGGCGGCCGCAATCGCATTGAGGACGACGAGGCGCGCATCGTCCACCCAGCAGTCCCAGTACGCGAAGCCCTGGGAGAGCTCCCTCTTGAGCGGGCGGCCGGCGGGATCGCGAGCGAGATCGACGACGGAGGAGGGCGGGATGCGCCGACGCTTCGCCAGGCGATCGTAGAGGACGAGACCGGCGTGGATGAGCGCCTTGGGGCGCATGCCCGGCACGTGGGGGAGAACGAAGCGCAGCGGCCGTATGATATGGGGCGCCTTGGCGAGAAGCACCTCGCGCTCCTCGAGGGCCTCGCGCACGAGGCGGAACTCGTAGTGCTCGAGATAGCGCAGGCCGCCGTGAATGAGCTTGGAGCTCGCCGAGGAGGTCCCGCTCGCGAGATCGCCCATCTCCGCGAGCAGTACCTTGAGCCCGCGCCCGGCGGCGTCGGCGGCAATGCCGCAGCCGTTGATGCCGCCGCCGACGATCGCGAGATCGTATACGTCCTCCGCCATGCCTCGCTTGCTCAACCCCTCGCGCCCGCAGCGTACGCGCAAGGCGTTAGGAGGGCGTTGATAGTGTCTCAGCCGCGGTAGTGGGTGAACTGCCCCTTGGGCTTGAACCGCTCGAGGTAGGCGGGAACGATCGCGCCGATGGACTGCGGCCGCTCGACTCCGAACGCGGCAAGTGTGCGCCCCTCGGTCTCCGCCGCCCGGCTCACCACGTTGTCGTGCTTCAAGAGGCGCACCTGATCGACGGTGATCGGGCGCAGGCTCGTGGGCAGCGGCCAGGTGAGCAGCGCCTGCAGCTTGGCAACCCAGAACGGCAGCGGGACATAGGAGCGGTTGCGTCCGGCGTACTCTTGCGTGCGATCGAGGAGATCTCGGAACGACAGCACGTCCGGCCCGCCGATCTCGTAGGTCGTGCCGGGCGTGCCGGCGCCGTCCACGGCCGCGGCAATCGCCTCCGCGAGATCGCCGACGTAGACCGGCTGGAATTTCGTCCCCCCGCCGCCGATCAGCGGCAGCACCGGCGAGATGCGGGCCATGGCGGCGAAGCGGTTGAAGAAATCGTCCTCCGGCCCGAACACGATCGAGGGGCGCAGGATGATCGCGTCGGGAAACTCCTCGAGCACCGCCTCCTCGCCGAGTCCCTTGGTGCGGGCATAGCGCGCCTTGGCCTTGGGGCTCGCGCCGATGGCGGAGACGTGCACGAAGCGCTTGACGCCGGCTTCGCGAGCCGCCTTGGCAAGCGTGCGCGCCCCCGTCCAATGCACGGCCTTGAAGGTCTGCCGCCCGCTCCCGGCGAGTATTCCGACGCAGTTGACCACGGCATCGGCGCCGGCCACCGCGCGCGCGACCGACTCCGGATAGCGGAGGTTCGCCTGCACGGGCATGATCTGGCCGACATCGCCCATGGGCTGCAGAAAACCGGCGAGGTCGGGACGGCGCGAGGCAGCGCGCACGCGCCAGCCGCGCTTCGCAAGGGCGCGCACCGCATAGCGCCCGACGAAGCCCGACCCACCGAATATAGTGACCAGCGTCCCGCCGCGAACGCGCGAGATCATGCCGCCGCCTCCCGCTTGCCCTCGCTCACCCGGGCTAGAACAGCTCCGCTCGCCCCTGTGTAGTCGCCGCTCGCGCAATTGACAATGCTGGCGCCGCTCGTTAGCTCATGCGCGACGTGCCCAGATGGCGGAATTGGTAGACGCACTAGTTTCAGGTACTAGCGCCGCGAGGCGTGGAGGTTCGAGTCCTCTTCTGGGCACCAAGCTCCCTAGCCCGCCCCACGACCAAAGGCGCCAATGGCAAGCCCGTCGATCAAGCTCTACAAGGACGACCTGCCGGCCGGCCTCGACTTCGGCGAGAGCGTCGCCGTCGACACCGAGACGCTGGGACTAAACCCAAACCGCGATCGGCTCTGCTTAGTCCAACTCTCGCCCGGCGACGGGACCGCCCACCTCGTCCAGCTCGACCCGGAGAACTTCAACGCGCCCCGCCTCAAGGCCCTGCTCGCCGACCCCACCGTCCTCAAGATCTTCCACTACGCGCGCTTCGATATGGCCACGATCGAGCGCTTTCTCGGCGTGATGGCCGGCCCCGTCTATTGCACGAAGATCGTCTCCAAGCTGGTCAGGACCTACACCGACCGCCACGGCTTGAAGGATCTCGCCTCGGAGCTGCTCGGGATCGAGCTCTCCAAGCAGCAGCAAAGCTCCGACTGGGGCGCGCCCGAGCTCACCCAGCAGCAGCTCGCCTATGCGGCCGCCGACGTCCTCCACCTTCACGCCATCAAGGAGAAGCTCGACCTCATGCTCGACCGCGAAGGACGCCGCGACTTCGCCGAAGCCGCGTTCGGCTTCCTGCCGATCCGCGTGCGCCTCGATCTCGCCGGTTTCGCCGAGGACGATATCTTTTCTCACTGATCCACAGGTTCGGGGGCGCGCCGGACTGCACCGTGACCTGTTCCTGTTGCGTTCAGTCCCAATATCACCCAAATTCGCGGCGATTGTCGGAGCCGTTTTCATGAAGGGCGCCAAATCCTTGGCGCTCGCAGGGGATCAGGACCATCGCAACCGACCTCGATCGGCGACAGTCTGAGCAGCGCTCAGCCGGGCCGGGGTTCGACCCCGCGCACGGCCGCAGCCGCGAGTTTCGCAGTGCGCGCCGGCGCAGCTCGGCCGTCAGAATTCTGAGATGGGCGCTGCCGTGCGCCGGCATCCTGGTCATCGGCGGGTACGCGCTCGCCGTCTTCATGCAGACCGGGTTCGGCACCGGCCTCCCCGCGATCTCGCTCAACCAGATCCTGCCCAAAGACCTCACCATGGACAACCCTCGCTACGAGGGCTACGGCGACGACGGGACGTCTTATGCCTTTACCGCCAAGACCGCCCAACAGGACCTCGCCACTCCGAACAAGATCAATCTCAACGCCATTTCGGGCACGATTTTTTCGGTCGACAAGGCAAGGACCGACGTCGCCGCGGAGCGCGGCATTTTCGATCGCAAGAAGAGCGTGCTCGAGCTGATGGAGCGCATCGAGGTGAACTCCGAGAGCGGCCTCAAGGCGATGCTCACGCGCGCGACGCTCTTCGCGAAGACGAGCATCCTTGTCTCCAATCAGCCCGTGGTGGTCGAGTTTCCTTCGGGATCGGTGCGCTCCCGAAGGCTGACGTTGAAGCAGAAGGAGCGCCAGGTCACGTTCGTCGACCAGGTCGAGATGCGGCTCACGCCCGAGGCCGGGAAGGCGGCGGAGCCCGCAACCGCCGGCGCAGCCGCGCGCGCGGGCACGCCCTTTCTGGCGCCTTCCGGCGAGCCCGTCGATATCACGGCGGCGCGCCTCGACGTGGACGACAACACCAGGATCTCCCTTTTCACCGGCAACGTCATCGCCAAGCAGGGCAGCTCGACGCTATCCACGCCCGAGCTCGAGGTCACCTACGAGGGCGACCCGGCGAGCGGCGCCGCCAAGAAGCCTGCCGCGGCCCTCGCCTCGGGTAAATTGCGCCGGATCGTCGCCAAGACTCCGGTCGTCATGACGCGGGGCGACGCCGAGCTGGTGACGAGCGACACCGCGGACTTCGATGCCGTGAACGAGACGGCAATCCTCAACGGAAACGTCGTCATGACTTCGGGCGATGACCGCCGCGTGACGTGCGACCGGGCCGACCTCGATCAGCGCGCCGATACGGCCCTGCTCACGGGCGAGACGGTCGTCGTCCTCCAGGGCAAGAACGAGCTGCGCGGACGGCGGCTCCACGTCGACCGCAAGGCTGGCCATTCGCAGCTCACCTCTCCTCCCGGCGGCGGGAAAGGACCGGGCCGCGTGACCGCCCATCTCGTTCGCGGCGAGGAGAAGCCGGAGGCAAGCGCCAAGACGAAAGCGCGCCAATCCCGCAAGGAAGCTGCAGCCGGCGCTTCCGACTCCGGCCTCGCCTCGTTCGCGACCGATCCCAATGCGCCGGTCGATGTCGAGGCCGATCAGCTCGACGTGAGGGACAGCGCCAAAGTCGCGATCTTCCGCGGCGACGTGCGTGCCATTCAAGGCGGTTTCGCCATCACGAGCGCCGAGCTGCACGCTTTCTACCGGGGCGACGCAAGCCTCGCCGATACGGCACAGCCGTCGGCTCCCGGCACCAAGCAGGGATCGGCCGAGCTCACGCGCATCGAGGCCAAGAAGAACGTGGTCGTGACCTCCAAGGACGGTCAGAAAGCCGAGGGCGATTGGGCCGACTTCGACGCCCAGAGCGAGACGGTGACCGTTGGCGGCGACGTCGTCCTCACGCAAGGCCAGAACGTCGTGCACGGCACGCGACTCGTCATCGACATGCGCAGCGGAGAGAGCACCATCGACACGGCCCCGTCCAAGACGGTGAGCGAGCCAGGGGGCGGCGGGTGGCTCACGGAGGACCCGGGAGCTTCCCAGGCCTCGGCGGCTAAAGGCCGCGCCAGCGCCATCTTCTTCCCGCAGCAGATAAAGGACGCCAACGCCGCCAAGAATTCCGCCAAGGAGACGCCGAAATTCGCGCCCGACGGCTGGCAGGCTGAGACCGCTCCGGATGGGGCCGGCGCCGGCGGAAATTGACATGAGATGCCAAAGCCGGGTGGAATAGCGGCGGGTGTAGCGGGGATCTCACGCGTGAAGGTGCCCTTCCTCAACCGGACGCGCTCTGCCAAGGGACAAGCGCCCTCGGGCGGAAACGGGGGCACATATGCCCCCGGCGCCGTGCTGGCGGCGGGCGAGGGCGACTATGGCTACGGCTACGCCACGTTCGAGGCGACCGGCGGCGAGGGCTGGCTCACCGTCGCCCAAGTGCAGAAATCCTACAGAAAGCGCATGGTCGTAAAGGGCGTGAGCCTCGCCGTCGGCCGCGGGGAGTTGGTTGGCCTCCTCGGCCCCAACGGCGCCGGCAAGACGACGGTGTTCTACATGATCACCGGGCTCGTTCCGGCCGATGCAGGGCGCATCACGATCGACGGCGAGGACATCACGCGCCTTCCCATGTACCGCCGCGCCCGCCTCGGCATCGGCTATCTGCCGCAGGAGGCGTCAATCTTCCGCGGGCTTACCGTCGAGCAGAACATCATGGCCATTCTCGAGCTCGTCGAGCCCAGCAGGCGTCAGCGCAAGGAGCGGCTCGATAGCCTGCTCGAGGAGTTTCACATCACGCGGCTGAGAAAATCTCCCGCCCTCGCCCTCTCGGGCGGCGAACGGCGGCGGTGCGAGATCGCCCGCGCGCTCGCCTCGCGACCCTCGTTCATCCTGCTCGACGAGCCGTTCGCGGGCATCGACCCCATCGCGGTCGGCGATATTCAGGAGCTCGTTCGCCACTTGACGGATCGGGGCATCGGCGTCCTGATCACGGACCACAACGTTCGTGAAACGTTAAGCCTAATCGACCGCGCCTACATCATCTACGACGGTCAAGTTCTGACACAAGGTAAGCCGACGGAAATCATAGCCAACGAAGACGTGAGGCGCGTCTATCTGGGGGATATGTTCGTTAATGGCCGTTGAGTATACCTTGCCTCGAGCGGATCGGAGGACGCGGGCTGGGTCTCGGCAATGGCATTCTCGGCAAAACTGGAGCTGAAGCAGGGCCAGCAGCTGGTGATGACACCCCAGCTGCAGCAGGCCATCCGCCTTCTTCAGTTGTCGAACATCGAGCTCAATCAGTTCGTCGACACCGAGCTCGAGCGCAATCCGCTGCTCGAGCGCGATGAGGCGGCCGAGGCCGAGCCCATCGTCAGGGCCGAGTCCGACGGCGAGACCGATCATGGATCGGAAGGGATGAACGGCACGGCGTCCGACGAGGCGTGGGTCGACCTCGCCAAGCCCGCCGACACCTCCACCCTCGACACCGAGTACGAGAATGTATTTCCCGATACGGCGAAGGCCGACCTCGCGCCCGATCTCCAGGCCTCGGGCTGGGCATCGCTGCGCCAGCGCGCCGGCGGGCAGGGCGACGAGGAAGCCAATCTCGAGGCCTTCGCCACGGTCGAGCCTTCGCTCAAGGACCATTTGAGCCAGCAAATGGCGCTGGCCCTCAAGGACCCCGTCGAGCGCCTGATCGGCCATCACCTGATCGACATGATCGACGAGGCCGGCTACTTCCGGGCCGACATCGGGACGCTGGCCATGAAGCTCGGGGCTCCGCTCGAGACGGTCGAGCGCATCCTCGGCGTGCTGCAATCCCTCGACCCGCCGGGCGTCTTCGCGCGCACGCTCGCCGAGTGCCTCGCGCTCCAGCTCAAGGAGCAGAACCGCTACGACCCGCAGATCGCCAAGCTGCTCGACAACCTGCACCTCCTCGGCGCCCACAATCTCGCAGGGCTCAAGCGGGCCGTGGGTGCGGACATGGACGAGCTCGCCGATATGATCGACGAGATCAAGCGGCTCAATCCGAAGCCGGGCCTCAAGTTCGGCTCGGTGCAGATGCAGCCGGTGGTCCCCGACATTCTCGTGCGCCCGGCGCCGAACGGCAGCTGGCACATCGAGCTCAACACCGACACGCTGCCGCGTGTCCTCGTCAATCGCAGCTACTACACCAAGGTGACGAAGGGACACTGCTCGGAGAAGGACAAGGGCTATCTGATCGAGTGCCTTCAGACCGCGAACTGGCTCGTGAAGAGCCTCGACCAGAGGGCACGGACGATCCTAAGGGTCGCCGAGGAGATCGTTCGCCAGCAGGACAGCTTCTTCGCGCACGGCGTCCAGCACTTGAGGCCGTTGAACTTGAAGACGGTCGCAGACGCGATCTCGATGCACGAGAGCACGGTGTCGCGCGTCACCTCCAACAAATACATGGCAACGCCGCGCGGCATCTTCGAGCTCAAGTACTTCTTCACCTCCGCCATCGCCTCGGCGCGGGACGGGGAATTGCATTCCTCCGAGGCAGTGCGGCACCGCATCAAGCAGATGATCGACCGCGAGAGCCCGCGCGCGATCCTCTCCGACGACAAAATTGTGGACATGCTTCGCTGCGACGGGATCGACATCGCGCGGCGCACGGTTGCGAAATACCGCGAGGCGATGCGCATTCCTTCCTCCGTCCAGCGCCGCAGGGAGAAGACGCTTGCCGAACGGTCGGGCCGCCCGGCCTAGGCCCCTCACGGCGAATTGACTTCATTCCGCGGGCGGCCTAACCTTGGTTAGTGAGTCTCGGCAGGTCTTTTCTCCTGCCACCGTGGGTGGTCAACACACTGATAACTTTGTGTTATATGGAGCGCTGCTCCGAGGGCGGCTGCGTTCCGGGTCCAACGGTGAGACGCGAGCAACGACGAGGCTGGTGCGGCCAATTTCGACCTTACTCCGTCCTCATTCTTGGTATCTGAGACGGCAGACCGAGCTGGCAGCGTCGGCGCAATGGTCGATCAAATGCGGGGTGCCCGAGCGATACTCGGGGGGAGGGACTTGGGCCATTCTTTGAGGCGTTTCCCCGCTTCGCGATAGTCCACGGGTCCTGTCAGGTCAGGCGGTACAATTCCTGCATCGCAATGCGATGCGTCGGCAACCGGGCGAGCAAGCACGAGCCCCTTGGGAAGCGAAAAAAATGGATCTCGGTGAGCTGTTGACCGCGGAGGGAGTTATTCCGGTCCTGGCGGTGGCGAGCAAGAAACAGGCGCTGCAGGAGCTCGCCGCGCGCGCGGCCGCATCGACCGGTCTCGACGCTCGCGAGATTTTCGACACGCTGCTCCAGCGCGAGCGCCTCGGCTCGACGGGGCTCGGGCGGGGCATCGCTATACCCCACGTCAAGCTCAAGGCCCTCGAGCAGATCGTCTGCCTGTTCGCGCGCATTTCCGAGCCGATCGATTTCGAGAGCCACGACGGCGAGCCCGTCGACCTCGTCTTCCTGCTGCTCGCACCCGAGCACGCGAGCGGGGATCACCTCAAGGCACTCGCCCGCATTTCTCGCCTCGTCCGAGAGCCGACCACGCTCGAGCGCCTGAGAGCGGCACCGGATGCGGCTGCCTTGAAGCGCATTCTGACCTCGCCGCCGGCGTCCTACGCCGCCTGAGGCCGCGCTCAGCCGGCGATCGCGAGCGCGCCGAGCCCCAATCCGCCGACGATGATGCGCCACCAGCCGAACGGCGCGAGGCCGTGACGGCCGATGAACGCCAGCAAATGGCGCACCACGAACGCTGCCGTCACAAACGCGGTGACGAAGCCAACTCCGATCTGGGTCAGATCCTCCGGCTTCAGCAGCGCGTAGTTCTTGTAGAAATCCAACACGAACGCTCCGAACATGGTCGGCATCGCGAGGAAGAACGAGAACTCGGCGGCCGAGCGCTTGTCCGCGCCGAGCAGGAGCGCGCCCACGATGGTCGCCCCCGAGCGCGAGACGCCGGGGATCATGGCGAAGGTCTGGCAGACGCCGATCTTGAAGGCGAGCGGCAGCGGAAAGTCCATGACGTCATTGTAGCGCTCGGCGAGGCGAAGGCTATCCAAGGCGAGGAGGACGATGCCGCCGAGGATCAGCATGACGCAAATGAGCGCCGGCGTCTCGAACAGCACGCCCTTGATGAAGCCATGCAACAGCGCGCCCACGACGGCGGCCGGCAGGAACGCCAGGAGGACGGCGAGCACGAAGTGACGCGTGCGGGGATCATATGGGAGGTCCGCCGCGATGCGGACGAGCTTGCCGAAATAGACGGTGAGCACAGCAAGGATCGCCCCGAGCTGGATCATCACCTCGAACGCCCTGCCCGGCGAATGAAAGCCGAGGAAATGTCCCGCGAGCAGGATGTGGCCCGTCGACGATACGGGGATGAACTCGGTGAGGCCCTCGAGAAAGCCGAGCAGGAGCGCGTGCAGGAGCGACATCAGTCCCTCTACGGATGTCTCGGCGCGAAGGGCCGGCGAGAAGCAAGCGCGAGCGGTGCGCCCGCGAGCGCCGCTCGATAGCATGATTTCGCGGGCACGGCGCAATTGTTGCAGCTGCCACGGCGATTGCGATCGTTTCCGCGGCCGGCGTTACGGTGAAGTCACACGCTTGAAGGTCGCCTCCCCGCGCCCCTATTGACGCTCTCGCTGCGGTTCACGTTGATTGGTGCTCGATGCACAAGCTCACCCATTTTCGCCTCTGTCCCCACTCGCGCTCCCTCCGTCTCGCGCTCCAGGAGCTCGGCATCGAGGCGGAGCTCGTCGAGGAGCGGCCCTGGGAGCAGCGGCCCCAATTCCTCGGCCTCAATCCCTCAGGCGAGCTGCCGGTGCTCGAGATCGAGGGCGGCCCGATCCTTTGCGGCACCTACGCCATCTCGGAGTACCTCGAGGAGGACGGCGGCAAGACCTCGAGGGCAGCGCGGAGCCTCGCCCTCTTCCCCGGCGGACACGAGGACCGGGCGGAGGTGCGCCGCCTCGTCGATTGGTTCCACGGCAAGGCGAACCGCGAGGTGACGCGCGAGCTCCTGCACGAGAGGATCTATGCCCAGCTCATGCCGGGCCCGCCCCATGCGCCGGTCCCCGAGATCATGCGTGCGGTACGCGCCAACCTGCGCTACCACTTGAGCTATCTGAGCTATCTTGCCGATCAGCGCCGTTGGCTCGCCGGCGACGACCTGAGCTTTGCCGATTGCGCCGCGGCCGGCCATCTCGCCACGATCGACTATCTCGGCGAGGTGCCGTGGGAGAGCTTTCCCGTCGCGAAGTCCTGGTATCAGCGCATGAAATCCCGGCCCTCGTTCCGTACTCTACTCACCGATAGGATGCCGGGCACTCCGCCGCCGAGCCACTATGCCGACCTCGATTTCTGAGCCCCGGAGCCGCCCCGGCCTCGCGCTGAACGCAGCTCGCGCGGCGGACCTCAAGGATGCGCTTTCCCGCGAGGCTTCGAGCCTCGGCTTCGCTGCCGTGCGCGTCACGACGCCCGCCGCCATCGGCGATGCCGGGGCTCGGCTCATGGACTACCTCGCCGCCGGACGCCACGGCGACATGGGCTGGATGGAGACGACGGCCGAGCGCCGCCGCGACCCGCTCGCGCTCTGGCCGGCGGCGCGATCGGTCGTGATGCTCGCGCTGAGCTATGCTCCGGCCCGCGATCCGCTCGAAGTGCTGTCGCGCGCTTCACATGGGGCGATCTCGGTGTATGCCCAGGGACGCGACTATCACGACCTCATGAAAGGAAAGCTCAAGCGGCTCGCGCTCTGGCTCAACGAGGCGACCGGCGCGGAAGCGCGCGTCTTCGTCGACACGGCTCCACTCATGGAAAAGCCGCTCGCCGCCGCGGCCGGCCTCGGCTGGCAGGGCAAGCATACGAACCTCGTCTCGCGCCACGGCGGCTCGTGGCTCTTTCTCGGCGCGATCCTCACGGAAGCCGAGATCGCGCCGGACGCTCCCGAGACCGACCAGTGCGGCAGCTGCCGGCGCTGTCTCGACGTGTGCCCGACGGCAGCCTTTCCCGCGCCCTATCAGCTCGACGCGCGCCGCTGCATTGCCTACCTCACCATCGAGCACAAGGGCCATATCGCGCCCGAGTTCCGGCGCCCGATCGGCAACCGCATCTTCGGCTGCGACGATTGCCTCGCCGTCTGTCCGTGGAACAAGTTCGCGATCGCGGCCCGCGAGGCGCGCCTTGCGGCACGGGCAGAGACGGACGCTCCGCCGCTCGCCGAGCTCCTTGCTCTCGACGACGTGGGCTTTCGCAAACGCTTCGCCGGCACGCCGATCAAGCGGACGGGGCGCAATCGCTTCGTCCGCAACGTGCTCATTGCGGCCGGCAACTCCGGCGACCACCGCCTCTTGCCCCAAGTCGAGACGCTCCTCGACGATCCGGCGCCGATCGTGCGCGCGATGGCCGTGTGGGCGCTGCGCCGCCTCGCCGGCGATGACGCTGTGGAAAGGGAGGCGAAGCGCCGGCTCGCGAGCGAGACCGACGCAGCGGTGCGCGGCGAGTGGCTCGCCGAGACGGTCGCATGAGCGAGCTCTTCTGCTTCGGCCTCGGCTACAGCGCCGAGGCGCTGGCGCGGCGCATCAAGGCCGGCAGCGGGCGCGTCGGGGGCACGTCGCGGACCGCCGAAGGCGTCGCACACATTCGCGCCGCGGGCTTCGACGGCATTCTGTTCGACGGAACAGCCCCTGGCGCCGGCGTGGCGGCGGCGCTCGCGCGTGCCACCCATGTGCTCGTCTCGATCGCGCCCGACGCCGAGGGCGATCCGGTGTTGCGCTACCACCGCGCCGATCTCCTGAGCGCGCCTCAACTCGCCTGGGTCGGCTACCTGTCGACGATCGGCGTCTACGGCGACACCGGCGGCGCCTGGGTCGACGAGGAGACGGTGCCGAGACCCAATTCCGTACGAACCGCCCTCCGGATCGCCGCCGAGAATGCGTGGGCCGAATTCGGGCGTGATAGCGGTAAATCCGTGCAGATCTTCCGCCTCGGCGGCATCTATGGACCGGGCCGCTCCGCCCTCGACGACGTTGCGGCCGGCACGGCGCGGCGCATCGTCAAGCCGGGCCAGGTGTTCAATCGAATCTACGTCGAGGACATCGCCGCCGTGCTCGCCGCCGCCATGACCGGGCGGGGACACCATGGCCTCTATGCAGTCGCCGACGACGAGCCCGCGCCGCCCCAGGATGTCGTGGAATTTGCGGCCAAACTGCTGGGGATCGAGCCGCCGCCCGAGGTTCCCTTCGAGGCAGCCCAACTCTCGCCGATGGCGCGGAGCTTCTACTCGGCCAACCGGCGCGTCGCCAACGGCCGAATGAAAAGCGATCTCGGAGTAAAGCTCGCGGCGCCGAGCTATCGCGAGGGACTGAGGCTCGCCCTTGCCGCAATGAAAAAAGGCGGCTGACGACGCCTTCATTCAGCTTCCGTTCAAACGATTTCCGCTTTGTTGCCGGAATTGAGACCGAAGATCGGGCGTATTCAGCCACGCCCAGCATCGTAGCGGAAAGCGGGATACCATGCCGGGCCTCAGCCACAATAAAGCGGCGCTCGCTGTCGCGGCGGCCGCGCTTCTTCTTTTCTCCTTCGCACAGGACAATGGCGCGCAAGCCGGAGACGAGGCCGGCCATTCGCTGGCCGAGAAGTTCGCCGGCGCCGCGCGCGAGGATGAGGAGCGCAAGGTGGCGGAGGAGGCCGCCCGCGCTGCCGCCGAGGCTGCCGAGGACGCGCGCGCCGACGAGGCGTGGATGCTCGAGCAGGCCAAGAAGGAGGCGGCCGAGCGGAGCGCTCGCGAAGCAGCGGAGCGGGAGGAGCGCGAGGCGGCCGAGAGGGCCGACGCCGAACGCCGCGCGCTCGCTCTCGAGCAGGAAAAGGAGATCCGTCGTCTCGAGGAGGCGCGCCGTGCCGAGGAACAGCGCCTCGCGAGAGAGGCGGAGGAGAAGCGCCTCGCCGCCGAGCGCGAGGCCGACGCGGTCCGCCGCGCCGAGGAAGCACGCCGCGCCCTCGAGGCCGAACGTGAGGAGGAGGCGCGCCGCTTGATCGGGAAGATCAAGCGCATCGAGCAGGAGCGCGCCGAGGCGAGGCGAGCGGCCGAGCGATCGGCCGCGGGCAGGCAATCAGATATGCCAGCCGGCACGAGAGAAATCGGCAAGGCCCCTGTCACCGCTCCCATCGAGAGCCAGCCCATCGTCGCCACGACCCGCGTAACGGTGCTGCTCATCCTCGACGTGAAGACGACGGGCATCCGCCGCTTCGGGCCGAAGACCGCCGATCCCGTAATTTGCAGCGCCGCCAAGTGCTGGGTGAGCGCGGGCCCCGGGCGCGATGCCACGCTCATGGCGCGCGGCAAGGCCCTCGGACCCGGCAACACGCTCGGGAAGCGCGCGGCGGCCTGCAACCACAAGCTCGCCTGCGTTTTCCGCTCGGTCGAGCTCGGCGCCGAATGGGCGGCCCTCCAGCCGATCGATCTGCGGATCATGCGCCACGACCGCCGCCCGGAGCTCTCGGTGCGCGCCGACCGCTCGTGTGACTTCGACGGGTTCCGCCTATCGTGCGCCACTCTCTACCGGGCCGCCGATTGGCGCGCCTGGATCGTGCCAGAGCCGATCGCGATCAAAGCCGGGCCGGAGGCCCTCGAGACCGCGCTGGAATCTGGCCTTCCGCCCGCCCGCGCGGCCGATGCGGGGTGGGCGCTCGAACAGCGCTGACGGCGCGCCGACGGCGATTCGCGGCCGGCCGATGCCTATCCATTGGGCAATTCAAGCCGTTTACGCACTGAACCGTGGATAACTCGGTTGGACATAATACTCGTCCGCGCATCGGCCCAAGTGCGCATGCTAAGGGAACGGCGTTCTGAACTTATGTGCTCAGATTGAGAAAGTGAGTGATCATCATGTCTCAGAATGAAAAGACGTCATCGAGAGCCGCTCAGATCGCGGCGAAGGCGATGCAGAATCCAAGCTCCCTCTCCCCCGAGGAAGTCAAACAGCTTGCTGCATCAGTGCTGAATCAATCTCCTGGTCAGCAGTCCTCGCAGCAGGGCCAGCAGAATCCGCAATCACAGCAGAAGAGATAGTTTCCTCTTCTGTTAGTCTCTCGATCGAGAGGACGCAGCGAGTGGGTATCGTCATGATCCCGCTCGCTTGTGCTTTTTCGGGGTGCCCGAGATCGCCGATGTTCTGGCACACGACCTTGACCTCGTGGGTGTCCTTGACCAGCCAGCCCACGGTCGCCACCTCGACGGGCTTGGTGTCCGGCAGCGCGGACAAAAAGCGCCAATTCCCACAGGGTTGGCGGCTATCCTGCCAACGTATGATCACGAGGGGACAATCGACCATTCCGCGTCTCCACGGTGATTCGGACGTGGAATCATAACAAACTCAACGGCTTCTTCTGTGGTGCGTTTGCTACGCCGAGCCGCCTCTCTGCTCGATCGGGCGAAGACCTGCTAATGGCAGACGAGGGGGCCCTCCTATGACCGGATACATTCTCGCCATCGACCAGGGCACGACGTCGACCCGGGCGATGCTCTTCCGCCGCGATTATTCCGTCGCGGGCCTCGCGCAAGAGGAGTTCGCCCAGCACTATCCGCGGTCGGGCTGGGTCGAGCACGACGCCGAGGACATCTGGCGCTCCGTCGTCGCGACCGCACGCGGGGCGATCGCCAACGCGGGGGCGGAGCCGCGCGAGATCGCGGCCATCGGCATCACCAATCAGCGCGAGACGGCGGTCGTCTGGGAGCGCGCGAGCGGCCGCCCGATCCACAAGGCCATCGTCTGGCAGGACCGCCGTACGTCCGGCACGTGTCAGGATCTCAAGGCGAGAGGGCACGCCGGCTTCGTCGCGGCCAAGACCGGCCTCGAGCTCGATCCCTATTTCTCGGCCGCAAAGGTCGCCTGGATCCTCGACGAGGTCGCCGACGCGCGCGGCGCGGCGGAGGACGGTGCGCTCGCCTTCGGCACCATCGACAGCTTCCTGCTCTCCCGTCTCACGGGCGGGCGCGTTCACGCGACCGACGCCACCAACGCGAGCCGCACGTCGCTCCTCGACATCCGGAGCGGCCGTTGGGACGACGAGCTGCTCGACCTCTTCCGCGTTCCCTCTGCGCTGCTCCCCGAGGTGCGCGACTGCGCGGCCGTCTACGGCATGACGGAGCCGGAAATCCTCGGGGCTGCCATTCCCATCACCGGCGTCGCCGGCGACCAGCAGGCGGCGACGGTGGGCCAGGCGTGCTTCGAGCCCGGCATGATGAAGGCGACCTACGGCACGGGCTGCTTCGCCCTCCTCAACACCGGCCCGCGGGCGATCGCCTCGAACAGCCGCCTGCTCACGACCATCGCCTATCAGCTCGAGGGGCGGCGGACGTACGCCCTCGAGGGCGCGATCTTCGTTGCCGGCGCCGCCGTCCAATGGCTCCGCGACGGGCTCAAGGTGATCCCGAATTCGGCCGCAGCCGGGGCGATGGCCGCCGCCGCCGACCCGCATCAGGACGTCGTTCTCGTCCCGGCCTTCGTCGGCCTCGGCGCACCCTATTGGGATGCCGATTGCCGTGGCGCCCTCTATGGGCTGACCCGCAACACGGGGCCCAACGAGCTTGCACGCGCCGCCCTCGAGGCGGTGTGCTTCGAGACCCACGATTTGCTCGCTGCCAAGCGCCGCGACTTTGCGGAGGCCGCCAGCACGGTGCTGCGCGTCGACGGCGGCATGGTCGCCTCCGACTGGATGATGCAGCGCCTCTCCGACCTACTCGACGCGCCCGTCGACCGGCCGGCCGTGCTCGAGACGACGGCACTGGGCGCGGCCTATCTCGCGGGGCTCGCGATCGGCTTCTATCCCGCGCCGGAGGAGTTTGCCCGCACCTGGGCGCTCGAGCGGCGCTTCACGCCGCAGATGGACTCCACGACGCGCGCCGCCCGCCTCGCCGCCTGGCGTGACGCCGTCTCCCGCACCCTTTCGCGGCGTCAATGACGGTCAATACAGCCGCGAGGAGTTTACCGCGGCGAATTTCCACGATTTTGCCGTCATACCGGCGCAGGCCGGTATCCAGGACACCGCTCCGAAATCATTCTGAGGCTTGTCTGGATCCCGACCTTCGTCGGGATGACGTTTGGGGTGGACGGATGTCGCACACTCATCATGCGGGCGGCGTCACCGCTTGAGCTTGTGCTCGGGGACGCCGAGGGCGTCGGCCAGGCGGGCTTCCGCCGAGCCCGGCTTCAAGGGCTTCGGCTGGCTCTCGTGCGGCGCCCAGGCGGTCAGCGTCAGGATCTCGAACGTCGCCGGCACGCGGCCGTCGTTCCTCGCAAAGCGCTTCTTATAGATCTCGCAGGCTCTCGACATGAGGCGGCGCGTGACGGGGATGCGCCGGCGCGCGACAAGCGCGTTGCTTGCGCCCATCGCTTTTACATCGGCCATGACGGCGAGCGGGGACGCGTAGATCACCGTCACCGTGTCCGAAATCGACGACGGGGAGGGCGAACCCCGCCCTCTGCAGAAGAGCGCCAGCCTCGCGCACGTCGGCGAACGGCGCGACCCTCGGCGAGGCGCCGCCCGCGACCTCGGCCTCGGCCTCGAGCCACGCCTGGCGCAGCTCGGTGAGCGTGGCACCCCCGAGGAGGGCGGCGAGAAAAAGGCCGTCGGGCTTCAATGCTCGCCGCACCTGAGCGAGGCATCCCGGCAGGTCGTTCACCAGCTGGAGGGAGAGCGCCGAGACGACAAGATCGAGCGAGGCCGGCGCGAAGGGCAGCGCCTCCTCGTCGGCGAGAACGCAAGGCCCGTCGCAGATGGCGAGAAGGCGTGCCGAAAGCTCGGCATCGACCACGGTGCCGACATTGGGAAGGCGCCTGATGCGGCGGCTCAGGAGACCGTGATACGCCCCGAGATTGACCGCGAGCTGAAACTCGCGGCGCACGATCGCGAGCCGCTCGGCGAGATCGCCGGCCACCCGGTCGAGCAGGAACCCATGGGCGCCCACGCCCGGGGCGGCGCGGTTTCGCCTCCACGCCAAGAGGCTGCGATCGAAAATCGGCGGCGGCAGGCTCATGCGCCGAGCTTACTCCAAATCAAGGCGCTGCCGCGCCCTCGCCTCGCGCGCCTCGAGCGGCTAAGTTGGAGCACGGAGGATCGTTCGATGGCCGACCTAGAGCTGGCGCGCGACGGGGGTATGGCCGAAAGCGGGACCGTGCGTCTCATCATGCGCGCAATCGACGCACTCGGCGATCTCCTGATGCCGCCGCTCTGCCTCGCCTGCCACGAGCCCTTGGGCGTGCACGACGCATTGTGCCCCGCCTGCTGGCGCGCCATCGACTTCATCCGCCCGCCCCTTTGCGATCGCCTCGGCATCCCCATGCCGTTCGATACCGGCGGCGTCATGGTCTCGGCGGCGGCCGCCGCCGATCCGCCGGCCTTCCATCGCGCCCGCGCGGTCGCGCGCTACGACGGGGTGATGCGCGACCTCATCCACGACCTCAAGTTTCGTGACCGCCACGCCGGCCGCCGGTTGTTCGGCCGCTGGCTTCTCGAGGCGGGAGGCGATCTCGTCGGCGAGGCCCACGTCGTCGTGCCGGTGCCGCTCAATCGCTGGCGGCTGCTGAGGCGCCGTTTCAACCAGGCGGCAATTCTCGCCCGCGAGGTGAGCCGTCTCGCCGGGCTTGCCTACGAGCCGATGGCGCTGGTGCGCACGCGCGCGACCGAGAGCCAGGTCGGGCTGACGCGCGCGCAGCGGCGGCGCAACGTCCGGGGCGCCTTTGCCGTCCCGCGCCCGCAGTCGATCGCCGGCCGTAACGTCCTCCTCGTCGACGATGTGATCACGACCGGCGCGACGGTCGGCGCGTGCGCCGAGGCGCTGCGCCGCGCCGGGGCGGCCCGCGTCGACGTACTGGCCCTGGCCCTCGTCACCGACGAGGCGCTCGTGCCATCCTGAGGGAGAAATCCCCGGAAGAAGGCCCGATTGACCGGGACTGCGCCTTGTTCGGATGCTCCCCGGTGGCTATTTTCGAAGCGCGCCGGCCGACTCGCGAGGACCCGTGAGGGATGCCCAAAGTCCTGATCTACACTGCTGAGCTTTGCCCCTATTGCCACATGGCCAAGGAGCTTCTGCGCGCGAAGTGCGTCATGTTCGAGGAGATCAACGTCACCGGCAAGTCGGCCGTGCGCGCCGACATGAGCGCGAAAGCCGGCGGGCGCTCGACCGTGCCGCAGATCTTCATCGGGGAGCGCCATGTGGGCGGGTGCGATGATCTCATGTGCCTCGACCGGGCCGGCAAGCTCGATGCCCTGCTCAGCACCTGACCGGCCTCGGCCGGACCAACGCCCATGACGCCCGCTCCCGCCTCCTCGTTTCGCGTCGCCCTCGTGCAGATGTGCTCGGGACGCTCGGTCGAGCGCAATGTCGCCGCCGCGAGCGACCTGATCCGCGAGGCGGCGAAGCAGGGCGCCGATTACGTCCAGACGCCCGAGGTCACGACGCTGATGGAGCTCGAGCGCGATCGCCTCGTCGCGGCCGCGCTGCCGGAAGAGGGCAACCCGGCGCTCGAGCAGTTCTCGGCCCTGGCGGCCGAGCTCGGCATTTGGCTGCACATCGGCTCGATGGTCGTGCGGGCGGACGCCGATAAGCTCGCCAACCGCTCTCTCCTGATCACGCCCGAAGGCCGCATCGGCGCCCGCTACGACAAGATCCACATGTTCGACGTCGACCTTCCCAACGGCGAGACCTATCGCGAAAGCGCGAACTATGCGGCCGGCGGCCAAGCCGTCGTTGCCGACCTCCCTTGGGGACCGCTCGGCCTCTCCATCTGCTACGACCTGAGATTCCCGCAGCTCTATCGTGCGCTGGCCAAGGCCGGCGCCAAGTTCCTGGCCGTGCCGGCGGCATTCACCCGCCTCACCGGGGAGGCCCACTGGCACACCTTGCTCCGGGCCCGCGCCATCGAGTCGCAGTGTTACGTATTTGCCGCGACGCAGGGCGGACTCCATGAGCACGGGCGCGAAACCTTCGGCCACAGCTTGATCATCTCGCCTTGGGGAGAGGTTTTGGCCGAGGGCGGCGTTCAGCCTGCAGTCATCGTCGCTGATGTTGAATTAACGGCAGTTGAGGATGTCCGGTCACGTGTGCCGTCCTTGAGGCATGATAGGACATTCGACGTTGTCCACGCCGGCCGCGAGGCCGCGGAGGTCCACAATGATCAAGTACCGCCTCGTCTGCGGGAGCGCCCATGAGTTCGAAGGCTGGTTCCGCAACAGCGCCGCCTACGATGCGCAAGCCGCGCGCGGCCACATCGCTTGCCCGCAATGCGCCGACACCAATGTCGCAAAAGCCGTGATGGCGCCTTCCGTAGCAGCCCCGGCGTCACCGGAGCCCGCGGGCGCCCAGGACGACATGCAGGCCCTGATGCGCCGCGTGCGCGCAGAGATTGAGGCGAATGCCGAGTACGTCGGACCGCGATTTGCCGAGGAGGCCCGCCGAATCCACGACGAGGAGGGCAATCCGCGCCGGATCTACGGCGAGGCCTCGCTCGAGGAGGTTCGCGCTCTCGCCGAGGACGGCATCCCCTGCATGCCCCTGCCCCGGCTGCCCAAGGACCTCAACTAGCGCGAGACGCGCCGCCGTCATTCGCGTCATACGCTCTACAAGCTTTCCTTCTAGCACTCGGCCCACGAGCGATCCGCTCGGCGTCTGAACTCGGGAGAGCAGGCATGGGCCACAAAGCTCCGCTGTCGGTCAGGTTCGAGGAAGCCGAAGACCTGGGCTCGAACGCCAGCTCCAATCCCACGATCGGCGACGTCATCTCGGAGCGCCTGTCGCGGCGCGACCTCATGCATGGGCTGCTCGCCGTGACCGTGCTCGGTGCCGCCGTCTCCCCGCGTGCGCTCGCCGCCGCCGAAGCGGCGAGCGAGCGCCCGGCCGCCGGCTTCAATTTTGCCGAGCTCGCGGTCACGAGCGACGAAACTCATCACGTCGCCGATGGATACCGCGCCGACGTGCTGGTCCGCTGGGGCGAGCCGGTGCTCGACGGCGCTCCCGCATTCGATCCCGCAAACGTCACCGCCGCCGCCCAGGCCAGGCAATTCGGCTACAACAACGATTTCCTCGGCTTCATCCCCCTCGAGGGGCGCGCCGATCACGGCCTCTTCGTCGTCAATCACGAATACACGAACGGGGAGCTGATGTTCCGCGGCATCGGCCAGCGCAGCGGTAGGGACAATGATTTCGCCGGCGTCACCAAGGACATCGTCGACACGGAGATAATGGCCCACGGCGGCTCGGTGCTGGAAGTGCGCCGCGATAGCGGCGCGTGGTCGGTCGTCCCCGGCTCGAAGTACGCGCGCCGCATCACGGCCGAGACCGAGATGCTCCTTTCGGGGCCGGCGGCGGGCCATGAGCGCATGAAAACGTCGGCCGATCCCACGGGCACGACGGTGCGCGGGATGCTCAACAACTGCGCGGGCGGCGTCACGCCGTGGGGCACGTGGCTCACCTGCGAGGAGAACTTCAACGGCTACTTCTGGGGCAAGGCGGCCGCCGAGGGCACGAGCGAGGAAGCCCGCGCGCTGCGCCGCTACGGCGCGCCCGGCGAATGGTACGCTTGGGGCAAGTTCCACGACCGCTTCGACGTCGGCAAGGAGCCGAACGAGGTCAACCGGTTCGGCTGGGTGGTCGAGATCGACCCCATGGATCCTGCGTCCGCTCCGGTCAAGCGCACGGCCATGGGCCGCTTCAAGCACGAGGGCGCCGGCAATATCGTCAACGGGGACGGGCGCTTCGTCGTCTACCAGGGCGACGACGAGCGCTTCGACTATGTCTACCGCTTCGTGACCGAGGACCGGGTCGACCTCGAGAACCGCGCCGCCAACAAGGACCTCCTCGACCGCGGCACGCTTTTCGTCGCGCGTTTCAACGCCGACGGGACCGGCGTGTGGGTGCCGCTCGTCCACGGATCGAGCCCCTGGCTCACCGAGAAGTTCGGCTTCAAGGACCAGGGCGATATCGCGATCCACGTGCGCCTCTCAGCCGACCTCCTCGGCGCGACGAAGATGGACCGGCCCGAGGACGTGGAGGTGAACCCGGTCACCGGCAAGGTCTACGTGATGCTGACCAACAATGCGAAGCGCACGGCCGACAAGGCCGACGCCGCCAACCCGCGCGGGCCCAACCCGTTCGGCCATATTATCGAGATCACGCCCGACGGCGGCGACCACGCGGCCCCGACCTTCCGCTGGGAAATCCTCTTGAAATGCGGCGATCCGGCCGTCGCCGACGTCGGCGCGACGTTCAATGCCGCGACCACCAAGGACGGCTGGTTCGGCATGCCAGACAATTGCGCCGTCGACGCGCTCGGCCGGCTGTGGGTCGCAACCGACGGCAATTCGCCTGCGGGCACCGGACGCTCCGACGGCATCTGGGCCATCGAGACGGAAGGGGCCGCGCGCGGCACATCCAAATGCTTCTTCCAGGTGCCGCGCGGGGCGGAGATGTGCGGGCCCTGCTTCACCCCCGACCTCGAGACCCTGTTTGTCGCCGTCCAGCATCCCGGAGAGACCGAGGACCAGGACCCGGCGCCCTCGACCTTCGAGGCGCCCTCGACCCGCTGGCCGGACTTCAAGGAGGGCATGCCGCCGCGCCCAAGCATCGTCGCGATCACCAAGATCGGCGGCGGCAAGATCGGCGCTTAACCCTGTCTCCGGTTGCGCAATTCGCGACTTTTCGCCAACCAACTGTTGCCAAAAGCGTCTCGCGGTGCAAACAACGGGCAGCGGGGCTAGGCCCGGGCACGGAGACCACGGCCAAAATGAACGTCCACGTCGGAAGTCCGAGCCGCGACGCGACGAGCGCGCTGCGCCACGACTGGACGCGCGAGGAAGCGCGCGCGCTCTACACTCAGCCGTTCAACGACCTCCTATTCGCGGCACAGACGGTCCACCGCCGCCATTTCGATGCCAACAAAGTGCAGATGTCGCGGCTGCTCTCGATCAAGACCGGGGGCTGCGCCGAGGATTGCGGCTATTGCAGCCAGTCGGCGCACCATGCCTCGGGGCTCAAGGCCTCGAAGCTGATGGAGGTCGAGCGCGTCATCGCGGAGGCGAGGAAGGCCAAGGAGGCGGGCGCCACGCGCTATTGCATGGGCGCCGCCTGGCGCTCGCCCAAGGAGCGGGACATGCCCTCGGTGCTCGCCATGGTCGAGGGCGTGAAGGCGCTCGGCCTCGAGACCTGCATGACGCTCGGTATGCTGTCGGACCCGGACGTCGAGAGCCTCAAGCGGGCCGGGCTCGACTACTACAACCACAACATCGACACCTCCGAGCGCTACTACTCCGAGATCATCACGACGCGCACCTTCGCCGACCGGCTCGAGACGCTCGCGCGCGTGCGCGAGGCCGGCATCAAGGTCTGCTCCGGCGGCATCGTCGGCATGGGCGAGACGGCCGAGGACCGCATCGACATGCTGGTGACGCTCGCGAACCTCCCCGAGCATCCCGAGAGCGTGCCGATCAACATGCTGATCGCGATCCCCGGCACGCCGCTCGAGGACGCGGAAAAGATCGACCCGATCGAGTTCGTGCGCACGATCGCGACTCGCGCGCATTCTTGATGCCCGCTTCCGTCGTGCGCCTTTCGGCGGGCCGCACAGCGATGAGCGACGAGATGCAGGCGCTCTGCTTCCTCGCCGGCGCCAATTCGATCTTCTGTCGGCGACACGCTGTTGACCGCCGGCAACCCCGGCGAGGACAAGGATCGCGCGCTATTCGCCCGCCTCGGCGTCGAGCCCATGGAGCTCGATCGCGAGTCCGAGACGTGCCGGGACGATCAATGCATGACAGCTACGAGCGAGCGATAAGGGCCCTCGAGCGGCGCGGCCGGCTGAGAGCGCTGAAGTCGCGCAGCGGACTGGATTTCGCCTCGAACGACTATCTGGGGCTCGGCGGCCTCGGAGGACTTGCGCGCCGCGGTCGAGGAGGCGATCGCGACGCGGCGTGCCGGTCGGCGCCGGCGGCTCGCGGCTGCTGCGCGGCAACGATCCCGAGCACGAGGCGCTCGAGGCGGAGGCGGCCGCGCTTCTTCGGGGCCGAGGCTTGCGCTCTTCTTCGGCGGCGGCTTCATCGCCAACTATCGCCCTCTTCTCGACGCTGCCGCAGCGCGGCGATCTCATCGTCCATGACGAGCTCGTCCACGCGAGCGTTCACGACGGCATGCGCGCAGGCAGGGCGGAGCAGTCGCAGCCGCACGCCACAACGACATCCAGGCCTTCGACGACGCGATCCGCACGCTGGCGCGATGGACGGCGGCACCGGGCGGCCGTGGATCGCCGTCGAGAGCCTCTATTCGCATGGACGGCGACCGCGCGCCGCTCGCCGATCTCGCAGCCGTCGCCGAGCGCCACGAGGCCCTCCTCGTCATCGACGAGGCGCACGCGACCGGTGTCTGGGGCGCCGGCGGGCGCGGGCTTGGCGCGGCCCTCGAAGGCCGCCCCGACGTGATCTCGCTCCACACCTGCGGCAAGGCGCTCGGCGTCATGGGCGCGCTCGTCTTGCTCCCGGCGCAGCTCCGCGACTTCCTCGTCAACCGCTGCCGGCCCTTCATCTATGCGACGGCGCCCTCGCCGCTGATCGCCGCGGCCGTGCGGGCAGCCTCGGCCTCCTCGCGCGACGAGCCCGAGCGGCGCGAACGTCTGGCCAAGCTCGTGGCCTTCGCCGGCCAGGAGCTTGCCGCCCGTTGCTCGGCTTCGCGTCTCCGGCTCGCAGATCCAGCCGGTGATCGTCGGCCAGGACGCCCGCGCCGTGGCGGTCGCGGCCGCGGCTGCAGGCAGCAGGGCTTCGACATCCGCGCCGATGCGCCCGCCGACCGTGCCCGAGGGCACGGCGCGCCTGCGCATCTCCCTCACGCTCAACGTGACCGAGGCGGACGTCGGCCGCATGGTCGAGACGCTCGCCGAAACGCTCGCCATGGCCTCGCGCATGAGCCCGCGCTTCGTGGTCACCGGCACCGATACCGGCATCGGCAAGACGGTGCTTGCCGCAGCCCTCGCGGAAGCGCTCGACGGCGTCTACTGGAAGCCGATCCAGTGCGGCCTCGGCGGCGGCGACGACCGGGAGGCCGTGCGCAGTCTGCACGGCTACCGTCCAAGCGGACCGCATCCTGCCCGAAGCCTACCGGCTCAAGATGCCGGCCTCGCCCCACATCGCGGCCAGGAGCGAGGGCATCGAGATCGATCCCCTGCGGCTCCTGCCGCCCGCGTGCGACCGGCCGCTCGTCATCGAAGGCGCAGGCGGCCTCATGGTGCCGCATCACCGACGAGCTGCTCCAGATCGATCTCTTCGCGCGCTGGCAGATCCCGGTGATCCTGTGCGCGCGCACCGCGCTCGGCACCATCAACCACAGCCTGCTTGTCGATCGAGGCGCTGAACCGGCGCGCCGTGCCGATCTACGGCATCGTCTTCGTCGGCGAGGAGAACGCGTCCCGTGCAGCACACCATCGTCGACATGGGCCGCGTGCATCAGCTCGGCCGGCTGCCGTACATCTCGCCGCTGGCGCCGGACCGAGCTGGCGCAGGCCTTCGCGGGCCAACTTCTCGGCCGAGTATTTCCTACAATGATGTCCGCCCGCGATGAGCCGCTCGCCCGTCTGGCATCCCTTCACGCAGCATGCGCTGCAGCCCGACGCGACGATGATCGCGCAGGGCGAGGGCGCGTGGCTCGAGACGGCCGACGGGCGCCGGCATCCTCGATGCCATCTCGTCCTGGTGGGTGGTGACGCACGGCCACCGCCACCCGCAGGATCGTCGCCGCCATCAAGGCGCAGGCGAGATCGCCTCGATCAGGTGATCTTCGCCGGCTTTACGCATGAGCCCGCCGAGCGTCTGGCCGAGAAGCTGGTCGCGATCGCGCCCGACGGGCTCTGCGCACGTCTTCTTTTCCGACAGCGGCTCGACCGCGGTCGAGGTCGCGCTTGAAGATGGCGCTCGGCTACCTTGCCGCAACCGGCGGCGCGCCGCGCCCGACGCATCATCGCGCTGGAGCACGGCTATCACGGCGACACCATCGGCGCGATGTCGGCGGGCGCTCGCGGCGTCTTCAACGCCGCCTACGAGCCGCTGCTGTTCGACGTCGGCGCGCATTCCGTTTCCGGCGGCAGGCGCGCGAGCAGGCGACGCTCGACGCGCTCGAGGCCGCCTGCCGCGACGCAGCAGGCGGCAGCGCTGATCGTCGAGCCGCTGATCCTGGGCGCCGGCGGCATGCTGATCTACGAGCCGGCCGTGCTCGCGGAGATGCAGCGCATTGCGAGCCGCCCACGACGTTCTCTTCATCGCCGACGAGGTGATGACCGGCTGGGGCCGCACCGGCACGCTCTTCGCCTGCGAGCAGGCCGGCGATCACACCCGACATCCTCTGCCTCGCCAAGGGGCTGACCGGCGGCTCGCTGCCGCTGGCCGCCACGCTCTGCACGCCCGAAATCTTCGAGGCGCACCTCTCGCCAGACCGGACGAAAACCTTCTTTCACTCGTCGAGCTCTACACCGCGAACCCGATCGCCTGCGCCGCGGCACTGGCCAATCTCGAGATCTGGGAGACGGAGCCGGTAGCGGAGCGCATAGCGGACCTTGCACGGAGGCACGCCGAGCGCATCGGCGCCTTGGCGTCTCAGCCCCATGTCGCGCGCGTGCGCCACCTCGGCACGATCGCGGCCTTCGATCTCGAGGTGGGCGACGGCGGCTACCTGTCGGCGGTCGGGCCCCAGGCTGCAAGCTTTCTTCCTTGAGCGCGGTCTGCTGCTCCGCCCGCTCGGCAATACGGTCTATCTCATGCCGCCCTACTGCATCACGGGCCCTGAGCTCGACCTCGCCTACGACGCCATCCTCGCCGCCACGACGTCCCTTTCATGAGCCGCCGTTGGCCGCGTCAGAAACGCTCCCACCAAGAGAGCTTGTTGAAGCTTGCGTGGATGGCCGCCGTCCACGCGAAGCGTGGCTCCGCCACGACGCGGCCATGACCGTGGCCGTGGCGGAGAAGTGGCAACTCATTGGTTGTTGGGCGACGGGCGCCCTCCCCACCACACGTCATGCCCGCGCAGGCGGGCATCCGTCCAAGCCGGAAGTTGCAGCGCCATAGCAATCTTGGACAGATCCCCGCCTTCGCGGGGATGACGAGATAGTGTGAGCGGCGACATTCCACTCTGTCTGAACGAATGAAAGGCGCGAAATGGAACTCACGACTGATGTGGGACGCGATCGAGGCGATAGATGCTCTCGACGAGCCGTGTGAGCCCGCGCTTCCTGAGGTTCTCGCTCTTCTCGAGCCCGTCGCGGCTCTCGAGCAAGGTCAAGTGAAATCCCGGCCCGAAGGCGAACAGGATCGTCTGCAGGCCGGTCGAAAAGGGCGGTCCCGCCACCTCGCCCTGATCGAAGGCGAGAGCGACGAGCAGAATGGGCGCGCTATCGGGGACGAGCTCCATTAGCTTGATCGCATAGCGCTTCTGGAACGGGGGCGGAAAGGCGATGAGCGCCGCCCGGTCGTAGACGGCAGCCGCCTCGGCCGTGACCGAGGCCGGAAGTTCGAAGACGTCGCCGCACCAGATCTCATAGGGCCCGGCGCGCTTGACCGAATGGGCGCCGACTTGCTCGACGGCAGGCTCCAGGCCCTGCTCGGCGAAGAAGGCGTCGACCGCAACCTCGGCAAGCTCGCAGCCGATCACGCGGTGGCCGTTGGCGGCGAGCCAGGCCATGTCGCGGCTCTTGCCGCACAAGGGCACAAACACGGCCGAGCCTGGCGGGAGGCCGAGCCGCGGCCAGTGTGCAACGAGGAGGTCGTGCACGTCGGCCTGATGGAAGCCGATGTCGCCAGCCTCCCAGCGGTCGCGCCAGAACTTGGGCTCCATCGCGCGCCTCTCAGCTGCGGTAGTCGGCGTTGATCGAGACGTAGTCGTGGGTCAGGTCGCAGGTCCACACTGTCGCCGAGGCCTTGCCGACGCCGACATCGACGCGGATCGTGATCTCGCCGTTCTTCATGTAGCGGGCGACCGTGCTTTCGTCATAGTCCTCGGCGCGCTCGCCGTTTCTCGCGACGCAGTGCTCGCCGAACCAGATCGACAGCCTGTCGCGGTCGGCCGCCTCGCCGGATTTGCCGACCGCCATGACGACGCGGCCCCAGTTCGGATCTTCGCCGGCAATGGCCGTTTTGAGAATCGGAGAGTTGGCGCAGGAAAGCCCGATGGCGCGCGCCGCCTTCCAGCTCTTTGCTCCCTTAACCTCGAACGTCACGAACTTGGAGAGCCCCTCGCCGTCCTTGGCGACCTGGATGGCGAGGTCGCGCAGGAGGTCGTAGAGCGCCGCCGAGAAGTCGGCGAGCTTCTTTGCTGCGCCCTTCTTGCCGACCGGCTTCTGGCCGCGCTCGGCCGCTTTCCCGGTCGCGAACAGGAGGCAGGTGTCGCTGGTCGAGGTATCGCCGTCGACCGTCATGCAGTTGAAAGTGGTTGCGACATGCTCGGCGAGCATGGCCTGCAACGGCTCCGCCGCGATCGCCGCGTCGGTGAAGACGTAGCAGAGCATGGTCGCCATGTCGGGCGCGATCATCCCGGCCCCTTTGCAGAAGCCATTGATCGTCACCTCCGTGCCGCCGATCGAGGCCGTACGGGTCGCGAGCTTGGGATAGGTGTCGGTCGTCAGAATAGCCCGCGCCGCCGCCTCGAAGCGGTCGGCTTCAGCGCCTTTCGCGAGCCCGTCGAGCAGATGGGCGAAGAGCTCCGCATCCATCGGCTCGCCGATGACGCCCGTCGAGGAAACGAACACCTCGTGCGGCGCGCAGCCGGCCGCGGCCGCGGCGTAGTCTACGGTTATGGCGACGGCGTCGCGCCCGCGCCGGCCGGTGAAGGCGTTGGCATTGCCCGAATTGACGACGAGGATGCGGGCGCGGCCCTTCCTCAGGCTCTTCCGGCACCAGAGCACGGGGGCGGATGCCGTTTTCGAGCGGGTGAGGACGCCCGCAATGGTGGTGCCGGGCTCCATGACGGCCACCATGAGATCGGTGCGCCCCTTGTAGCGGATGCCGGCCTCGGCCGTGGCGAAGCGCACGCCGGCGATCGGCGGCAGCACGGCGAGCGACCTCGGAGCGAAAGGCGAGACGTGAGCGGACTTGCTCATGGGTGACCCTCTGCCGCGAGCACGACCGCGGCGGGGAGAGAAAGCAGGCGCCGCCCGGGAAAATCAAGCGGAGATCGCAGGCCGGAGAGTGACTACTGCTTACCCATCTTGTCGACTTGCTCCTCGAAGGCCTTCTGCTGCGCATCGGCCTTCTTGGCGTCCTCGTCGACCTGCTTCTTCAGGTCCGCGTCCACATACTCGATCGTCGCCTTGCCCCTCAGCCCCTTGGCAACGTCCTGAGCCTTGGACTGCACCATGCTGGAGAGGATGCGGTCCTTGACCTGCTCGTAGGGCGGCGGCGGCTTCTGGCGGCGATCCTCGACCTTGATCAGATGCCAGCCGAACTGGGTCTTGACGGGCTTCGACAGCTCGCCCGCCTTGAGCGAGAAGGCGGCCTGCTCGAACGGAGCGACCATCTGGCCCTGCCCGAAATAGCCGAGCATGCCGCCATCGCCCTTCGATCCGGGGTCCTTCGAATGCTCCTTGGCGAGAGCCGCGAAGTCGCCGCCCTTGGCGATCTCGTCGGCGAGCGCCTTGGCCTGCTCCTCGGTCTCGACGAGGATGTGGCGAGCCTGCACCTCCTCTTGCGGTGCGAGCCCCTTCACCTTGTCGTCGTAGATGCCGCGCACGACCGCGTCGCTGATCGAGCCCTTGACGGCCTTCTCGTAGTAGGCATCGCGCAGCGCCCGTTGCCTCCAGTAGGCGAGGCGCTTGTCGAAGCCCGGCTCGGCGGCGAGCTTCTCGCCCTCGGCCGCATCGGCGAAGAGCCGCGTCTCGATGAGGTACTCGACAAGCACACGCTGCCGGGACGGAGGCGGCAGCTCGGCAAGGGCCTGGCCGATCTCGCCGTTGGCGAGATCGAGGTCCGATTGCATGATGTCGACGCCGTTCAGGCGCGCGATCACCCTGTCCTCGGCGTGGAGCATGGCGGGGATGAAGCAGAGCGACGCGCACGCAAACGCGAGCGCGCGGCGGCGGGCGTGGACGGCTGTCACGAGGCTAGCTCCTTGCCGATCATCGGGCCCCCGGTGCGGGGCCAAATCACAGGATTGCGCAAGGTCTCGACGGTTGGCCTTCGGGCAACGACCGAGCGCAAGGGCGAAAGTGCCCACCCATAGCCCAGCGGCGCAGGCACTGCCAAGTTAAGAATTGGAGATGATTTTCCCTTCCAGCCGGGACACTTGGACGAGGGGACGCGAGCCTGCGGCCGTCGAGGACGCGTTGACAAGGCAAGCTCCCAATACTTATGTCTCGCCGCGGATGGGTGCGGACCGGCATAGTCCGGGCCGGCCGCCCACTTTCGTCGTTGGACATCTCTCACCTCATGCCCGGCGAGTGAAGAGAGCGCCCCCGCGCAGCGGGTCCCTGTTTTCGAGGTCGTCACGAATGCTTTCCATCGGCACGCTCGCGGAAAAGATCGGCTCGCTACCGTCGCTGATTTTCGGCTCGTCGAACGAGCGGAGGGTTAGGGGCTATCGCCCCAAAGTCGAGGCCATCAACGCGCTCGAGCCCGAGCTCGAGAAGCTTTCCGACGCCGAGCTCAGGGCGCGAACGCAGATGTTCCGCGACGAGCTCAAGCGCGGCAAATCTCTCGACGAGCTTCTCGTCCCCGCCTTCGCCACCGTCCGCGAGGCCGCCAAGCGCACGCTCGGCCAGCGTCATTTCGACGTGCAGCTCATCGGCGGCATGGTGCTTCACGAGGGCAACATCGCCGAGATGAAGACCGGCGAAGGCAAGACGCTCGTCGCCACGCTCGCCGTCTATCTCAATGCGCTCGCCGAGCGCGGCGTGCACGTCGTCACCGTCAACGACTATCTGGCACGGCGCGACGCCGAGTGGATGGGAGCCATCTACAAGTTCCTCGGCCTCAACGTCGGCGTGATCGTGCACGGCCTCAGCGACGAAGAGCGCAAAGTCGCCTACGCCGCCGACGTGACCTACGGCACCAACAACGAGCTCGGCTTCGACTACCTGCGCGACAACATGAAGATGCGCACGGACGACATGGCCCAGCGCGGGCACGCCTTCGCCATCGTCGACGAGGTCGACAGCATTTTGATCGACGAGGCGCGCACGCCCCTCATCATCTCGGGACCGACCGAGGACCGCGCCGAGCTCTACAACGCCATCGACGAGCTGATGAAGATCGTCGTCGCCGAGCATGACAAGATCGAAAAGGAGATCGTCAAGGCCAACGGCAAGGAGGAGGCGAAAGAGCTTCTCAAGACCCAAGGCCTGCTCGAGCTCGACGAGAAGCAGCGCCAGATCGCGCTGACCGACCTCGGCAACGAGCGCATGGAGGAGTTGGCGACGGCCAAGGGCCTCATGAAGGGCTCGATGTACGACATCGACAACATCTCGATCGTCCACCACGTCAACCAGGCGCTCAAAGCGCACAAGCTGTTCCAGCGCGACAAGGACTACATCGTCAAGGGCGGCGACGTCATCATCATCGACGAGTTCACGGGCCGCATGATGCCGGGCCGGCGCTACTCGGAAGGGCTTCACCAGGCGCTCGAGGCCAAGGAGCACGCCGCGATCCAGCCCGAGAACCAGACGCTCGCCTCGATCACGTTCCAGAACTACTTCCGCCTCTACAAGAAGCTCGCCGGAATGACCGGAACGGCACTGACGGAAGCAAACGAGTTCATGGACATCTACGGGCTCGAGGTGATCGAGATCCCGACCAACATGGCGGTCGCGCGCGCCGACGAGGACGACGAGATCTACCGCACGCAGAAGGAGAAGCTCGCCGCCATCGTGACGACGATCGCCGACTGCTACCGGCGCGGTCAGCCGGCGCTGGTCGGCACCACCTCGATCGAGAAGTCGGAGCAGCTCTCGGCGCTCCTCAAGGACAAGAAATACGTGGCCGAGCTCGGCCAGTCGCTCAAGGCACAGGCCGACAAGCTCAAGGACGCCAAGAAGGACGGCAAGCCGAGCCCGGAAGCCGAGCTCAAGGCCTACTTCCAGGACATGGGCGAGTATCTAGCCTCTCTCGCGGCTAAGAAGACCAACGCGGACCTCATCGCCCACCAGGTGCTCAACGCGCGCTACCACGAGCAGGAAGCCCATATCATCGCCCAGGCGGGCGTCCCCGGCGCAATCACGATCGCGACCAACATGGCGGGCCGCGGCACCGACATCCAGCTCGGCGGCAACGTCGAGTATCAGGTCAAGGACTGGATCGCCGAGGAGACTGCCAGGGGCGAGGCCCCCGACGATGACGCCGTCGCCAAGAGGCGCGCCGCCATCCAGGCCGACGTCAACGAGAAGAAGAAGCAGGCGCTCGAGGCGGGCGGCCTCTACGTCGTCGGGACCGAGCGCCACGAGAGCCGGCGCATCGACAATCAGCTGCGCGGGCGCTCCGGCCGCCAGGGCGACCCCGGCCGCTCGAAGTTCTATCTCGCGCTCGACGACGATCTCATGCGCATCTTCGGCTCCGAGCGCATGGACGGCGTGTTGCGGACGCTCGGGCTCCAGGAAGGCGAGGCCATCACCCACCCGTGGATGAACAAGAGCCTCGAGATGGCGCAGAAGAAGGTCGAGGCGCGCAACTTCGATATTCGCAAGCAGATCCTGAAATTCGACGACGTGATGAACGACCAGCGCAAGGTCATCTTCGAGCAGCGCATCGACATCATGGCCGAGGACGATGTCTCGGAGACGGTGCGCGACCTGCGCAATCAGGTCGTCCAGGACCTCGTAGCCCGCTTCATTCCCGAGAAGGCCTACGCCGAGCAATGGGACACCCAGGGCCTGAGCGAGGCCGTCCGGGGCATCTTCGGCCTCGACCTGCCGATCGAGAAGTGGGCCGAGGAGGAAGGCATCGCCGACCAGGAGATTCGCGACCGGCTCACTGCGGCGGTCGACGAGCGGGCCGAGCAAAAGGCCGCGGAGATCGGCCCGGACACGTACCGCCAGATCGAGAAGATGGTGCTCCTGCAGACGCTCGACCACCTCTGGCGCGAGCACCTCGTCATGCTCGAGCATCTGCGCCAGGTCATCGGCTTCCGCGCCTACGGACAACGCGACCCCTTGAACGAGTACAAGGGCGAGGCGTTCGTGCTGTTCGAGGGGATGCTGGCGAGGCTGCGCGAGGCGACGACGGGCCAGCTCATGCACGTCGAGCTCGCCCCGCCCGAGCAGCAGCCCGCGCTGCAGCCGGTCGAGCTGCCGGAGATGCACGCCCACCATATCGACGCGACCACCGGCCTCGACGAGCTTGCCGAGGAGCTCGCCATGGCGGACGCCGCCATCGCCGCGCGCGGGCGCGGGCCGCGCGACCCCGAGAAGCGCGCCCCGCTCCAGACGCGCAAATCAGCCGACATGATCGATCCCGACGACCCGGCGACGTGGGGCAAGGTCGCGCGCAACGCGCCGTGCCCGTGCGGATCGGGCAAGAAGTACAAGCACTGCCACGGCAAGTACGAATAACGTAACAATATCAATGACTTATATCACTATGACCTGCCGAAATCGGGATAGACAATGGATAGGCAATCTGGATATTCTGATGGTTATGGGCAGAAGTTAGACAACTTCTGTCGCTCCGTGTTCAGAATATATACAGATCGATGCGAGACGCGCTGTATTTGGAAGAGGGCAAGCTTGTCGTCTACAAACGCGAGAGAACGTTTTTCGCGCGCATTCGCATAGGTCCCAAGCGCTACATCTGGAGATCCCTGAAAACGAAGGACGCTGCCTTCGCCAGGAAAGCAGCGCTTAAGCTGTTCTACAATCTTGAGTTCAAACGTGAGCAGGGACTTCCAATCACGTCTCTCAGCATGAATGCGGTGATAGACGACTACGTTGCGCTGCGTGCGAAGCAGCACAAACAGAATAGAACTTCGGCGGGCATGCTAAGGCAGATCAAGCGCGTCGTGAAGTTCTGGAAGTCTTACATTGGAACAAAGTCGATTGAAACCGTTGGTGACAACGAACTGAGGGAATACGTTCAGTGGCGTAAAGACTACTACTCCAAGCAGAAGAAGCTGCCCAAGAACGCAAAGGTCGTTCCCACTGACAAAACATTACAGTGGGAGATCATGCTCGGTAAGGCAATCATCAAGTGGGCGACTGAACGTGGATTGAGAGGCAATAAGCCGAATCCAACCTTCAGTTTCACACCCAAAGTAAAGCGCGTGAGACCTGCGTTTGAGCTACCTGACTATCGCATCCTCTGGCGAACCATGCTGAAGCGGATCCGATCGTGTCCAAATGAGCGGTGGAAGCAAAGCAGGGAGTTGTTGAGAGATTACGTTCTGATACTTGCCAACTGCGGCATGCGTGTTGGGGAAGCAAACAATCTCAAGATGCGCGATGTCGTCCCTTTCGTGGACGATAAGGGGCGTCGTAACTACCGCTTTGTCGTCCGAGGTAAGACAGGTGAGAGGGATCTGATACTCAGAGCATCCGCTGCCCATCATGTAGACAGACTGTTAGCGCGAAGAAAAGGAGCCAAGTCAAACGACTGGCTGTTCGCCATGCCAGACGGCTCCAAGATAACCACTCTCATTGATCAGTTCGATGAAGTTCTTGAGGAAGGCGGCATCACACACAGCAGCAATGGCAGCAAGTATACTCTCTACAGCTTGCGTCACTTCTATGCGATAATGGCTTTGCGCAAGGGTCTTGGCGTGTTTGAAGTTGCGCGCAACATGGGCACTTCAGTTCAAATGATCCAGAGCTATTACGGCAAGCAAGCTACTGCGCAGACCTTCGCAACAAGGCTTGGTGATTAGCTGCCGCAAATGACTCGTTCAATGAGAGACCGAGAGAAAGGCAAGCAAGCTACTCTCTCCGGACCCGCGTCTGAGGCTGCAAACTGTTGTTTGAGAGACACGTAGAATGAACCCGGAACCGCGTCTAAGGGAAGTTCACCCCCATCATATGGGATATCGGCTTGTGCGTCGCCTCCGATCATTGCGTCATGTTCGCGGATGGGAACGATGCTGTAATATTCTGGCACCGCCGGATAAAGCTGCTCCATTTTCGATCCTAAATGACGGAGTCGGATTCGAAGGAAACACATCGTCATATCTTGATCGACGCATATATCTCTTTGGCGGCTACGAAGAGGATGCGATCGACTTGTTTCTTTCCCTTGTCCGCCCTGGTAAGCGCGGCGTTATTCTTGATGTTGGCGCCAACGTTGGAACGCATGCTTTGGCTTTCGCCAAGTCGTTTCGGCACGTGCATTCTTTTGAGCCGAATGACAGGGTCAATGCTTCCTTCGAACGAAATGTTGCTTTAAATAGTTGGGCACGAATTACGCTGCATAAAGTGGGGTTGGCAGACGTTTCGGCGGATCAGGTGTTCTATTCGATCGATAAGAACAACTTTGGTGTCAACGCCGGAGCGATTTTGCATCAGGAGGCCGGAGTAAAAGCGCATCAGCGGAACGAGCCAGAAGGCCCCCGATATCGGGGGCCTTCTGGCTTTTCGGGCTTCATTCCTGAGGGGCGGCGTCCCGGGGCGGCTCTGGCCGGGCGTAGCGTGACCGGCGTTTGCTGTGTGCGAGCCTGAAGCTGTCGCCGTTCATCTCCAGGATGTGGACGTGGTGGGTCAGCCGGTCGAGCAGCGCACCGGTCAGGCGCTCGGAGCCGAACACGCTCGTCCACTCGTCGAACGGCAGATTGCTGGTGACGATGGTGCTCGCACGCTCGTAGCGCTGGCTGAACACCTCGAACAGCAGCTCGGCCCCAGTCTGCGAGAGAGGCACATAGCCCAGCTCGTCGATGATCAGCAGCTTGTAGGCCGCAAGTTGGCGTTGCAGGCGCAGGAGCCGCTTCTCGTCACGGGCTTCCATGAGCTCGTGCACCAGAGCGGCGGCGGCTGTGAAGCCGACCGACAGCCCCTTCTGGCAGGCGGCAAGGCCGAGCCCGAGCGCGATGTGGCTTTTGCCGGTGCCGGAGTTGCCGAGCGCGATGACGTTCTCGCGCCGCTCGACGTATTCCGAGCGCGCCAGCTCCATCACCAGCGCCTTGTTCAGGGACGGGAGCGCCGTGAAGTCGAAGCTGTCGAGGCTCTTCACGGTCGGGAACCTGGCGGCCTTGATCCGGCGCTCGACCATGCGCCGCTCGCGATCAATCAGCTCCTGCTCAGCCAGCCGCAGCAGATAACGCGGATAATCGACGCCCTCGGCGGCGCACTGACGGGCCTGCTTGTCATACTCGCGCAGGAACGTCGGCAGCTTCAGCACCCTCAAGTGATGGGCCAGCAGAACCTGAGGTGTGTCGCTCATGACGCGGCTCCCGCCAGCAGGTCCATGTACGATCTGGCCGAGGTCGTCGCGACGGTGGCCTGCGGCAGATACGGATAGATCGTCATGTCGAGACGCGGCGGGCGACGCTCGATCCGGCACAGGACCAGGTGCTTCACCGCATCGAAGCCGAGCGCACCGCGCGCAATGGCATCGCCGACGGCAGCTGCGACCTCGTCGATCTTGAACGCTTCCATCAGGCGCAGGACCTGGACGAACTCGCGCTTGCCCTGCTTGCCCATACGCGCTTCAAGCAGACGGCGCAGCACAGCGAACTCTTCCGGCAGCTGCCAGCCGGCCAGCGGCGCAGCCTGGTCGAGCGCGTTGATCTTCTGTTCGATCAGCGCCAGGTAGTGCAGCGGCTCGAACACAAGGTCTTCCCGCTCGTAGGAGCGAGGATGGCGTGCGATCACCTCCGCGCCGCACGCGATCACCACCTCGTGGACGTAGCCGCGCACGAGCACCTCGCGATGTCCGTAGATCGTCGGCACCGAGTAGTCGTTGCGCCGGTAGCGCACCAGCGACAACGAGGAGACGGTGGTCCCAACCTTCTCGCAGGCGTCGTACGGCGGCGGCAGCGGCTTCTGCAAGGCGGCGAGGTCGCGCTCCAGCCGCTCGCCGATCGTCGCGGTGTGGCCGCGCAGACGATCGTCCATGCGGCGGCGGCAGCACTCCACAAGGTGGGCGTTCATCGCCTCGAAGCTCTCGAACACCGGGATCGGCACCAGGAAGTTGCGCCGAGCGTACCCGACGAGCCCTTCGACCTTGCCCTTGTCGTTGCCTTTACCGGGACGGCCGAAGCGGTCCTCGAACAGGTAGTGCGATTGCAGCTCGGTGAACACGCGTGTCCGCTGGCGCTTGCCGTCGCCCAGAATGCGCGCCACAGCAATCTTCGTGTTGTCGTACAGGATCGACTTCGGCACGCCGCCGAAGAACGCGAAGGTCCGCACGTGCGCGTCGCAGAACGCTTCCGTCGTCTCGGCCGGATACGCCGCCACGAAGCTGGCGTCCGAGTGCGGCAGGTCGAACGCGAAGAAGTGAACCTTGCGCTCCACGCCGCCGATCACGGCCAGCGCCTCGCCGAAGTCTGCCTGCGCGTGTCCCGGCGGATGCTTGAGCGGCACGAACATCTCCTGGGCCCGCTGCCGCCAGCCGGCCACGTAGTCCTTCACGATCGTGATGCCGCCGGCGAAGCCGTGCTCGTCCCGCAGCCGCTCGAAGATCCGCTTGGCCGTATGCTGCTGCTTCTTCGGCCGGCTCTTGTCGTCGGTCAGAATGCGGTCGATGACCCCGATGAACGGATCGAGCTTCGGCCGTACCGGAGGCTTGCTGCGCCGGTAGCCCGGCGGCACCGAGAACTTCAGCATCTTTGAGACTGTTCTCGGATCGATCCCGAAGCGGCGCGCCGCCCCCCGCTCGCTCAACCCCTCAATCCTGACCGCGTGCCTAACCTTCGCGTAAAGCTCCACCTGCTTCATCCCCCGCCCTCTGCCGACGCCGGCACAGGGCTTCCAGCTGCCGGATTTTTACTCCGGCGCAACCGACCGACTCGGTCGCCTCACTGAGGGATTTTCGCTCCGGCGCTTACAGCTCGACTTCCTGCTTCGCAGTCAGCAACATGGACCTCTCCTGGGACTCTGTTTTAGCTCCAAACTGGATCACGATGGGAAGCCAATGAATCGATACCGCGCACTAGATCATTCGCGAAAGGCATTGATGAGCACATAAATCAGGGCGGCAATGGAGACGGCTCCAACGAAGAATTGTAAGATTTCAAACATAACCACTCCCTGCTTCGTCAGCGGTGGAGAGGCCACAGACCAGTGGGAATAGCTCCCCCTCTCGAGTCCGCACTAGGAGCGCGGCTCGGTCTCAAACGCGTACCGGCCTTGCAGCCGTCAGCGGCAATGTGAGCGAAAAGAGCAACCCGATCATCCCCGGTTCGGGGGAGACTTACGGATGCCGCCTGCGCCTAATGTGCTGTTGAACGGTGAGCAAGCGATGAGCGGACATCGCGCCAGGGACTGTTTCTGGCCCTCACCATTAGTCAGCGTCGGGCTCGAGATGTGACCGCTTTTGAGGGGTAAGCTGACGACACGCGGACGTGACGGGGAGTATCGAAAGCTGAGCGGACAGGGGAAAATCGACGCTATTCACCGTCAGGATCAGTTTGTCCAGCGTCAGCTCGGAGACCGCCTTCTTCAGGCGGTCGTTCTCGCGCTCAAGCTCCTTGAGCCGCTTGGCCTGGTCGAGCTTGAGCCCGCCATACTCGCGCCGCCAGCGATCGTAGCTCTGTTCCGTGATGCCGTTCCCTCGGCGAATGCTGCCAATCGTCTGACCCCCTCCGAGGCGGACCTCTGCCTGTCGCAATAGCCCGATGATCTGCTCCCGTGCCAACCCCTGATCTCCTCCATCGAGGTGGAAATAGCCGGATTCGCTCATTCGACTTGGCCTCGTTTCAGGGGAGCAGACCACACCGTTGCAGGGAATGTCTTGTTGCAATCTGACTTGCTCAGGTTCAGGATCGCATATCTGGCGGGATGGAGGTTAAGAGTGAAAAGCCCAACGAGCGTGGCTTGAACCCGCTACGCTTAGTCGGGAACGGAATAGTAACGCATGAAGTACGACCACGAGATTCTGCTGTTACAGGGCGGGGGTGCGCTTGGAGCCTACCAAGCCGGCGTATATGAAGGCCTCGTCGAAGCGGGCGTGGCGCCTAGCTGGGTCGTCGGCATCTCGATCGGCGCCATCAATGCAGCGCTGATTGTCGGAAATCCGCCAGAGCGGCGGGTCGAACGACTGCGTGAGTTCTGGCAGCGAATCTCCGTAGATGTTGGGCCCCCCTTGCCGGCATGGCTCGACGCACTTCGACCGGCCGTCAACTACATGGCTGCGATGTCAGCTGCCGCCATAGGCGTTGCAGGCTTCTACAGGCCTCGCATGCCACCAGCGTGGTTCGCCGCGGAAGGCACTGAAAGCGCCCTGAGTGTGTACGACACAACTCCGCTCAAGGCTACTTTAGAAGAGTTAGTGGATTTCGATTTGATCAATCGCGGGCAGGTCCGGCTTTCGGTGGGTGCCGTGAACGTCTGCAAGGGCACCTCCACCTATTTCGATACGAAGAATACCCGTATCCACTCGGACCATATCCGAGCCAGTGGCGCTCTGCCCCCCGGCTTTTCCCCGGTGATGATCGATGAGGAACACTATTGGGACGGCGGCGTGGTTACCAACACGCCAATCACTTATGTAGCGGACGAAAGACCATTGACCACCGCCCGCATCATTCAGGTCGATACCTTCAACGCGCAAGGAGAACTACCGCGGAATTTAGGCCAGGTATTGCAACGGGCCAAAGACATCCAGTACTCGAGCAAAAGTCGTTTCAACATCGACCGAATACAGGAAATTGGCGAGCTCGCTGCTGCAGGCCGTCGGCTGGTGGACAGACTGCCGCCACAGTTGAAGTCTGATCCTGACGCGCAGAAACTAGCCGCCGCCTGCGACGAGAGGGGTTGGCTAATCATTCGCCTGATCAATACGCGCCCCTCACGCTCGGGCTTCGTAAAGGACTTCGAATTTTCCCGCGCTACCATCAAGGAAGCTTGGACGGCTGGTCTTGAAGACGTGCGCCGTTCCATTTCCGGCTGGGACACGATCAAGCCCGAGGAGGCGGGGCCGGACATTGTAATTTACCGGCCGACCGAAGCTCTGCGATTACCTAAGCACGCGGCCGAGTAAGTCGCGGCCCGTGCCGTCCTGGCGTGGGCGAAGTGGAGCGAAGCTTTGCCGTCTCCGCTGCTTTAGAACCAGGTGCCAACGTCGACCGTGTAAACCATTCCCGTGCCGCCGACCACATACGGAACTGCCGTGTAGCCGACTGCCGAACGGTCCATGTAGAGAGCCTGAGCGTTCATGCGCACCTCCTTCTTGCCAAACGGAAAGTACGTCAATCCAACTCCAAGGTCCCACGGGTCTCCAAATTGACCGAAAACCTTTGATCCTGAAACATAGCCTTGCAAATATTCCTGTCTGAGCATGGTTGACGCATACACCTGGAACCCATGATCGAACAGGCTGTCTACAGGTATGTCTCCGGTGACCTGGAAGTCGTTCAACCATCGAAAATAATACTCTACGTCAAGCGACCAGCCCTTCCACTTTAGCCCAGCGTCCAGGTCCAGCATGCTGTATGTCGCCTTATTGATGTTGCCACCGGTGTTGAAAGCATTAGGGGCGAAGAGCAGCGTTCCATCCGAGAGGCGTATCTGACTGTTTTCGAAAGAGTTGACCCCGGGCTGCTCCTGCGCATCCTCAGGGCTGTAGGTGAAATGGACCCCAAATAGCGTTGCAAGCTTTTGGTGATTCTCATAATCGCCGAAGCCTAGACCTGGCCCGAACTCACCTGTAGTCGGCAGCCAGTAAAGGACGCCAGAGACCGTATTCAAGTTGGGATCCAACTGGCTTGCGCTGACGCCAAGTGCGCTGAGATTGTTGGCGATTGCCACCTTGTATTGCAGGGTATCCGTAATCTTTCCGTTCGCCATGTATCCCTGTATGTACGATGCGCGGAAGTATTCATCTGCCATCGACCGATGGTCGATCCTAAGCCAGTTCGGAAATGACTGAGCGGTTGATCGTGTTGAAGGCAACGAGAAGATACCGGCCGTTGCGGTCAAGGCCTCAGAGAATTTATAGCTCAGATTGCCGCCAACAACGACTTGGGCAGCGTCACCCTGGCTCACATTTTGCGTCCAGGCATACCAAAAGTAGCGGAACCGTTCGTCAAACAGCCATCCGTGAAGAATAAATTGAAGTCTATTCAACTGAATGTCTTGTCTCAGATCGAGCTCTGTAGTGCGTCCAAACGCATCCGTGTAGAAGGGATCCAAGTCCAACTGGTTCAGGTAGCGTACATAGCCCTTTGCGGAGAAGTCGACCTCCCCGTTAGGTCCGCGAACGAGAACGAAGCCTAGAGGGGGTTCGTAGGGACCCCATGAGGGACCCCACTTGTCTTTGCTAGAGTAGGAACCCCCTTTGTCTCCGCTTACATACGCATACTCTCCGTCTCCGCCTACATAGTCTCCGCCTACATAGTCTCCGCCCTCATATTGTTCCGCGCTTTGGGCATCCGTCGCGCTTTGCTCAGGAGGTGCCAGAACCGTCGTCCAGCCTTTGGCATCGCCCCCCTGGGGGGGTTGATCCTTCGATGGAGGAACGCCCCGGTTTGCTTCAAGCGCCGTGATCCGTGCGTCGAATTCGTCAAGTTTCTGCTGAGCGGATTGCTGCATCTTCAATAGGCTCTGTTGCAAATCCCGCCTCGAGCGGAGGAGCTCTTGCAGCTGCTCGTTACGCTCATGTTCCTGGCGGTCCGCCGAGAGCGGCGGAGCCGTCTGCGCCTGCGCTAGGCCGGGCGTCAGCAATAGGAAAGGCAGCAGAAACCTGAATGAGCGCAGGTCTCGCACGATAAAGGCGAGCGCTTTAAGCCTTAAGAACGTCAGAATCGGCTCTCGGGTAGGCGAGAAGGAAGCGGTGTTGGCCAATACGGACGTCGAGCCGTCGCCTGACAGGCAGGTGAGAGGCGATGTTACCTTTGCAGTGAGCGCTTCCACGTTACGCATTGCCTGCAACTGATCAACCTTGCCGGCGGTCTGCGCGACGAAGTTAATAGGTGCCCGCCCTCGTTGAAGCACGGAGCCGACCTCACGCTCGTGACGCTGAATTCTCTCGCCGTCACATGCATGCCGAGGCAAAGGCTCGATTGCTGCCCTCATTCCTCCCTCCTAGCTAACGCGAGCTACGCTAGGCCGAGTCGGGCGGCTTATTGCGACGATATCGACAGGATTCGCCCGGGTGAACGCCCGGATGCAGGTCTGGCGATACGCGCCAGCGACCTTGGGCGGCCGTTCACGGCAAACGGCCCACTTCTACTTGACATTAGGAATTCACCATGGGCCACGGTCCGCAGTTGAAAGTAATGCGGACGACGAGCAGACATGACGTTGATGGCTCCGCAGACCTGGACATTATGCCCAAATCAATCCGCGCGAATTTCCCCCAACCTGAGGTGCCGCGTCCCCCGTTTGGGGGACTCGCGTTGATGCCTCTTACGAAATGTCTATCAAGAGCTTACGATGTCGATCAGCCGCTGATCCGCCCGTCTTGCGCTTCCCCATTCAACCGACGCGTAAAGAGTTCCCCTCATGAACAAAATTGAGAAAATAAACGCATACCGCGGCAGTCACGTAATTCCGGGCGGACCGATCGGCGTGCTCATGGTTCATAGTCTCGGCGGCAATCCCGTCGAGTTGAGGTTCGTAGCTCAAGGTCTCGCGCGCGCCGGACATACGGTCTACTGCCCCTTGCTGCCCGGCTTGGGCGCAAAAACGGACTCCTCGGGTCTTTCCTCGTGGATGGACTGGTATACGGCTCTTGAGGCCGCCCACGACGAACTTAAGTCCCACTGCGACGTCATCCTGGTCGGCGGCATCTCCGCCGGATCGATGCTCGCTCTGCGCCTCGCCCGCGAGCGTCCGGCGGACGTCCACGGTCTCATGCTGTTTGCGCCGACGATCTGGCCGAACGGGTGGGCGATCCCGAAAGCCTTCAACCTTTTCAAGCTCGTACTTTTTAAGTGGTTCGCGCGGCTGTTCCACTTCCAGCAGCGCCCGCCGTTCGGCATCAAGGACGACCGCATCCGCAATTTCGTCATCGAAAACTTCAAGAGCGACGACTGCCCACTTGAGGATCTGTTCGGGCGCGGTGGCGGCCTAGTTTGGGAGTTCAAGGATGCTCGCCCGCGACGTGAAGCGGCGTCTCGCCATGATCAGTCAGCCGACCCACATCTTCCACCCCCGCGACGACGATCAGAGCGACCTGGTGAACGCAGTCACGATCGCGCGCGGTCTCGGCGGCCCCGTGGAGCTCACCGTGCTCGACGATAGCTATCACATGGTGACGCTCGACAGGCAGCGGAACGTGGTGGTAGAGCGCACGGTCGATTTCGCCCAGCGCCTTACGCAGCGCATCGAGGAGAGGGCGGCCGTGGTGTGCCTTTCGAAGGCCAAAGTCATCGTCGAGTAACGCCTTCCCCTATTTCGGGGCATTGAATGACGGGCTGCCGTCTCCCGCGCATTTCGCAGAGCTCGCGGAGGTGCCAGAAGACGATGCTGGCCGCTAGTGGCAGCATCGAAGTTCAAAAACGGTGATGCCGCGGAAGAAAGCATTCGCTTTGAAGAAGCCACGCAGCGTGTGCCTCTATTGGGTGATTTAAAGTCGGATTGCTACCTTGCGAAAGCCTGCGCCCGACAACGCGTCCGAAGGGACCGGCGAACCGTCCTTCGACGGCGTACGGGTTCTCATTGTCGAGGATTCATGGCACGTGGCTCTAGCTATGAGGACCATCGCCGGTAATGCTGGCATGATAGTCGTCGGCCCAGCCGCGACAGTCGCGGAGGCCGAGGCGCTTCTTCTCTCCCACACGCCCGATATTGCCGTGGTCGACCTCGATTTGCGAGGCGAGCTGGCTTACTCCTTGATCGACCGGCTTCACGCACTAGGCATTCCCACCATTGTAGCGTCAGCCTACGAAATGATCCCTTCCATGAATAACAAAGTTGCGGCCAGTCTGCCCAAGCCATTCAACACGCAGCTCCTGCTCATCGAGCTAAGCCGTATCGTTCCAGTCCGCACGATGAGTTGAGAACTCGCTGCCTCATGCGATCGAGGCACAGTCAAGTGTTCAGCCCTGGCCTGGGAAGTCGCCAAGAATATCACTTCTCACCTGGAGGACGCGATGATATGGGCCGAAGCGACAGTTCCCATTCCTCAAGAGCATCGAGCAGCTCGTGTAGGTTGCGCTTATAGCTCTCCACATGGGGTTCTCGATCTGACAATGGCGCGCCCGTCTGAAGTTCAATCTGAGATTCTTTGGGGCCGTACCGCACCCCAAGCACAAAGCGTGGAGGGTCTTCGCTTTTGACGTAGACCTCCAAGGGTTCAAAGCGGGCCATATTTCTCTCCGTCCTCACGTGGTCTTCGTAGGAGGAAGTATACACCGGCTCAGCAGCCATTGAGAGTTGCAGTAACCATCAGCGGGACGTCGCGTTGGCTACCCTAGGCTGCAGGGCTAGGCTCAAGCAAGCAATGGTCCGAACAAGCGGGGGAGGTCAGGGGTTATTTGGGGAGGCTGCCGGATTCGGGGTCTCGACGGGACTCACCATCGGGACAGCTCGAATTGACGAGCGGTACAACAAACGTATGAGGACTCCCATGATTGGCAATCGTATATGCACCGTCGCTCTATCGGCCGCTTTGGCAATCATCTATTCGGCTCCGCCCGCAATTGCGGCCCAATTCGATGGGAACTGGAGCATGGTCGCCGAGACTACCCGCGGCCATTGCGGAAACATCCATATTGGCCTCGGAATAAACCGCGGCCGAATTTATTCTACCGGTGGATCTTTCGCCTTTTACGCGATTCAGTTGGGAGGCCGCGTTTCCGCCTCGGGGAAAGTCCGGATGACGGCAGTGGCTGGCCCGCGCACCGCCCATGGGACCGGGCGGTTCGGCCAGATTCGGGGCAGCGGGACGTGGACCGGTCGTGGGCCCTCTGGTCTCTGCTCGGGCGTTTGGAACGCCAATCGCTCCTAAAGCTACTCGGCCGGGGTTGGGCCGGCACGCCCTTCACCGCAGAAGATCTTTTCACCACCCGCGGCCAGCTTGGTCGGCGCGCGCCGCTTTGGGTCATGACCCGCCCATCACGTGACATGAGCAGCACGGCCGGTTTCCCCCCTTCGGGTAGAGATCAGGCTGGTTGCGGGCGCCGGACCGCCCGGATATGCATGCGCCGATGCGTTTCCGCGAGAGGGGTCGCTGAATGATCATTTCACATCGTCACAGGTTCATTTTCGTAAAGACGAAGAAGACCGCAGGGACGAGCATCGAACTGGCATTGAGAGAGATCTGCGGTCCAGACGACGTCATCACTCCGATCACGCGCGAAGCCGACGAGAAAATCAACAAGGGGCTCAGCCCCCAGCACTGGCACGTCAGCGGCAAGCGGGACCTTGTCTGGCCCTGGCTCAAGAAGGTACTACCCTGGCACCCCAAGCATGAGAACTTTTCAGCGCACATTCCCGCCGAGCCTGCGCGCCATCTTATTGGGGACAAAACCTGGTCCGAATATTTCAAATTCTCGGTCGAGCGCAACCCCTGGGACCGGCAGGTCAGCCATTACTACTACCATGTGCGCCCCGAGACCGGACGGCGGATGACGTTCAAGGAGTTCATGAACATGCGCCGGGCGTATCTCAACAACTATGACATCTACTCGATTGACGGCGTAATATCGGTAGATCACGTCATGCGCTACGAGCACCTTGCCGCGGAGTTCGCCGCCGTATTGCAGCGGATTGGAATTTCCCAGTCCGTTGAGCTGCCGCGCGCAAAGGGTGGAATTCGCAAGGAGGAGACCAGCTACCGCGAGTTCTACGACGACCATACACGCGGGCTCGTCGCGCAATGGTATCGGCGCGAGATCGAGGCGTTCGGCTACGAGTTCTAACGGGCGCCGCGGCGTGGCGATCCCTCGGCCAATCTTCAAGTCTATAAGATCGCATCGCCTACCGGGCTCGTTGCCATGATCCTCTCACACAGACACAAATTCATATTTCTAAAGACGATGAAGACTGCGAGTTCGAGCATGGAGATCGCACTAAGTCACGTGTGCGGGCCGGACGACATCATTACGCCGGCACGCGAGGATCTCGCCGGCCAGCGTGCTCTCGACGGGCAGAACTATAAGATGGAGCATCCCGACAAACCAAAGCGGCCGCTCTGGCGCCGGGTGCTCGGCCGGCCTGAGCGCTACTATCACCCGAGCATCGGCTACTATGAGCACATCCCAGCCTGGCGCGTGAAGACGTATGTCGGAGACGAGGTGTGGCGCAGCTATTACAAGTTCGCGTTCGCGCGCAATCCCTGGGACCGTCAGGTGTCGTTCTACTTCTACAAAACGCGGAACGAGAACCCCCGTCGTAGCTTCGAGGCCTTTATGAACAACCGAAGGCGAGCGCACGTGGAGTCCCGCGAGATCTATGCCATCGGCGACGACATCGTCGTGGACTTTCTGGGCCGCTATGAAAGCATCAACGAGGATTTCCGGAAGGTGCTCGCCGCCATTGGCATCCGCGATCCGGTTGTACTCCCCGTGGCCAACACCAGCGACAAGCCCAAAGATCGGTATCGAGAATTCTATACCGAGCGGACGAGAGCGCTGGTCGCCGATTGGTATGCCCAAGAGATAGAAGAGCTCAGTTACGATTTCTAGCGGGACCCAGCTCCCTAAACATCGGCACAACTCGGCCGGACCTTCCCTCGGCAAGTACGAGTAGCTTCCTCAACGGCTTGCAAAGCGGGACGAAGCGGATAGGGTCTCGCGGACCTTCGAGCCCGACCCGATGCCAGCTCCCGCCTCAGATCCCCTTTCCCTCGCCCAAGCCCTCATTCGCTGCGAGAGCGTGACGCCGCGCGAGGGCGGCGCGCTGTCGCTCCTCCAGAGCGTGCTCGAGCCCGCGGGCTTCACCTGCCATCGCCTCGTCTTCTCGGAGCCCGGCACGCCCGACGTCGAGAATCTCTACGCGAGGATCGGCACCGCGCGCCCCAATCTCTGCTTCGCCGGCCACACCGACGTCGTCCCTCCCGGCGACGAGCGCGCCTGGAGCGTGCCCCCGTTCGCCGCCGAGGTTCAGGGCGGCATGCTCTTCGGGCGCGGCGCCGTCGACATGAAGGGCGGCATCGCCTGCTTCGTCGCCGCGGCGCTGCGCCATCTCGCGGCGGCCGGCGGGAGGCCCGCCGGCTCGATCTCGCTCCTCATCACCGGCGACGAGGAGGGCCCGTCGATCAACGGCACTGCGAAGGTCCTCGATTGGCTCGACGCGCGGGGAGAGGCGCTCGATGCCGCCCTCGTCGGCGAGCCGTCGAACCCCGCCGCGCTCGGCGACGAGATCAAGATCGGCCGGCGCGGCTCTATCGTCGGCGAGCTCGTCGTCTTCGGCCGCCAGGGGCACGCGGCCTATCCGGCGAAGACCGAGAACCCCATACCGAAGCTCGCCCGCATCATCGACCGCCTCTCGACGGTGCCGATCGACGCCGGCACCGCCCACTTCGAGCCCTCGAACCTGCAAGTAACCGTCATTCAGGTTCCGAACACCGCCTCGAACGTCATTCCGGCGCAGGCACGCGCCCTGTTCAACATCCGCTACAACGACATCTGGACGCGGGCGACGATCGAGGACTGGGCCCGGCTCCAGTGCGAGGCGGCGGCAAACGGCGTCGGGGCGCGCTACGAGCTCTCGTTCTCGGGAACGGGCGACGTATTTCTGACCAAGCCGGGGGCGCTGGTCGAGACGATGTCGAAGGCGGTCGAGAGCGTCACCGGCCGCCGTCCCGCGCTCACGACGGGCGGGGGCACGTCGGATGCCCGCTTCATCAAGGACTATTGCCCGGTGATCGAGTTCGGGCTCGTCAATCAGACGATCCATGCCGTCGACGAGCGCGTCGCGATCGGCGACCTCGAGACGCTCGCGCGCATCTACGAGCGCTTCATCGCCGGCTTCTTCGCACGCGAGCAGGCGGAGCGACGCTGACCTCCCGGGCCCGGCCGAAGATTGAACGGAAGTTCAATTGAAGATATCTTGCCGCGAAGCTCGCGAGAGGTGGCCCATGTCGCGTGTGTCCGCCGTCACGTCGCAGGTACTCGGAGTTCCGTGCGCCGACATCATGAAGTCGCTTGCCGACGGTACGCGGCTCAAGATCGTCGAGCTCTTGTTCGAGCGCCCGCGGAACGTTCAGGACCTCAATTCCTCCCTTCAGGTCGAGGCGACGCTGCTCTCGCACCACTTGCGGGTGTTGAAGGAGGTTGGGCTTGTCGAATGCGAGCGAAGCGGACGCTTTGTCACCTACCGGCTCTCGCCGCGCCTCTTATCGGCGCGCCGCGGACAGGAGCTCGATTTTGGATGCTGCAAATTGCGCTTCGAGGAGGACCGGTGAGCCGAGCCCGGCTGCCACTCGGCTCATCTGGTCGAAGGGTTGAAACCTCGATGGCGCGCTTTCGTACCGACGGTCACTAGGCGTCAGGGAGAAGCGAAATGCAACACGAGATCGTCAAGGAGTATTACGGCAAGGTCTTGAAGACGAACGCCGACCTCAAGACGTCGGCGTGTTGCGGTCCCGAGGCGCTTCCTCCTCACATCAGGCCGCTCGCAGAGAACGTGCATCCCGAGGTCGCCGCGAAATACTACGGGTGCGGGCTCGTGGCGCCGGCAGACCTCAAGGGCCGGCGCGTGCTCGATCTCGGCTCGGGCTCCGGCCGCGATGCCTACATTCTGGCCCAGCTTGTCGGCCCCGAGGGCGAGGTCGTCGGCGTCGATATGACCGACGAGCAGCTCGCGACCGCGCGCAGCCATGTCGGCTGGCACATGCAGCGCTTCGGCTACGCGCGCCCCAACGTGCGTTTCCTGCAAGGCTATATCGAGTCCCTCGGCGAGCTCGGGCTCGAGCCGCAAAGCTTCGACGTGATCGTCTCCAATTGCGTGATCAATCTTTCTCTCGACAAGCCGGCCGTCCTCGAGGGCGCCTATGACCTCTTGAAACCGGGCGGCGAGCTCTATTTCTCCGACGTCTTCTCCGATCGCCGCCTTTCCGGCTCCGTGCGCCAGGACCCCGTGCTCTACGGCGAATGCCTCGGCGGCGCACTCTACTGGAACGATTTCCTGCCGATGGCGAAGCGCGTGGGCTTCCTCGATCCGCGCCTCGTGACCAGCAGGGCGCTCGACATCTCGAACGAGGCCATCAAGGCGAAGCTCGGCGAGGCGAGGTTCTACTCCGCCACCTACCGTCTGTTCAAGCTCGACGGCCTCGAGACCGCCTGCGAGGACTACGGACAGGCCGTCGTCTACAAGGGGAGCCTCGCCGAAGAGCCCGATGCCTTCGAGCTCGACGGCCACCACAGGATCGAGCGCGGCAAGGTCTTCACCGTCTGCGGCAACACCTGGCGCATGCTGGCGGAGACGCGCTTTGCCCCGCATTTCGATTTTATCGGCGACTTTTCGACCCACTACGGCATATTCCCCGGCTGTGGCACTTCAATTCCATTCGCGACCGGCGCGGGGGCACCGAGCGGCGGCTGCTGCTGACTTTCATGCCGTTGGGGGAGCACGATGATGTTTTCGACGAGCCGGCAGCTTGCGGCGGAAGCCCTGGGAACCGGCATTCTCGTGTGCGCGGTCGTGGGCTCGGGAATCATGGCGGCGAGCCTCGCAGCCGGCAACGGCGCCGTCGCGCTGCTCTGCAACACGCTGCCGACCGGCGCCATTCTCTTCGTTCTGATTACAATTCTTGGGCCCATCTCCGGCGCGCATTTCAATCCCGCGGTCACGCTCGCCATGCTGGTGCGCGGCGAGATCGCAAGCGGGCTGGCGCTCGGCTACATGGCGGTGCAGATCGCCGGCGGGTGCCTCGGCACGCTTGGGGCCCACGCCATGTTCGATCTCGACATTCTCCAGCTCTCAACCACAGGTCGAAGCGGGCTGTCGCAATGGTTCTCGGAGTTCGTTGCCGCGTTCGGCTTGCTGCTCACGATCTTTGGCGCAGTGCGCTTCAAGCCGGACGCGATCCCGGCAGCGGTCGGCCTTTATATCACGTCGGCCTATTGGTTTACGGCCTCGACCTCCTTCGCCAATCCCGCGGTAACGATAGCCCGAGCCCTCAGCAACACGTTCGCCGGGATCGCACCCGAGCACGTTCCCGCCTTCATTCTGGCTCAGATTGCCGGCGCACTTGCCGCGACTTGGCTCTCGGGCTGGATCTTTGCCCGCACGCCCTAGCCAGGGCAGGCCCTCCCCGCTCGTTCACAAAAGCTTCACGTGCATGCTTGCATGAACGGCGATTTCAGACCAATTTGCCTACCTTCCACTCCGCCCAAGTCGATAACCATAGTCATGCGCCTTTTGCGCACGGGAGCTAAGAACAAGAAATGGAATTTCGTACCGACGAACGGGTCGCCCTTTTCATCGACGGGGTCGATCTCGACGCCACCAGCCGCGCGCTCGATTTCCACGTCGACTACAAGAAGGTGCTCGAGCTGTTCCGCGATTGCTCGCGCCTCGTTCGGGCCAACTTCTATGCGGTCGTCAACGAGGAGGCGGGTTCGCTCCGGCCCCTGGTCGACTGGCTCGGCTACAATGGCTATGTGACGGTCACCAAGCCGGCTCCCGAGCCATTCGACTGCGCGAGCCGCAGGCCGCCGTCGCAGGGAATCACTGTCGAGCTCACCGTCGACGCGCTTCAGCTCTCGAAGTACCTCGACCACATCGTCCTCTTCTCCGGCTCGGCGGAGTATCGCGCCCTGCTTGCCGCTTTGCAGAAGGCCGGCTGTCGCGTAACGATCGTTTCGAGCCGCAAGGCACCTGGCCGCGCGGTGGCCGACGAGCTGCGCCGCCAATGCGACCAGTTCCTCGAGCTGGCAGAGCTCAAGAGCCTGATCGCACTCGAGGGCTCCTCGCGTGCCGAGGCTCCTAGAGCGCGGGGCACGACACGCGTCGTCTCGAGCGAGCCGGACGCGCGACACGAACCGGGACCGAGCGACGGCCCCGACTGACGCTTCGGGTGCTCACGTGCAAGACTCGGTTCGCAGTGCCGAACGCCCCGCCGTCGCCCGGCCGGGCGGCCTGTCCTTGGAAGGCCGCGATCTTGCGCTCGCCGTTCTCGCTGCGATTGTCTACTTCCTCGCGGCCAAGTTCGGACTTCTGCTCATCGTGCAGCCGGGAGGGGTCGCGCTCTTCTGGCCCGCGGCAGGGCTCGCGGTTGGCGCCCGGCTCGCGCTCGGCCCCTGGTCCGAGCGTCCATTGGCGGCTGGCATCGCTGCGGCCACGTTCATCGCCAACATCACCGGCGATCGAAGCGCACCGCTCGCGCTCGTCTTCGCGGCGGTGAATGTGCTCGAGTTTGTCATAGCGGCGCGCGTCGCCGAGCGATATGGCGGCCAACCCTTCAGGCTCAATACGCTGCGCGCGGTGTTCGCATTCTTTCTCGCAACCGTCCTCGGAGCCGCCGCGGCCTCTCTCACGGCGTCGCTGGCGATCGTCGCCTTGAGTCCCTACCCCAACACGCCGCTCGAGTCGTTCGAGGTCTGGTTCCGGTCGGACGCCATCGGCATTATCGGCATCGCGCCGTTCATCATCAGCTTGCACAAGCAGCCCGGCGCCAGAAATTCGCTGCGCGTTCACATCGAAGGGATTCTCATCCTCGGCCTCCTTGCCGCGGGATCCTTCGTCTTCTTTTCGCTACCGGCGACGCCCGATCGCTTCTGGACCCACATCTCTCCGGTGGTCGCGCTGTTCCCGCTTCTTCTCCTGATCGCGGCCCGCCTGCCCCTCGTCTACGCCTCCGCGGCCGTCGCCATCATCGCGCTGACGGTGGAAATTGCCTCGACCGTGGAAGGGGGACGGTTCTCCGACCCGTCGTTGCCCATGACGCTGAACGTCATGTACGCCCAGTTGGTCATAGTGTCGGCAGCCGTCTGCTCGCTGACGCTCGCGGCCCTCGTCGCAGAGCGCCGGGCGTCGGAGGATCACCAGCGCCTCCTCATCTCGCAGCTCGATCACCGCGTCAAAAACAGCCTCACCCTCATGCAAGCCGTGGTCGAGCGCTCGCAGGAATGCGCCAACTCCATCGCCGACTTCGGCTCTTCGCTCGGCGGGCGCATCAGGTCGATGGCACGCACGCATTCAAAGCTCTCCGAGGGCAAGTGGCAGGGGCTCTGCCTCGAGGCCCTCGTCCGCGACGAGCTCGCCCCCTACCAGACGGCAGGAGCCGATGACGTATCCGGGCCCTCGATCAAGCTGAAACCCCAGGCCGCCCAGTCGATCTCGATGGTCATTCACGAGCTCGCGACCAATGCCGCCAAGTACGGTGCGCTCTCGACGCCGCACGGCAGGGTCAGCGTCCGCTGGACGATAGATAGGGACGCGGCGGGCGAGGAGGTTCTCGATCTCGTCTGGAAGGAATCAGGCGGCCCCCCTGTGACGGTTCCCGAGCGGGAGGGGTTCGGCACCAGCACGATTCGCGGCCTGCTCCCCTATGAGATCGGCGGGCGGGTCGAGCTCCTGTTCGATCCGCGAGGCGCCGTTTGCCGCATCAGGCTGCCGCTCCTCGCGACGGTCGTGGGCGGAGAGGCCGGCGAGGCACCCAAGCCGGCGCTCTGAGACGAGGCCCTATCCCGCGACGAACCGCCGGACGACGGAGATGAGCTCGTGCTCGTCGACCGGCTTGCGCAGAACGCCCGCAGCGTGCGTGTCGGCATCCGTCGGCAGCGACTCGTAGGCCGTGACGATGATGTAGGGGATGTTGCGGGCGATGAGCTCCATGATGACGTCGTCGGCGAACGCCTCGCGCAGGTTCATGTCGACGAGCGCGAGACTGACCGGCTCGGCTCTGAGCACGCTGAGCGCCCGCTCGACCGAGGGGACCGGACCTATGACGTGGGCGCCCGCCCTCTCCAGCAGCGACTTCAGCGAATTGGCGATGGCCCAGGAATCCTCGACGATGAGGACACGCAGGCGCAGCAGAGGGCCGCAGTCGCAAACGTTGTCCGGCGCAAGCCCCATTCCGGCATCCTCCCTGAGGCAGTTGTAGCCGCATGTTCGCGTACAATCTTAGCAGGATGCGACACACGGCGGCAATTCGCCTCGGCGCGACTTGGTCGCGGTCAGCGGAAATGCTTCGAAAGCTTGAGCCCCTGGGCCTGGTAGTGGCTGCCGAGGTCGCGGCCGTAGAGGAACTCCGGCACCTCCGTCAGGCGCTCGTAGACGAGGCGGCCGATGATCTGCCCGTCCTCGAGAATGAAGGGCACCTTGTGCGAGCGCACCTCGAGCACGACACGCGAACCGTGTCCCCCTGCGGCGGCGTGGCCGAAGCCCGGGTCCATGAAGCCCGCGTAGTGGACGCGGAACTCGCCGACGAGGGGATTGAACGGCATCATCTCGGCGGCATGCGTCGGCGGGATGTGGACCGCCTCCTTCGACGCCAGGATGTAGAACTGGTCGGGGTCGAGAATGAGCCGGCGGGCGCGGTCGGCCGCCACCGGCTCCCAGTAGTCGCCGATGGCGCAGGCCCCGACCGCATCGACGTCGACCACGCCCGTGTGGCGCTTGGCGCGATAGCCGACGAGACCGCTTCCGTCGCCGGCAAGATCGACGGAAAGCGCGATGCCGCCTTGGATGTCGGTCACGCCGCCGGTGACGAGCCCGTCGCCTGCCTGCATGCGCGCGAGCGCCTCGTCGGCCTCGCGTGGATTGCCGACCCGGAACCGCATCTGCGATAGCTTCGAGCCCTGACGCACGATGATCGGAAACGTCTGCGGGCAGATCTCGGCGAAGAGCGGCCCCTTGTAGCCGGCGGGGATCTGGTCGAAGGCCGCGACGCCGTCGGCGATGACGCGCGTGAAGACGTCGAGGCGTCCCGTCGAGCTCTTGGGATTGGTCGAGGCCGAGACGACGCCGGGCAAGGCGAGGCTCTCGAGGAGGGGCACGAGATAGACGCATCCGGTTTCGAGGACGGCGCCGTTCTCGAGGCCGATCTCGTGCAGCTTGAGCTCGCCGAGCTTCGCTCTCACCTCGCATCCTGGTCCCGGGAGGAAGCTCGCGCGCACCCGGAATGCCGTCGGACCCAGCCTGAGATCGACGCTCGCCGGCTGGAGCTGGCCCGGAGCAAGCGGAACAGAGGGCCGCAGCGCGCCGCTCGAGACGAGCGCGCGGATGGCTTGCGCCGGCAGAATGCCGTCGGTCACCGCCGCCCCGAGCAGCGGATTTGGGTCTCGAGCCTTCCGCGCGGCGCCCTTGGCCATGTCCACTCCGATGTCCCACTTTCCGCCCGGCGGGCGGTGAGAGGGAAATGATGGCACGCTCTAGACGAACCGGCCCTTGACGCCAAGAGGCCTCCGGGGCTAAGGCACGGTTCCCGTGGTGATTTGGCCGGCCGGCTTGCAGCCACGTTAAACAACTCGCTAAAGAGGCCGTGCGCGGACCCGGTACCCCATGCGCCCGGCTTCTTATGTGGAGCGGCGCGAGCAGGGCCGGGTTTATTGTTGGCGTGGGCCTCGACGAACCGGCCCAGCCCAAGGAGAGCGCATGGAAAAAAAGAAATCCCCCGCAGCCGACCCGGCGTCGTGGAGGCCCGAGACGCGGCTCGTCCACGGCGGGACCCTGCGCTCGCAGTTCGCCGAGACCTCGGAAGCCCTCTTCCTGACGCAAGGCTATCTCTACACGAGCGCCGAGCAGGCCGAGGCCCGATTCAAGAACGAGGACCCCGGCTACCAGTACACGCGCTTCGGCAACCCTACCGTCACCATGTTCGAGGAGCGTTTGAGGTTGCTCGAGGGCGCCGAGGTCTGCCGCGCGACCGCGACCGGCATGGCCGCCGTCACGGCCTCGCTGCTGTCGTTTCTCAATAGCGGCGATCACGTCGTCGCCGCGCGGGCGATGTTCGGATCTTGCCGCTACATCGTCGAGACCCTCTGTCCGCGCTTCGGCATCGCCTCGACGCTGATCGACGGGCGCGATCTCTCCGCCTGGCGCGCTGCCGTCAAGCCCAACACCAAGGCGTTCTTCTTCGAGACGCCGGCCAATCCGACCCTCGACCTCGTCGACATCGCCGCCGTCTCCCGCCTCGCCAAGGAGACGGGCGTCCGCGTCATCGTCGACAACGTGTTCGCAACGCCCATGCTGCAGCGCCCCTTCGTCCACGGCGCCGACATCGTCGTCTATTCGGCGACGAAGCATATCGACGGCCAGGGCCGCTGCCTTGCAGGCGCGGTGCTGTGCACGGAAAAGTTCCTGACCGATCATCTCCAGGATTACATTCGTCAGACCGGGCCGTCGCTGAGCCCGTTCAATGCCTGGATCATGCTGAAGGGCCTCGAGACCATGGCGGTCCGCGTCAAGGCCCAGAGCGAGACGGCTGCCAGGATCGCCGACCATCTGGCGAAGGCTCCCGGCGTGACGCGCGTCCTCTACTGCGGCCGCCCCGACCATCCCCAGGCCGAGGTGGTCGCCCGGCAGATGACAGGCGGCGGCCAGATCGTCACGTTCGAGGTCGCGGGCGGCAAGGAGGCGGCTTTCCGGCTGCAGAACGCGCTTTCGCTGGTGCGGATCTCGAATAACCTCGGCGATGCCAAGAGCCTCATCACCCACCCGACGACGACGACGCATTTCAGGCTCAAGCCCGAGCAACGCGCCGAGCTCGGCATCACCGACGGAATGCTGCGTCTTTCAGTGGGTCTCGAGGCCGCCCAAGACCTTATCGCCGATCTCGACCATGCGCTCGCCGCAGCCGCCGGCCAGGGGTAAATGGCCGCCGGACGGGGCATCTAGGGCGTTGACCCCTCCTCAGACCTTCCTAGTATGCGACAGGCGAAGCGACGGCGGGACGGGCGCAGTGGAAACGATAACCCCCTACGAGCAAGTGACGCGCGACATCCGCATTCGCGTCTTCCCCGAGTACTCGGAGGAGCAGTCGACGCCGGAGGAGAGCTATTACTTCTGGACCTACACGGTCGAGATTGCCAACGAAGGGCTCGAGACGGTCCAGCTCAAGTCGCGCCTCTGGCGCATCACCGATGGGCGCGGACGGACCGAGGAGGTCCGCGGCCCCGAAGTCGTGGGGCAGACGCCGGTGATCGAGCCCGGTCAATCGTTCACCTACACGTCGGGCTGCCCGCTGCCCACTCCGTCGGGGATCATGGTCGGCAGCTATCAGATGACGGGCGAGGACGGAACGCTGTTCGACATCGCGATTCCCGCCTTCTCGCTGGATAGTCCCTATGCGGTGCGCAGCGTGAATTGATGCGCGCCGAGGGGCTGACAAGAGCACTCGCATGAGAGGTCCCGAGTACACCGCGACCGAGCTTCTCGCGCGCCTTGTCGCCTTCGACACGACGAGCTCGAAGTCCAACATGGGCCTCGTCCGCTTCGTCGAGGACTACCTTGCCCAGCACGGCGTCGCCTCCGAGCTCGTGCCCGACCGCACGCAGGAGAAGGCCTCGCTCTTTGCGACCATCGGCCCGCAAGGCGTTCCCGGCATCGGTCTCTCGGGTCATACGGACGTCGTGCCCGCGGACGGGCGGGCGTGGACCGGCGATCCCTTCACGCTGCGCGAGCGGGGCGGCCGGCTCTATGGGCGCGGCGCGGCCGACATGAAGGGCTTTCTCGCCTGTGTGCTGTCGCTGGTGCCGGAGCTCAAGAGGCGGCGGCTCAGGCTTCCCGTCCACCTCATCTTCTCCTACGACGAGGAGACGGGGTGCACCGGCGTCAGGCCGATGATCGCCGAGATGGGCGGCCGGCTCACGCGCCCGCGCCTCGTCATCGTCGGCGAGCCGACATCGATGGCCGTCGTCGACGCCCACAAGGGCCCCGTGCGCTGGCAGGTCGACGTCGAGGGCCGCGCGGCGCACTCGTCGATGGCGCCCTTGGGCGTCAACGCCATCACCTTCGCCGGCCGCCTCCTCGCCGAGCTCGACCGCATCGAGCAGGATCTGAAAGAGCGCCATCCCGTGACACGGTTCGACCCGCCGTACCCCACGCTTCAGGTGACGCAGATCGAGGGCGGCACAGCGTCAAACATCGTGCCGTTCTCCTGCCGCTTCGGCTTCGACGTGCGGGCGCTGCCGGGGCTCGACGTCGAGGCGATCGAGCGGCGCTTCCTGTCCTTCGCCGAACGCAACTGCCTGCCGGAGATGCAGAGGATCGCGCCGGAGGCGCGAATCACGCTGCGCCGGACGAACAGCGTCCCGCCGTTCGAGGCCGAGCGAGGTTCCGAGGCGGTCGAGCTTCTCCTGCGGCTCTCGAGTTTGAACGAGACGCGGGCCGTGTCCTACGCCACGGAAGCGGGGTTGTTCCAGGCCGCCGGCGCCCCGGCGGTGGTCTGCGGCCCCGGCGACATCGCTCAGGCGCACACGACCGACGAATGGATCGCAGCGAGCGAGCTCGACAAGTGCCTCGCCTTGCTCGGCCGCCTCGCCGATTGGGCGGAGAAGTAAGAGCCGTCAACCTTCCGGTAGCCGCTCGCAGGTAGGATCGGCGTCGGGCCCGATCGCGGCTCGCTCCTCGGCGGGGAACTCACCAATGAGATACCTGGCATTCGCCCTTCTTGCAGTCATGGCGGCGTTGATCGCGAGACCCGGCGCGGGCCTCGCTCAGACTCCGCCGGATAAGTGGCCGGAGGTGAAGCCTTTGGACAAGTGGCCGCAGGTGAAGCCGGCGGACCAGTGGCAGGTGCCGGGCGAGATCCAGACACCGGGCGACATCCAGGTCCCCGGCGACATCCAGGGCGTAAAGGTGCTCAAGGAGAAATGCGAGCAGCGGCTCGTGCTGGCCGCCGACACGCTCTTCGACTTCGACAAGGACACGCTCACGCCTCAAGCGATTGCGGCGCTCGAGAAGCTCGGTCCCTCGATCAAGCAAGCTGCGATCTGGGGCGTGCGCATCGAAGGCCACACGGACGCCAAAGGCACCGACGACTACAATCAGAAGCTCAGCGAGCGGCGCGCCGCGGCCATCAAGACCTGGCTCGCCGGCAAGGACTACCTTCCTCCCGGCGCGAGCGTCGTCGGACACGGCGAGAAGAAGCCCGTTTCTCCTAACGAGAACGCGGACGGCAGCGACAACCCCGACGGGCGCCAGCTCAACCGGCGCGTCGAGCTCGTGTTCGTGACGTGCAAGTGAGCCTGACCGACCGCGGCGCGAGCTACGGTAGCCGGAAGCCCGCGGTCATGAACCCGTAGAGCCATGCGGTCACGGCGCCGAAGCAGGCCCCGATCAGAAGCGCACACGCGATCACCGTCTGATTGCCGCCGAAAAACACCTCGCCGCCCGTGATGACCGGGGTGAGGATGAGTGCGCCGAGCAGCCCGGGACCGAGCAGTCCGAGCAGAATACCCTTGAGCGTCATCGAGCCCTGGGGAACGCTGCCCAAGATCAGCGAGAAGACCACGCCCCAGATCCCGCCCCAGAATGCATCCCTCGCGAAGCGCGGAACCTCCGCAAGCATCGTCTGGCCGACCGTGACTGGCACTGCCTCCATCGACCACGGCTGGCGCGGGTACTCGAGCCCGTAGTTGAGAATGGCGAGATTGACCAGCTCTTGAACCGTGACCGAGGCGATCACGCCGGCGATGAAGCCCAACAAAATGCTCGTGAATGTGACGCGGCCCATTGCTGCTTCCCCTTCCCATCCCGCTGCCGGATGCCCTTTTTTGCGGCATTATTGCCGCTCCTCCGCCCGATGGGAAGGCGGGGCACGGCGTGAACGCCCAGCGGGTGAAATGCTGTGTCGCGAATGTCCCACTTGCGACCGTGATTTGGCTCCTGTCCCCGACGAAACAGCCATCCTCGCCGCCCGAGCCCATCGTCCAGGCAATATTGAACGGGGCGATGGACCATGGACATTCGATCGAGAGTGCGGGTACGCCGGGCGCATGAGCGGGACGCGGGCGCGATAGCGGCCCTGCGCGAAACAGCGTTCAGGGCACTGGCCGCCGAGACCTATGGCCCCGAGGAGATCGAAGCCCTGCTGGGGGCTCGCAGCATAAGGCCGCGTGCCGCGCGGAAGGATTTTATCGTCGAGCTTGCAGGCGAGATCGTCGCCTGCGGCACGGCTGTGCTCGACGGTCCGCGATCGGCTTCGCTCGAAGCCCTGGCCGTCGACGCCCGCTTCGCGCGCCGGGGTCTCGCGACACTGATCGTCGAGGCTATCGAGGCGGATCTTTGCGCCGCCGGCGTCGAGCAGGTTCGCATCGTCGCGACGCTGAACGCGCTCCCCTTCTGCACGCGAGTGGGCTTTCGGCCCCACAGCCTCGAGCGCATCGCCAAGCACGGCGCGGCGGTGTCCCCGATCGTCGTCCACTTGAGCAAGACGCTCCTGCCCGCGCCCGCGAGACTGCGTCCTTCCCGCCGGGCTGCGATCGCGGCCGTCCATTAGGGCGGTCGTCAATCCGTCATCAGACAATTCGTTTACGAAAATACTCAGTGCTACTATTTTAGGTTGAGCCGATACTTCAATCTTTGATTGTAATTGAACGGCTGTCACTTATACCTGCGACATTCATAAGCCGGCCGCGGAGCACCGCCGCGCCGGCCCGCGGCCAAACGCTCGCCGCCGATCGATCGCCAACCCCGCCGTGTCCATCTCAGGGAGGAAAAGCATGCCCAAAATTCGCGTCGAGCGCGTTCCCGTCCAAACGCTCTTCCTCGGTCTCCTGGGCTTCGATCACCTGCAGCTCGTCTACCAGCAGAACGATGCCGACACCGGGGCGGGACAGGACGCCTGGTTCGTGATGGAAGGCTTGCGCGAGTCGGGGCTCAACGGCGTCACGCTCGCGGTCGAGGGGCTCGACGGGGGCACGACGCTGACGGAAGCCAACGGCGGCCTCTCGGGGGAGGATCTCGTGGCCCGCATCGGCACGCCGACGGAGCGCGGAAGCCGGGTCGCCTTCGACGCCGGCGCCACGTCGGCCTGGGCCTTCATCACCTCGATTGCGGCCGACATCGATCAGCAGGCCTATCCCTATTTCGCTTTCAACTTCGCAGCCTCGCCGGCGCCGACGATCAACTCCTCCTCCCTCATAGCCTCCCTCCTCTACCATGCCGGCGCCGACATCGCCGCGGTGATGCCGTTCGGAATCCGCTTCTCGCCGGGCACCGAGACGGTATTGGGCACGTCGGGAGACGACCGGATCGAGCTCGTCTCCAAGTTCACGACCGCCGTCGGCGGCGCCGGCAACGACACGCTCGTCGGCAGCGAAAATGCCGATCAGATCGACAAGCTCTACAGCGGCACCGGCGACGACACGATCGAGTGGTCGCCGGGGTTCAACCTCGTCCACGGCGGGCTGACGGGGCTCGATTACGCGAGCGACGGGATCGATACCATCGACTACCAGGGCGTGGGTCTCGTCGAGATCAACTTGAACCCGTACGCCGTCGCGCACTATCAGCCGGACTACATCGCCGTCTCCGCCACCTCGACCGACCATCTCTACTCGATCGAGCAGATCGCCTGGGACGAGGATAACGACATCGTCGTGTTCGGCGAGGGCTTGAGCTCGATCGAGCGGCCGGTCAAGCTCGATCTCCGCGGAGAGGAGAGCGGGCCCGGCGACAAGGTAGATTTCTCGGGATCCGATCAGGGCCTCCTCATCAATGCGGGCGAGGGAGATCTCACGTTCGTTCAGGCGGAGGGGCGGTCGGAGACCGACGCAGGCCTCTGGGTCGAAAGCGCGGAATGGCTCGTGGGCTCCTCCCACGACGATCGCATTTACGCCGGCGCCGGTGTCCACGGCATCGAGGGCGGGGAGGGGGCCGACCTCATCGACGCCCGCCTCGTAGCGCAGTTCTCAGCCTCCAGCCCGCGCGGCTTCGACGTCGAGATCGATGGCGGCGCGGGGAGCGACACGATCGTCTCCGGGTTCGGCCGCACGATAGCCAAGGGCGGCGACGGCGCCGACCGCTTCGTCCTCTCGACCATGACCTTCGGCCTCGAGACCGTGGAGTTCGTCATCGAGGACGCGAGCGCCGAGGACCGCGTGTTCGTGCCCTACGACTTCTTCAACATCACGTTCGGAGACGCCGAGGGCTCGTTGCTCTTTCCCCTGCTCGGCGCCTTCTCCCAGCAGCCGGGGCAGGACTCGTTTGCCGACCTGCCGGAGAATCTCGGGCCGTGGACCCAAAGCATACCAGGGCGCGCCGATTTCTTCGCCTTCCAGTGGCAGCTGCAGGACCAGAGGCTCTTCGGCAGCGATCAGACGCAAGGCCTCATCACCTTCGCCGGCATGTTCCATTACAACCGCGAGGGAAACGACCTCCTCATTCACGTGTTTCTCGGCTTCCCCCAAGAGGTCACCGACCTCGGCAGCAACGAGTTGCCCTGGACCCACACCCTCAACATTTACATCCCGCCGTCGGAGACCATCATTCGCGTCAAGGACTTCGCCGACGGCGACCTCGGCATCGTCTTCCACGACATCGGCGAGCCGACAGCGATCGACATCGAGACCGACCACGGCTCCTACGGCGCGGATTTCTATCCGGGCTGGGACGACGCCGTGCGCGCCATGACCAATAACGGCCAGCTGTCGCCCGCGCTCGAGGCGCGCCCCGAAGCTCCCGAATACGATCCGGACGACGAGGGGCCCGGCGACGAGGAGAACGTCGTCCCCGGCACCGAGGACGGCGACGCGATCGTGGTCGCCGACGCGCGCGACACGACGATCGAGGCCGGCGGCGGCAACGACACGATCGACGCGGGCGGCGGTGACGATGTCCTCGACGGCGGCGCGGGCGCCGACAGCATGGCCGGCGGAAAGGGCGATGATGCCTATCTCGTAGACGATGCGGGCGACGAGGCGATCGAGGCCGCGGGCGAGGGGATCGACACCGTCCGCGCCGCGATAGATTACACGCTCCCCGACTACGTCGAGCATCTGACGCTCGTGTCGGGCGGCGGCGCCCTTTCTCTTCTCGCGGTGCCGGCCCTCATGGGCACCGGCAACGGTCTCGCCAACCGGATTGTCGGCAACGAAGGCTCGAACACGCTCCTGGGCCTCGGCGGCGCCGACACCCTGTTCGGCGGCCTCGGCGACGACCTGCTCGACGGCGGCGCCGGCAGCGACGGCTATGTCTACGCCGCGGGCCACGGGAACGACGTGATCGCCGATCAGGGCCCGGCTTCCGATCGCGACCTCCTCTTGCTCAGCGGGATCGGCCCCGGCGCCGTACGCTTCCACAAGCTGGCCTCAGCGCCGGGCGATCTCGTGCTCACCTTCGACCAGGGCGGCCGCATTCTTGTTCGCGACTTCTGGGCGGCGCCGGGCGCCGGCCTTGATGCAATCCAGTTCGACGACCGCACGCTCTGGACCCGCGCCGAGATCGAAGCCCGCGGGCTCGCCGCCCCGGTCCTCGCCGGCGATCCGCCGCAGGCTCAGGACGATTTCGACCTCGTCGTGCGCGGCAGCGATGTCGTGATCCCGTGGGACGCCTTCCTCGCCAACGATCACGACTTCGACGGCGACACGCTTTCAATCGCCTCGATCTCGGGCGTGACGGCAGGCGCGGCGGTGACGATTGCCGGGAGCAGCCTGCACCTCGTCACGGCGCCGTCCTTCGAGGGTTCGGTCGGCTTCACCTACGAGGTGTCGGACGGGCACGGCGGCGTCGATACGGCGGAGGTGGAGATCGTCGTCATTGCCAACCACGCGCCGGTGCCCATCGCCGACGACGGGTTCGAGACCGAGGCCGGCGCTGCGATCTCAATTGCCGAGCAGGCGCTCCTCGCCAACGACTCCGATGCCGACGGTGACGCGCTCAGCGTGATTTCCGTTCAAGGCGCGCTCCACGGCACGGTGGCGCGCGACGGCAACGGGCTCATCGTGTTTACGCCGGCCCCCGGATTCTCGGGCGAGGCGTCGTTCAGCTACACGGCGGGCGACGGCCACGGCGGCACGTCGACGGCCACCGTCACGATCACGTTCGAGGCGCCGCCCGCGACCGTGATCACCGGCACCTCGCGTAGCGAGGTCCTCCGCGGCACGGCCGCCGGCGACGTGATCGAGGGGCGCGGCGGCAATGACACGCTCATCGGCAAGGGCGGCGACGACGTCTTCCTCGTTCGCGGGAAACATGCGGGGCTGGACACCTTCAACGGCGGCGCGGGCTTCGACAAGATCCAGGGGAGCGCCGGCAACGACATCGTGGGGCTTGCCCACGCAGGGGGAAATCTCAGCGGTATCGAGGCGATCGACGGCGGAGGCGGCTTCGATGTCCTGACGCTCACGCGCTGCGACGACCGCCTCGACCTCTCGAGTATCGCGATCACGGGCATCGAGCGCATCGCGCTCGGGTCGGGCGACGACCGCATCGTCGTGAGCGCGGGCCGCGACTACATCGCGGGCGGAGCCGGCGACGACACGTTCGTCTTCCGCGGCGACTTCGGCGATGATGTCATCGCCGATTTTTGCATGGGTCCGAGGCACGCTCCGCGCGCCGACGTCATCGTCCTTTCCGGCCAGGGCATCCACTCGATGGCCGAGCTGCGCGCCCACGCGGTGCAATCCGGCGACGACACGGTCATCACCCTCGGCGGCGGCACGATCACGCTCCTCGACGTGGCGCTCCACCGCCTCAAGGCCGACGACTTCCATTTCGCCTGAGGCCGGCGCGAGCTAGTCTCGGCCGGTGAACTGACGGGACATCGGCTATGGGCGTCGGCGCGCTGGACGGTTGGAGAGCGCTCGCGCGCGCTTCGCTGCTCGCGATTGGGACGGGAGGAGCGCTGGCCGCCGATGCCGGACCCGCCGCATCCCCGTCGTGCACGCTCGAGCACGGCCCGCGCTTTGCCGCCGTGCGCGTCGTCGACGCCGAGACGATCGAGCTCGACGACCGGAGCGAGGTTCGCCTGATCGGCGCGCTCCCACCCCGGCCGCCCGCAGGTGCCGCCACCGGAGCCTGGCCCCTCGAGCGCGAGGCCGTTCGTGAGCTCGAGCGCCTGGTCGCGGGACGAGCCGTCGAGCTCGGCTATGCGGGACGCAGGACCGACCGCTACGGGCGGCGCCTCGCTCACGTCTTCGTCGAGGACGGCGGCGAACGGACTTGGGTCCAGGGCCATCTCCTGTCTCAGGGGCTCGCCCGCGCCTACGCGCTGCCCGGCAGCGCGGCTTGCCTCGAGGAGATGCTGGCCCGCGAGCGCGACGCGCGGAACGCGGGGAAGGGTCTCTGGGCGAGCCCGGCCTATTCGGTGCGCGACGCGGCGCGCCCCGACCTGATTCTCGCGCGGCGCGGCCGGTTCGAGATCGTCGAGGGCCGGGTGACCGCGGCGGCCGCCGTGCGCGAGCGCGTCTATCTCAATTTCGGCGCCGACCGCCGAAGCGACTTCACGGTCGCGATACCGATGGCGCTCGTGCGCGTCGAGCCCGAGGCGATCGCCCGCCTCGAGGCTCTCCCCGGCAAGCGCATCAGGGTCCGGGGCTGGATCGAGCGGCGCAACGGCCCGTTCATCGCCATTTCGACGCTCGCCGAGATCGAGGTGCTGAACGAGGGCGCTGAGACTGAACCGCGTCAAGCCCGGGATGAGCAACGCTAAGCGCCAAAACGTGCGCTCGAGGGTGCCTAGGGTCGGAGGCTGGCCGACAAAAACGGCACCCGGTACGGAATACGAGGCGCGGGTGCCAAGTTCGTTGAAGCTCCGCCGGGGTAGGCGGATAGGAAACAACGGGTTGCCTCGACAGATATTCCGATCTGCTTGCCGGGAGATGTGGACAGGAGCCGGTCAATTGAACGCATCCAAAGAAAACGGCGCCCGGCCGGAGCCGGGCGCCGTCAATTCTCGGATCGGGGCCGCCGGTCTCAGGCGGCCTTCACGTCGGCCTCGCCGGCCTCGGCGAGCCTGCGTCCGCGCGCGCTCTTGGAGAGCACCTCCGTGATGCGCTGGACCGCGCCGCGCTCGTCGAGCTTCTCGACGGCGGCGATCTCGCGCGCCATGCGGTCGAGCGCGTCCTCGTAGAGCTGGCGCTCCGAGTAGGACTGCTCGGGCTGTGCCTCGGACCGGTAGAGGTCGCGCACCACCTCGGCGATCGAGATGAGATCGCCCGAGTTGATCTTGGCGACGTACTCCTGGGCCCGTCGGCTCCACATGGTGCGCTTGATGCGCGCGCGCCCCTTCAAGGTCTCGATCGCCTTCTTGACGATCCCCTCGTCGGCGAGCTTGCGCATGCCGACGCTCTGCAGCTTGCCGGTGGGCACGCGCAGCGTCAGCTTCTCCTTGTCGAAGTTGATCACGAACAGCTCGAGCGACATGCCCGCGATCTCCTGCTCCTCGATGCCGATGATGCGGCCGACGCCGTGGGCGGGATAGACGATGAACTCGTTGGTCTTGAAGCCGTGGCGCTGGCTCACGGGCTTCTTCTGGGCAGCCATGAGGTTGCGCGCCGCCGCCGCCTTCTCGGCAATCGCCTTGGGCGACGCCGGGGCAACGGGAGCCGTGATCTTCTGGCCGGCGGCGGACTTGCCGAGCATGGCCGGAACCGCGCGCATGGCCGGCTGATGGCCGCCCATCCCCGGCTTCATGACGGGGAGATGGCGAGCGGCCTCGGGACGCACCGTGATCGGGGCCCCGGGAGCCGGAGCCTTGACCGGCTGAGGGGCCGCCCTCGGGGCCGCAACCGGCGCCTTCCTTGCAGCGGCAACCTTGGCCAACGGAGCCGGAGCCGGAGCCGGAGCCTTGCGCACCTCGGCCGCCTTCACCGGCGCCTTGACCGTCGGCGCGGGCTTCTTGGCGTGAGCGCGGGCGTGCGCGTGCGCCGGCGCCTTCGACGCCGACTTGGCGGAGCTAGCGGGCCGTACGGCCTTCGCCTCGGCGCCCCGCATGCTCTTTTTTGTACCGGCAGCCGCGGACTTGCCGGTCTTGGACTTCGCTTGCGCCTTGGTCTTCTGAGCCATCAGTTCATCTCACTCTATCGCGTCACACCTGCGGATCCCGAAGGAACGCCCGCGCATACTTCCGGCGTGTGGTACGCCGGTCACACGTAAACCCGGCACGCCGACAGGACTGCCGCCGCTCCAGGTTCCTCAACCAAACTCGCAAGCGGTCGACACCGGCCGCCTGCTCATCCATCATATCGTGGCCCGATTGCCCAAACCCCAGTCCGTCCGCAGCTTGCTGGGGGCGAATTTGATCACGCAACCGCACACTCACCGGCCAATGCTGGTTTTGTACGCAATTGTTCCGGTTCAGTTCGAAGCCTGCCAAGGCTTCTTATGTAACACAATCTTCACGAAAATTGAAGGGGGCGCGACTTTTAGCATCGATGACCCCTTAAAGGAGATGATTAAATGTCCAATTGCCAAAAACGTGTGGGGCCGGCGGGTGTTAGAGCTGAACGGCGCCGCCCGGAAGTCTAGCCGTCAATCCCCAGAGCCAGGGGCGGAAGAAAAATATTTGTCGAACTTGCCGTCTTCATCCTTGAACTGATCGGCGTCGGCGGGGGCAGGCTTCTTTGAAGTAATATTTGGCCATTTATCGGCATACTCGCGGTTGACCTCGAGCCACTTCTCGAGACCCGGCTCGGTGTCGGGCTTGATGGCCTCAACCGGGCATTCCGGCTCGCAGACGCCGCAATCGATGCACTCGTCAGGGTGGATAACAAGCATATTGTCGCCCTCGTAGAAGCAGTCCACGGGGCAGACCTCCACGCAATCGGTGTATTTACACTTGATGCACTTCTCGTTGACGACGTAGGTCATGAGACTTCTTTCGCGGGCGCTCCATATCGGGTGACGGGGCAGGTGCGGCGCCCGTGCCTATCGCAAAGCCCGGCGCTTGCCAATGGCCTCAACCGCTCCATTCCTTGAGACGGTCGGTCAGCCGGCGCTCCTTTTTGGTCGGACGCCCGGCGCCTCTGATGCGCCCACCCTGCAGCGGGGGGACGCGCGACCCTTGAGCCCCCTCCGGAGCCGGCGAAGCCTGCGCAGGATCAGGGGGCGACCGGCCCGGTGTCAATTCCTCATAGAGGGCGGCGGCTTCCGGGGCCGGGCCGCGCCTTGCGCCCAACGCCCGTATACGAACGACCCGTACCTCCAGCCTGGCTGCCGACGTTATCACGTCGCCGACCCGGACGAGATGGCTCGATTTCGCCGCCTTCACCCGGTTGACCCGGATCTTTCCGGCGCTGACGAGCTCCGCCGCGAGCGTGCGCGACTTGGCGAGCCGGGCAAACCAGAGCCATTTGTCGAGCCTCTGGGTGTCCCGGGCGGGCTGCGGCTCGCTTCGGAGCGCGCTCATGAAGAGCTTTTCTCCCGCGCCTGCTTCTCGAGAGCGTCGCGGAGCGCGCCGAGCAGGGCGAAAGGCGAATCGGGATCGACGGCGCTCGCCCGCGCGGGCCCCGCCGACAGGACCTGGGGCGCCCCGCGCTCGTCCGCGCGCCGCCGGTCGTGGCGCTTGCCGTGCTTGCCGTCACGCTGGCGGTCGCGGTGATGGTGCTCGCGCCGGTGGTGCTCCTTGCGCCCGTCGGGACCGGGCCTGGACCTGGCTGCGCGCTCATGGGGTACGGGCTCGCGCTCGCCCGGGGTGGCCGGGGCCGGCGCGGGAGGTGCCTCGCTCTCGGGTCGTGGCGCGCCTTCGCGGCGCCGTCCCCGGTGCTCGGTGCGCCGATGATGGCGGCGTGCGCGCCAGATCTCGATGACCGCCGCCTCGGAAGCAGGTGCGGCGGCGGGTTCCGCCCCGATCTCCGGTTGGGGCGCTGCCGACGGCGTTTCGTCAGACGCCGGCGCCGCCCCATCCAAGGCCTCGGCCGGGGCGACCTCCTCACCGGTTGGCAGCGCCGCGTCGCCTGCGGCAGGCGGCTCGGACGGAGCGGGCGCCTCCTCGGCTCGAGGCGCGGAAGGAGCCGGCCGGCGCTCGAGCTTGAAGCCCAGCGCTTTCAGAACGTGGCCGAGCTCGTCCGGGGAGCAGCCGAGGATCGACATCATCTCCGGCGTGACCGTGAACCCCCCGTCGCCGGTCGAGCCCTTGGGCGCCTGGCTCCCTCCGTCCGGCGCCGGGCGCCAGGCCAGAAGCGGGCGAATGAGATCTGCGAGCCTTTCGAGGATGTCGAGGCGCACCGCGCGCGGGCCGCACACATGGTAGCCGCAGGCCCGGTAGAAGGCCTCGGGCACGCTTGCGTCCGCGGCCATCGACGTGAGCCCGGCACGCGGCGGCTCGGGCAGCGCATCGAGCGTGAGCCTATGCTCGTCCGCGTGCTTCAACGCCCAGAGCGTCTGGGCGAGCTCGGCGGCGGCAGGCTTTAATAGCGCCGGGAAGTAGATGTTGAACGCACCGAACCGCACGCCGTACTTGCGAAGCTGGGCGCGCGCCGTCTGATCGAGGTGCTTCAGCTCCTCGCCGACGAGGTCGCGCTTCAGAATGCCGAAGTTCTCCGTGAGCCGGAACGCGATGCCGCGCGCGAGCCCAGTGACGTCCTCGGCCTTGGCGACCTCGGCCAGCGCCTTCAGCCGCTCGCCGACGATCTCGCCGAGCCACGCCTCGAGCCGCGCCTGGACCTTCTCCCGGTCGGGTGCGGCGAGGTGCTCGTCGGCAATGAGCACGACGGAGGGCTTCAACGGATCGTCGGCAGGCTCGAGGCGGGCGATCTCCTCGTCGCGCCACAGCACGGCACCGGCGCGCGAAAGCTTGAACGCGTCGACCTTGGCGGCCGCGACGCGGCGCGCCCGCATGGCAAGCTCGCGCGCGAGAACCTGAGCCGCCGCGTGCCGCGCCGCCTTGCCGTGAATGCCCTCGGCCTGGGTCTCGGGCGAGAACAAGAAGCCCTTCAAGCGCCCGACGTAGTGGTTCTCGACGTGAATGGCGCCGTCCTCGGCGATCTCGGCGTTCAAGGTCTCCTTGTCGCGCAGCCCCTTCATGAGCGCGCTCGTGCGCCGATCGACGAAGCGCTGCGTCAGGCACTCGTGCAGCGCGTCCGACAGCTGATCCTCGATGGCGCGCGTGCGCTCCTGCCAGTGGCCCGGGTCGCGCAGCCAGTCGGCGCGGTTCGACACGAACGTCCACGTGCGGATATGGGCGATGCGGTTGGCGAGCGTGTCGATGTCGCCGTCGGTGCGATCGGCAAACGCGACCTGCTTGGCAAACCAGTCCTCGGGAACGCGCTCCTCCGGCCCGAGCAGGAACTTGTAGATCGTGGCCGCGAGCTCGGCGTGGTTCTGCGCCGAGATCTTGCGGTAGTCGGGGATCTGGCACACCTCCCACAGCCGCACGACCGCCGCCGGTGCGGTCGCGAGCGCGGCCACCTCGCGATCATGGGCGACCGTCTCGAGGGCGAGCACGTCGTCGGCCATGCGGGCGCGCGCAAGCCTGGATTCGCGCGGCATCTCGCGCAGCGACTCGCGAAGCCGGTCGAGGCTCGAGAAATCGAGGCTCCGGTTGCGCCACTGCAGCACACGGACGCTGTCGAAGGTATGCGTCTCGAGCCGCTCGACGAGATCTCCTTCGAACGGCTCGGTATTGCCCGTGACGCCGAACGTGCCGTCGTTCATATGCCGCCCCGCGCGCCCCGCGATCTGGCCGATCTCGGAAGGCGTCAAGTCGCGGAAGGAGTGGCCGTCGTATTTGCGCACGGCGGAGAACGCGACGTGATCGACGTCGAGGTTGAGCCCCATGCCGATCGCGTCGGTCGCGACGAGGAAGTCGACATCGCCCGACTGGTAGAGCGCGACCTGGGCATTGCGCGTTCGCGGCGAGAGAGCGCCGAGCACGACCGCGGTGCCGCCGCGCTGACGGCGGATGAGCTCGGCGATCGCATAGACGTCGTTGGCGGAGAACGCGACAACCGCGCTTCGCTGCGGCAGGCGCGTGATCTTCTTCTCGCCCGCATAGGTGAGCCTCGAGAGCCGCGGACGCGAGATGAAATTCGCGCCGGGGATGAGATCCTGGATCGCCTCGCGCATCGTCTGCGAGCCGAGCAGCAGCGTCTCCTGGCGCCCGCGCGCATGAAACAGGCGGTCGGTGAAGACGTGGCCGCGCTCGGGATCGGCGGCGAGCTGCACCTCGTCGATGGCTAGGAAGTCGACGTCGATCTCGCGCGGCATCGCCTCGACGGTCGCCACCCAGAAGCGGGCGCGCTCCGGCTTGATCTTCTCCTCGCCCGTGATGAGGGCAACCTTGTCGGCGCCGATGCGGCCCGCGATCTTGTCGTAAACCTCGCGCGCCAGGAGGCGCAGCGGAAGGCCGATCATGCCGCTCTCGTGACCGAGCATGCGCTCGATGGCGAGGTGCGTCTTGCCGGTGTTCGTCGGCCCGAGAACGGCGGTCACGTTGCGGATGCGCGTTTCGAGTTCGCTGGCCATGCCCTCAATGCCTCCCGTGCGCCACTGGCATTGCATCCGGCCGAGCCAAGATCAAGTAGCTCGTTGCACGCTAGGCTTGGCGTGTGAGGCGCTTCCGTGCCCTCATGCCTGAATGCGGCTCTCGAGGCTAGCTTCGCACGAAAAGGAGTGACGAAGGAAGGCAAGTTTGCGCGATTATACGCGATCAATAATCGACGAGCGCGATCTCGCCGCGATCGGGCGTCCGGATGTCGACGTGCTCGAGCGTGAGCTCGGCGGGACCAACAAGCGTCGGGACGACCACGTCATGGGGCAGCATGAGCTTGGCCTGCGGCACGGGGCGGAAGGCAATCTCGATGCCGGTGCTCGAGGCGAGGCTGCGCGTCTCCTCGTTCGCACGGTAGCCGGCGATCGGCACGTACTTCACTCGGCAGACGATGCCCCGGTCGGGCTGGCCTTCGACGGGGCGGCGCTGGATGAGCTCGAGATTGAAGCGCTGCTTGCCGTCGAAGATCGCGACCTTGCGCCCGCAAGGATTGGCGCCGTCGACGTGGGTCAGCGCAATAATGGCCGAGAGCGGATCGAGGACGCCTTTCAGATGCTCGCGTCCCAGGGGAACCGTATCGGGCGGATCGGCAGTAGGCGGCATGATGGAGACGCTGGTCACGCCGGCGGGATCAAATCCCATCCTGACCGAGCCGCTCCTCGCCGTGCCGTTGAAATCGAACAGGAAGCCCGCGGGCTTCGGCTCCTTGGCGCCGATCGTGCCGGAAGTGCGCGTCACGCCCTTCCAGCGGAAGGCTCCGAGCAGAGCGGAGAGCTCGACATCGCTGTCGGCGGAATAGTGATCGGCGGTGACGGTCGAGTTGAAGCGGAAGCTGCCGAGCTCGAACCCGTTGAGGGTGATCTTGTAGACGGCGCTCACCTCGGCGGGCGACATGCCGGCTGAGGCCGGCATCGGCGAAAGGGGGCCAATGAGCGAGGCGCCGATCGCAAGAGCGCAAACGCGACGCACTCGAGACGGAAAGCGGTACATGATGCCACTCACTGCCCACCAACGACGCGGGACCGTTGCCTTGACCGGGCGAGCCAGGGTTTGCGCCTACACCTAAGTCCCAGGCCCATCATGGCGACGAACGGTAAAAAATTCGCTGATGGGCGCCCACTTTTGGGACAACGCCCCTGGTCTCGCCCTTGTTCCCGCCCGTCCACAGCCTTGACGCTGCAAGGGAGCCCAGTATAGGAAGGGCGCGGTTCACGCAGGCATTGATGCCGCGGACAGGCACTCTCCAGGTTGCTTTGAGACTGAAGTCCGTTGGCCTCCCGGGCGAGGCAGGACGGCGAAGGAGCACACGATCATGACGAGGCGCTGCGAGTTGACGGGCAAGCTGCCGCTTTCGGGGCAGATGAGGAGCCATGCCGAGAACAAGACCAAGCGCAAGTTCCGGCCCAATCTCGTCAACGTGACGCTGATCAGCGACACGCTCGGCAAGCAGGTGAAGCTCAGGATCAGCGCCAACGCGCTGAAGTCGGTCGAGCACCGCGGCGGGCTCGATGCCTTTCTCATGAAGGCCAGTGCCGAGGACCTCTCGGCGCAGTGCCGCAAGCTCAAGCGCGAGATCGCCAAGGCCAAGGCCGAAGCGACGGCCGCCTAAGCGGCAGTCCCCTCTCCTCTAAATTCATCTCACGCAGAGGGCGGCGTCCGGACGCGATGCCGCTATTGCGGGTCCTTGGGCGGTTCCGCGGGAGGCGGCGGCGGCTCAGGGCTCTCGGGAGCCGGCGCGCTTGGTTTCGCAGCCTCGTATGGGTCGGAGATACCTCGGCTCGAACTCGGATTCTCCGCTGTCGGGCGCCGCATGACCCGGCAGGCCGCCCGGATCGGTCTCGCTCCCGCAGTACTTCGGGAAGTATTTGCACAGCCAGGAGTCGCCCTCGGCGGCATATGCCTGGACCGGCACCGCGAGGGCCAATGCAACAGGGGCTAACGTCAGCGCACACTTCCCAGCACTTTTGATCCTCATGGCACCCTCTCCGCTGTCTGCCGATAGCCCGAAACCACGATCCTGAAGCAACGTCCGGCGGCCGCGCCAAGCACCCAGGCTATGGCCATCAGCGCGAACGGCAGAATAGTACGGAATTGCGAAAAGAGGACGGCGTCGATGCCGACCAGGATCGCCGTTGCGACGCTCCAGCCGAAGAGATGGTAATGACGCACGCCGAACAGCCACCCGAGCAGGGCCGCGGCGAGCGCGACGCCGAGCAGGAGCCAGCGCACCTGTTGCGCCGTGAGCTCGTGGAAAGCGCGCCCGTCCATGAGCTGGGCGAGGATGTGCGCGTGCACGAAGACGCCGGCCATCTTCTCGCCGCCGAGCGCCGCGAGCGGCGTCAAATGCCGATCGAGATAGGGGAAATCGCCCCCGATCAGGACAACCTTTCCCCTTAGAGCCTCGATGTCGCCGCGGGCGACGGCTTCCTCGTTCGCCTTGGTGCCCTCGAAAAGAGCTTCCGCGGGAAGAGCCAGAAAGGGGCTCGCGCGCCCTCGCGGCGGGAGCAGCCAGGCAATCCGATCCTCCGTGGGCGTCGTCTTGGCGCCGGCGAGACCTGCGAGCGTCTCAGCCAAACTCTTGGGCGTCGTCGAGCTGCGGGCGGGGCTCGCGCGGTAGCGAACGACATCGTCGGGCTCGATCCTGAGATTGAGGTAGCCCGCGGGCCGCTCTGCGGCTGCGAGGAAGCTCGACTGATAGGCGCGCTCGCTCTCCGTCAGCCTGCCGCGCTCGTCGAGCGCGCCGAGCACGATCTCGGTCGCGCCCCTCTCCTTGAGAACGGCGAGGAGCGCCTCGTCCTTCTCCTGCTCCGTGCGCTTGGCAAAATAGAGATCGATGCCGATCGCGCGCACTTGAGCCTGCTCCAAGGCGCGGATGGTCTTGGCGAGGAGGCTGCGATCGATCGGCAGCATGTAGGGATAGTCTGCGAGCGTCTCCTCGCCGATGAGGACGACCCCCATTCCGGGATGCAGGTCGCTTCTTCTGTCGGAAAGCAGCGCGGTGCGCCAATCGGAGGTCTCGTGCTCGATGCGCAAGAGCATCGGCGCCCAATCCGGGAGGGCGATCAGGGCCGCGAGGCCGAGAAGAGACCCTGCGAGAACGAGCATGGCGAGCCGCGGCGGCCAGCCTGCTGGTTTCTCGTTCCGAGGCAAGCTCTGCATCGCCAACCGCACGTGGTCTCAGGGGACATCTGAGGCTAGCAAGCGGAACCTTGGCCGACAACGTTCGCCTACGGCTGAGCCGATTTATTGCCTTGCGCTGTGGCTGAGGCATCCTCAGCGTGCTCGGCGCCGTCGGGCTTAAGCGCGAACTCGAGCAGCACGGTCCTCTGCAGGAGCTTGTTGAAGTTGTCGTCGGAGATGAGCGTGATGAGCGTCTCGCCGTCCTTGCCCTCGCGCACGGCGAGCCCCTCCATGTTGTCGATCTCCTGGCCGAGATCGGCCGCAATCAGCACCTCGCCCTTGACGACGGCGCCGGGCCCGAGCTCGTCGGCCTTAATGTGTCTCAAGCGCATCCTCACGCCCTCGCTCCAGGTGAAGCGGCGCTCGAGCACGAGCAGGCCCCCGTCGGGCAGCGCCGCCGCGTCGGTCACCTCGAAGCCGCCGCCGATATCGAGGCTGAACGGCTTCGGCTCGCCGTCGACCCAGATCCAACCCGAGTGCCGCCCCTCGTTGCCGTCGAGGACGATCTCGGCGAAGGCAACGACGGAGCCCTTGTAGCGGCCGGCCCGCAGCACCGTCACCGCCTCGAAGCCGTCGCGGCGCATCGCCTTCACCTCGGGCGGAATATCGAGGTATTCGACGGGCGCGCCGACGCCCGCGTCCTTCACGGGAAATCTTCCGATGCGGCCCAGCTGCTCGAACGCGATCAGCACCGTCCCGCTGTCGAGCGTGCCTGCCTCGAGGGCGATCGCCTCCGCGTCCCGGTAGCGGCGCGCGAAGAGAGGCTTGTCGCCGCGCGCCTTGAGCGGACCGATCGTCGCCGATTTGATACCCTTCGGCCCCGCCCCGTCTTCGGCGAGCTCTCCCGTCATCCAAGCGCCGGCGTCCGAGATCGCGACGAACCTCTTCCCGTCGGGGTCGAAGGCAAGCCCCGACCAGCCGCCGAAATTGGGCGAGGTCGACGACAGCACGAGACCGCCGCGCCACTCGAGCTTCCCGTAAGTCGCCTTCGCCGATCCGTCCTTATCGAAGGCACGAATGGGCGCGGAGAGAACCTCGATCGCCTCGATCTTGAGGCTCGCCGTGTCCGGCTTCATCTGCGCAAGGGCCATGCCGCTCGCGAGCACGACGCTGAGCGCGAGCACGATCGCCTCGCGCTTCCACCCTCCGGTCGGCCGCAAGGCCGCAGCAAGGAGCTCCCTCAACCGGTGCCGCACTCCCGCCCCCATGCCTAGTGGACCTTCGCGCGCGGCTCGCGCGTGCGCCTGCGGCTGCGGGGCGCCGACGCAACCTGCTTCGGCTTCTCCTCGAACAGCTCGACGAGCTTGTCGGTCATGGCGCCGGCTAGCTCGGACGGGTCGGTGATGGTGACGGCGCGGGTGTAATAGCGCGTCACGTCGTGGCCGATGCCGATGGCGATGAGCTCGACGGGCGAGCGCGTCTCGATTTCCTCGATCACCTTGCGCAAGTGAAGCTCCAGGTAGCTGCCCGAATTGACCGAAAGCGTCGAGTCGTCGACCGGGGCGCCGTCCGAGATCATCATCAAAATGCGGCGCTGCTCGGGACGAACGATGAGCCGCTGATGGGCCCAGGCGAGGGCCTCCCCGTCGATATTCTCCTTGAGCAGGCCTTCGCGCATCATGAGGGCGAGCGATCTCTTGGCGCGCCGCCAGGGCGCGTCCGCCGTCTTGTAGATGATGTGGCGCAGATCGTTGAGGCGCCCCGGGTTTGCGGGCTTGCCTGCGGCGAGCCACTCCTCGCGCGCTTGGCCCCCTTTCCAGGCCCGGGTCGTGAAGCCCAGGATCTCGACCTTGACCCCGCAGCGCTCGAGCGTGCGGGCGAGGATGTCGGCGCAGCACGCCGCCACCATGATCGGCCGGCCGCGCATGGAGCCTGAGTTGTCGAGCAGGAGCGTCACCACCGTGTCGCGGAAGTCGGTGTCGCGCTCGCGCTTGAACGACAGGGGATGCATGGGATCGACGATGACGCGCGGCAGCCGGGCCGCGTCGAGCGTGCCTTCCTCGAGGTCGAAATCCCAGGCGCGGTTCTGCTGGGCGAGCAGGCGCCGCTGCAGCCGGTTGGCGAGGCGTGCGACCGCGCTCGCGAGCGACTTCAGCTCCTTGTCGAGGAAGGTGCGCAGCCGGTCGAGCTCGTCGGGGGTGGAGATGGCGTCGGCCGCGACTTCCTCGTCGTGGGCGCGCGTGAACACCGAGTAGCCGAAATGCTCGGGGTTCTCGAGCACCGTGACGTTGGGGCGCCAGGGCTCTCCCGTCTCGGCGTCGTCCGTGCGTTCGAAATCGTCGTCGAAAGCGTCGCTGTCGGTTTGCTCCGCGCCCTCCACCGCCTCTCCGGCCTCGCCCTCGCCGGCCCGCTCCTGACGCTCGCCCTCCTTGCTGTCGCCGCCCTCCTCCTCGCTCTCGGATTGGGATTCACCCTCTTCCGAGGCTTCGCTCGCGTCCTCCTCCTGGTCCTCGGCCTCGCCGGCTTCCGCATCCTCGCCGAGGTCGAGCGCCTTCAAGAGATCGCGGGCGAGCCGGCCGAAGCTCTCCTGGTCCTCGGACAGCGCCTCCATCCTCTTCAAGACCTTGCCTGCACGCCCCTCGACGACCGGCCGCCACAGATCGACGATCGCCCGCGCTGCCTCGGGCGCCGCGCGCCCCGTCAAGCGCTCGCGCACGAGGAGCGCGAGCGCTTCCTCTAGGGGAGCGTGCGCGCGATCGGTGATGTGGGCGAACCGGCCATGGGCGAAGTGCTCGGCGCATTTTGCGTCGAGGTTGTCCGCCATGCCGGACATCCGGTTGGCGCCGAGCGCCTCGATGCGCGCGCGCTCGACGGCCTCGAACACCTCGCGCGCCGAGCCGCCGGCCGGGGCGAGCCGCTTGTGCACCTTCCGGTCGTGGCAGGCAGCCGTCAGCGCCAGACTGTCGGCCCAGCCGCGCACGACGGCGACCTCGAACTTCGAGGGAACGCGCGAGGGCTCCGGCAGCTGGACGTGCTTGCCCGAAATCTCGGGCTTCCCGGGGCCGAAGGCGACCTCGACCTCGTGATCGCCGGCAATGGCGCGCACGGCAAGCCCGAGCGCTCGCTTGAACGGCTCGGACGGGGCTTCCTTTCGCTTGGAACCGACAGTCATCAGGGCGCGCTTTCCGGCGGAGGTTCTTGGATGTCCCCTCTCCCCGCATGCGGGGAGAGGGTTAGGGTGAGGGGCGGCCTCTTGCCCAGCGCTCGTTGCTGCCCCTCACCCCGACCCTCTCCCCATGAATGGGGAGAGGGGAAAGGGTCAGCTCAACGCGACGTTGGCGGTCGATTCAGGCAGCTCCTCGCCGAAGCATCGCTGATAGAACTCCGCGACCAGCGGCCGCTCGAGCTCGTCGCACTTGTTCAAGAACGTGAGGCGGAAGGCGAAGCCGAGGTCGCCGAAGATCTCGGTGTTCTCGGCCCACGTCATCACCGTGCGCGGGCTCATGACGGTCGAAAGGTCACCGTTGATGAAGGCCGAGCGCGTGAGGTCGGCGACGCGCACCATGCTGGCGACCTGCTTGCGCCTGGCTTCGCTCTTTCCCCAGCTCTTCACCTTCGACAGGACGATCTTCACCTCGTCGTCGTGCGGCAGATAGTTGAGCGTGGTGACGATCGACCAGCGGTCCATCTGGCCCTGGTTGATCTGCTGCGTGCCGTGATAGAGGCCGGAGGTGTCGCCGAGGCCGATCGTATTGGTCGTCGCGAACAGGCGGAATGCGGCGTGCGGGCGGATCACCTTCGACTGGTCGAGGAGCGTGAGCTTGCCCGAGACCTCGAGCACGCGCTGGATCACGAACATGACGTCGGGGCGCCCGGCGTCGTACTCGTCGAACGCGAGCGCCGTATTGGTCTGCAGGCAGTAGGGCAGGATGCCCTCGCGAAACTCGGTCACCTGCTTGCCGTCCCTCAAGACGATCGCGTCCTTGCCGACGAGATCGATGCGCGAGACGTGACTGTCGAGGTTGATGCGGATGCACGGCCAGTTGAGGCGGGCCGCCACCTGCTCGATGTGGGTCGACTTGCCGGTGCCGTGGTAGCCCTGGATCATGACGCGGCGGTTGTGCTTGAAGCCGGCGAGGATGGCGAGCGTCACCTCTTTGTTGAAAAGATAGTCGGGATCGAGATCGGGGACGTGCTCGTCGGGCTTCGAGTAGGCCGGCACATCGAGGTCGGTGTCGAGGCCGAACACCTGACGCACGGAGAGCTTCATATCCGGGAGGCCGGGGACCCCTTGAGCTCCCGCCTGAGTTTGGGCGCGCATGATCCTTGTCCGTAATAGGGTCTTTGACTAACCGGAGCTGTCTTTGGGATGGCGTCCGGCGGTCTCGCTAGGCGAGGCCTTGTTGCCGCCGCGATCATCGGCGCGGCGGGGCGTTCACACAAGCCCCGATTGCTTTAGATAGTTATAGGCTTGAATTATCTCGCGCAATTTTTCCTCGGAGCGGTTGTCGCCGCCGTTGGCGTCGGGATGATGGCGCTTAACCAGCTCCTTGAAGCGCGCCTTGATTTCGACCCGGCTCGCGGTCTCCGGCAGGTGGAGGGCCTCGAGCGACTTCCTCTCGACGGGGCGCAGCTTGCGCCGCCGCTCCACCGGCTCCTCCCGGGCAACGCGTGCGCGACAGGCAAAAACCCCGTGCGGATCGCGAAAGTTGGTGTTTCCCGTGCCGAAGCTCGTGGCCGAGGCGCGCTCGCGCGTGCCGTGCGCCCAGGAGTTGGCGCCGACCTTCCAGGTCGGCCGGTGGCCGGTCAAGGCATCCTTCTGGAAGTCGGTCACCTCGGCGTCGGACATCCCGTCGAAGTAGTTGTACGACGCGTTGTAGGTGCGCACGTGGTCGATGCAGAACGCGAAATACTCCCCGTCGCGCCCGCGACCCTTGGGCGCACGGTAGGGCGCGGGCCGGCCGCAACCCTTCCACTGGCAGGTCGGCAGGCGGCTCCTTGCCTCCTCCTCGCGCTCCCGGCGGGGGGCGACCCGGATCGAGTCGAAATATTTGGAGTTGAGCTTCATGACACTAAGTATGATCTCGGCGAACCCGGCAGACAAGTCGCACGCTTGGCTTGACAGGCGAGAGTGGCCGGTCAGCCATAAGCGAAGCTCATTTTTCTCCGAACTGGTTAGAGGAGCGTCAATGTCGGCCGAAGCACGCATCCGCGAGAAGCTCATGGTCGCGCTCGAGCCGACCCGGCTCGACGTGATCAACGAGAGCGAGATGCATGCTGGACACCGGTCCTCCCCCGGGACCGGGGAGAGCCATTTCAGAATCGTGATCGTGTCGGAGAAGTTCAAGGGAGCGTCCCGGCTCGCCCGCCATCGCATGGTGAACGAGGCGCTAGCCGACGAGCTCGAGGGCCGCATCCACGCGTTGGCCCTCAGCGCCTACGCACCCGGCGAGACAATTTCCTGAGGCCCCGCCTCGAGAGCGCGCAATCGCGCCTCGAACTCCGCAAGCGATGCGCCTTTGCCGCAGTGGACCGCGCCGCGAGGCAGTCAGCGTCTCTCCGCTCGGTGCAGCGCCGTCACGCGCCTTTGCTCGCGGTCTCCTCGGCCGGCTGCGGCAAGCGCTTGATGCGGACGGCCGCGATCTTGTTGCGGCTGCGCCTCAGGATCTCCATGCGATAGCCGTAGAACGTGAACACTTGGCCCGGCTCGGGAATGGTCTGCGCCTCGTGGATGATGAGGCCGGCGATTGTCGTCGCCTCGTCCTCGGGAAGATTCCAGTCCATGTAGCGATTGAGGTCGCGCACTGCGACCGTGCCGTCGACGTTGACCGTGCCGTCGGCCTGCGGCCGGATGTGGACCTCGGCCGTATCGTGCTCGTCCGAGATCTGCCCGACGATCTCCTCGAGGATGTCCTCTAGCGTGATCAAGCCTTCGACCTCCCCGTACTCGTCGACGACGAGCGCCATCTGCGCCTTGCGCCGCAGGAACTCGCTCAACTGGTTCTGGAGGCTCGTCGTATCGGGCACGAACCAGGGCTCGGCCGCGACGCTCATGACGTCGAGCTCGGAGACCTCCCAGTTGGCGCGCGCGAGCGCGGCGAGAAGGTCCTTCGTATGGATCACGCCGACGATGTTCTCCGGCTCGTCCTTCCAGATCGGGAGGCGGGAATATTGCGACTTCAGGATCTCGTCGATGATGACCTGGGGAGGATCGTCGGCATTGAGCGTCTCCATCTTGGTGCGATGGACCATGATGTCGAACACCTGCAGGTCGCGCAGATCGAGCACGCCGCCGAGCATGTGCGCGGAGGCCTTGGGCACCACGCCATCCCGCGCCTGCAGATCGATGGTGCCGCGGATCTCCGCATGGGCCGCGAGGATGTTGGCCTCGTCGTCCACCGTCGTCGGAGTGAGCTTCAGAATCAGGCGGACGATGAATTCGATCGCCTTGGTGAAGGGTGTCAGCACCTCGACGATCACCCGCATGACCGGAGCGATGAAGAGCGCCACACGATCAGAAAACGCGAGAGCGTAGGTCTTCGGCAGGACGGCGGCGAATATGATGATCAACAGGCTGACGATCGCCGTCGCGTAGACGACGCCCACGTCGCCCACGAGGTCGATGGCGAGTCTCGAGGCAAGCGCCGCCGCGAGCACGTCGACCAGCGTGTTGCCGATCAGCACGGCGCCGATCATCTTCTCGGGCGCCGCGAGCAGCCGGTTCACCATCCTTGCTCGCGAATTCCCCTCCTGCTCGAGCGCGTGCATGCGTGCACGCGAGGCTGCGGTGAGCCCCGTTTCGCTGCCGTTGAAGAAGGCGGACATTCCTATGAGCAGGATGATGGCCGCAATCGTGATTCCTACTCCGAGTGACATGGCGCTGGCCTGGACGGTTAGAGTTTGGATACGGCGGCGGCTCGCTCTGCAGCGCGCCGCGACAACGGGAGCAAACGGCAACTACGATGCTACGGAACTCTAGGCCCCTTCAATCTCGCCCTCGAGAAACTCCGCCACCTGCTCCGGCGCGACATCGCGCGAGATGAACGCTTCGCCGATGTCGCGGACGAGAATGAACGTGAGCTTGCCCTGGCGCACCTTCTTGTCCTGGCCCATGAGGCGGACGAGTTCCGCCGCGTCCGGCTTGCCGCCGGGAATATCGCCGATGTGCGCGGGAAGCCCGACCGCAGCGAGGTGGCCGGCGACCCGCTCGGCGCGTCCCGCCGGGCAGAGGCCGAGCCGCTCCGACAGCCGGAACGCGAGCGCCATGCCGATTGCCACGGCCTCGCCGTGGAGGAGCCGGCTCGAGTAGCCGGTCCACGCCTCGAGCGCGTGGCCGAAGGTGTGGCCGAGGTTGAGCAGCGCCCGGTCTCCGGTCTCGGTCTCGTCGCGAGCCACGATCGCGGCCTTGGCCTTGACGCTCGTGTCGATGGCCTCGCTCTGGGCAAGGTCGTCGCCGTCGAGCACGCCCCTCCAATTCGCTTCGAGCCAGGCGAAGAATTTCGCGTCGCCGAGAAGCCCGTACTTCACGACCTCGGCATAGCCGGCGCGCATCTCGCGGGCCGGGAGCGTCGCGAGCAGGCTCGTGTCCGCAATGACGAGGCTCGGCTGATGGAAGACGCCGATCAGGTTCTTGCCCTGGGGCGTGTTGATGCCGGTCTTGCCCCCGACCGAGGAGTCGACCTGCGCCAAGAGCGTCGTCGGCATCTGCACGTAGCGCACGCCGCGGCGCAGGATCCCGGCGGCGAAGCCCGCGAGGTCGCCGATGACGCCGCCGCCGAACGCTACGACGGCGTCGCCGCGCTCGAGCCCCATCTCGAGCAGACGCTCCGAGAGGGGGGCGAGCGCCGCGAAGCTCTTCGTCGCCTCGCCCGGCGGAAGCGCGATCGAGCCCGCGAGCCGCCCCTCGGCTCTGAGGCTCGCCTCGAGGGCCGCTAGATGATGGCGCGCGACGTTCTCGTCGGTGACGATGGCGCACTTCGCCTTGCCGAGCCGCGTCGCGACGAGGCGCCCCGCCTCCTCGATGAGCCCGGCGCCGATCAGCACGTCATAGGCACGCGCGCCGAGGGCAACGCGGACGGAGCGCGTCGCGCGTGTGCTGGCGGCGAGCGAGTTGACGACGGTCGGCATTGAACCTCTCTCGTATCAGACGGCCGACGGCTCGGCCAAGGCCGGATGCTGGGCGAGCGCCTTGATCACGTCGGCGACGATGGTCTCATGCGGCACCTCCTGGCTCTCGATCGTGATGTCGGCCTCGGCGTAGATCGGATAGCGGCTCTCCATCAGCGCCCGCATGACCTGCTCGGGGTCGTCGCCCTTGAGAAGCGGGCGCGATTCGCGCTTGTTGACGCGGCGCATGAGGACCGCCAGCTCCGCCTTGAGCCACACCGAGATCCCCTTCTCCTTGATCTGGGCGCGCGTGTCGGGATTGATGAACGCGCCCCCGCCCGTCGCCAGCACCTGCGGGCCGTTGCCGAGGAGGCGCGCGATGACGCGCCGCTCGCCGTCGCGGAAGTAGCACTCGCCATGGTCGGCGAAGATGTCGTTGATGCTCTTGCCGGCGGCCTTCTCGATCTCCTCGTCGGCATCCGTGAACGGCAGGCCGAGACGCGCCGCGAGCCTCTTGCCGACCGAGGACTTCCCGCACCCCATGAGGCCCACCATGACGATCGAGCGGCCGCCGAGCCTGCGGCGAAGTTGCGTCAGCATCTCGCTGTCGTCGTTATGGACGGTTGCCATGCGAGCTTTCTCGTCGCCGCGCGCGCTTCTGCGGGCCGCCATTGTGGTCCTCTAGTCTCGCCGGCGCTCAATCTCTTGGGAACAAGTACCGCTCCATAGGCTGAACGCGCCCTAATGCGCCTTCAGGATGGGACCGGTTCGGGTCATAATGGCGCCAACTTGCGCCGAGACATAGCAGCAGGAGCGACACACTCACAATGCCGAGCCTCTTCCGGTTTCTTTTCATCACCGGGTCGCTGGCGGCGATCGTCTTGGGCGCACTCTATATTCTGGCCGTTCGCTTTGAGCCCGAGCCGCGCGAGGTGACGAAGGTCGTGCCGGGCGTGAAGATTCGCAACCCGTGAGCCGTCGCGCCATGCCCCCAAGCCGTCCGCTGCCGGCACTCTTTCTCCTTCTGGTCTTCCCATCCTTTGTGTTGCCATGGACGATTGGGGCCCTCGCCCAGGAGGGTTTCAATCCCTTCGCCGCTCCCGAGCCGTATTCGCGCCCGGCGCGCGAGGAGCCCGAGCAGTCCCAGGCGGCGCAGCCCTATCTTACACCCATGGATGGCACGCCCCGTCGCGAGGGAGCCCCGCAAGCGGCGCCCGCCGCCGTGATGAGCGAAGAGATGCCGGCGCCGACCGTCGAGAAAGGAGAAGCCGTCGAGCGCGCCGATCTCGACCCCGTCATGGCCGAGGACGGCAGCGGGCTCCCCTACGAGCTTTGGCGCGGCCTGTCGCTCGCCGATGTCGAGGCCTTGATCGCGAGCCTCGACATCCCGCCGAAGTCGGTGGCGCTGCACGCGCTCTGGCGCCGCCTCATCACCTCCGCCGTCAGCGCGCCGGGAGGGGCCGACGCGCCGCGCTTCACCGCGCTCCGCGTCGAGGCGCTCGACCGCTCGGGCCTTCTCGACGAGGCGGCGGACCTCCTCGCCAAGGAGTTGTCGGGCAGGGCCGATCCCGTCATCGCCGCACTCACCGCGCGCAGCGAAGCGGGCGCCGGCAATCGCGACCGGGCGTGCGAGATCGCAAAGAGCCTCGTCGTCGGGAAGGCCGGTCTGCCGCCCCGGCTCAAGGGGGAGATCGTTCTCATCGCCGGCTACTGCTCGCTCGCTGCCGGCGACGCGACGGCGGCGGAGCTCGGCGCGGAGGTTGCCCGCGAGCTCCTGGACGAGCGGGCGGCGGGGCCCGACGTGCTCGCCGCCGCAGCGGCCGGATCGGCGCCCGCGATCGCCGACGGACGCAGGATCGGTCTCATCGATGTCCGCATTCTCGAGCTCAAGGGCGGCCTCGACCCGGCCCTCATCAGGGGCGGCGCAACGCCGGCCGCCCTCTCAGCGCTTGCCCGCGCGCCGACGACGGCGCCCGCGCTCCGTCTCGCGGCCGGCGAGGCGGCAGCCGCCGTGAACGCCATCACGCCTGCCGACCTCGCCGCCGTCTATAGGGCGCAGACCGTCTCCCCCGGCACCCCTGGCGTAGCGGATGCGGAGCTGCGGCGCGCGGCGCTGTTCAATGCCGCCGAGGCTGAGCGCACGCCGCTCAAGAGGGCGCGCCTCATCCGGGCCTTCCTCGACACGGCGCGCCACGCCGGCATCTACTGGCCGGCGCTCGATCTCATGGCCGGGCCGGCGCAGCAGCTCTCCCCCGTCCCCGAGATCGGCTGGTTTGCCGAGACGGCGATCGAAACGAGCCTCGCCGTCGGAAACCTCGAGCGGGCCCGCGCCTGGGCCGCCTTTGCCGGCACCCAGGACGCTTCGGGCGACCCGGGGCGCCTCTCTCATTGGATCGCGCTTGCCGACATCGCCGACCCGGCAGCGGCGTCGGGGCAGCACTCCGCCAACCTCGCCTCGGTCGAGAGGATGGTCCTCGACGGCCGGTTCGACCCCGCTCTCATCCACCGGCTCGCGACCGTGCTCGACGCGCTCGACATCAGCGTGCCGATCCCGCTCTGGGACGCCGCGAACCGTGCGCACCAGCCGGCCGGCGGCCATCTCCCGGACACCGGCGTGCTCACCGATCTTCTCGAGGCCTCGAAGAGGAAGGAATTCGGGCGCACGGTTCTGCTCGCCATGCGAGCGCTCGGGCCCGATGGCGCCGAGGGCGCCAGCATCATCGCGCTCGGCGATTCGATCCGCGCGTTGCGCCGCGCCGGCCTCGAGGCCGATGCGCGCCGGCTCGGCTTCGAGGCGCTGTTCGCGGCCTGGCCGCGCTCCGTCAGCAATTGAGGCTCCGATAAAGGGCGGAGCATATGAAATTGACGCCATCTCTGCTCGCTCAACGTCATCCCCGCCTTGGGCGGGGATCCATCCAAGCCAGACGTGGCCGGATCCCCGCCTCCGCGGGGACGACGGCAGTGGTTGGGCCGGCGAGTGTGAACACGGGCTCGGCAGTGTGAACATCAAGAGCCCACCATCGACGCCGATCGAAGAGCCGCATGTCGCGGCGTTTCTCGAGATGCTCGCCTCCGAGCGCGGCGCCGCCGACAACACGCTCGAGGCCTACCGGCGCGACCTCGCCGACTTCGCGGGCTTCGCGGCGGACCGCGGCGTAGCGGTTGCGGCCGTGCGCCCCGCCGACGTCAGCGGCTATATGCAGCGGCTTTCCGAGGAGGGCCTGTCGGCGGCCTCGCGTGCGCGCCGGCTCTCCGCCATCCGCCAGCTCTACAAGTTCCTCGAGGCCGAAGGCGCCGTCGCCCGCAGCCCCGCCGCCGGCACGCCCGCGCCGGGCAAAGGGCGCACCCTTCCCAAGACACTGTCGGTGGCCGAGGTCGACCGCCTGATCGAGACGGCAAGCCGCGCCGCGATCGGCCTCACCGGCCGCGAGCTCGTGCGCGCGGTGCGCCACTACTGCCTCTTGGAAATGCTCTACGCGACCGGCATGCGAGTCAGCGAGCTCGTCGCGCTGCCGCGCTCGGCCCTCCTCGGCGACCCCCGCGTGCTGTCGATCAAGGGCAAGGGCGGGCGCGAGCGCCTCGTGCCGCTCAACGCGCCGGCGCGCGTCGCGCTCGACCGCTACCTCAAGCTCGGCACGGCGCCCGAGGACGGCATCGCGCCGCTCGTCACGACGCGGTGGCTCTTTCCGTCGCGCGGCGCCCTCGGCCACCTGACGCGCCAGCGCTTCGCCCAGGACTTGAAAGCGACCGCGCTCGCCGCCGGCCTCGATCCCGAGCGCGTCTCTCCGCACGTGCTACGCCACGCGTTCGCGAGCCACCTGCTCGATCGCGGCGCGGACCTGCGCGCCGTCCAGCAGCTCCTCGGTCACGCCGATATCTCCACGACCGAGATCTATACCCACGTGCTCGAGGAGCGCCTGCGCCGCATCGTCGAGGAGCACCATCCGCTCGCGAAAAAGGATTAGGTCATCGCGCATACGAGCGTCGGCCACGCAAGACGCAAAGTGCTCTTTTTGTGGAAGGATATCGGGCGAGCCGCGGCATCGCGGTGACCTCGGTCCGGCGGCATGTTCACGATCCGGCCCCCGGGCACTTGACAGCGGCAGAAGGCGGTGTGCAACGTCGCCCGCGATCCCTATTTTCCGATCGGTTGACGGCGCCCCGTTGCGCTAAATGAGAGGCTCGTCACTTGGAACGCGCGAACTTGGACCGCCCAGCAAACGTCCGCATCTATCTCGATTTCGAGAAGCCCATCGCCGAGCTCGAAGGCAAGGTCGCCGAGCTCAAGTCGCTCGAGGGCGACGAGAGCGTCTCGATCATGGACGAGATCAAGAAGCTCGAGCAGAAGGCGCGCGCCGCCCTCGTCGATACCTACGCCAAGCTCACGCCCTGGCAGAAGACGCAGGTCGCGCGCCATCCCGAGCGCCCCCACGCGTTCGACTACATCGCCAGCCTCATCGAGGACTTCACGCCGCTCGCCGGCGACCGCTACTTCGCCGAGGACGAGGCGATCATGGGCGGGCTCGGCCGCTTCCGCGGGCGCTCGGTCATCGTCATAGGCCACGAAAAGGGCTCGGACACCGAGGGGCGCATCCGCCACAACTTCGGCATGGCCAAGCCCGAGGGCTACCGCAAGGCCGTCCGCCTCATGGAGATGGCGGAGAAGTTCGGGCTGCCGGTGATCACGCTCGTCGACACGGCGGGGGCCTATCCCGGCATCGGCGCCGAGGAGCGCGGCCAGGCCGAGGCCATTGCCCGCTCGACCGACCGCTGCCTTTCGCTCGGCGTGCCGCTCATTGCCGTCGTCATCGGCGAGGGCGGGTCGGGCGGCGCGATCGCCATTGCCGCCGCGAATCGTATCCTAATGCTCGAGCACGCGATCTATACGGTCGCCTCGCCCGAGGCCGCGGCCTCGATCCTCTGGCGCGACGCGGCAAAGGCGATCGATGCGGCGACGAACATGAAGATCACGGCCCAGGACCTCGACACGCTGGGCGTCATCGACGTGATCATCCGCGAGCCCGAGGGCGGCGCGCACCGCGACCGCGCCCGCATCATCGGGGCCGTCGGCGACGCGATCCAGAACGCGCTCGCCGAGTTCGACGGCAAGAGCCCGGCCGACATCAGAAAGCAGCGCCACGAGCGCTTCATGCAGATCGGGCGGGGGATCTAGATCGTCGCGACGCGCGTTCTTTCGATGCCGTTTAGACGTTCACGACATACTCGCACTCGCCGATATCGAGATGGCTCAGCGACCACTCGACCGGATGACCATTCATTTCCCTCGCTATTCTGCCAATGCGGAGAATGGCCGTATCGGGCGATATGTTCAGAATTCGACCAATGTCCTCGCCTGCGTTTATCGCCGATATGCGTTCCTCGGCAGATACTATAACGACGCGGTACTTTTTCCGGTATAGCGAGAACAGCAGCGGAGCCGAAAGATCATCCGAGGGAGCTAACCCCGGAAAACGCTCAGCGGCGACGACGATTGTTTCAATCGCTTTGAAATAATCCGGGACGTTTAGAAATCTCTGAAGCCGGATTACGCTCGCTTCGGCTTCAAGACCGAGCGATTGCGCTTCGTCGGACGTCGCCGGCCCCACCTCCCAGTCGACTTGCGAGGCCGAAATGCTGAGCCTGTCGGCGCCTCTATAGAGGTGGGTAAAACGATCCAAGACCTCGATGTCATCGGCGTCCGCAATGAAGGTGCCAAGACCTTGGCGTCTAATGATCAGTCTTTCGTGGGCGAGCAAATCCAAGGCCTTTCGCGCGGTGCCAAGACTAACTCCAATCTCATCTGCAAGGCTTCGTTCACTCGGAAGCGATTGGCTGCCGGACCATTCTCCAGCCAAAATTCGTGATCGGAAAATGGCTGCAACCTGCACATAGAGCGGCCCCGCAAGCCGCGTGGATTCGCGCTTATCGCGTATTCCCATTATTCAGGGGCCCCCGCACCAGAACGCCCTTCGGAACATTCAGTTAACATCGTTTTATATGACTCGCCGGTTTTTACAAGCGTGTGTACGCAAGAGATATATATGACATACTTATGGTTGTTGGAGGACCATCCCAGTAAGTACTAGTCATATGCAGTATGCTGGCGTGTCGATTAAACATTAAATAGCCGCTCTATGGATGTCTATATTTATTCGATTCTGTTTATATCCCATAATTTCTGCGGACTGTTATTTCGAAACTTTACTGGTTCCATGCTACGCGGTCATTCAGTGTTTCCGAATTAACGCCGACCCCATTCCATCGCTGCTTTCCGCATGGAACGGTGAAAGCCACAGAGGGGAAATTCAAAAATGACGGAAGGAAGCAATGCCAGAGCACGTTTGGCCTTCAATCAGATCGACCAGGCGACATGCGGCCTGCTTCGGGAGTGGAAGGATTTCATCATGGCCGAGCTGCCGGCGATTCTCGACGCTTTCTACGATCACGTCGGTCGATTCCCGGAAACGAACGTCTTCTTCAAGAGCCGTGATCACATGGCGGCCGCAAAGTCTGCCCAGCTCGGGCACTGGTCGACGATCTTGGAAGGAAGATTCGACGAGGCCTACGATGCCTCGATAAGCAGAATTGGCGAAATGCACCACAGAATTGGCCTCGAGCCCCGCTGGTACATCGGCGGCTACAACATTCTCGTCTCGGGCCTCACAGAGGTGATCGCCGCCAAGCTGCCTGCTGCGCCTCCGAGCAGCCGCAACCCCTTGCGCAAGTCGCCGGACACCTCGGTCGGGCGCAAGACGGCACTCCAGGTGGCGGTCGTGAAGGCCGCGCTCCTCGATATGGACCTCGCAATCTCCATTTATCTCGAAGCCGGACGGCGCGATCTCAATCGGCTCGCGAACTCGGTCATCAGCATGGCCAATTCGGTTGCCGAAACAGCTAAGGAGCTGGAGAGCTCAGCCGAATCCTTGGCGGTTACGGCCCAGAAGGCTTCGGACCAAACTGCAAACGTGGCCGCGGCTGCGGAACAGGCCTCCGCGAACGTGCGTACGGTTGCTAGCGCCGCCGACGAGCTTTCCGCATCGGTGAAGGAAATCGGCCGTCAGGTGGCGACCTCCACCGATATTGCCAATAGGGCTGTAGCGACAGCCACCCAGACATCCAGCAAGGTCCAGCTGCTTACCCAATCGTCGCAGAAGGTCGTCGACGTGGTCGAGCTGATCAGCAATATTGCGCGTCAAACCAATTTGCTCGCCCTCAACGCCACGATCGAAGCCGCGCGTGCGGGAGAAGCGGGCAAGGGCTTCGCCGTAGTCGCACAGGAGGTAAAGTCGCTGGCCAGTCAGACGGCGAAGGCAACAGCGGAGATTGGTGCCCAGATCAACGACATTCAGAGCTCAACGGCCGAAGCAGTATCTTCGATTGGCACGATCAGTGACATTATTCAGTCGATGGATAGCATTGCCAGCACAATAGCGGCCGCGGTTGAGGAGCAGGGTGCGGCGACCGTCGAGATCGCCCGGAACGTACAGGAGGCTGCTCGCGGTACATCGGATGTTGCCTCCAATGCGTCCAGCCTCAGCAGCTCGACAGCCACAACGGGCGCTGCCGCCAATCAAATGCGATCGGCCGCGAAGGGGCTCGGTTGCAAAGCTGAGGAACTTCGCAAGATAGCCGAGGGCTTCGGCGCCAAGAGCCACGCGGCCTAGGCTGGATCGGTCGAGAGATGCAGCGGCGGAGGGCTCGCCCGTGACCTCAAAGGATCGCCCGCGCGTCGTCGCGTTTCCTCGTTCGGCGAGAGCGCCGCGCGATCCAGCGCCACCGAGCGAGGCCGTAGGACCGGAGTCGGCAGCCAAGAAAGATGCCGTCGCGACATCGGCACTGTTGGTCCAGGCCATGGAGACGCTGCAACGGGAGATCGATCGCCTCATAAGCACGTTGGGCCTCTCCTGGCCGAACGTCGCGGAGCGCACCAGGATCGAGAAGGATCTCCGGGAGCTTCGCGAGACGCTCGAAAAGACGCGCCTCCGCAGCCTCAAGCTCGCCGAAACCGAAACGCCCGAGTGCTAGGCGCAGTCCCACTATCCCTCGATCCTCTCGGTCAGCCGCGTCCCGAAGCGCGCCGTCGTTACACCCCGCCTACGCTGCCGTCAGTGCGGGATGCCGGCTCGGCCAGATGGGGAAGCCCGCGCATCCGTCCGGTGTGATGTGCTAGGGCTATCCTGAGGCACTGACGAAAGCAGGATGCTGGACGATGGGAACGAGCACTTCCGAGGACGAAGACTATATCTCCGCGATTCAGCGAGCGGCCGACGGCGAGGTCCAAGGCGAAATCCTGTTCAAGCGTCTCGCGGAAAAGGCCGGCCAGGAGCACCGCCACAAGCTCGATGTGCTCGCTCGGCTCGAGATCCGCACGGCTCGTGAGCTGGACGAGCTCGTTCGGCGATATGCGATTGCGATAAATCCGTCGAACGAGCGAAAGGCGGAGGAGCGCGCGCGAAAGTACGACGGCATGCTGTTCCACGACATTCTCGAGGAATGGTCCACGTGGATTCCGGACTATGTGAGCCTCTACGATCGGCTCGCGGAGCGCGCCCGTCCCGCCGACAAGGATGCCTTGTCTTTCCTTGCGGCTCACGAGCGAGCCATCGACAAGTTTATCGCTCTCGAGCTCGCTGGCCGCTCGGAAGAGGCAATCGCCGAATTGAATGCCCTGCTGAAGACCTGAAGGCGCACGGCGATGTGCCACACGGGCCGACTTGCTCGAGGTCAAACCCGAGCGAGCGGCTCAATATTTTTTTCTGGGACAGTGCTTCTCCAAACCGGAAGTCACGCAGGCTTGGCAATGCGCATAGGATCGACGTCCGGCTCAATCGATAGATGAGCCGGGGATTTGCCTTTGTCGTTGGCAAGCAACCGACGCACGTGTGGCTTGGGGCAAACGTCCGGCTCCGTTGCGGCTGGAGCGAGAAAGCTATGAAAGCGTATGCATTGGCAGTTTCGGCCCTCACGCTGGCCCTTCTTGTTGGTGCTCCGGCGACCGCTCAAGAGATCACCGGCACCCCCGGTTCGCCGAGTGCCACCACCACCCTCAGCGGCAAACAACTTCCGCCGCCCGATCCGAAATTCGGCGGGGTGATCAAAGAGAAGGCCTCGGAGTCGACGCCCTGGTGGCCGCCGCGCGTCGTGCCGCCGAAGGGGGCTCCCAACGTGCTGCTCATCATGACCGATGACCAGGGCTTCGGCGCACCGAGCACCTTCGGTGGCGTCGTACCCACTCCTTACATGGATCGCATCGCAAGGGATGGACTGCGCTACACGAACTTCCATTCGACGTCGCTGTGCTCGCCCTCGCGGGCGGCAATCATCACGGGCCGCAACCATCATGCATCCAGTTACGGAGTCGTGGGCGAAATCGCCACGGGCTTCCCGGGCTACGACACGATCATCAACAAGGACGCCGGTACCATTGGCCGGATCCTGAAAGACAATGGCTACGCAACATCGTGGTTCGGTAAGGACCACAATGTGCCCTTCTTCCAAAATAGCCAGGCTGGACCCTTCGACCAATGGCCGAACGGCTTGGGGTTCGAGTACTTCTACGGCTTCGTTGGCGGCGACGCCAGCCAGTGGCAGCCCAACCTGTTCCGCAACACGACGGCCATCTACCCCTTCCAGGGCAACCCCGGCTGGAACTTGGAAACGGCGATGGCGGATGAGGCCATCCAGTACATCAAGCAGAACAAGGAGCTCGCGCCCGGCAAGCCGTGGCTCGTCTATTACGCACCGGGCGCCACCCATGCGCCGCACCACCCGACGCCGGAGTGGATCAAGAAGATCAGCGATATGCACCTCTTCGACGAGGGCTGGAACAAGCTGCGTGAACGGATATTCGCCAACCAGAAGCGGCTCGGCATCATGCCCGAGAACGCCCAACTCACGCCCTGGCCGAAGGGACTACCCGAATGGGACTCTCTAAGCTGGGATGAAAAGAAGCTCTTCATCAGGCAGGCGGACGTCTATGGGGCATATCTTGCCTACGCCGACCATCAGATCGGACGGGTGATCCAGGCCGTCGAGGACCTGGGTGAACTGGACAATACCCTGATCATCTACATCGGCGGTGACAACGGCGCGAGTGCCGAAGGCATGCTCAACGGCACGCCGAACGAATTCACGACCTTCAATGGCATTGCAGTGCCGGTCAAAGACCAGTTTCTCTGGTACCCGTTCTGGGGCTCGGAACGGACCTTCCCGCACTTTGCGGCAGGCTGGGCCTGGGCGTTGGACACGCCGTTCAAGTGGATGAAGCAGGTGGCATCGCATTATGGCGGGACGGCCCAGGGTGTTGCGATCTCCTGGCCCGGCCACATCAATGACCTGGGCGGCATCCGCCGCCAGTTCCATCACCTCATCGACATCGTGCCGACGATCCTCGATGCGACCGGCATCCCGGCGCCCGAAATGGTCGACGGCATCAAGCAGCGGCCCATCGAGGGCACAAGCATGACCTACACCTTCGACAAGGCCAATGCCGACGCTCCGACCAGGCACACCACGCAATACTTCGAGATGCTCGGCAATCGCGCCATCTATCACGAAGGCTGGGTCGCGTGCACGACACCGGCAACGCTCCCATGGGAGCTGAGCACCAAGACGCCTCCGGATGTGATCACCGGGTACAACTGGGAGCTCCATAACGTCCAGGAGGACCCGACCCAGTTCAATGACCTGGCCGGCAAGATGCCGGACAAGCTCAAGGTGATGCAGGACCTCTTCTACTCCGAGGCGAAGAAGTACGACGTGCTGCCGCTCGACAACTCGACGCTCGCGCGCTGGAATACGCCGCGTCCGAGTTCTCACGGCGGGACGAACGGTCTTCACCTACTCGGGAGGACTTACCGGCGTGCCGGGCAGCACTGCGCCGAACATATTGAACAAGCCCTACACCATCACGGCTGAGGTCGAGATCCCCGAGGGCGGCGCAGAAGGCATGATCGTCACCCAAGGGGGGCGCTTCGGCGGCTACGGCCTGTTTCTCAGCAAGGGAGAGTTCGGCGTCGGCCGAGGCAAGGTCGTATTCCTCTACAATCTCCTCGACCTCAAGCGCGCCATGTGGGAGGGCCCCGAGCTGGAGCCCGGCAAGCACACCATCGTCTTCGACTACAAACCCGATAGTGCAGGTCTGGGCAAGGGCGGCACGGGCGTGCTGTCCGTGGACGACCAGGAAGTGGCCAGGAATTCCATGGAACACTCCACTCCGATCACTTTCGCGGAGGACGAAACCTTCGACATCGGCGAGGATACCCGCACTGGCGTTGCTTTGCTCGAGTATCGTTACGACGTTCCGTTCAAGTTCACCGGCAAGATCGACAAGCTGACCTTCAAGCTCGAACCCGAGCAGCAAACAGACACGAGACCCTAGCGGCATAAGTCTATTTCTGACGGGCTCGGTGGGGTCAGGTGTGCCATGAGAAAAGCGCTCATTTTTGCGGCTGTCGCCGAGGCGGCGACGGGCTTGGCGCTGCTGATTGTCCCCTCGCTCGTGGGGCAGTTGTTGCTCGGAGAGGAGCTGACCGGCATTGCCGTGCCCATAGCGCGCGTGGCCGGCATCGCGCTGATTGGCTTAGGGGTGGCTTGCTGGCCGGGCCCACCTTTGCTCGGCATGTTGATCTACAGTGCCGTCGTTGCGCTCTATCTCGCCTACCTAGGTTTCACAGGCAGCTTCACCGGACGCCTCCTTTGGCCGGCAGTCGTCGTGCATGTGATCCTATCGGTTCTCTTGAGCCGTGCAGCAGTAGCGCAAGACAAGAGCATAGTTTCCTAACGCACTCGCTCATTCGGAGAGGCTGGTTTTGGCCCCTGCCGCTCGTGAGCCCCCAGCCAAGGGAGGACGCGTTCTTCTTCCCCGCGGCGCTCGTTTCAGAATCGACGTTCAGAAGCTCCGCCGGCGGAACTTACATTTGAGGGTGTGCGTTGTGCTCTCCACAACGGAGGGCGCACCCATGACCGGCAAGGAGGAAGCTGTCCTCGCCCACCACCAGCCGGCGGCGGCGATGTGGGGGCGCGGGGGCAGGCACTACGACGACGTGAGCTTCGCCATCTCCGACGCCCTCGCCCATGCCGCGCAGCGGCTCAACGCGCGTGCCGGAGAGCGCATTCTCGACGTCGCCACCGGAACCGGCTGGTCCGCTCGCAACGTCGCCCGAACGGGGGCGAGCGTCACCGCAATCGACATCTCCGAAGAGCTCCTGGCGGCGGCGCGCGATCTCTCGGCGCATGTCGACCCGCCGATCGACTTTCGCATCGCCGACGTGGAGCGCCTCCCGTTCGAGGACGGCGCCTTCGATGCGATCATCTCGACGTTCGGTGCCATGTTCGCCCTCGACCAGCCGCGGACCGCCGCGGAGCTTGCGCGCGTCTGCCGGCCCGGCGGGCGCCTCGCGCTCACGGCCTGGACGCCCGAGGGGGCGGTCGCCGATTTCTTCAGGGTCATTGCCCAGCACAGCGATGGCCCTCATCCCGTATCGTCGCCGCTCGCCTGGGGCGATCGCGCCCACGTCGGGAAGCTGCTCGGGAAGGCTTTCGATTTGCAGTTCGAGCAGGGCGTGAGCAACGCCTACCACGGCAGCACCCAGGAGATCTGGGACTGGTACGCGCGCGGCTTCGGCCCGCTGCGCCAGCTCGTCGAGAGCTTGCCTCCGGGCCGCGTCGAGCGCCTCAAGAGCGACGTCGACACCTACCATCGCCACTACGCCGTTCCGGCGGGGCTGCACGTGAAGCGCCAATACCTGCTGACGATCGGCCGGCGGCGGTGAGGGTTTGTCCGCCGAGCCAGCTCACAGCCCGGCGACGCGGCGCTCGCGGGTGACGGCGATCTCGGCCGCGGCGGTCTGCGTATAGAGCTGGAGCTCCTCCCGACCGTCGCTCGGCACCGGCGTCAGCGCCCGGTCGGTGTAGGCGCGGCCGGGATCTTCCGCGATGATCCTGCGGCAGAGGGCGCTCAACGCGCGCCAGCGCTTGAATAGCGCGAGATGCTTGCCGACGAGCTCGGCGGCGTAGGTCGTGTAGAACTTGAGCCATGGCTCGACCGGGAGCCCCGGGCGACGGTCGAGGCGGCTCTTGCGCCGGAGAATGCCGGCCTGCAGGGGATGCACGTTCTCGATCGGCACGGCAGCGGAGAACCAGAGCAGCACCACCATCAGCCGCCAGATGTCGATCCCGCTCGCGTGTGCCCGGCGCAGGATCGTCTCGAGATGGTCGTCGGTGTAGAAGCGCTCCCATGCGCTGCGGTAGGCGCCCTGCCATTCGGACCGCGTCATCTTGGGATGGCCGGTGACGACGTGCTCGAGTTCGTAGCGGTTCATGTCCGCGTCCATCGCCACGCCCTTCCCGTCGAGCACCTGGTGGTCCTCGGAGCCCGGCAGCGGGGTCAGAATGAAGAACTCGAGCGCGTCGAGGGGCAGCTCCGCCTTGATGATCTCGATGTCGCGCGCAATCGAGCTGGGCGTGTCGTTGGGAAAGCCCAGGATATAGCCGGCGAAGGTCATGATCCCGGCGTCCTTCCAGGCGAGCAGCATGCGCCGGTACTCGGTGAGCTTGTTCTGGCGCTTCTTGGCGGCGATGAGATTTTCGGGATTGATGTTCTCGAGGCCGATGAAGACGCGCGTCACGCCGGCGCGCCGTGATTTCTCGATGAAGCCCGGGATGCGGTGGCAGAGCGTGTCGACCTGGATCATGAAGCGCACGTCGAGGCCGTCCTCCTCGCGCAGCTTGATGATGCGGTCGTAGATCGCCTCCCAGTCCTTGTTGCGGGCGAAATTGTCGTCGGTGATGAAGAAGCGGTCGACGCCCTGCGCCCAGTTGAGCCGGATGATCTCCTCGACGCTGTCGGGCGTGCGGTAGCGCGACTTCCTCCCCTGCACGTTGATGATCGTGCAGAAGGAGCACTGAAACGGGCAGCCGCGGCCCGCGTCGAAGCTCGTCACGTTGCCGACCGTGCGCTTGACGAAGTCCTTGTCGAGGAACGGCGGAGAGGCGACGGCGCCGATGTCGGGAAGGTCCTTGGTGTAGGAATAGATCGGGCGCAGCGAGCCTGCGGCGGCATCGCGGATGAGCTCGTCCATGCGCCCTTCGCACTCGCCCGAAAAGAGCGTCATGCCGCCATCCAAAGCGGCTTTGAGGTCGGGCGGCATCTTCGGCAGCATGGCGAGGCAGCCCGAGACGTGGAAGCCGCCGATGACGACGGCGATGCCCGCTTCTCGCAGCGGGCGCGCGATGTCGATCGCGCGCGGAAACTCGTTCGACTGCACACCGACGAGGCCGACGAAGCCGAAATTCCCCTTGCGCTTGAATTGAGCGATGATGGCCTTGACCGAGATGCGCGTGTTCGTCTCGTCGACGGCGCGGACCACGATCTCGACGTCGGGTCCGAGGATGCGCCGCTCGGCGGCGCCCGCGGCCAGCGCATTGACGACGGCGAGCGAGTTCGACGGCATCGTCGACCGGCGCCACTGGATGACGTAGCCGTCGTCGTCGTAATGGGACGGCTTGATGAGGAGGATCTCGAAGCTGTCGGGGCGGTCTGCGCGCGCGCCTCGCATGCCGTGTCTCCTGGCCGTTCCGCGATCCCTGCCTGCCCCGCCCAAGCCCTGGCTATCAGGGTTCGCGCCGCTTCATAGGCAGGAATCGGAAACTGACCAACGTTTCCAGTCAAACTGTGGCGGATGCACCTCTGCCCAGCGAAATTTTCCGAGGCCCGCTCGGGGCGCGGGCCGTCTCAGCCGAAGCTGTCACGCCGGCCGGTGCTGGCGCAGGAGCTCGAGCAGCGCCTCCGTCGGCAGCGCCGGGACGAAATAGCGGTCATAGGGCGTGCCGCCCATGTCCTCGGCCGCGCACATGGCGTTCAAGACCGCCTCCTCCACGCTCTCGACCGCGGCCATGTAGACGGGATCGAGGAGCTCGTCGCTCGCGACCTCGATCGAGAACCGCGGCGGCGCCAGATGCGGCATCGGGCCCGCGTTGGCCGTCGAGAAGGCGAGAAAGATGTCGCCCGAGCTGTTGCCGCCCGGCGTGCCCCCGCGCCCGATGCCGATGGCCGCGCGGCGCGCGAGGCGCTTCAGCTGGTGGGGCGCGAGCGGCAGGTCGGTGGCGATCACGGCGATGATCGAGCCGCGCTCGGCGAGCTCGCCGCCTCGCATGCCTTCCCGCAGGTGGCGCCCGACCGGCACGCCGCACACCGTCAGCCAGTCGCGCCGCCCGTGATTGGCCTGCACCAGCGCCGCGACGACGAAGCCTGCGCCGCCGACTTCGACGCGGCGCGAGGCGGTCCCCGTCCCGCCCTTGAACTCGTAGGCGATCATCCCCGTCCCGCCGCCCACGTTGCCCTCGGCGACGGGCCCGCGCTTGGCGCCGTCGAGCGCGGCGAGCACGTGGGCCTCGGTCACGTGCTGACCGTCGATGTCGCTCAGCATGCCGTCGTAGGTCTCGGCCACGACCGGCATGATCCAGAGGTGATGGCGGCTGCCGTAGACGTGGGGATAGCGCGCGAGCATCCACTTGACGGCGCCGTGATGGGCGATGCCGACGCTGTGCGTGTTGGTGATCAGCACCGGGCCGATAAAATAGCCGCCGTCCTCGATCCAGTGGCTGCCCGTCATCTCGCCGTTGCCGTTGAAGCGGTGAAATCCGGCGTAGACGGGAATGGGATCGGGGGCCGCGGCGTGGGGCACAATCGCGGTCACGCCGGTGCGCACGGGAAGCGGACGGCCCGGGCGCGGCTTGTCCTCGATGATCGTCGTGGTGCCGACGGCGAGCCCCGCAACGTCGGTGATGGCGTTGAGCTCGCCCGGCGTGCCGGGAAGGGCAATCCCGAGCTCCCGTGCGCGGGGTCTTTTGGCGGGCCCACTCACGGGTAGCCTCTCGCTCTAAGATCGCGTCAGTCTAGAACGCGCACTCCTCGACGCAAGCCCGACCCGCCGCTTCGGGGGGCCGAGTGCCGGTTGCAAGGGTGACACCGCGCACTTGCGCTTACATATAAGGGACATGGGGACTACGCCCCCTACCCAAATAGGAGGGTCTGACATGGCGTACGTCGACTGGATGATCAGGGGACCGAAGATCGGGGCCTGCAGCTGCAGCTACGGCTGCCCGTGCGAGTTCAATGCGCGCCCGACGAACGGCGACTGCGAGGGCCTGGAAGCGCAGCGCATCGACGAAGGCTGGTTCGGCGACGTGCGGCTCGACGGCCTCGTCATCGGCGCGCGCTACCGCTGGCCCGGTCCCGTGCACGAAGGCGGAGGCGTCGTGCAGGGCATCATCGATCAGCGCGCGAGCGAGGCCCAGCGCGAGGCGCTCTTCGCCATTCTCGGCGGCAAGGAGCAGGAGCCGACGACCCTGTTCAACATCTACGGCTCGACCATAGCCAAGGAGCTCGATCCCATCTTCGCGGAGCTGGATTTCCATTGCGACATCGAGGGCCGAACGGGACACTTCCTAGTCCCCGGCGTGCTCGAGATGCGCATCGAGCCGATCAAGAACCCGGTGACGGGTGCGCCGCACCGCGCACGCATCGTGCTGCCCGAGGGGTTCGAGTTCCGCTCGGCCGAGATGGCGAGCGGAAGCTTCCATGCCACGGGCGCCGATCTCGCGATGGACCGCCAGAATTGCTACGGCGTGCTGTTCGACGTTGCTTACGGCCCCTACGGCATTATTGACGAGGCCGCTGCAGCTCGAGAGAGAAGGACGGCGATATGACCCCTTGGGAGATCAAGGGCCGCGAGTTCGGCAATTGCAACTGCGCCTATGGCTGCCCCTGCCAGTTCAATGCGCTCCCCACCCACGGCCACTGCCGCGGGCTCGCGGTGTTCGAGATCGAGGAAGGCTATCATGGGACGACGCGGCTCGACGGCCTCAAGGCGGCGGGCATCTTCCGCTGGCCCGGTCCCATTCACGAAGGCAAAGGCGAAGGCGTGCACGTCATCGACCGGCGCGCCACTCCGGAGCAGCGTAATGCGCTCGCTCGCATCCTGCGCGGCGAGGACACCGAGCCCGGGGCTACGGTGTTCCAGGTCTTTGCCGCGACGTGCGACACGCTGCACGAGCCGATACTCGCCGCCATCGACTTCGAGCTCGACATCGAGGCGCGCACGGCGCGTGCGTCGATCGACGGCGTCGTCGAGATGCGCGGTGCGCCTATCCTCAATCCCGTTACCGGTGCCGAGCACCGCATCCGCATCGAGCAGCCCAATGGATTTGAGTTTGCCGTCGCAGAAGTCGGCCGCGGGTGGACGACCGCTCGCGGACCGGTGAGCTTCGAGCTCGCCGATAGCTACGGCCAGTTCGCGCAGATCCACTTCCGCCACACCGGCGTGGTGCGCTGAGCCATGACGGCAAGCGCGCTCGAGATGCTGCTGCGGCGCGAGCGGGCAATCATCTGGAGCGCGCTTGCGATTCTGACGGTGCTCGCGTGGATCTGGGTGCTCCTCGGCGCCGGCACCGGCATGAGCACGACCGCCATGACGACGTGGCAGTTCCCGCCGCCGCGCCCGGCGATGATGATGTCAGGCGACTGGTCACCCGCCTATTGGCTCACCATGCTCCTCATGTGGTGGGTGATGATGGTCGCCATGATGGTGCCGAGCGCGGCGCCGATGATCCTGCTCTACGCCCGCGTCGTCCGGCACGGCCAGACGCGCGGGCAAATCCCGGGATCGATTGCCCCCACCGCGGCCTTTGCCGCCGGATATCTCGTCTGCTGGCTGGCGTTCAGCGCCTTCGCCACGGCGCTGCAGTTCGCCCTCGAGCGTTCCGGGCTCGTCGACGGCATGATGATGTGGTCGACGGACCGCCGGCTGACGGGAGGGCTCCTGGCCGGGGCCGGGCTCTACCAGCTCTCCCCGTTGAAGTCGGCCTGTCTCGCCCAATGCCGGTCGCCGGCAGAGTTCCTGGCACGGCATTGGCGTCCGGGGCGCCTCGGCGCGTTCCGTTTGGGCATCGTCCACGGCGCCTACTGCATCGGCTGCTGCTGGGCGCTGATGCTCCTCCTGTTTGCCGCCGGCATCATGAACCTCGTCTGGATTGCGGGTCTCGCGATCCTGGTGCTCATCGAGAAGCTTGCCCCTTTCGGGGCCGCGCTGGCGAAGCCGCTTGCGCTTCTCCTTCTCCTGGGCGGGGCCGCGCTCTTAGTGACATCCTAGGCGGCCGGCCGGGGAAGCAGGGGGACAATCGAACCTCGGCACAAAAAGAAATCCCCGTCCTCTCACGCGCGCCTACACTCGCTCATCCCGTCCCGCTAGGGGTCGCCTCCGGGGGCATACCGACAGGCGAGGGACGGAACGAGTTCGAAGGGAAAGTGCCGCACGCTGCAGCCATTCCTTCGCGCGTTTGCCAATCGCCGGTGGCAGTACCGGTACCGCGGAGGCTTGCGGCTAAGCGAGGCGCGGGACGTTGGGACGTGCTTCACCCAACGCAAAGCTCGGGTCATGTCGGAGACATGCCTCCGGCATGGGCGGGGCGCCGGTGCGCCTATGAAACATACAAGCGGAAGACCGCGGCAATCCCGCGCCCCGCTCCCCCTACCCTCATTCCCTCGGGTGCAAGCGCCGCGAGGACATCGGCGCGTTCCCCCTCTCCCCGTCTTTACGGGGAGAGGGTCATGGCGGAGCCATGCCTCCGGCATGAGGTGAGGGGCAGAAACTGGCGCCAACGCAAGCGGCTGCCCCTCACCCTACCCTCTCCCCACGCAAGAGCGTGGGGAGAGGGGACTCGGGAGCGCCACGAGGACACTCTCCCCACGCAAGAGCGTGGGGAGAGGGGATAAGCGTCGCGGTCTTGGCGCGGCGAAGTATAGGGGGTCTTTTACGTCCTGCCGTTTATCGCTATTGTGACTATAGTGGGGTGCTGCAAGTATAGGCGTCAGTATCATGCTCAAAAACATGGATTCGGCCGACCTCGATCTCGCGGCACTAGGCACTTTGCGCGAGTCCTCGGATTCCCGCCTCGTCGAGATTCTTCATCGGCTGCGAGCCAACAGGCAGCTCGCGTCCACGGTCCGCGCCCTCAACAGGCTCCTCGGCGATCCCCGCCATCGCGTGAGCGCGCTGGCCGTGCTGCGCCGCATCGGCCTCGAGCACGGCGGCTAGATCGCGAACGTTGTTGACCGGTGTCCGGCGTCGCGTCCGAGAACCGCGGCGCCACGCATTGTCATTCAGCCGTCATAGAAGACGCCGACAACGCCACTTTGCGCCGACAACGGGAGGGCTCATGTCGACCTACTATGCGCGAATGCTCGACGCCGCGACGGACGGAGAAGGCTCCTACACTTTCGAAGGGCCAAGCGATCTCATGGAGCGCACGGCCGACGAGATCGTCGCGGTCTTTTTCGACCACGTCGAGAAGGAGATCCTGAAATCCCACGCCGACTGGGAGATCAACGGCGTGATGAAGAACAAGGAGCGCGCCATCGTCACCGCCATCGGCTCCCTCATCGCCGATAAGGGCGACCCGCCCTCGCCGTTCCTGCTGTTTATTTCCAATCGCAACGCCTAGGTTCGATCATGTCTGCAGACCGCTCCGACAAGGCCTCCGCCAAGATCAAGGCCGAGATGCTGGACAGCTTCGACGAGGAGCTCGAGCTCGAGATCGACGACCAGCGGCTCTCGGGCATGCTCGACGAGGCGGCCGAGCACCCCGAGATCGAGGGCATCGAGCGCAAGCTCTACTTCCAGGAGCTGTTCCGCCTCCAGGGCGAGCTCGTGAAGCTGCAGGATTGGGTGGTCGCCCAAGGTCTCAAGGTGGTCGTGATCTTCGAGGGACGCGACGCGGCGGGAAAGGGCGGCGTCATCAAGCGGATCACGCAGCGGCTCAATCCGCGCGTCTGCCGCGTCGTGGCGCTGCCGGCCCCGAGCGAGCGCGAGCGCACTCAGTGGTACTTCCAGAGGTACGTCCCTCACCTTCCGGCGGCGGGCGAGATCGTTCTCTTCGACCGCAGCTGGTACAATCGTTCGGGCGTCGAGCGCGTCATGGGATTTTGCTCGGAGCATGACGTCGAGGAGTTTTTCCGCTCCGTCCCCGAGTTCGAGCGCATGCTCGTGCGCTCGGGCATCAAGCTCATCAAGTACTGGTTCTCGATCACGGACGAGGAGCAGTACTTCCGGTTCAACATGCGCATCCACGATCCCTTGAAGCAGTGGAAGCTGTCGCCCATGGATCTCGAATCGCGCCGCCGCTGGGAGGCCTATACGAAAGCCAAGGAGGCGATGCTCGAGCACACGAGCATCCCCGAAGCGCCGTGGTGGATCGTCGAGGCCGTCGACAAGAAGAGGGCCCGCCTCAACTGCATCCATCACCTCTTGAGCCAGATTCCCTACCAGGAGATGACGCGCCCGCCGCTCACCCTGCCGGCGCGGGTTCACAACCCCGACTACCTACGCGGACCGGTGCCCGACGAGATGTACGTGCCGGAAATCTATTGAGCGATCCGGCCGGCCTTCAAAAAAGGGCTATGAGACATTGGCTATGAAAGGGGCGCAGCCGACCCCGCACGCATAAAACCTGTCACGGGAGAACGCCGATGCGCCTTTTCCTGCTACCGTTCTCGCCCCGCTATATTCTATTCACCCTCGCCGTGGTCGGGACCGCGAACGTGGGCGTCGTCCTTTGGCACAACCCGGACTCGATCTACTATCTTGCCGCGCCGCTGGCCTTCTTCGCGTTCTTCACCGCGCTCGGCATTCGCGACCTCACCCAGACGAAGCACGCCATCCTGCGCAACTACCCCATCGCGGCCCACCTGCGATTTTTGCTGGAGAACATCCGCCCCGAGATGCGCCAATACTTCTTCGAGGCGGACAAGGACGGCTCGCCGTTTCCCCGCGACAAGCGCGCGATCGTCTATCAGCGCGCCAAGCGCGAGCTCGACAAGCGCCCGTTCGGAACCCAGTACGACGTCTACGAGACCCGCTACGAATGGCTGCATCATTCGATCGCGCCCAAGGAGCCGGTGCGCGAGCCGTTCCGCATCGTGATCGGCGGCCCGCAGTGTACGCAGCCCTATTCGGCGTCGGTGTTCAACGTCTCGGCCATGAGCTACGGCTCGATCTCGGCCAACGCCATCAGGTCCCTCAACAAAGGGGCCAAGATCGGCCGCTTCGCTCACGATACGGGCGAGGGCGGGATCTCGCCCTATCATCGCGAGCACGGCGGCGACCTCATCTGGGAGATCGGCTCGGGCTACTTCGGCTGCCGCAACAAGGACGGCACGTTCTCGCTCGACAAGTTCGCCGAGGCTGCGGCCGACCCCCAGGTCAAGATGGTCGAGATCAAGCTCTCCCAAGGCGCCAAGCCGGGCCACGGCGGCGTGCTGCCGGCAGCCAAGGTCTCGCGCGAGATCGCCCGCATCCGCGGCGTGGAGACCGGACGAGACTGCATTTCCCCCGCGCGCCATGGCTCGTTTTCGACGCCTGTCGACCTCATGCTTTTCATCGGCAAGCTCCGCCGGCTCTCGGTCGGGAAGCCCACCGGCTTCAAGCTTTGCGTCGGCCACCCTTGGGAGTTCCTCGCCATCGTCAAGGCGATGCTCGAGACCGGGGTGACGCCCGATTTCATCGTCGTCGACGGCACGGAAGGCGGGACCGGCGCGGCGCCGCTCGAGTTCATGGACCACATCGGCACGCCGTTGCGCGACGGGCTCAGCTTCGTCCATTCGGCGCTCGTCGGGGCGAACCTTCGCGACCGCATCAAGATCGGAGCGTCAGGCAAGATCACGTCCGGCTTCGACATGGCGCGCGCGATGGCGCTCGGCGCCGACTGGTGCAATGCGGCGCGCGGATTCATGTTCGCGGTCGGCTGCATCCAGGCGCAGCAGTGCCACACCGATCACTGTCCCACCGGCGTCGCGACCCAAGACCCCACGCGCCAGCGCGCGATCTCGGTGCCGACGAAGTCGGTGCGCGTCGCGCACTTCCACGCCGAGACGGTGAAGGCCTTGGCCGAGCTCGTCGCCGCAGCCGGTCTCAATCACCCGAGCGAGCTCAAGCCGCATCACTTCATGCAGCGCGCGGCCCCGGACCGGGTCGTAACGTTCGCGGAGCTCTATCGGCCGCTTCTGCCCGGCGAGCTTCTCTCCGGCACCGACGACCCGCGCTTCCGCGACGCCTGGGAGCTCGCCTCGGCCCACGATTTTTCGGCCGCTCCGGCGAAAGCGAAAGCCACGCTCCATTTGCAAGGGCGCGTGATGGCGTACCAACCGTCGGCGGCCTCGTAATGCCGCAATCGGCCCCCTACGTAATAGCGACATCGAGTTGACGAGGCCGAGGGAGCTCGCGAGCCGCACTGCCGCTCGCGCGACCTTTCGGCGCCCAACGGAGTGGTCGCAATGCTCAATCTGGGATTCCTCTCGAGCAGGCTCGGACAGGATCCGAAGCCGGACGGCGATGCCGCCAACCAAGCCTCCGACGAGGTCATTCTCGACGCTTACTCGCAGGCAGTGGTCGGCGCGGTCGAGGCGGTGGCGCCGGCCGTCGTGCACGTCGGCGTGAGGGGCGAGCGCGGCGGGCGCCCCGCGGCGGGCACCGGCTCCGGCGTGATCCTGTCTCCGGACGGCCTCCTCCTCACCAACAACCACGTCGTCGAAGGCGCGCGCGAGATGCGCCTCACGCTCGCCGACGGGCGCTCGTTCATGGGCCGCATCTTGGGCTGCGATCCCGACACGGACCTCGCGGTGCTGCGCGCCGAGACCACCGACCACCTGCCGACCGCGCTGCTCGCCAACTCGAAGCAGGTGCGGCCGGGCCAGCTCGCGATCGCGATCGGCAACCCGCTCGGCTTCCAGTCGACGGTCTCGGCCGGCATCGTGAGCGCGGTCGGCCGGTCGCTGCGGGCCCAGAACGGCCGGCTCATCGGCGACGTCATCCAGTCCGACGTCGCGCTCAATCCCGGCAACTCCGGCGGCCCGCTCGTCAACTCGAGCGCCGAGGTTGTCGGCATCAACACGGCGATGATCCTCGGCGCGCAGGGCATCTCGTTCGCGGTCGCCTCGAACACGGCGCTGCACGTGCTCATGCAGATCCTGGGGCACGGGCGCGTGCGGCGCGCCAGGCTCGGCATCATCGGCGAGCAGGTGCCGCTCCAGCGGCGCACGGCCTACCGCACCGGGCTCAAGCAGGGAAGCGGTGTGGCGATCCGCGACGTGCAGGCCGGCAGCCCGGCGGAGCGCGGCGGCTTGCGTCCGGGCGACGTCATGACCCGTCTCGACGGCGCGCCCGTGACGGGCGTCGACGATATCAGCCGCATCCTCGACCATGAGCGGATCGGCCGCGCCGTCACCGTCGCGTTGCTCCGGAGCGAGGAGCTCATCGAGCTCGAGGTGCACCCCGACGAGCGCGTTGACTGAGCAGGAGAGCGTCACAACCTCAGCGCGCCTTCGCGTAGGCGTCCCAGGCGGGCGCCTCGCCGAAGCGCTCGACGAGGAAGTCGACGAACACGCGCGTCTTCGCCGCAAGGTAGCGGTTCGGCGCATAGAGCGCGTGGATGGCGAACTCGGTCGGCGGGTTCTCGGCGAGCACGATCTCGAGCCGGCCCGCCTTGATGTCGGGGCCGACGAGAAACGTCGGCAGGTTGGTGATGCCGTTGCCCTTGAGGGCGGCGGCACGGAGGACCTCGCCGTTGTTGGAGCAGAGGCTCGAAGCGATTTGCACCGAGACCGTCTTCGCCCCCTGCGTGAGCTGCCAGCGCTGACCCGCCGCCATCTGGCCGTAGTTGAGGCAGCGGTGCTTGCCGAGCTCGCCGATCGCGCTCGGCGCACCGTGTCGGGCGATGTATCTGGGCGACGCGACGAGCACGCGCCGGGCCGGCGCGAGGCGGCGCGCGATGAGGCTCGAATCGGCGAGGATCCCGATCCTGACGGTCACGTCGACGCCCTCCTCGAGCGGGTCGATGAAGCGGTCGTTTAGCATGAGCTCGATCTTGAGATCGGGATAGCGCGCCATGAAGTCGGCGACCGCGCTCGCGAGATAGAGCGTGCCGAACGACATGGGCGCGTTGACCTTGAGCACGCCGCGGGGCTCGTCGTGGAGGCGCGAGATCTGCATCTCGGTCTCCTCGACGTCGGCGAGAAGGGCGACGCAGCGCTCGTAGTAGGCAAGCCCCGCTTCCGTCGGCGTGACGCGCCGCGTCGTGCGGTCGAGGAGGCGGGCGCCGAGCAGGCGCTCGAGCTCCATCACCGCCTTGCTGACGGCGGAGCGCGTGAGGCCGAGGGCGCGCGCCGCTTCCGCGTAGCCTCCGCTCGCCACCACCTTCACGAAGGCGTTCATGGCGTCGAGCTTGTCCATTCCTCTGCCCGCCTATTGTATCCAAAATGGATGCAGACTGGATGAATACTCTTATATTGTATTCAAACGATCGACAGCCCAAATCTCCCGCCGAACCTAAAAGCTCCCGAAATCGGGACCAGGAGGCAAACATGCTGACCCTTCGCAAATCCGACGAGCGGGGACGGGCGAATTTCGGCTGGCTCGACAGCCGCCACACCTTCTCGTTCGGCCACTATCACGACCCCGCCCACATGCACTTCGGGCCGCTGCGCGTCATCAACGAGGACCGCGTGGCGCCGGGCGGCGGCTTCCCGACGCACCCGCACAGCGACATGGAGATCATCTCCTATGTCCTCGACGGGGCGCTCGAGCACAGGGACAGCCTCGGCACCGGCTCGGTGATCCGCCCCGGCGACGTGCAGCGCATGTCGGCCGGGACCGGCATCCGCCACAGCGAGTTCAACGCGTCGGAGACCGACACCTGTGCATTTCCTGCAGATCTGGATCATGCCGGAGCGCCGCGGGATTGCGCCGGGCTACGAGCAGAAGTCGTTCTCGCCCGAAGAGAAGCGCGGGCGGCTGCGCCTCGTCGGCTCGCGCGACGGACGCGAGGGATCGGTCACGATCCACCGCGACGTCGATCTCTACGCCGCGCTCATCGGCAAGGACAATGCCGTCGACCACACGATCGGCGACGGGCGGCTGGCCTGGGTCCAAGTCGTCCGCGGCTCGGTCACCGTGAACGGCGAGCATGTGCGCGCCGGCGACGGAGTCGCGGTTCCGAACGGCGGCCGGCTGCGGATCGCCGGCACGCTAGAGGACGCCGAGATCCTGCTGTTCGACATGGCGCCTTGAGAGAGCCTTGCGGAAGCGTGGCTGACTTATCATCTCATCATCTAGAGGGTGAGCGACGTTCGAGTTGGATCGCAATGCTCGGTCCAACTCGACGCTCACGCTCTAGACATTCCTGCACGAAAGGACGAGATCAACGCCGACCTCGATCTCCTAGCGTTCCTGAAAATGTGAAGAGCGGCGCACATCCGTGTCGTGCGCCGTCCTCGATTGAAACACATTCGCGGCGCACGAGTTTATGCTAAGTCAATCCTCACGCTCGGGGTGGGTAGTCAATGCCCACAAAAGGAAACGCCATGAACAAGACCATGCAGAAAATGATGGCGCTCGGGGTCATAGTCGCCGGGAGCGCCTTGCTCCTCACCGCGACGCCGTCAAAAGCGCAGCTGTCGGCCGCAGGCAAGGCGGCAACTGCGGAGCAGCTGACCCAAGGCCTCGTTGAGGAGGTGGGGCGCCGCCATTGGCGCAGGCACGGCTACTACGGTCACCGCCGCTGGCGCTACCGCAACTACGGCTACCGGCGCTACCGCCCCTACTACAATCCCTATTATTCCTCCTACTACTCGCCGTATTACTACCCCTATCGCCGTCGCTGGTGGCGGCCAGGCGTCTCGATCTACTTCCGGTTCTAGGCCGTCGGACGATCGAGTGGCGCAAAGAGCACGCGGGGCCGGCTTTTCGGGCTGGCCCCAGACGTACGCTGCTGAATAGCGCGGGCGAGTCAGCAACTTATGCTCGACGCCCGGGCGTTGCACGCCCCACACTGGCCGCATTCATAAGAATACTCCCAGGCTTGACACGGCTGCGGAGTTGTCCCAAAACTCAAGTGATTCCGTAATGTTAACTCGTTGTTTACGGAAGGAAGGAGATGGTGACGCTGCGCCGGGGGGATTGCGTATGCGTTTGATCATCCTGGGGGAGAGCCCATGACAGGTTTGCGCGCGGGGATTGTCGCGCTTGCAGCCGCCCTGGCGCTTTCGGCGTGCTCCAATGCGCCGGAGATCCCGCCTGCCGACCAGCCCCTTGCGTTGGAGACCGTCTCGCTCCTCGGCAAGAAGGGGATGTACGCCTCCGGGCCGATCTTCGTCCGCATCTTCAAGGAAGAATCCGAGCTCGAGGTGTGGAAGGCGCGCGACGACGGGCGCTTCTATCACTTCAAGACCTACCCGATCTGCAACTGGTCGGGAGAGCTGGGTCCCAAGCTCGAGCAGGGCGACAAGCAGGCGCCCGAGGGCTTCTACACGATCGCCCGCGAGCAGATGAAGCCGGACTCCCAGTACTACCTCGCCTTCAACCTCGGCTATCCCAACGCCTACGACCGGTCGCTCAATCGCACCGGCAGCTCCATCATGGTGCACGGCAAGTGCAAGTCGGCGGGCTGCTATGCGATGACGGATGCGCTCGCCGAGGAGATCTACGGGCTCGCGCGGGAAGCCTTCAACGGCGGCCAGCCCGCCATCGAGGTCCATGCCTTTCCGTTCCGCATGACGGACGAGAAGCTCGCGCGCTTCAAGGGCCACAAGTGGTACGCCTTCTGGAAGACGCTCAAGGAAGGCTACGACAACTTCGAGATCACGCGCGTGCCGCCGACCGTCGCCGTCTGCGAGCGCCGCTACGTCGTCAACGTGCTGATGCCGGCCTACGGGCGCGTCAATCCGGAAGGCCGCTGCCCGCCGTTCCAGCGGCCGCTGATCGAGCCGTTCGCCCCGCGTCCGGCTGAATGGCAGATCGCCTCCGAGCGCATCACCGTGCCGGGGCCCAAGGTGCGCGAATCGGGTGACGTGGCGGCCGTGGCGGCGAAAGAGACGGACACCGGCAGCGGCGCGGTGCTCACCGGCGTGCTGCCGGACGGCATCTCGGCGCTCGGCTACAGCAGCCAGTGACGGGCGCGCTTGGGCGCAGACCAAAATCCAAACCGCCCCGATGCGCCGGCCCGCGGCAGGGCGCGCCGGCGCAAGCGGCGGTTTGCGGTGCCGGTCCTTCTTCTCCTCGTCGCGGCATCGCTCCTTGCGCTCCGCTATCAGCATCTCTGGTTCGGCGACGCCGAGCAGCAATGGATCCGCGCCGAGCAGGCTCGGCGCGCAACGCTCGTCGGCATGGGCTTATCCCTATCGGGAACCCCCGATCTCGATAATCTTGCAGAACGTCTCAAAGCGCACGGCACCGCACTCGGCGCGCCGATCTTCGTGCGCATTTTCAAGCGCGAGTTCGAGCTCGAGCTCTGGCTGCTCCGCGACGGGCGCTTCGAGCACTTCGCGACCTATCCCGTGTGCCAATGGTCGGGCGCGCTCGGCCCCAAGTTGCATGAAGGCGACAGACAGGCGCCGGAGGGCTTCTACCTTGTCGACGAGCAGGCGCTCAATCCCAACAGCCGCTGGCACCGCTCGTTCAACCTCGGATACCCGAATACCTTCGACCGCGCCAACGGGCGGACGGGCTCGCTGATTATGGTGCATGGCGGTTGCTCCTCGATCGGCTGCTTCGCCATGACCGACCCTGTCATCGACGAGATCTGGCGCATCGTCACGGCTGCCTTCCGCGGCGGCCAGAAGCGATTCCAGGTCCAGGTCTTTCCCTTCCGGATGACGGAGGCGAACCTCGAGCTGCATCGCGGAGACGCGCGGCTCCCGTTCTGGCTGGAGCTCAAGCCCGGCTACGATCTCTTCGAGGCAAGCCGCCTGCCCCCGAAGGTAACCGTATGCGACGGAAAGTACGGGTTCGCGGCCGGAGAGACCCCCGATGACGGGGCCGAGCCGATCGAGGCCAAGTGCCAGGCGCCCAAACCCGCCGCATGAGGCTTGCCTTCATGATCGTCAGTAGAGCTATAATATGGATTGAGAGTTAGCTGATTAGAGATAAGCGGAGTCTATGGTTTCCCATTTTGGCCGGTCCGTGCTCTGTACTCGGGCGCAAGTCATCAAGCCAGCGATGAACGTTACCAGCCACATGCACCGACAGGGCCGATTGCCGCCGGATTTCGCGGAGACCGACACGTGACGACCGACGCACGTCCGTCTCAGATCTGGCGCTCGCTCCCATCGGCGATCGGCGCCGCGCTCGCTGTAATTCTGGGCACGGCTAGCGCCTCGGCGGTCTCGATCGAGCTCAACGACGTTGCCCCCGACCGCATCGAGCGCCAGCGCGCCGCCGCCGAGGGTCGCCTGCCGCTGCCGGGAACTCCCAGCACGAAATACCTCGAGGAGCGCTTGGCTGGCATGGGGCTCAAGGCCGGCGCACCGGTCCTGATCCGCATCTTCAAGGTCTCCTCCGAGCTCGAGGTCTGGATGGAGCGCGACGGCGTCTACGTACTTTTCGCCACCTACCCCATCTGCCACTGGTCGGGCACGCTCGGTCCCAAGCTCCGCGAGGGCGACAAGCAGACGCCCGAGGGCTTCTATACGCTCGCCTCGCGCCAGCTCTATAGGCTCGGGCGCTGGCCATTTGCGCTCAACCTGGGATTCCCCAACGCCTTCGACCGCAAACAGAAGCGCGACGGGTCGTACATTCTCCTGCACGGCGGCTGCTCGTCGGTCGGCTGCGTCGCCATGACCGAACCGGTCATCGCCGAGGTCTACGGGCTGGTCAAAGCCGCGCTCAGAGGCGAGCAGCGCCACGTTCCGGTCCACGTGTTCCCGTTCCGCATGACGGAGGAGAACATGGCCGCGCACCGGGGCGGCGACTGGGCGGGCTTCTGGGCCAATCTCAAGGAGGGCTACGATTCCTTCGAGCGCACGCGCCGCGCGCCGCGCATCAGCGTGTGCGAGGGCCGTTACAGGATAGAGGACGCGAGCCCAGAGCCCGAGGCGCAAGAGACCGCGGATAGCGAGGGCGACAAGGAGAAGGGCCGAAAGCACCCGGCGCTCGGCGCCATCCGCGAGGCCTGCCCCGAGCCCGCGGTTGCCTCTGCCGGCGACAATGCCAAGGGGCCGGGCACAAGTCACATGAGCCGGCTCGGCGGCCCGCTGCCCGAGAGGCGGCGCAAGCGCCACCGACGCTGACGTCTTGCCCGGCGTGGGAACAGCGTGTCATAGAGCGCCGTTAGCGATGGGCCCGACCCGTATCAAAAGGCAGGACAGAGACAGCCATGAGCCGAAGCGCCTCCGAGAAGGTTGAGCACGTGCTAGAGACGCTCGTCTTTGCGAGCCGATGGCTGCTCGCGCCGTTCTACCTCGGCCTCGCGGTCTCGCTCGTCGTGCTGCTCATCAAGTTCGCCGGCGAACTCTACCACATCGCGAGCCATGCGTTCACCTCGACCGAGTCCGAGGTGATCCTCGGCGTGCTCGCTCTCGTCGACCTCACGCTGACGGGCTCGCTGCTCATCATCGTGATCCTGTCGGGATACGAGAATTTCGTCTCGCGCATCGACCACAGCGGCCACAAGGACTGGCCCGAGTGGATGGGCACGATCGACTTCGGCACGTTGAAGCTGAAGCTCCTCTCCTCGATCGTCGCCATCTCGGCGATCCAGCTCCTCAAACAGTTCATGTCGATCCAGGAGGTCTCCGACCGCGACGTGATGTGGCTCGTCATCATCCACGTCGTCTTCGTCGTCTCGAGCGTGCTCCTGGCGCTTTCCGACCGTCTCGCCAGCGGCTCGGGGCATGCCCCGGCCGAGGCCAAGATGCCGTCGTCCAAGACGAGCGGTTAGTCGAGAGAGCCGCTCACGAGCCGGCGCGGCTCGCGCGGAAAAGGCCGAGCAGCTCGGCCTGCGGGCACGCCTTGCTGAATAGATACCCCTGCCCCTGATCGCATCCGGCTGCCCTCACATGGGCGAGGTCGGCGTCAGTCTCGATGCCTTCGGCCGTGATCGTAATCCCGAGGCTCGCACCAATGCCGGCGATGGCGCGCACGATCGCCTGGCTCTCGGCCTTGGTCGCGATCTCGCGCACGAAGGAGCGGTCGATCTTGATCTTGTCGAAGGGAAAGCTCCGGAGATAGGAGAGCGACGAATAGCCGGTGCCGAAATCGTCCATGGCGACGCGCACGCCGAGATCGCGCAGCGCATGAAGCGCATCGAGCACCTGCCAGGACCTCTCGAGAAAGATCGTCTCCGTGATCTCGATCTCGAGGCGCGACGGGGGGAGGCGCGAAGCCTCGAGCGCGTCGGCGACCGCGGCGAAGGCGGTCCCGGCGCGGAACTGGAGCGGGGATATGTTGACGGCGACCTTGGCTCCGTCCGGCCAGGCCATCGCGTCGGCACAGGCGCGCTTGAGCACGAAGGCGCCGAGCGGAGCGATGAGCCCGCACTCCTCGGCAAGAGGGATGAACTCGGCCGGAGATACGAACCCGAGCTCGGGGTGCGGCCAGCGCACGAGCGCCTCGGCTCCTGTGATCTCTCCGGTCTTGAGGTCGGCGAGCGGCTGATAATGCACCTCGAGGCCGCCCGCGGCGAGCGCCGCTCTGAGATCCGCCTCCAGGCGCCGGCGCGCTTGCGCGCGTGCATTGATTTCGGGCTCGAAATAGCACAAGCCCCCGCGACACTCCTCCTTCGCCTGAAACAGCGCCATGCCGGCGTTGGCGAGAAGAAGGTCGGCCTCGTCGCCGTCGCCGGGCGCAATGGCGATGCCGATCGTCGCCATGACGCGCGCCATCCGGCCGCCGACATCGCACGGTTCGCTCACGGCGCGGATGAGCCGCTCGGCGATGGCGCTCGTTTCGACCGGCCCGGCGACGCCGGGAATGACCACGGCGAACTCGTTGCCGCCGAGGCGCGCCGCAAGATCGTTGTCGCGCATCAGGCCGCGAATGCGAAGCGCGATCGCCTGCAGGACGCTGTCCCCGGCGCGATGGCCGAGCTCTTCGTTCACGGCCTTGAAATTGTTGAGGTCGATGCAAATGACGGCAATCTGCTCCTTGCCGCGGCGCGAGTGGCGCAGCACCTCGTCGAGACGCTCGCGCAGACGAGTTCGATTGGCGAGGCCCGTCAGCGCGTCGTAATGCGCGAGGTAGGCCGCCTTCGCCTCGGCCCTCTTGCGCTCGGTGATGTCGATGGCCGCGAGGAGGACGGCGGGCTTGCGATCGTGCACGATGGGACGCGAGTAGATCGCGACGTCGATTGCGCGCCCGTCGCGGAGCCTGTGCACCCACGTGTGGCCCGCAAAGGCTTCCGGGGACGAGTGATAGAGAGTGTCGAGCTCGGCATGATCCTTGGCGTCATGCAGGTCGAGCAGCGACCTCTCGAGCATCTCCTCGCGGCTGAACCCGTAGTGGCCGAGCGCCGCCTTGTTGGCCGAGAGGACGGCCTTGGTCTCCTGGTCGAAGACGAACATCGCCACCGGATTTTCCTCGAACATCAGCCGGAACGAGGCCTCGCGATGCTTCATTTCCGTGATGTCGACGCGCAGCCCGATGATGCCGCCGTCGCTCGTCGCCCGCTCCTCGATCAGGATGCAGCGGCCGTCCGAAAGCCACTGCTCGTGGCGCTGGCCTGGTGCGTAGAGCTTCTTGAGGCGCTCGGCGAGCCATTGCTCCTCGCGACCCTTGGCCTCCGGATAGTCGCCGCGGGCGACGCCGATCCGGAGCGTATCCTCGAGACGGCGGCCGACCTCGAACAGATCGGCGCTGCGCTTGTAGATCTCGGCGTACTGCTTGTTCCACAGCACGTAGCGGCCTTCGGCATCGAGGAAGACGATGCCCTGCGGTAGGATGTCGATCGCCTCGCGCAGGCGCGCGTCGGCGGCACGCGCACTCTCGAGCGCGGATTGGGCGATGGCGCGCGCGGCCCCGAGCGCGGCCTTGTCGGCGGCCGCCGGAGCCCCCTGCTCGACGCTTGCCTTTGTCCGCTTGCGGCGCGGCGGCTTCGGCATTGCCCGCGGAACGGAGCGGCGGCTCGCCTTCCCGTCTACACAGTTCCGATTGGACATGAGAAATGCTCCCGACCGAACTTGCCCGGGACAGTGTCCGGAGGTGCCTTAATGATGAGTTCCCATGGCTGCCGAGTGCGACGCGCGCCACCAAGCATGTGTGCGCCCGCCCGCAGCAAGCACCCCATCCAGCTTGTTCATTTGGAGACAACAGGTAAAGAATTGAGCGCAATTGGCGCGCCGCCGAACAAGTGGCGCGCGTCATGCGTCAAGTCGGCTGTGGAGCAAGTCCTCTAGGCGGAATGACCTGCCGCACAATTCGGCACAGGCCCATAGAATGACCAGCTTCGAGCTATGGTTAGCCAATGCTTTGGCCATGGCCCAGGACGCACCAAAAGTGCCATCGGCACCGTCAACAAAGGCCTACGAAATCGGGCGGAAACGGATGATCGCCGGCTTGGATGGGACGGGCGTGCGAGGCTAGCGTGGCGCGCATCTTGATCGTCGGCGGCTACGGCGCGTTCGGATCACGGGCCGGCGAGCTGCTCGCGCGCGATGCCGGCCTCGAGCTTGTCATCGCGGGGCGAAGTGGGGGGCGCGCCAAGGAGGCCGCCGCCAGCCTCTCCGCTGCCGCAGCGGCTACCGTCGGCCACGCAACGCTCGACGCAGCTTGCGTCGCCGCGGCCGATCTCCAGGCGCTCGCGCCGTCGGTGGTGATCAATGCCTCGGGTCCGTTCCAGTCCGACGGCTACGTCCTGGCGAAGGCCGCGATCGGAGCCGGCTGCCACTATGTCGATCTCGCCGACTCGCGCGCCTTCGTCACCGGCATCGTCGCGCTCGATGCTGCGGCGCGCGCCGCCGGCGTCGAGGTGGTGTCCGGGGCGAGTTCGGTGCCCGGCCTCTCCTCCGCCGTCGTCGCCGCATATGCTCCCGAGCTGGTACGGCTCGAAAGCATCGAGATCGCAATCTCGCCCGGGAACAGCTTCGACCCCGGCGCGGCCACCGTCGCCTCGATCCTCGCCGGCCTCGGCCGCCCGATCGAGTCGCTCGACGGCGGCGCCAAGCGCACCCTCCACGGCTGGCAGGGACTGAGGCGGAAGACGTTTCCGGGTCTCGGCCGGCGGTGGCTCGCCAATGTCGACGTGCCCGACCTCGCGCTCTTTCCCGAGCACTATCCCGAGCTCGAGAGCGTTCGGTTCGGGGCAGGCCTCGAGGTGGCGGCCTTCCATCTCGGGCTCTCGGGCCTCGCGGCGCTGGCCCGCGCCCGCCTCATCGGCGATCCCCGTCGTCTTGCCGGCACGCTACTCGCCGTCAAGCGGCGGCTTTCCTTTCTCGGCAGCGATCGCGGCGGCATGACCGTCGATCTCACTGGGAAGGGAGCGGAGGCCCGCGAGTGCCAGATCTCCTGGCACCTCATCGCCGGGAGCGGCCATGGCCCTTATGTTCCGGCGATTCCCGCGGTGATCGTCGCGCGCCGCCTTGCACGGAACGAGCGTGTCGAGCCGGGCGCGCGGGCCTGCTTCGGCCTGTTCACGCCCGAGGAGTTCGTCGCCGAGGCCCGCGGCCTCGACATCGTCACCGGGCTTCGCCGAAGCTCACGCAATGCGGCTAGCCGGGGGGCTGGCGCCGGGATTTGATTGTGAGTATAAGCCGCGCCTGAAGGTTGAGGCGGAGAGCGCGCGGGAGTGCCTGCGTCCACGCCTTACTCTAGCGGAGTAAGCTCATGGCCGTACCCAGGAAAAAGACCTCACGCATGAAGAAGGGCTTCCGCCAGTCGCACGATGCGCTGCCGGCGCCAACCTATGTCGAGGACAAGGACAGTGGCGAATTGCGCCGCCCTCACCATATCGACCTCAAGACAGGCAAATATCGCGGCCGGCAGATCCTCGAGCCCAAGTCGGACATCTGATCGAAGCGCTGCGGATTGGCCGGTGAGCCGTTGACGGCCGGCAACAGGGCCGCGACCGAGCGCAATACCTCCTCCCGCATTGCTTGTGAAACGGGCAATTCCGCGAGAGGATAGACGGGGGTCATCGTCACGGCTGGCAAGGCAGGGAGAAGCACATGTCGCTGAGAGCCATTCCGCTCACGATTCTAGCGTTCATCCTCTACAACGTCATCGTGCTGTTCTCGGGTCTCACTGGCGCCGACACCTCGACGGACGGCGCAGCAGCCGCCCGCAGCCTCCTTGCCAGCGAAATCTTCAGCCTGCCCATGATGAGCGGCGCGCGCTGGTCGTTCACCTGGGGCGATCTCATTCTCGTCTTGACGCTGGTCGTGCTGTTCATCGAGATCCTCAAAGCGACCTATACGACCACCGCCTCGCTCGTCGACCACGGGCTGTCGATGCTGATCTTCATCGCCGCTCTGATCGAGTTCCTGCTCGTGCCGCAAGCCTCGACGTCGGTCTTCTTCCTCATCTTGGTGGCGTTGCTCATCGACGTGATCGCCGGCTTCACCATCGGCATCCGGGTCGCCAAGCGCGACATCGGCTTCGGCAGCAGCGATCAATAGTGATCGAGCCGGGGCCGCCGCGGACAGTGACGAGCGAGCCGGAATGACGACCGGCGCGCGTTTGACCGAGGCGCTCGGCGCGGCCCTCGCCCGCAACGAGAAGACGGACCGCTCCGCAGCGCTTCTCGTGGCCGCGGTCGACAACTTTGCGGCGCTCAACGCGAGCTTTGGCGCCGATATCGGCGAGGAGCTCCTCGCGGCGGCGGCGCGGGTCATCGAGAAGTCGCTGCCGGCGGGCGGCCTCATCGAGCGCTACGAGTTCGAACAGGATCGCTATCGTCCTCGACGACTGCGGCCCCGAGGCGATGCGCTTGGCCGCCGATGGCGTCGCGGCGGCTGTTCGCAATGCAAGGCTTGAGACCTCGGCCTGCCCGCTCGCGGCCACCGTCTCGATCGGCGGCGTTGACATTCCGGGCGGCGCGCGCACGGCCGCGCAAGCGTTGCGCCATGCCGTCGACGCCCTCCACCTCGCCAGGCCCGGCGCGTTCTTCGCATTTGAGGCGCCAGACGCAGCGAGATCCGCCCGCGAGCGCAACATCGAGATCGCGCGCGCCGTGATGTCCGCTCTCGAGGCGAACCGCCTGCGCTTCGCCTTCCAGCCGATCGTGTCCGCGGAGACGGGAAAGCCTGCGTTCTATGAGTGCCTCCTGCGGCTCGCGGGAGCCGACGGCAAGCTCATTCCGGCCGACGAGATCGTCGCGCTGGCCGAGCCCGTGGGCCTCAGCCGGCTGATCGACGCCCGGACACTTGTCGAGGCCGTCGCCTTATTGAAGCAGCGTCCCGCCTTGCGCCTCGCCCTCAACGTCTCCTCGCGCACGGCGGGCGACAGCGACTGGCTGCAATTGCTCACTCGGCTCACCGGGGGCAGCCGGCAGCTCACCCATCGTCTCACCATCGAGATCACGGAGACGGCGGCGATCGACGATATCGCGCGGGCGAGGGCCTTCGTCGCGACGCTGCGCGAGATGGGCTGTCGGACGGCGCTCGACGACTTCGGCGCAGGCTATGCCTCGCTCAAGACGCTGAAGCATCTCGACGTCGACATGCTCAAGATCGACGGGGCCTTGGTCGAGGGCCTGGCCCAGCACCCGAGCGGCCAAGCCTTCGTCAGGTCGGCGATCGACATCGCCAAGTCCCTCGACATGGAGACCGTGGCCGAATGGGTGGCTGACGAGGCGACGGCGGCACTGTTGAAAAGCGCGGGCGTCACCTACCTGCAAGGTTTTCTCTACGGAGAGCCGTTGGAGCTGGACGCGCTCGATGCCGTGCTGGAATCCGGGCCCACATGAGGCCGGGCGAGGATTTACTCGCGCGCCTTTGACAGCCGCTCAAGGCGCTCCTGCATCGCGGCGAGTTGCATCTTGAGATCGTTGATCTCCTCGCCGCGCGGCGCCTCGGCGCCGGCCTCGGGCCGATTGGGCGCGGCGGGCTCGCTGCCCGATGTGCGCTTGGTGCCCGGCAGTCCCGCCGATCCGAAGGAGGTCCACATCGACATCGCCTGCTCGAACATCGCCATGTTCTTGCGCGCCTGCTCCTGATAGGCCTCGAACGCCGCGGCCGGATTGGCGAAGGCATTGGCGAAGAGCGAGCGGAACTTCTCCTGCTCCTTGACGAGGTTCTCGAGGCTGAACTGGAGATAGCTCGGCACGAGGCGGCCGATATTGTCGTCGTAGAAGCGAATGAGCTGTCGCAGGAAGGGAATGGGGAGCAGCGTCTGGCCGCCCTGGCGGCTCTCCTGCTCGACGATAATCTGGGTCAGCACCGCGTGCGTGAGGTCGTCGCCCGACTTCGCGTCATAGACCACGAAGTCCTTGTCGGTGCGCACCATCTGGGCAAGATCTTCGAGCGTCACATAGGTGCTGGTCTCAGTATTGTAGAGTCGCCGATTGGCGTACTTCTTGATGACGACGGCCTCTTTCTTTTCGGGCTGTGTTTCGCTTTTGTTGAGCATCGCCTGAGCCATTCAATTCACGCCTAAGTCACACGGTTTTTTGCAGTGCGGCATCGTAACACAGTGGGGCACCCCCTTGCCAGACCCAAGTGCACCATGCTTGGGCGGATTTGACGCCTTCGATGTAATTGCAGGCATCGTCGGCCTGCTGCTATCGTAGAGTTCAGCTGTCGCGCCATGATTCATGTCAAAGACGGCTTTCTCTCCCGCTGGTTAACCGAGCGCGAAGTGCGGATGCGGCCCTTGGCGCAGACCGGCGTACTGGCTCACCTATCGGATGATCCCGGTCGCGAAAAGCCCTGCGAAAGGTCAATTGCGTCAGGACACTAGGCAAAATATTGATTTTCCAAGGAGGCGGCACTCATGAGTGCGGACAAGGACACGATCGTCATCGCCAGCGCGGCGCGCACGCCAGTCGGCGCCTTTAACGGGTCGCTCGCGAGCCTGCCCGCGCACGAATTGGGCAAGGTCGCCATCAAGGCGGCTCTCGAGCGCGCGAACGTCGAGCCTGGCGACGTCTCGGAAGTCATTCTCGGTCAGATCCTGACGGCCGGTCACGGGCAAGGACCCGCCCGGCAGGCCTCGATCGGCGCCGGCATCCCGGTCGACGCGCCGGCCTGGGGCATGAATCAGATCTGCGGATCGGGGCTGCGGGCGGTCGCACTCGGCATGCAGCAGATCAAGACCGGGGATTCCACCATCGTCGTCGCGGGTGGCCAGGAGAGCATGAGCCAGGCCATGCACGCCGCCCTCCTGCGCGAGGGCACGAAGATGGGCGACGTCAAGTTCATCGACACCATGGTGAAGGACGGCCTGTGGGACGCCTTCAACAACTATCACATGGGCACGACCGCCGAGAACGTCGCCAAGCAGTGGCAGATTACGCGCGAGGAGCAGGACAAGTTCGCGGTTGCATCGCAGAACAAAGCCGAGGCCGCGAAGAAGGCCGGCAAGTTCAAGGACGAGATCGCGCCCGTCACGATCAAGACCAAGAAGGGCGAGACCGTCGTCGATCAGGACGAGTACATCAAGGATGGCGTGACGCTCGAGGGCATCGCGAAGCTGCGCGCCGCGTTCGACCCCAAGGAGGGCACGGTCACGGCCGCGAACGCGTCGGGCCTCAACGACGGCGCCGCGGCGCTCGTGTTGATGACGGCGGCGGAAGCCAAGAAGCGGGGCATCACGCCGCTCGCGCGCATCGTGTCGTGGGCGCACGCGGGCGTCGATCCCTCGATCATGGGCACGGGCCCCATACCCGCGACGAAGAAAGCACTCGAAAAGGCCGGCTGGAGCATCAAGGACCTCGACCTCATCGAGGCGAACGAGGCCTTCGCCGCCCAGGCTTTGTGCGTCAACAAGGGGCTGGGGCTCGATACCGACAAGGTCAACGTCAACGGCGGGGCGATCGCGATCGGCCATCCGATCGGGGCTTCCGGCGCGCGCATCTTGACCACGCTGCTCTACGAGATGAAGCGTCGCAACGCCAAGAAGGGCTTGGCGACGCTTTGCATCGGCGGAGGCATGGGCGTCGCCATGTGCGTCGCCCGCGACTAGCGAGATTTCCCTCTCCCACTCATGGGGAGAGGGGCAGGGTGAGGGGCAGAAATAAACCACAGAGCAAACGTTCTGCCCCCCATAGTCCCATCCCCATGCAGTATGGGGAGAAGGGAATTCGGGATCTCTTTCACGCTCGAGAAATCCAAAAAGGCCTGGGAGGACGTTCACTCATGACGCGTGTTGCCGTCGTAACCGGAGGCACGCGTGGCATCGGCCACGCCATCTCCACCGCGCTCAAGAACAAGGGCTACCGCGTCGCCGCGAACTACGCCGGCAACGATACCGCCGCACAGCAGTTCCAGGTCGAAACCGGAATCCCGGTCTACAAATGGGATGTCGGCGACTATGCGTCCTGCGAGAAGGGAGTCGCCGACATCACCAAGGCGCTCGGCCCCATCGACATCCTCGTCAACAATGCCGGGATCACGCGCGACGCGATGCTGCACAAGATGACGTTCGAGCAGTGGGACCAGGTCATGAAGACCGATCTCTATTCCGTCTTCAATATGTGCCGGCTTGTCATCGACTCCATGCGCGCCCGCTCCTTCGGCCGCATCATCAACATCTCGTCGATCAACGGCCGCAAGGGCCAGATGGGCCAAACCAACTACTCGGCGGCCAAGGCCGGCATGCACGGCTTCACCAAGGCGCTTGCGTTCGAAGGCGCCGCCAAGGGCATTACCGTCAACACGATCGCGCCCGGCTATATCGCGACCGAGATGGTGATGGCCGTGCCCAAGGACGTGCTCGAGAGCAAGATCCTGCCGCTCATTCCGGTGGGGCGGCTCGGGGCTCCCGAGGAGATCGCGCGCGCGGTCGCGTTCCTCGCGGCCGACGAGGCGGGCTTCTGCACGGGAGCCTGCTTAGACGTCAACGGCGGCCACTACATCGCCACCTGAGAGAGCGCCGCGACCAAGACTAGGGAGCCGCCGGAGCCTTCTCCGGCGGTTTCCATTTGGAGACATAGCGATCCGGGCTGGCGCACACTAAGATGCAGGCGCGCACTAGGACTTCGAGGATGCGAGGCAAGCGCGTGAATTCGCGGTCTCGGACGGCGGCTGGCCCCTTCAGCGAAAGCGAGGCTTCAAAGAGCCTCGTCACGGGGCTCGTGCTCGCCGGCGGCCGTTCGCGGCGCATGTTCGCCGAGCCGGGGCAAGGCGACAAGGCGCTGCTCGACCTTTGCGGCAAGCCGATGCTCGCCCATGTCGCCGACGCGCTTGCGGCGCAGACGGCGCGCGTGATCGTGAGCGCCAACGGCGATCCAGAGCGCTTCTCGCAATTCGGCCTGCCCATCGTAGCTGACACGGTGCCGGACCACGCCGGCCCGCTCGCCGGCCTCCTCGCGGGTATGGTCTGGGCGGCGGGCCACGCGCCAGCGACCCCCTACCTCGCGAGCGTACCCGCCGACGCGCCGTTCATTCCCGCCGATCTCGTCTCGCGCCTGCTGGCCGCCGTGGCCGGCAAGCCCAACGCCATAGCACTCGCCGCCTCGCAGGGCACGGTCCATCACGTCGTCGGGCTGTGGCCCCTGACCCTTGCCAATGACATCGAGGCAGCACTACTCGCTGGCCAGCGCCAGGTCTCCGCCTTCGCCGCCCGGCACGGAGCAGAGATCGTCGCGTTCGACACTGAGACCCGGGGCGCGCGGCGCGTCGACCCCTTCCTCAATGCCAACACGCCCTCGGAGCTCGAGGAAGCGCGCGCTATTCTCGCGTCATGATCTCGAACGCGCCGTCACCCCCTGTCATCGGCATCGTCGGCTGGAAAAGCTCGGGCAAGACGACGCTCGCCGTGCGCCTCGTCGAGGAGCTCGTGCGCCGGGGATGGCGCGTCGCGACCGTGAAGCATGCCCACCACGACATCGAGATCGATGCGGCGGACACGGACAGCGCCCGCCACCGGCATGCGGGGGCGACCGAGGTCGCCGTCGTCTCGCGACACCGCTGGGCGATCGTGCATGAGCTCGCCGACGAGTTCGAGCCGGACCTCGCCGAGGTCCTCTCGTGGCTGTCGCCGGCCGATCTCGTGATCGTCGAGGGCTATAAGAGCGCGCCGATCCCGAAGATCGAAGTGCGCCGGCGCGACGCCCAATCGACAGATCCTCTGGGACCGGCCGATCCGCACGTAATCGCCATCGTCGCCGACTACGAGGTCACGGGAAACGGCCTACCGGTGTTCGCGCTCGACGATACCCGCGCACTCGTCGATTTCATCGCCGATCGCGTGATCCGCGCGCCCGGCTCGTGAGGCCCGGGATCGGCTCGCGACAGGCGCCAAGCCCGAGCAGGATCGAAAGGCCGAGCGAGAGGGTGCAGGCAATCGCCATCGCCAAGGCACTTCCCTTGCCTCGTACCGACGGCGATTGGGCTCACGTCCGTTTCGCCCTGCGCTGCGCGATCGTGCGATACGATGAACTCTACGCGCAGGTTGCGCAGTTCATTTTTGACACGCTTAGATTGAATTACCGCGTCTGCCACAGGTCCAAAGCGAACGAGGGCGTCCCGGTCCGGGACCGGCTGCGCCGCGGCTGGCGGTGTGGCGAGATTGGCGCCGAGGGCCATTGTCACGGCCGCCGTGAGCCACGGGAGTTGCGTCGTTCTCGATTTTCGCATCGGCGCCGATCGAAGCGACGCCGGACCACGACTACTAGTGGAAGAGGACGATCGCTTTCTGGAACGTGTTCCAGACGCCCCACGCAAGCGGTATGCCGACGAAGAGCCAGAAGAGCGCAGCCGGGAAATCCAGCCCGCCGCGGCCTATTCCCCACGAGCCGGACGTATCCTGGGCGGTAGCGGACCGGAGCTTTGCCTGCTCGGCCGCGACCTCCGCGTCAGTCATGTGCCACTTGGGGTTTACAGGACGAACAAGGATGTTCGCGATCCAGCCGATGACCAGCATGCCGGCGAGGATGTAGAAGATCGGCCCGTAGATTTCATCGAAGGGGATGCTCTCGGCGAGGCGCGTGTCGTGCAGGTAGTTGACGATGACCGGGCCGAGAATTCCGGCCGTCGACCAGGCGGTGAGAAGCCGTCCGTGAATGGCGCCGACGAACTGCGTGCCGAACATGTCGGCGAGATAGGCCGGGATCGTAGCGAAGCCCCCTCCGTACATCGATGCAATGATGCAGAAGCACGCGACGAACAGCGCCAGGCTTTTCCATTCCGCGGCAAAGGCCGCGAGCACGTAGAGGGCCGCACCGAGCGTGAAGAAGATGAAGTAGGTGACCTTGCGACCAAGCGCGTCGGACGAAGAGGCCCACGCGATGCGGCCGAAAATATTGAAGAGCGAGATCAAGCCGACGAAGCCCGCGCCCACGGCGGCCGCGGCGGCGGTCAGCGCCTCGTCCTTCCTGATGTCGGCGTAGCCGAGCTCGGGCTTGCCGACGAGCGCTCCGCCGAACGTCTCCTGGAGCATCGGCGAGGCCGCGCCGATGATGCCGATCCCGGCCGACACGTTGAGGCAGAGCACGACCCACAGGCACCAGAACGCCGACGTCTTGTGCGCATCCTTCAAATTGACATTGCTCGACGTGATCATCGCGTTGCCGTTGGCCGGCGGCGTCCAGCCCTCGGGTTTCCAGCCGACGGGCGGCAGGCGGTAGCGGAACGAGCCTATCGCCATGAACACGGCATAGATTGCGGCCATGGCGATGAACGTCTGGGTAACCCCGGGGCTCGTGTCTGTCTTGAACTGGTTCATGAGGAGCGTAGCAAGCGGCGAGCCGATCATGGCACCGCCGCCGAAGCCCATGATCGCCATGCCGGTCGCCATGCCGCGCCGGTCGGGAAACCATTTGATGAGGGTCGAGACGGGCGAGATGTAGCCGAGGCCCAAGCCGACGCCGCCGATGATTCCCGAGCCGACCCACAGGAGCCAGAGCTGATGTGCCCAGACGCCAAACGCCGAGATGAGAAGGCCGCCGCACCAGCAGAGGAGCGAGACGAGTCCCGCCTTGCGCGGCCCCGCACGCTCGAGCCAGCCGCCCCAGATCGCGGCGGAGACGCCGAGGAGCACGAAGAAGAAGGTGTACATCCAGCCGAGATCGAACTGGCTCCAGTTGCAGTCGGTGGCGAAGAGCGCCCGCAGCGTGCCTGCCGCCTTCTCGGAGAACGTCGTCGCGCCGGCCGAGCACTCCGCGAGCGGCTTTCCGTCGGCGCCCACGAGCGCGCCCTGGAGCGGCTTCCAGAACACGGAGAACCCGTACGCCATGCCGATGCACAAGTGGATGCAAAGGGCGGCGGGCGGCACCAGCCATCGGTTGAAGCCCGGCTTGGCGATAATTCGCTCCCGGTCCAGCAGACCTGGGCGTTCGCCGGCATCCTTCGACATCGCAGAACTCGTTGCCGTCATGAAGCGTTCCCCCTGCGGCGCCTTATTTCTTGAGCCAGGCTTGAGATTGCAGCTTGGTTGGGGATACGACTATCGCGCCGAGCGCCGTTGAACAAGCGCCGCCAAGGCGTAACGGGGCTCCGGGTCTTGAAGTCGGAGGTCTGAGCGTTACTCTAGGTTGGAGGTTGGGGACTTTTGTGACAATCGATCCCCCAATCCCGTCGAGCAAGCGAGGCCAATCGCCCCGCACATGGCCGGAGCATCATGAACGCCGAACTCCCGCAACGCGCGCTGATCGATCCCTACGGCCGCCAAGTCACCTATTTGCGCGTCTCCGTCACGGACCGCTGCGACCTGCGCTGCGTCTACTGCATGTCGGAGCACATGATGTTCCTGCCCAAGCGCGATCTCCTGACGCTCGAGGAGCTCGATCGCCTGTGCTCCGCTTTTGTCGCCAGAGGCGTCAATAAGCTACGCATTACGGGGGGCGAGCCGCTCGTGCGCAAGAACGTCATTTCCCTCTTTCGCTCGCTCGCGCGCCATCTCGAGAGCGGGGCGCTGGCGGAGCTCACGCTCACGACCAACGGCACCCAGCTCGAGCGCCATGCCGCCGAGCTTGCCGCGTGCGGCGTGAGGCGCATCAACGTCTCGCTCGATACCCTGCGCCCCGACAGGTTCCGCGCCATCACCCGGTGGGGCGAGATCGGGACCGTGATGCAGGGCATCGCGGCCGCGGAGAGGGCGGGGCTGCACGTCAAGATCAACGCAGTCGCACTCAAGGGCATCAACGAGGACGAGATCGAGGACCTCGTCCTCTTCGCGCACGGACGCGGTTTCGACCTCACCCTGATCGAGACGATGCCGATGGGCGACGTCGACGGCGACCGCACCGACCAGTATCTGCCGCTCACTCACGTGCGTCGGCGCCTCGCGGCCCGCTGGACGCTCGACGACATTCCCTATGCCACCGGCGGCCCGGCGCGCTACGTGCGCGTGAGGGAAACCGGCGGGCGGCTCGGGTTCATCACGCCGCTCACGCACAATTTCTGCGAGGCCTGCAACCGTGTCCGCCTCACCTGCACGGGAACCCTTTATATGTGCCTCGGGCAGGACGACGCGGCCGACTTGCGCGCGCCACTTCGCGCGAGCGCCGACGACAGATTGCTGCACAGGGCGATCAGCGCCGCGATCGGAGCCAAACCCAAGGGGCACGACTTCGTCATCGATCGGGCGACGAGAAGGCCGGCTGTGGCCCGCCACATGAGCGTGACGGGCGGGTGAGGCTCAGTCGCGCACGAGGGGGCCGGTCATGTCGACGAGGGGACTGCTCAGATATGCCCGCCTCACACGGCGCCAGCTCATCGTCTTTGCGATCGCGTCGGCGGCTATCAACGGCATCGTGACGGCTTCCGTCGGGGCCTGGCTTGCACAGACCTACTCCGCCTACCAGGGCCGGCGCCAATCGATCGAGAACATCGCCCATCTCGTCTACGAGCGGCGCACGCGCGCCGGCATGGTCGTCTCCGCGCTCCGGCGCAATGCCGACATGGACGAGGTTCGCTATCGCAAGCGCGCCTACGACGAGGCCTATGTCGACTGGAACAAGAACGTCATGCTGCACCTGTTCGCGATCCGCGAAGCGGCGGGCGAGCTCAAGATCTCGAAGCTCGAGCCCTATTTCGAGGACGGGCTCGTCGCCGGCATGGCCGATGTCGACCGCTGCCTGACGCAAGCCTACGACCGCCGCCTTGCCAACGAGGATGCAAAGCCTTTGCTCGAGACCTGCCGCATGGCCGAGCTGCACCAGTACGTGCTCGACTGCGGCGCGACGTTCATCAATGAGCTCTATAAGCTGACCCGCCTCTCGTTCTTGCCGTTCACCCGGGAGCGCGAAGAGATGCGCACCTCCGCCGAGGAGAAAATCCGTAAGGAGTGCGTGCGCTCCGATGCCTCGCCGGCGGCGGCTACTCCACCCGCCGCCGCCGCGCCGCCTGTGACTTCGGGTGCACCCGCGCCGTCCGCCAAATAGCCGTCGCCGGATTTCGAGAATGGTGCGCTGCGGTAGCTATTTGGCCCGGCGTTGATGCGCTGCCACGCGCGCCTGAAAAGTCGTGAAGAAACCGAGCTTCCAGCGTTCAGCACGCGACGCTCGGGCGAGCGGCGCTTGACAGGGCCCACGCGCTCCTCGAACCTCGATTCGCAGTGCGTTGTGATGTGGGGAGATTTTTCGAAACCGTCGTGAAGGGAGACAACGATGGACGTCCAAGCACTCATCATCATGTTGCTCATTGGCGCTATAGCGGGCTGGCTCGCCGGGTTGATCGTTTCGGGTTACGGATTTGGGCTCATCGGAAATATCGTTGTGGGAATCGTGGGCGCGGTTGTCGGCGGCTGGCTGCTTCCGCAGCTTGGCCTTTCAACGGGCGGCGGGACCGTCGGCGCGATTATCACGGCGGTGATCGGTGCCGTCATTCTGCTGCTGCTGATCGGGCTGATACGCCGGGCGTGAACAGACGAGGCTCGCATTCGGGGCTTCCGGCAAGTCAAGTGCCGGGGCCCCTTTGCTTTTTCTGTTGCCCTCGACAGGCGAGGTCTTTGTCCCTAAGTGACGGCTACGCTAAAAGGCTCCCCGCGCAAGCTCGATGCGACGCCGCTTCCTCCTCGTCCATAATCCGACTGCAGGCCTCAACGGCACCGCGCTCCTCGACCGGGTCGTCTCCGCGCTCGAGCGGCGCGGCGCGACCGTCGCGAGGAGCAAGTCCCCGGGCGAGGACGCGGACGGCTTCGACGCCGTCATCGCTGCGGGCGGCGATGGGACGATTCGGGCGCTGGCCGCATCGATCGAGCATGCCCGCGTGCCGCTCGGAATAATCCCCACGGGTACCGGCAACGTTTTTGCGACGGAGATCGGCCTTCGGCGCCGTCCAGACGCCATTGCCGACGTGCTGATCAAGGGCCCGGCCATCGAGATCGAAGGGGCGCGTGCCAACGGCACGCCGTTCTTTCTCATGGCGGGGGCCGGCTTCGACGGGGACGTGATCAGGCGCGTGGACCTGCGCCTCAAGCAGAGCGCCGGCAAGTCGGCCTATGTGGCCCCGATCCTGGCCTCGGTCCTCACCCCGCCGGCCGAGCTCCGCGTCACGGTCGATGGTGCGAGCTACAGGGCGCGGTGGGCCGTCGCCGCGCGTGCGCGCCACTACGGGGGCCCTTTCATCATTTCCCGCGAGGCCGGTTTGTTGAAACCCGGTCTCCAAGCCGTTCTCTTTCGCTCACCGAACCGGCTTGTCGCCTTGAGACAGCTTCTCGCGCTAGGCGCCGGCCTCCTTCACCGCGACAGGGACGTGGTCTTCCTTTCCTGCCGGACCATGACCGTCGAGGCGGACCGCCCAGTGCCGGTCCAGATCGACGGCGACCGGTTCGACCCGACGCCGCTCCGAGTTCGAGGCGGGCGGACCTCGAGTGCGCGTGATCGTGCCGCCGGGCTATCCCGCGAGCGAGAGGGCCGCAGCTCGGTGAGGACCCGACCCCTTCAGTGCTGGCCCCAGATCTGGACCACGGCCGGCGAGGCCTCGATCACGCTCTTCAGCCCCTTGAGAATGTCGTAGCGCGAGCGGTACTTGGCCTGGATCTCCTTGATGGGGGCCGTGCCGCCTTTGAACTCCAAGGGACCGTAGGGCTTTCCGGGATCGACGCGCTCGTTCATCGTGAACACCTCGTCCGGCCCCTCGAAATACTTGACGCGCACCTCGCGCAGCGTGATCGCGCGGTCCTGAGCCGCGACGCGAAGCCTCGCAAACCCGCCCTCGTTCTTGCCGACGGTGATCGTGTCGCGGTCGAAGCCGGTAAAGCCCGCCGTCTGCGCCCCGAGCAGGACCCAGCCCTCGTTGTACTTGCGTCCCTCGCCGGATGCGCCGAGCCAGCCTTGGGCGTACTGACCCGTCACCTCGATGCGGGCCTGGCCCTCCACGTTGGGCTTCGAGCGATAGAGGAGCTGGATCTCGCGAATGAAGCGATCGCCCTTGAGCTCGAGCCATTTCGTCTTGGTATTGGCCTTGACGTCGGCGTCGACTGCGAGCTCCTCGACGTCGCCGTCGATGTAGACGACATTGAGCGAGTCGATGTGAACGTCGGCGCCGAGCACGCGCAAACGGATTCGATCGAACTTGCCGATGTCGCCGCCGACCTTGATCACATCGCGATCGATACCGAAGCCGACGTTCTGGTAGCCGAACATGACGTCGTTGCCCTCGGTGATCGTCCCGCGCGCCCTAGTGTCCGGCTTGGGCGCGGTCACCGTGCCGGCAACCGGACCGGAGACCGGCGCCGATCTCGCCTTCTTGGCTCCCGCCTTCGTCTGAATGCCGAGGATCTCGACCGTCACCTTGCCTTTGCCAGTCGCGTGCGTGAGGTTGACCTTGTCGATGAAACGATCCTTGCTCTGCTCGTCGATGGCCCGGCTCCGCTCGCCGTTCAAGAGATGGATCAGGCGATCCTCGTTGTGGGCGGTGCCGTCGTTGTAGATCACCTGAACGCGGGTGAGGTCCACGGCGCCGATCTGCGAGCGCACGCGAATGCCGCGGAAGGCTCCCTTCGCCTTGCTCACGTCGATGGACACTCCGCCGCCGGAAAGGTCGAATGTCTCGGTGCCCATGAGCACGAGCTTCTCCTCGGCCGCGGCGGCCGCGATCGAGCCGGCGGCCCACAGGGCGAGCCCCGCAAGAACGAGCCTACGGAACATGGATGGCCTCCCTCGATTGACCTTGAGCTTGCCGGCTTGCGCCACTTCTTACGCGATGGAAGCCGCCAAAAAAAGCGAAGGACGGGCGACAATCGGAATGCAACTCGGATAACGTGCCGCAAGATGCGCGCCCTTGCCGGGCGTTGCCGGTTCTCTCGGGCTTGAACGGGTTGGCCGAGGACAAGGCTCATGCGCGAGCCACCTGCCATAGACACGGCAATTGCCGAGCTCGCCCGGCTCGCTCCCGGCCGAGTCGAGCGCGGCGATGCCGTCCGCCGCCAGCACGCCAATACGCTGACGTGGATCAAGAGCGAGCCTCCCGATTGCGTCGTATGGCCTCTGACCGCGGACGAGGTCTCGGCCATCGTCCGCATTGCCGCCGAGCACAGGATTCCCGTCATTCCGTTCGGGGCCGGGACTTCGCTCGAAGGCCACGTGAACGCGCCCGCCGGCGGCATCTCCATCGACATGAGCCGCATGGACCGCGTCATCGCCGTCAACGCGGCCGATCTCGATTGCCGGGTGGAGGCGGGTATCACGCTGCGCGCGCTGAACCACCACTTGAGGGACAGCGGTCTCTTCTTTGCAGTCGATCCCGGCGCAGAGGAAGCGACGCTCGGCGGCATGGCGGCAACGCGCGCGTCGGGCACCACGACGGTGCGCTACGGCACCATGCGCGACAACGTCTTGAGCCTCACGGCGGTGATGGCGGACGGCACCATCATCTCGACCGGCGGGCGCGCCCGGAAATCCGCCGCGGGCTTCGACCTTGCGCATCTTCTCGTCGGCTCGGAGGGCACACTCGGGGTCATCACCGACCTTACGCTGCGCCTGCACCCTGTCCCCGGCGCGATCAGCGCTGCCGTCTGCTCGTTTCCGTCGATCGCGGCCGCCTGCATGGCGACGATGCGCGCCGTCGCGGCGGGCCTCGGGCTCGCGCGCATCGAGCTTCTCGATCCCCTGGCCCTTCGCGCCGTCAACGCTCACGCGAGGCTTGCCCTCGCCGAGACCCCGACCTTGTTCCTCGAGTTTCATGGCTCCGTCGCCGCCGTTCGCGAAATGGCCGAGACGATGGGCGAGATCGCCGCCGAGGAGAGCGCCGGCAAATTCGAATGGACCGAGACGACCGAGGCGCGCCGGCGCTTGTGGAGGGCACGACACGACGCCTTCTGGGCGATCCGCGAAGCCTGGCCCGGCCGGGCGACGATGGTGACGGATGTCTGCGTCCCCGTCTCGCGGCTCGCCGAGTGCATCGTCGAGACCGTCGACGACATTGCGCGATCGGGGCTGACGGCGCCGATCGTCGGCCATGTCGGCGACGGGAATTTCCACGCGATCCCCGTATTCGACGCAGACGACCGGGCCCAACGCTCAGCGATCGAAGGGTTCCTCGAGCGCTTGGCGGGACGGGCGCTTGCCATGGAAGGGACGTGTACGGGCGAGCATGGCATCGGACAGGGCAAGCTCGCCTATCTCGAGCAGGAGCTTGGCACGGGCGTCGAGGTCATGCGCCGGATCAAGCGGGCGCTCGACCCCGACGGGATTCTCAACCCCGGCAAGATGTTCAATTATTGATCGCTGTTCGCTTTGCCGCGGAGGCTTCTCCCTACGCGGTTGAATTTCCAGGGATTCTTTGCGGCATGGAGGCGAACACTGCTAGAAAGCTAAGCATTCTCTTTTGCCGTTGTTTACGAAGACAGAACTTCTCTCGATCGCGCTATTGCAAAATACTTGGAGTTGCGGTGAAATAACAATCTGAAGGTGGCGCCGTCCCACCCATCCCCCCTAGTGGCGTCACGCTTCTTTAGCCCGCGGCCCACCCCCGGCCGCGGGCATTTTCTTTTTTCGGCAAAGCGTTGTCGGCTGACTTTGTCTTAGAGTCTGAAGTCACGCTCTCGATGCTCGTTCGCCCACTCGCATCTCGAACTATTAGACTTCAGTTTTTTGATCGACGAGAAGCAACTCCATCGCGAACTAGGACGGCTCGGTCGGACGGAAGCCCGCGGCCTGTGCATCCGCCTCGCTGCAGAACCAGCGCTCGCCGCGCGAGCTTCTCACCCTGATGCGATCATAGGACTGCGACCACGGCAGCACGTAGACCCTGTTGCCCGACGTGATGCGGCCCTTGATCGGGCAGCCTTCGGGGGACGCGAGCTTGGCCTCGGCCCAGCGCTTGGCGCGGTAGTCCGACGGCCGGTCAGCCTCTCCCGCCCAGAGGCCTGCCTTGGCGGAGCGGGCCGAGGCCTCCTCGCTGCCGTATCGGGCAAGAAGACCGGACTTCGCGAACACGTGGCCGCCGCTCACGAGCTCGGCCGCGATGTCGGTGCCGTTGACCGTGCAGGTGCCGGTCGCTTCTCCGCCGCCTTCGCCCGGCGTGACGTCGCACACCACGCGCCGCCCGCGAACGATGCGCGCCAAGGCCTCGCGCGCCGCCGCACCGCAGCGCCATTGCTGCACGCTCGGGCGCGCGCACCTCTGCTCGCGCTCCGGCGCTTCGATCCCCGCGAGCGCGACGATCGTTCCGGAGAGACGGAGCCGATCACCGCTCAACGCGCTGGCGCGGCCTTCGACGTTCGAGCCGCTCGGGAGCAGCGCCGATCGCACGGCACCTGGCATGTCGGCCGAGAAGCCCGCGATCCACGTCGCGAAGCCGGCAATGGCGCCGATCAGTAGGACTGCAGCGATTGGAGCCCATCGCACCGAGCGCCCGGCAGGCCAGAGCTTCGTCGCGCCGAGACGCGCGGCGGCTTGGCGCAGAAAGTGCGGAATTCGCGGCCGGCCGAGCGAGCTCAAGAGCGGAACGACGATGAGAATGAGCGCCGCGGCCGCGACGGAGCCCGAGATCAGGGCCTGATCGTCGAGATCGTGACCATAGAGTCTCGCCCCCGTCGCGAGCGCCGCGCTTCCGCCAATGAGCGCAAGGGGAAGCTGCACGGCTGGATTGTCGAGGCCGCGCGCCAGCGGCGCCCAGAGCCTCTTGAGGGAGGCGCCCGTTCGCGACGCGATCGGCGCGAGGATTGTCCCCGTTCGCGCGAGGGCCCGGCGCATGCCCCGCGCCGCCGCCCGCGATCCGGCGCCAAGCGCGGCCGCGCTCCACGCGCCGAGCCGGCACATCGCGCGCCAGAGCGCGGCGAGGGCGCGTCTGCCTAACGCCGCGGCCGAGCTTGCCCCGCTGGCAGCGGCCACGGCGCCTCGCCGTCCGGCCTGCTTCACGCCGAAGAGCGCCGCCGATTTTGCCTCCTCGAGGCGCTGGCGCCGGCGCCGGCGGCGAACGAGGATGGTCGTGCGCACATACTGCCGCCATTCGAAATCTTCATTCTTCTTGCGCCAAAGCATGGGATGCCCTCCGCAACGGGCAGACGTGGCCGGCGCCGCCTCCGGCCAAGACTCTTTTCAGCGTTGTCCTCAAAGATGGCATCCCTTTGGCCTGATGTGGAAAATCCTTGAGGGGCGGCAGGCCGCCGCGTGGACTTGGCTTGCGCCGGGACTTAAGGTGTACGCGCCGGGGTCGATGCATTTTATTTGACCTAAGGAGATGCCTCATGAGCCTTTCCCTGCTGAGAAGTCTTGCAACCGGCGCTGCTGCGATCGCCGCCGTTGCGATGCTGTCTCCACCCTCTGCGCTAGCGGACTTCGACCGCCCGAAGAAGATCGACTGCACCAAGGCCGCCAACAAGAACAAGCCGGCCTGCAAGCCCCACGACGGCCCAATGTCGGACGACGAGATCTACAACGCCGCTTACTGGATGGCGCGCAAGGGCGCTTATGCCGATGCCCTGGCGCTCATCGAGCGCGCTGCCAATCCGGACGATCCGCGCCTGCTCAATGCGAAGGGATATGCCACGCGCAAGCTCGGCAACATCGAGGCCGCCCTTCCTCTCTATGCGCGCTCGCTCGAGATCGACCCTGACAACACGCGCGTACGCGAGTATCTCGGCGAGGCACTTCTGACCAAAGGCGACCTCGCCGGCGCCCGCGCTCAGCTGCAAGAGATCGAAACCCGCTGCGGCGCGACCTGCTCGGGCTATGCCGAGCTCGTCCGCGAGATCGCCGCCTACGAAAGCAAGCTGACGGCGGGCGGCTGAGCACACCGAAGCGAAAACCGGCGCGACCTTCGGGTCGCGCCTCGAATGAGAGGTTGGGGATGACGGGAGTTTCGCTGCGCAAGCTGGTTGGGATCCTTGGATTTGCCGTCGTGTCGGCGAGCGCACCGCTTGCGGCGGCCGAGGCGCCGCCGATTTCCAAGGATGTCGGACCTGCGAGCGCGTCCTGCGACGGCCGCGGCAAAGGGACGGAGGCCTGGAAGGCCTGCGTCGGCACAGCCTCCGCCGCCATGTCCGACACCGAGCTCTTCTATGCGGGCTATTGGCTGGCGAAGAGCGGCGCCTATGCCGAGGCCTTGCGCTACTTGAAGCTTGCCAAGTCTCCCGACGCGCGCGTGCTCACCTACATCGGGTTCGCCACCCGCAAGCTCGGCGACGTCGAGGCAGCCCTTCCCCTTTACGCCAGGGCGCTCGCCCTCGATCCCGACTACTCGGTGGCGCGTGCCTATCTCGGCGAAGCCTATCTCACCAAGGGCGAGCCGGAGAAGGCGAAGGGCGAGCTCGCCGAGATCGAGACGCGGTGCGGCAGGACCTGCCCCGAATATGCCGACCTTGCCGGCCACATCGCCCGCTACAATGCTGGCGCCCGTCGCAGCGGCTGAAGTCAGTTCGTCACCGGGCGCTGGATGGGGTTGGCCCACAGGCGCACGATGCCGTCGTCGCCCGCCGAGGCAATGCGCTGGCCGTCAGGCGAGACGCTCACCGCCTTGACGCCGCCCGTGTGGCCCATGATCGTGCGCGACGTGCGCCCGCTGTGGAAATCCCAGATTCTCACCTGGCCGTCGGCGCCCGCGGAAACCAGCAGTTCGCCTTGCGGCGAGAATGCAAGGCCGCCGACGCTGGCCTTGTGCCCGTAGAGCCGGCGCACCAAGCGGCTAGACGACGTGGACCAGATCCTGATCGGGCCGTCGAGACCGGCCGAGGCCAGGAGCTTGCCGTCGGGCGAGAACGCAAGCGCGGTCACGAAGTCTCTGTGTCCGCGGTAGGTGCGGACGCGATCCAGCGTATCGAGGTTCCAGAGCTTGACCGTCTTGTCGGCTCCGCCGGTCGCCAGGAGCTGCCCTCGCGCCGATGAGGAATAGGCGACGGCCTGCGCGGCATTCTCATGGGCGTCGATGACTTGAATGGGCCCCGCCGTCGTCGCGGTGTCCCAGAGCGCGACCTTCCAATCGTGGCTCGATGCGGCGAAGCGGTCGGAGCGGCCGGCAAATGTGACCGACCAGACCTCGGCCTCGTTGCGCTTGAAGGTAGCAATCTTCTCGGCGCGCTCGAGATCCCACAGCACGATCTCGCCGCTCGAATGCCCTGTGAGCGCCCGCGATCCAGAGAGGGCAAGGGATGTCGCCGGGCCGTTGTCGAGCTCGATCGTTCGCTGCAGGGTATCGCTCGATGCGTTCCAGACCCGGATCGTCGCGTCCTGGCCCGCCGTCACGATCCAGCTTCCGTCCTCGGTGTAGGCGACGGCGGTGACGGCGCCTATATGCCCCTTGAGCTGGGCGAGAGGCCTCACCTCAGGCACCGCCGGCCCCGACTTCGTCGTCGCCGAGACGACGCCCGCGCCGCGGCTTTCGAAGCGCGGCAGCTTATCCTGCATGGCGACTGCAGCGCTCGCCACGCCGACGCCGATCAAGAGTTTGAACAGGAGCGGCCGCAACGTCTTGCCGTGTCCGGTGCGTATGGGGCGCGGCCGCGGCGGGTTGGGCTTCCCCTTTGCCTCGGCTTTCTTTTCGCCGGCCTTCACCGCGAAAATGCGCGGCACCTTTTCCACGGGCTTTTCCGCCGGCGCCATGTCCTCCGTCTTTTTTTCGAGAGCCGGCTTTTTGACCGGAATTGCGGCATGTGCGGCGGCGGCTTCTGACTCGGGCTTGGATGAAGCCTTCTTGGGGTCGGGCTTTTTCTTGAGACCTTCGAAGAAATCGAGCATCCCCCCTTGCGGGCCCGGTGCGTCGGGCGGCGGAGGGAGCGGCGGCGTTGCGGCGGACGGCGCGGCCTTGGCGGCGGCTGCGGCCTCGGCAGCGACGGCCTCCTCGCGCTCGCGCTTCTTCGGGCCGGTGCGGCCGAGCCAGCCCTGTTTCACCGGCTCAGGCGCGAGGAGCTCGCCGCGCCACGCCGCGACCGACTGCGGCCGCGCCTCGACCGTGAGCGCGAGCGCGTGGTCGATGGCCTTGAGAAATCCCGGCCGATACGAGCTCAGCGCTCCCTCGCGCGCAGGGACGAGGTCGTCCTTGACCATGCGCGACGGGCTGTCGGGCGGGCGCTTGCCGGTGACGGCGTGATAGAGCGTCGCGCCGAGCGCGTAGATATCGGTCCACGGCCCCTGCTGGCGGCTCGTCTCGGCATACTGCTCGTAGGGGCTGTAGCCTGGCTTGACAAGGGCGGAGACCGTCTTCGAGTGGGCCGCGATCTCGCCGCGCGCCGAGCCGAAGTCGATCAAGACAGGCTGACCGTCCTTCCTGATGATGATGTTGTCGGGCGCGATGTCGCGATGCAGAAAGTCCGCCTTGTGAATGAGCTCGAGGGCATCGAGGAGCGGGGCTACGACGGCGTCGAGCTCCTTCTGGCGCGGCGCCCGGCCGAGCCCCTTGATCCAGCTCTTGAGGCTTTGGCCCTCCTCGAAATGGAGCACCATGTAGCCGGTGTTGTTGGCGCGGAAGTAGCGATAGACGCGGACGATATTGGGGTGAGTGAATTTGGCGAGCGTCTGGGCTTCCTCGATGAAGCGGTCGAGGCCCCACCGGTAATCGTTAGCGCAATCCTGCGATCGAGGCACGGCTTCGACGCGATCGGCGCGCGCGGCAAAATCGGCGGGAAAATACTCCTTGATCGTGACCTGGCGGTCGAGCGCGATCTCGCCGGCGAGATAGGTGATACCGAAGCCGCCGGCGCCCAGAACACGCTCGATGCGATAGTCGCCGACGAGCTCCGTACCGGTCTGCAGCGCGATCAGATTGGTCATATCAGCGCGTTCACGTCCCCGAGCGTTCACGTCCCGAACCCAGTGCGCCGCCACACACCGCGTTCAGTTGATGCGACCACCTCCGCCGACTCTTATGACGCAGGAATGTGGCGGAGGCGCGAGCGGGGCGACGATATGGAGAACATTATCTCCGATCCGTCGCGGTCCGGCCATGTTGCTGCCGCAGACGCCGAGGAATGTTTTCGCGGGGGCTGTGCGGAACTTGGCCATGAGAGCGCCGTGGGCGGCGATGATAGGCGTGCTTGCCGCGTTGGCGGTCGAGCCGGTGCGCGCGGCAGAGGACAGCGGTTTTCCGGATGCTGAAGCAACATACGGCCTCGCGGCGCGCGGCCTCGTCCGTGTCGCAGCGGCGGAGACAGTCGCCTCGACTCCAGGAGGCGAGGCGCCTGTCTCCACGGGCAGCACAATCTGGCACGGCGTCGAGTTCTGGGTCGCTGAGAGCTACGAGCGCGCGCCCGCCCTCCTGCTGGGGCTCGCAGCGCTCCTCGCGGTCCCGCCGCTCGCCGCGATCGGATATCTTCTGCGGCGCAAGGAAGTTGCGACGCCCAGCGCCGACGAGGAGGTCACGACAGCGGAAACGCGCGCCTTTATTCGTCCAGGGACGCGCGCCCAGCTACGCCGGGCCGGCTCAGAGGCGGGGCCTCTTTGGCCCTCTCGCGGCTGGATCGAGATCGAGGGCTCGGCCGCGGAGCGGCACGGCATCGGTGCGGGCGTCGTGCGCATTGGCCGCGAGTCGGACAACGACATTTGCCTAACGGACGAGACCGTGCACCGCTATCACGCCGCCGTCCACCGCACGGAGGATGCGGACTATGTGATCACGGATCTCTCGAGTGCGGACGGCAATGGAGTCGCCGTCAATGGCCGGCGCGTCGCAGAGGCCCGGCTCGCCGACGGCGACACGATCGAGCTTGGACGCGCACGCTTGAAATTCACGGCGAGACCGGTGTGAGCCGGCTCGAGAAGGCCCGGCGCTAGGAACGTTCGTCCTCCATGGCCGCACGGGAGTTGCACGATCCCGCGTTTGGAGAAACTACTGATGAGCGAGGAGCTTCACACCATGGCATCTAGCACGGGGACCCCCCAGGGGCAGCGTTCGAACCGTTTTCTGGGATCGTTGAAGGACGCGCTCGTCGCGGCGAGCCGGGATGACACGGGCGCGCGCGCGCAAGCCCCTCAAGCCGCTCCGGCCCCGCTGAAGATCGAGCCGATTGCCGCAAAAGGAGATCCGGCGCCAGCGCCCGCGGCGGCACGCAGCGAAGCATCGCCGAGCCCGAGCGCCGCGGAGGCCGCCCGCGAGGCGCGCGCCGCGGCGCGGCCACTTGAGGACCGTCACATCGAGGCGGACGCGCCGCCGACGACGCGGGTCGTGCGCGGGGCTCCCAAGCCGGAGGCGTCCGAGCGCACGACACTTGTCCGCGGCAAAATGCAGGTGAAGCGCGGCGCCTTCGAGCAGGACCCGGTCGTCGGCTGGCTGGTCGTCGTCGGCGGGCCGGGCATCGGCCAGTACCGGCCGATCTTCGAGGGCAACAACACGCTCGGGCGCGCCACCTCGAACCGCATTGCAATCGACTTCGGCGACGATGCGATCTCGTCCGAGGAGCAGGCCTACATTCGCTACGACTCGGCAGAGCGCTCGTTCCTGTTCGTCCCCAACCTGTCCAAGACCAACGTCGTCTCCGTCAACGACAAGCGTCCGACCGGCGCCGTCGAGCTTTCGCAGATGGACGTCATCACGATGGGGCACACCCAGCTCGTGTTCGTGCCGTTCTGCGGGGCGGAATTTGACTGGTCGGCGCTCTCGGAGCAAAAAGGCTAAATCCACCTGAGCGGCAACGACGAAAGAAACGAGCGCAAGGGATGCAAGGCGAGCAGGAGCAGTTGGAGCGGGCCTTGGGGCCCCTGTTCGACCACGCGTCCCGCGCGACCAAAGGCGCCCGGAGCTATCAGGAGGATACCGCGCTCTTCTGGCCGGGCGAACATCCCTGTCTGCCAGGCTTGGAAACTCCGACGAAAGAACCGGAGCCGCTCCTCGCGGTCCTTGCCGACGGCATGGGCGGCCATGCCGGCGGAGCGCTCGCGAGCCGGATGGTGTGCGAGACCTTCATCAAGGCGTTTTCGGAGGGGAGCGGTCCGGACGAAAAGCGTCTCCTCGCGGCTCTCGGCGCCGCCAACAAGGCCATCGCAGAGACCGTGCACACGAACCCGCTGCTCGCAGGCATGGGCTCGACGCTCGTTGCCGCCACCTTCGGGCCCGAGGGCGTGCAATGGGTGAGCGTCGGCGACAGCCCGCTGATACTCTACCGGCGCGGCGAGATCGCGCTTTTGAACGAGGACCACTCGCTCGCCCCCGAGCTCGACAGGCTCGCAGCCGCGGGGCGCATCAGCGAGGAGGAGGCGCGGCGCGACCCGCGCCGCCACATGCTGCGCTCGGCCGTCACGGGAGATGAGATCGACCTCGTCGACGTGTCCCGCCAGCCGCTCGAGATCGGGCCGGGCGACTATGTCCTTCTGGCGAGCGACGGGCTTCAGACGCTCGACACGACGGAGATCGAGCGGGTGATCGCCGCCTATGCGGACGACGGCGCCTCTGCCGTGGCCGCTGCACTCATCCGCGAGGTCGAGGCGATGAAGGCCTCGCACCAGGACAACACCACGGTCATTGCCGTGCGCCCGCAACCGCATCGCGGGGCCTAGTCCTCCTCGGGCAGACGACGCAAGTCCTTTACGCGGGCTCCGTGCGTTACACGCGCGATCTCGATGCCCGCGTTGTCGGCAAGCACCCGGTAGAAGATGGTATAGCGGTACTTGCCGAGAACACTGCGATAGACGCCCGGCTCATCGGTGATCGACCCTGCGCGTGGGTACATCGCTATAAGTGGATGGTATGCTCAATGGCCAACGAAACGCTCCGGGCACCGCGCGGGCTACGCTTGGCAATGTAGCTTAGGATCTCATCGATGTCGTGCAGCGCCCGCGGCGCATACACGACCCTCATGCCCGGTATTTGTCGTATACTGCTCGCACCTGTGCCTCGGTGGCCAGCTCGCCGCGATCGAGTTCAGCGAGGCCTTCACGCACCAGCGCCCGCTCCTCATCGCTGAGCGGGTAGAGAGCATCGCCGGCCGCGATCTGCTCCAACACCTCGGCCGCATACTCCTGGCGCTCCCTGGGAAGGGCTTTGACCTTCTCGATTGCCTGCTCAAGCACCTTGATCATGCAAGAAGGCCTAGCACATCATGCCGACGCGCGCAGCAGCCCGTCGCCTATGGGCGAGGGACGATCGCAGGATCATCGAACTCGCTGAGCTCGGTCTCTCCGTAGACGAGCGAGAGGACGATGGCGTGGCTCTTGTTGGCAGCACCGAGCTTGCGCTTGATGTTCTCGATGTGCACCCGAACCGTATTCGGGCTGATGCCGAGCTGCTGGGCGACCTGCTTTTCCGACAGGCCCCGGCCGCTCAGGATAAGGCAATCATGCTCGCGCCGCGTGAGAATGTCTCGCCTCCCCGAGGCCGCCGCCTTCTCGAGAAGTGCTGTCACGCGCGAGATCCTGTCCGATTGTTGTTGGCGGAGACCGAGTTCACTCGAGCGACACTCACGACACCGGCTCACGCGATCTCACCAACTCGTAATCCCAGAAGCTTGTCTCAGGCTGATTGATGCGCCCGGCTGATTAGCGCCTGCAGTGGTCGCGCCACAGGCTGCGATAGACGCCCTCGATTTCGCGCGCGAGGTCGGCGGGATCGCCGCCCAGTGCAGACGCCCTGAAACGTTCCCTGAGCCCGGCCCTCAGTCGCACGAGGCCGGCGATGTCGGCGGCCGCCGCGACCGCCCGATCGACATAGGCGGCCACATCGCTCGCGACCCAATCACTCATGCCGAGGCTTCCCAGGATCGACGCTCCGAAGCGCCCGACCGGAGGCCGGTCGGCAAGCGACACGACGGGAACGCCGAGCCACAGCGCCTCGATGGTCGTCGTGCCCGCGTTGTGCGGGAAGGGATCGAGCGCGATGTCGATCTCGCCGTAGGTCTCCCAAGTCTTGGGCTGCGGCGTCGTGTAGACGAGATCGATGCGGTTCTCGGCGATGCCGTGGGCCGCAAACCGCGCGAGCCAGGCCGCCCGGCTCTCCGGCTCGCGGAACGGCTTGCTGTTCAAGACGAGCCGCGCGCCGGGCACGCGGGCGAGGATCTTGGCCCAGGCCGCGATCACACCCTCGTTGATGCGCGCCGTGCGGCTGAAGCAGCCGTAGGTCACGGTGCCGTTGCGCAAGGCGGGAAGCGGCGCGACCTCCGGCATTCCGGCGGGCGGCGCGTAGACGAGCGGGATGCGCGAAAGCCTGACGACGCGTTCCGAGAAGTGGCGCTCGGCGCCCACCGGGACCAGCGCCTCGTCGGCAAGGAAGGCGTCCATGGCCGCCATGCCCGTCGTCGTGCCCGACCCCACCATGTGCGCGACTTGAACCGGCGCCGGCTTCCTCGCGAACACAAGGAGCCTGTTGCCCGACGTGTGCCCGCCGAGGTCGACGAGCACGTCGATGGCGTTGGCGCGGACGAGATCGGCCATCGCCGCATCGGAGAGCCCCACCGTCGAGCGCCAGCGGTCGGCGAGCGCCTTGAACCTCGCCGTGACAGGATCGGGATTCACGACCTCGGCGTAGCAGGTGATTTCGACCTGCGTGCGGTCGTGGGCCGCGAGCAACGGCTCGATGAAGAAGCTCACCGCGTGATGGCGGAAGTCCGGCGATACGTAGCCGACGCGCAACCGCTTCGCGGGATTGCGCTCGTTGGCAAACTTCGGCGACGCCGGCATGAGCTTCTTCGCATGCGCCTCGTCCCAGGCGCGATAGGCGGCGAAGATGGCGTCGGAGGAGAGGTCTGTGCGGTAGTTCAGGCAGAAGAGCGCGTTCGAATGCGCGACCGCAAAGTCGGGCTTGATCGCGACCGCGCGCTCGAAGCACTCGCCGGCTTCGCGCAGGCGATCCTGCTGCATCAGCGCCGTGCCGCAGTTGTTGAGCGCGTTCGCGTCTCGAGGATTTATCGCCAGCGCCCGGCGCGCCGCGTCCTCGGCCTCCCGCGCCTGACCGGCGAGCGACAGCGCCCAGGCGAGATTGGACCAGGCGTCCGCATAGTCGGGCTTGAGCTCGAGCGCGCGGCGATAGTGGGCGACGGCCTCGCCCTGGCGTCCTAGGTCCTTCAAGACGGAGGCGAGATTGTTGTGGGCCTCGGGCGCGTTGGGTGCGAGGCGGACGGCTTCTTGGCCCTGCGCCTCGGCATCGGGAAGGCGGCCCAGGCTGCGCAGGATCGCCGTCTGATTCCATCGGAAATCGGCACGTTGCGGGGCTGAGGCAATCGCGCGGTTGAGATCGGCGGCCGCCTCCTCGAGACGCCCGAGCCGGTAGGCCGTGATTCCGCGCAAGTGGAGCGCCTCGACATGCTCCGGATGGAGCTCGATAAAGGCACCGGCCAGCCGCAGGGCCGCCTCGTGGTCGCCGTGTTGGTAGGCAGCGACCGCGGATTCGAAGGTGACCGGCTGCGGCGCGTGCTTGGGCTTCTCTCTCCCGCACCAGTCGTTCCACAGGTTGCGGAGGGCGGCCTCGAGATCGCGGGCGAGGCCGGGGCCGTCGGCGAGGGGGGAGGCGAGGAAGCGGGCGCGAAGGCCCGCGCGCAGGGCCGCGAGCGCTTTCAGATCGGTGGCCTTGGCGACGGCGAGCGCGACGTAGTCCGCTTCGTCCGCCGCCACCCAGTCCCGGAGCCCGAGCGCGGCCAGGATGCTCACCCCCATCCGCCCCACCGACGGACGGTCGAGCATGCTCGCGACGGGGACCCCGAGCCACAGGGCCTCGATTGTCGTCGTCCCCGCATTGTGCGGGAACGGGTCGAGGGCGATGTCGATCTCGCCATAGGCCGCCCACGTCTTCGACTGCGGGCTCGTGTAGACCATTTCCAGCCGGTCGGCGCCGATTCCCTCGCGGGCGAACCGCTCCGCCATCAGGGCCCGGAACGCCTCCTCCGAGAACGCCTTCGAGTTGAGCATCAGCCGGCTGCCGGGAACCTGGCTCAGGATCCTGGCCCAGGCTGAGATCACACGGGCGTTGATGCGCTCGGGGCGGCCGAAGTAGCCGAACGTGAGGCGCCCGCCTCGCGCCAGGGCCGGCAGCGGCCCCACCTCCGGCATGCCCGGCGCCGCCACGTAGGCGATCGGAATGCGGGGAAGGCGCACGATGCGCTCGGAGAAGAGCGCTTCGCAGCCCGGGGGCGTGAGGTCTTGATCGCCGAGGAAGGCATCGACCGCCGTCAATCCTGACGTGTAGCCGTGGCCGAGCTGGTGGGCGATCTGGATGGGGGCGGGGCGGCGCGCCATGACGAGCAGCCGGCTTGCCGACGTGTGTCCGCCGAAGTCGACCAGGATGTCGATCTGATCGCGGCGGATGAGGGCGGCCGCCTCCTCGTCGCTCAATCCCACGGTCGAGCGCCAGTGGGAGGCGAGGCCCTTCATCTCTTCCGTCATGCGGTCGGGGTTTGCCACCTCGGCATAGCAGACGAGCTCGATTCTGCTCCGGTCGTAGTGTCTGAGGAGGGGCTCGAGGAAGTGGCGGGCGGCGTGCTCGCGGAAGTCGGGGGAGAGGAAGCCGACCCTGAGACGGCGGCCGGGAGCGGGATCGTTGGCGAACACCGGCTCGCGCGGCATATAGGGGAGCGCGTGGGCGGCATCGTAGCGCCGGTACTCGGCGAAGATCTCCTCCGCGCTCTTCTCGGGGTGGTAGTTCAGGCAGAACAGCAAGTTCGCGTGCGCGAGCGCATAGTCCGGCCGCAACGCCAGCGCCCGCCGCAGCAGTCCCTCCGCCTCCTCAAACCGCCCAAGGTCCTGGACCAGCAGGCCCATGTTGCCGATGACGCGCCAGTTGTTGCCGAGCCTCGGCTTCATGCCCGCGTAGAGACGCGTCGCGGCGACCGACTGGCCGCGCTGGCGCAGCAGCTGGCCCAGATTGTCGATGAGATCGACGTCGAGCGGCTCGAGCTCGAGGGCTGCCCGCAGGACGGGCTCGGCCGCTTCGAGACGCTGCTGGTGCATGAGGCAGACGGCAAGATTGCGCAGCGCCTGAACGTCCTTGGGCGCGAGCTCGGCCGCGCGGCGCAGGGCGCTCTCGGCCTCCGCGAAGCGGCCTTGCTTGTTGAGGAGATTGCCGAGGTTGGCGTGGGCGGCGGCCAGGCTCGCGTCGCGGGACACGGCCTCGCGATAGGCCGCCTCGGCCTCCGCCGTGCGGCCGGCAAGGCGCAAGGCGGCGCCGAGGTCCGAATAGCTCGACGCCCTGGGCGCGATCTCGGCCGCCGCACGAAACAGCTCGACGGCCCGCACCGCGTTGCCGGCTCCGTATTCGCGCGCGCCTTCGATCTGGAGCGCCCCGACCTTGTCCTCGCGATCGCAGTAGCGCTGCCATAGGGCGAGATAGACCCGTTCGAGCTCGGCGCAGAGGCCGCGCGCGTCGCACAGCGGCGAGGCCCGCATGCGCTCGCGCAATTCTGCGCGCAACGCGGCAAGCGACGGCAAGTCGCGAGCGCGGGCCACGGCAAGGGCTACATACGCGTCCTCGCTCTTGGCCACCCAATCACCGAGGCCCACGGCGTCCATGATCGAGGCGCCGAAGCGGCCCACGGACGGACGGCCCTCGAGGCAAACAGAGGGCACCCCGAGCCACAGCGCCTCGATCGTCGTCGTGCCGCCGTTGTGGGGAAACGGGTCGAGAGCGATGTCGATACCGCTGTAGGTCTCCCAAGTCTTGGGCTGCGGCGTCGTGAACACGAGATCGATCCTGTCGGAGCCAATTCCCGCTCGAGCGAGCAAGCGGCGATAGCGGTCCGAAACCTCCTGGTCAGCGAATGCCACCGTATTGAGAACGAGGCGCGAGCGGGGAACCGCGTTGAGGATCCTCGCCCACGCGGCGATGACGTCGTCGTTGAGGCGCACGACACGGCCGAAGTTGCCGAAGGTCACGTAGCCTCGCGTCAACGCGGGAAGCGGCGCGACCGGCGGAATGCCGTCGGGAGGCTGGTAGACGAGGGGAATGCGTGGGAGCCGGACGACCGGCTCCGAGAAGAGCGGCTCGGATCCCGGTGGCGCCAAGGCTCCGTCGGCAAGGAAGGCGTCCATGACCGAAAGGCCGGACGTGTAGCCGTGCCCCAGGAAATGCGCGACCTGGACCGGCGCCGGCTTGCGGGCGAACGTCAAGAGCCTGTTGCGCGCCGTGTGCCCACCCAAATCGACGAGAATGTCGATAGCGTCGCGCCGGATGAGCGCGGCCAGCTCCTCGTCGCTGAGACCCACCGTGGAACGCCAGTGCTCGGCAAGCGCCTTGAGCCGCACGGTCTCGGCATCGGGGGCCGGCACCTCGGCATAGCAGAAGACCTCGACCTTGCTACGGTCGTGGCCGACGAGGATCGGCTCGATGAAATGCCGGGACGACTTCGTCGCGAAGTCGGGCGACACGTAGCCGACGCGCAGCCGGCGCGCGCCGCCACGCGCGTTCGGCCAGATCGCATTGCGGGGCGCATGTGGCGCCGCGTGCCGCGCGTTCCAGCGGCGGAACTCGTCGAAGATCTGCTGCTCGCCGAGGCCGGGATGGTAGGTGAGCGCAAACAGCATCATGCCGTGGCCGCGCGCATGGCCGGCAGACTTGGCGACGGTGGCTTGATAGGCGTCGACGGCTTCAGCGATCCGGCCCTGGTCCTGAAGCGCATTGGCCAGGTTGAAGCCGATCTCGACCAGCTCGGGGCGGAGCTCGAGCGCCTTCCTGAGATCGCGCTCGGCGGCGACGAGCTGGCCGCGGCGCATGAGCACCAGCCCGCGGTTGTTGAAAGCCTCCGCATGGTCAGGCTTTATTTCGACGGCGTTCGTGAAGGCAGCTTCCGCCTCCGTCATTCTGCTCTGCGCCGCGAGCGCATTGCCAAGCGCATTGGCCGCCGCGGCGAGCTTCGGCGCCATACGCAGCGCCTCGCGTGCGCTCTTCTCGGCGTCGGCAAGCCGGCCCAGCCGGCGGTAGGCGTCCGATAAGTGGGTCAGTGCGTCGGCATCGGCGCCGTCGATCGCGAGATGCGACCTCAGCACATCGACCGCCTGGACCACGCGTCCCTCCGCATCGAGACGCTGCGCCTCGGTCGCAATTGCGCGCCGCCGATCCGCCGTGTCGGAACTCATGCCGTTCCTTTTCTCGCACCAGTCGTTCCACAGGTTGCGGAGGGCGGCCTGGAGGTCGCGGGCGAGGCCGGCTCCGTCGGCGAGGGGAGAGGCGAGGAAGCGGGCGCGAAGGCCCGCGCGCAGGGCCGCGAGCGCTTTCAGATCGGTGGCCTTGGCGACGGCGAGCGCGACGTAGTCCGCTTCGTCCGCCGCCACCCAGTCCCGGAGCCCGAGCGCGGCCAGGATGCTCACCCCCATCCGCCCCACCGACGGACGGTCGAGCATGCTCGCGACGGGGACCCCGAGCCACAGGGCCTCGATTGTCGTCGTCCCCGCATTGTGCGGGAACGGGTCGAGGGCGATGTCGATCTCGCCATAGGCCGCCCACGTCTTCGACTGCGGGCTCGTGTAGACCATTTCCAGCCGGTCGGCGCCGATTCCCTCGCGGGCGAACCGCTCCGCCATCAGGGCCCGGAACGCCTCCTCCGAGAACGCCTTCGAGTTGAGCATCAGCCGGCTGCCGGGAACCTGGCTCAGGATCCTGGCCCAGGCTGAGATCACACGGGCGTTGATGCGCTCGGGGCGGCCGAAGTAGCCGAACGTGAGGCGCCCGCCTCGCGCCAGGGCCGGCAGCGGCCCCACCTCCGGCATGCCCGGCGCCGCCACGTAGGCGATCGGAATGCGGGGAAGGCGCACGATGCGCTCGGAGAAGAGCGCTTCGCAGCCCGGGGGCGTGAGGTCTTGATCGCCGAGGAAGGCATCGACCGCCGTCAATCCTGACGTGTAGCCGTGGCCGAGCTGGTGGGCGATCTGGATGGGGGCGGGGCGGCGCGCCATGACGAGCAGCCGGCTTGCCGACGTGTGTCCGCCGAAGTCGACCAGGATGTCGATCTGATCGCGGCGGATGAGGGCGGCCGCCTCCTCGTCGCTCAATCCCACGGTCGAGCGCCAGTGGGAGGCGAGGCCCTTCATCTCTTCCGTCATGCGGTCGGGGTTTGCCACCTCGGCATAGCAGACGAGCTCGATTCTGCTCCGGTCGTAGTGTCTGAGGAGGGGCTCGAGGAAGTGGCGGGCGGCGTGCTCGCGGAAGTCGGGGGAGAGGAAGCCGACCCTGAGACGGCGGCCGGGAGCGGGATCGTTGGCGAACACCGGCTCGCGCGGCATATAGGGGAGCGCGTGGGCGGCATCGTAGCGCCGGTACTCGGCGAAGATCTCCTCCGCGCTCTTCTCGGGGTGGTAGTTCAGGCAGAACAGCAAGTTCGCGTGCGCGAGCGCATAGTCCGGCCGCAACGCCAGCGCCCGCCGCAGCAGTCCCTCCGCCTCCTCAAACCGCCCAAGGTCCTTTGCGGCCACGCTCAGGTTGGTGATCCAGCGGGCCTCGTTCGGGGCCAGCTCGAGCGCGCGGCGGGTGGCGCGTTCCGCTTCGACCGTCCGCCCGGCCCGCAGCTCGAGCGCACCGAGGTTGCCGTACGCGGACGCGAGCTTGGGGTCGAGCGCGATCGCCTTATGGAGAAGCTGCCTGGCCTCGCCATGCCGCTCGCGCGCCATGGCGCAGGTCGCAAGGTCGCTCACGACGTCGGCCCGGCCAGGCCGCAGCTCGAGGACACGTGTGAGCGGCCCCGCCGCCTCCTCCGCGCGGCCTTGCTTTTGCAGGGCGAGGGCGAGCGCATGCCAGGCTTCGGCATAATTGGGATCCAGGCTGAGCCCCGTGCGGTAGCAGGGCTCGGCCTCGCGGTAGCGGCCCTGATCGCAGAGCAGATTGCCGAGGTTGTGGTGGGCCGGCGCAAACGACGGATTGACGGCGATGGCGGCACGATAGGCGGCCTCCGCCTCGGCCACCCTGTTCGCCGACTTGAGCACGACGCCGAGATTGGCGTGAAAGTCCGCCGCTTTGGGATTGATTTCGATTGCGCGTTTGCCGGCCTCGATGGCCGGCCCGAAGTCGCGCAGCCGATGCAACGCGATGCTCAAGGCTTCCCACGCCAGCGCGTCCTGGGCCGCGACGGCGGTCGCTTGCCGGGCATACGCGGCGGCCGCGGTGGCGTCGCCGCGATCGAGCGCCTGGAGCGCCTCCTGGACCAGCGTCTGACCCTGACCGGCGGCGGCTCTCGCGAACGGCTGGCGCTGCATGCTCAGATCCGCCTGAGAAAACCCTGCGGCCAGTAGGTGACGCGCTCCGTGATGACCCCTTCGTTGAAGGGAAACGGCGGCTCCTCGAGCGCGAATTCAGGATGGCGCGCGGCGAACTCGCGCGCGGCGTCGAGCGGATTGTTCCAGGTCCAGTCGGGACCCGTGCGGGGGGCGCCCGCGACCTGCTTCATGATGCCGTCGGTCGCAACGATGTAGGACCCGGGCGTGACGAGCGGCCCGTAGGCCTCGAGCTCGCCGAGCACGTGCGCCTTGGTGTGATTGCTGTCGAGGAGGACGAGAACCGTCTCACCGGGGCCGATCAAGTCGCGCACGCGGGCGACCACCTCGGGATCGACCGAGCTTCCCTCGACGAGGCTGATCAGCGGCTTCATTTCGTGCGCCTCGATGGCGCGCCGGTTGTGGGGGCGGATCTCGATATCGATGCCGATAACGCGGCCCTTGCCTATGGCCTTGAAAAGGCTCGCGTAAAAGACGAGCGAACCGCCGTGCGCGACACCCGTCTCGACCACCACGTCGGGTTTGACGCGGTAGAGGACCTCCTGGATGCGCAGCACGTCCTCGGGCAGCTGAATGATCGGCCGGCCCATCCAGGCGAAGGAGTAGACATACTTGGTGTCCCAGCCGGCCCTGAGCCAGGCATTGGAGATGAGGCGGAAGGCTTCAGGGCTGCCGATGGCGTGCACCGCCTCGCCGGCTGGCCCTTCGGCAATGACCACGCCGTTCGTCTCGTCGATCTTGAGCATCGAGCTGACCCGCTCCGTCTCCGCGGCATACCAGGCTCGGGTCTAGCGTGACTTGCCTTGCCCCAAGCTGGACCGCGCGGGAGACAGGGCCGCGAAAAGACGGGCGGCCGCGCCTTGCGACGCAGCCGCCTGTTGCAGATCGTACTGTCGTGACCTCTTACACGTCGACGAACTTCGAGAAGTCGTAGATCCACGGTGTCGAGCCATCGCTGGTGATGATGCCGACCAGCACGCCGCCCGAGGTGAAGTTGCCGTCCGCGGCGAAGTAGAGCTCGCCGGTGTCCGACTGGTAGGCGAAGGCGCCCTTGTTGCCCGACGAGCTCGCGAGGTTGGTCGCGAGCAGCGTCCCGTGGTCGGCGACGGAGGTGATGTTGGTGCCGTTCGCCAGCGCGGCGTTGGTATCGTAGGCATTGCCCGAGACCGTCGAGCTCTGGTCGGTATCGAGGCCGATCATGTCGGAGCCGGTGCCCATGTTGGCGACGATCATGTAGCTGCCGGCCACCTTCTTGTCGAAGACGAAAGTGTCGCCGCCCGAGCCGCCGGTGACCGAGTCGATGCCGCCGCCGCCGCGAACCATGGCCGCTGTCGCGCCCGAGACGGTGATCGTATCGGCATCGGTGCCGCCGACGATGGTCTCGACGTTGGAGGCCGTGACCGTGTTGGCGAAGTTGCCGAGCGTCAGCGTGTCGGACCCGTTGCCGAGATTGATCGAGGCGAATGCCACGGCGCCGAGCGTGATCGCGTCCGAGCCTGTGCCGCCGGTGAGCGTCTCCACGTTCGAGATCGTCGCGACGTTGGTGAAGTCGCCCAAGGTCAGCGTGTCGTTGCCGTCGGCGAGATTGACCGAGGCGTTCGACAGCTGCGTCGACACCGTGATCGTGTCGTCGCCGAAGCCGCCGACCAGCGTCTCGACGTTCGACACCGAGCCCGTGTTGGTGAAGTCGCCGAGAGTGAGCGTGTCGGAGCCCGCACCGAGGTTGATCGAGTTCGAGGCACTGACCGCCGCGCCGAGGGTGATCGTGTCTGCGCCCGTGCCGCCGGTGAGCGTCTCGGCCGAGGAGATCGTCGCGACGTTGGCGAAGTCGCCGAGCGTCACGCTGTCCGAGCCCGCGCCGAGATCGATCGTGGCCTTGTTGAGCAACGTCGAGATCGTGATCGTGTCGTTGCCCGAGCCGCCCAGCAGGCTTTCGACGTTCGACACCGTCATCGTATTGGTCGTCGTATTGAGCGACAGGCTGTCGGTGCCCGCGCCGAGGTCGATCGATCCCGTCGAGTTCAGGAACGTGATCGTATCGTCGTCGGTGCCGCCGATCAGCGTCTCGACGCCCGACAGCGTGGCCGTGTTGAGGAAGTTGCCGAGCGTGAGCTTGTCCGTGCCCGCTCCGAGATCGATGCTCTCTGTCCCGGCCAGGAGCGAGCTCAGCGTGATGGTGTCGTTGTTGGCCCCGCCGACGAGCGTCTCGACGTTCGTCACCGTCACCGTGTTGGCCGCCGACGAGAGCGTGAGCTTGTCATTGCCGTCGCCGAGATCGACATTGCCGTTCGAGAGCTGGGTTGCGACGGTGATCGTGTCCGCGCTCGCCCCGCCGACGAAGGTCTCGACGTTGGAGAACGTGCCGGTGTTGGTGAAGTCGCCGAACGTCAGCGTATCGGAGCCCGCGCCGAGATCGTAGTTGCCGGAGCTCAGGACAGCGGCGCCGAAGGTGATCGCGTCGTTGGCAGAGCCGCCGGTCACGGTCTCGACGTTCGAGATCGTGGCGACGTTGGCGTAGCTGCCGAAGGTCAGCGTGTCAGAGCCAGCGCCGAGGTTCACCACCGCGTTGGACGCGACCGCGCCGAGCGTGATGGTGTCGTTATCGGAGCCGCCGAGCAGGCTTTCGACGTTGGACACCGTCAGCGTGTTGACCGTCGTGTTGAGCGTCAGGCTGTCGTCCGCCGCGCCGAGATCGATCGAGCCCGAGGAGCCCATGAAGGTGATCGTGTCGACGTCCGCGCCGCCGATCAGCGTCTCGACACCCGAGACCGTGCCGGTGTTGGCGAAGGCCGCCAGCGTCAGCTTGTCCGAGCCGCCGCCGAGGTTGATCTGCTCCGAGCCGACGAGGGCTGTCGCCAGAGTGACGGTGTCGTCGCCCGAGGCGCCGGTCAGCGTCTCGACGTTCGACACCGTGACCGTGTTGGCCGCGGTCGAGAGTGCGAGCGTGTCGTTGCCGTCGGCGAGGTCGACGAACCCGTTCGAGATGAGCGAGTTCAGCGTGATGGTGTCGGCACCCGTGCCACCGGTCACCGTCTCGACGTTGGAGAGGGTAGCCGTGTTTGCCACGTTGGCCAGTGTCACGCTGTCCGCACCCAGGCCGAGATCGTAGCTTCCGGAGCTCGCAAGCGCCGCGTTGAAGGCGACAGTGTCGTTGCCCGAGCCGCCGGTGACCGTCTCCACGTTCGAGAGCGTGGCGACATTGGCGTAGTTGCCGAAGGTCACGGTGTCCGAGCCCGCGCCGAGGTTGATCGTCGCCTGGGACGCGATCGCGCCGAGGGTGATCGTGTCGTTATCGGAGCCGCCGAGCAGGCTTTCGACGTTGGACACCGTCAGCGTGTTGACCGTCGTGTTGAGCGTCAGGCTGTCGTCCGCCGCACCGAGATCGATTGAGCCCGACGAGCCCGTGAAGGTGATCGTATCGGTATCGGCGCCGCCGATCAGCGTCTCGACGCCCGTCACCGTGCCGGTGTTGGCGAGCGACGCCAGCGTCAGCTTGTCGGAGCCCGCGCCGAGGTTGATCGAGTTCGAGGCCGCGAGCGCCGTCCCGAGCGTGATCGTGTCGTTGCCCGAGCCGCCGGTGAGCGTATCGGCGTTGGAGACCGTCGCCGTGTTGGTGAAGTCGCCGAACGTCACCGTGTCGGAGCCGGTGCCGAGATCGATCGAGCCGCTGGCGATGGCCGTGCCAAGCGTAATCGTGTCGTCGCCGGTGCCGCCGACGATCGTCTCGATGTTGGAGACGGTGCCGGTGTTGGTGGCGTTGGCCAGCGTCAGGCTATCCGAGCCGCCGCCGAGGTCGAAGCTGCCGGAGCTCACCATCGCGCCGCCGAGCGTGATGGTGTCGGCGCCCGCGGCACCGACCAGCAATTCGACACCGGTGACGGTTGCCACGTTGGCGAAGTTGCCGAGCGTCAACTTGTCCGTGCCCGCGCCGAGGTTGACCGAGGCGTTGGAGGCGATCGTGCTGAACGTGATCGTGTCGTTGTCGGAGCCGCCGGTCAGCGTCTCGACGTTGGACACCGTCAGCGTGTTGGCGGTCGTGTTGAGCGCCAGGCTGTCGCTGCCCGCACCGAGGTTGATCGAGCCCGACGAGCCCATGAAGGTGATGGTGTCGTCGCCGGTTCCGCCGGTCAGCGTCTCCACTCCCGACACCGTGCCGGTGTTTGTCGCGTCGGCCAGGGTCAGCTTGTCGTTGCCCGCGCCGAGGTTGATCTGCTCCGTGCCGGCGAGCGCCGCGCCGAGCGTGATCGTGTCGTTCCCCGAGCCACCGGTGAGCGTATCGACGTTCGATACTGTCGCCGTGTTGGTGAAGTCGCCGAACGTCACCGTGTCGGATCCGCTGTCGAGGTCGATCGAGCCGCTGACGATCGCCGCGCCGAGCGTAATGGTGTCGGCGCCGGTTCCGCCGATGATCGTCTCGACGTTGGACACCGTGCCGGTGTTGGTGGCGTTGGCCAGGGTGAGGCTATCGGCGGCCGCGCCGAGATTATAGCTGCCGGAGCTCACCATCGCGCCGCCGAGCGTGATCGTGTCCGTACCTGCGGCGCCGACCAGCGATTCGACGCCGGTGACTGTTGCCACGTTGGCGTAGGCGCCGAGCGTGAGCTTGTCCGTGCCCGCGCCGAGGTTGATCGCGGCATTGGAGGCGACGGCACCGAGCGTGATCGTGTCGTTGTCGCCGCCGCCGGTCAGCGTTTCCACGTTGGATACGGTCAGCGTGTTGGCCGTCGTGTTGAGCGTCAGCACGTCGTCGCCGTCGCCGAGATTGACCGAGCCCGACGAGCTCATGAAGGTGATGGTGTCGTTGTCGGACCCGCCGACCAGAGTCTCGACACCCGTCGCCGTGCCCGTGTTGGCGACGTCGGCCAGAGTCAGCTTGTCGTTGCCCGCCCCGAGGTTGATCGAGTTCGAGGCCGCGAGCGCCGTGCCGAGCGTGATCGTATCGTTGCCCGAGCCGCCCGTCAGCGTATCGGCGTTCGAGACCGTCGCCGAGTTGGTGAAGTCGCCGAACGTCACCGTGTCGGAGCCGGTGCCGAGATCGATCGAGCCGCTGGCGATGGCCGTGCCGAGTGTGACGGTGTCGTCGCCCGTGCCGCCGACGATCGTCTCGATGTTGGAGACGGTGCCGGTGTTGGTGGCGTTGGCCAGCGTTAGGCTGTCGGAGCCGCCGCCGAGGCTGTAGCTGCCCGACGTAGTTATCGCACCGCCGAGCGTGATGGTGTCGGCGCCCGCGGCACCGACCAGCAATTCGACGCCGGTGACGGTTGCCACGTTGGCGAAGTTGCCGAGCGTCAGCTTGTCCGTGCCGCCGCCGAGGCTGATCGAGGCGTTGGAGGCGACCGCGGCGAGCGTGATCGTGTCGTTGTCGCCGCCGCCGGTCAGCGTTTCCACGTTGGACACGGTCAGCGTGTTGGCCGTCGAATTGAGCGTGAGCGTGTCGTCGCCGGCGCCGAGATCCACCGAGCCCGAGGAGCCCATGAAGGTGATGGTGTCGTTGTCGGACCCGCCGGTCAGCGTCTCGACGCCCGTCACCGTGCCGGTGTTGGCGACATCGGCCAGCGTCAGCTTATCGTTGCCGGCGCCGAGATCGATGGAGTTGGACGCGGCAAGTGCCGTACCGAGAGTTACTGTGTCTGCACCCGCGCCGCCAGTCAGGGTGTCGGCATGCGACACCGTGACCGAGTTGGTGAAGTTGCCGAGCGTCAGCGTATCCGTGCCGGTGCCGAGGTCGATCGAGCCGCTGGCGATGGCCGCCCCGAGCGTGATGGTCTCGTCGCCGGTTCCACCGACGATCGTCTCGATGTTGGAGATCGTCCCCTTGTTGGTGGCGTTGGTCAGCGTCAGGCTGTCCGAGCCGCCGCCAAGATCGTAGGTGCCCGAGCTCGTAAGCGCGCCACCCATGGTGATCGTGTCGGCGCCCGCAGCGCCGACCAGACTTTCGACGCCGGTCACGGTCGCGACGTTGGCGAAGTTGCCGAGCGTGAGCTTGTCCGTGCCCGTGCCGAGGTTGATCGAGGCGTTGGAGGCGACGGCGCCGAGCGTGATCGTGTCGTTGTCCGTGCCGCCGACGATGGTCTCGACATCGGAGATGGTCGCGACGTTGGCGAAGTCGCCGAACGTCACCTTGTCGCTGCCGACGCCCAGATTGACCGAGCCCTTCGAGAGAAGGGTCGCGTAAGTGATCGTATCCGCGTCGGAGCCGCCCGTGAGCGTTTCGACGTTGGAGACCGAGCCAGTGTTGGCGAAGTCGCCGAGCGTCAGCACGTCTGAGCCCGCGGCGAGATCGACCGTGGCCGAGCTGGCGAGCGCCGTGCCGAGGGTTACCGTGTCGGCGTTGGCGCCGCCGATCAGGCTTTCGACGTTGGACACCGTCACGGTGTTGGAGAAGTTGCCGAGCGTGAGCTTGTCGGAGCTGCCCGCGAGGTCGATCGAGCCATTGGAGACGACGGCGCCGAGCGTGATGGTGTCAGCGCCCGCGTTGCCGACGAGGGTCTCGACGTTGGAGATCGTGCCTTCGTTGGTGGCGTTGGCGAGCGTCAGCGTATCGCTGCCGGCGCCGAGGTTGTAACTGCCGGAGCTCGTGAGCGCCGCGCCCATGGTGAGCGTGTCGGCACCCGTTCCGCCGACGAGCGTCTCGACGTTGGAGACAGTCGCCACGTTGGCGAAGTCGCCGAACGTCAGCTTGTCCGTGCCCGCGCCTAGGTTGATCGAAGCATTCGACGCGACGGCGCCGAGCGTGATCGTATCGTTGTCGGAGCCGCCGATGACGGTCTCGACGTTCGACACGGATGCCGTGTTGACGAAGTCGCCGAACGTCACCTTGTCGCTGCCAGCGCCGAGGTCGACCGAGCCGTTGGAAACCACCGTCGCGTAGGTGATCGTATCCGCGTCGGAGCCGCCGGTGAGCGTCTCGACGTTGGAGACCGAGCCGGTGTTGGCGAAGTCGCCGAGGGTCAGCACATCGGAGCCCGCGGCGAGATCGACCGACGCCGAGCTGGCGAGCGCCGTGCCGAGGGTGACCGTGTCGGCATTGGCGCCGCCGACCAGGCTTTCGACGTTGGACACCGTCACGGTGTTGATGAAGTTGCCGAGCGTGACCTTGTCCGTGCCGCCGGCGAGATCCACCGATACGTTGGACGCGGCCGCACCGAAAGTGATCGTGTCTGCGCCGGCGTTGCCGACGAGGGTCTCGACGTTGGAGATCATGCCTTCGTTGGTGGCGTTGGCGAGCGTCAGAGTATCGCTGCCGGAACCGAGGTTGTAGCTGCCGGAGCTCGTGAGCGCGGCGCCCATGGTGAGCGTGTCGGCGCCCGTGCCGCCGGTGAGCGTCTCGACGTTGGAGACCGTCGCCACGTTGGCGAAGTCGCCGAGCGTCAGCTTGTCGGAACCCGAGCCGAGGTTGATCGAGGCGTTGGAGGCGACGGCGCCGAGCGTGATGGTGTCGTTGTCGGAGCCGCCTATGACGGTCTCGACGTTCGACATGGTTGCCGTGTTGACGAAGTCGCCGAACGTCACCTTGTCGCTGCCGACGCCGAGGTCGACCGAGATGTTGGAGACCTGCGCGCCGTAGGTGATCGTGTCGGCCGCCGAGCCGCCGACCAGGCTCTCGACGTTCGAAACTGAGCCCGTATTGGCGACGTCGCCGAGCGTGACCTTGTCGCTGCCGGCGCCGAGGTCGATAGTGGTGGAGCTCGAGAGAGCCCCGCTGAGCGTCACCGTGTCGGCACCCGTGCCGCCGACCACGCTCTCGATGTTGGAGACCGTCAGCGTGTTGGCGAAGTTGCCGAGGGTCAGCGTGTCCGTGCCAGTGCCGAGGTCGACCGAGACGTTGGAGACCTGCGCGCCAAACGTGATCGTATCAGCGCCGGTGCCGCCGACGAGCGTCTCGACGCTCGAGACGGTGCCGGTGTTGGCCGCGTCCGCCAGCGTCAGCTTGTCATTGCCCGAGCCGAGGTCGTAGCTGCCCGAGCTCACGAGAGCCGCGCCCATGGTGAGCGTGTCGGCGCCCGAGCCGCCGACCAGGCTCTCCACGTTGGAGATGGTGGCAACGTTGGCAAAGTCGCCGAGCGTCAGCTTGTCGGAGCCCGAGCCGAGATCGATCGTCACGTTCGACGCGAGGGCGCCCAGCGTGATGGTGTCGGTCGTCGAGCCGCCGACGATGCTTTCGGTGTTCGAGACGGTTGCCGTGTTGACAAAGTCGCCGAAGGTCACCGTATCCGTGCCGGCGCCGAGGTCCACCGAGACGTTGGAGACTTGCGCGCCGTAGGTGATCACGTCGGCGCCCGTGCCGCCGACGAGCGTCTCGACGTTCGACACCGAGCCGGTGTTGTCGAAGGCGCCGAGCGTCAGCTTGTCCGAGCCTGAGCCGAGGTCGATGCTCTCGGAGGTGGTGAGCGCGGTCGCGAGCGTCACCGTATCGGCACCCGTGCCGCCAGCGAGCGTCTCGACATTCGACACCGTCAGGACGTTCGCGAAGTTGCCGAGCGTCAGAGTATCGGCGCCGTCGCCGAGATCGACAGAGGCGTTTGAGGCGACCGATCCAAGCGTGATGGTGTCAGCGCCCGTGCCGGCGACGAGCGTCTCGACGTTCGAGATAGTGCCGGTGTTGGCGGCATCCGCCAAGGTCAGCGTGTCGCTGCCCGAACCGAGGTCGATGCTCTCCGAGCCGGTGAGCGCCGCGCCCAAGGTGATCGTATCGGCGCCCGTGCCACCGGTGAGCGTCTCGACGTTGGAGATCGTCGCCTTGTTGGCGAAGTTGCCGAGCGTCAGTTTGTCCGCGCCCGAACCGAGGTCGATCGTCACGTTCGCGGCAAGCGTCGCGACCGTGATCGTATCGGCGTTCGAGCCGCCGACGATGCTTTCGGTGTTGGACACCGTCGCCGTATTGACGAAGTCGCCGAGCGTCAGCGTGTCCGTGCCCGTGCCGAGGTCCACCGAGACGTTGGAAACTTGGGTTGCAAAGGTGATGGTATCGGCGCTGGTGCCGGCAACGAGCGTCTCGACGTTCGACACCGAGCCGGTGTTCTCGAGGTTGCCGAGGGTGAGGGTGTCGGAGCCGGCGCCGAGGTCGATGCTGTCGGAGCTCGCCAGCGCGCTTCCGAGCGTGATCGTGTCGGAATTGCTGCCGCCGACCAGGCTCTCGACGTTCGACACCGTCGCGGTGTTGGCGGCGCTCGACAGCGTCAGCTTGTCGTTGTCGTCGCCGAGGTCGACCGATCCCTTCGACATCTGGGTCGAGAGCGTGATCGTGTCGGCACCGGTGCCGCCGACAACCGTCTCGACGTTCGAAAGCGATGCTGTATTTGTGCCGTCGGCGAGCGTCAGCTTGTCGGAGCCGGAGCCGAGATCGATCGTCTCCGAGCCCGACAGCACGGCGTCCATCGTGAGCGTGTCGTTACCCGAGCCGCCAACCAGCGTCTCGACGTTCGAGATCGTCGCCTTGTTGACGAAGTCGCCGAGAACGAGCTTGTCGCTGCCGGCATCGAGGTCGATCGTGGCGTTGGCCACCGCCGTGCCGAGCGTGACCGTATCGGCGCCCGCATCGCCAAGGATGCTTTCGACGTTCGAGATCGTGATCGTGTTGACGAAGTTGCCGAGCGTGACCGAGTCGGTGCCCGCGCCGAGGTCGACCGAGCCGTTCGACACCTGCGTCGCGTAGGTGATCGTGTCGGCGCCGGTGCCGCCGGTCAGCGTCTCGACGTTCGAGACCGAGCCCGTATTCTCGAAGTTGCCGAGCGTCAGCTTATCCGCGCCCGCGCCGAGATCGATGCTGTCGGTGTCGGCCACCGCCGAGGCGAGCGTGATCGTATCGGCATCGCCGCCGCCGACGAGGCTCTCGACGTTCGCGACCGTCACCGTGTTGGCGGCACTCGACAGCGTCACCTTGTCGGTGCCGTCGCCGAGGTCGACCGAGCCCTTGGAAAGCTGGGTGAGGACGGTGACCGTGTCGTCATCGGTGCCGCCGACGAGCGTCTCGACGTTCGAGACCGAGCCGGTGTTGGCGACATCGGCCAGCGTAAGCTTGTCGGAGCCTACACCGAGATTGACGCTCTGGGCGGTCGTAAGCGCCGCGCCGAGCGTGATGGTGTCGGCGCCCGAGCCGCCGGTCAGCGTCTCGACGTTCGAGACCGTCGCCTTGTTGGCGAAGTCGCCAAGCGTCAGGGTGTCGGCAAACGTGCCCGTGCCGAGATCAATGGTCGCGTTTGAGGCCACAGTGCCGAACGTGATCGTGTCGGCGCCCGTGGCTCCGACGACGCTCTCGACGTTGGAGACGGTCGCCGTGTTGGCGAAATTGCCGAATGTGACGGTATCGGTCCCCGCCGCGAGGTCGATCGAGGCATTGGAGGCCTGAGTCGCAAAGGTGATCGTGTCCGCGCCCGATGCGCCGGTGACCGTCTCGACGTTGGACACAGAGCCTGTGTTCTCGAAGGCTCCCAGCGTGAGGACGTCCGAGCCCACGCCGAGGTCGATGCTGTCGGCTGCCCCGAGCGCCGCGCCGAGCGTAATCGTATCCGAGTTCGTACCGCCGACCAGGCTCTCGACGTTCGACACGGTCGCCGTGTTGGCAGCGCTGGACAGAGTGAGCTTGTCGGCGCCGTCGCCCAGGTTGACGGAACCCTTGGAGATGACCGAGCCGAGCGTCACGGTGTCGGCGTCGGCCCCGCCGACCAGCGTCTCGGTGTTGGAGACCGTCAGCGTGTTGGCGAAGTCGCCGAGCGTGAGCTTGTCCGAGCCCGAGCCGAGGTCGACGGAGATATTCGACGCGACGGCCCCGAGCGTGACGGTATCGGCAGCCGAACCGCCGGTGACTGTCTCGACCGCCGAGACCGTGACCGTGTTGGCGGCGTCAGCCAGAGTGAGCTTGTCCGAGCCGGACCCGAGGTCGACGGTCACGTTTGCCGCCGCGGCGCCGAGCGTGATGGTGTCGGCGTCCGAGCCGCCGACGACGCTCTCGGTGTTGGACACCGTCGCCGTGTTGACGAAATCGCCGAACGTCACCGTGTCGCTGCCGGCGCCGAGGTCGACCGAGGCCTTGGAGGCCACCGTCGCATACGTAATCACGTCCGCGCCCGTGCCGCCGACCAGGCTCTCGACGTTCGAGACCGAGCCCGTATTGTCGAAGGCGCCCAGAATGAGCTTGTCGTTGCCGGCGCCGAGATTGATGCTCTCGGTGCCGGAAAGAGCCGCGCCCAAGGTGATGGTGTCGGCCTTGTTGCCGCCGGTCAGCGTCTCGAAGTTGGAGACGGTGGCGGTGTTGTCGAAGTTGCCGAGGGTGACGGTGTCGTTGCCCAGGCCAAGGTCGATCGACGCCTTCGAAACCTGCGCGCCGTAGGTGATCGTGTCGTCGCCGGTGCCGCCGACCAGCGTCTCGACGTTCGAGGCGGATCCCGTGTTGGTGAAGTCGCCGAGGATGAGCTTGTCGTTGCCGGCGTCGAGATCGATGCTGGCCGAGGTCGTGAGCGCGGCGGCGAGCGTGACGGTGTCGGCCGCCGAGCCGCCGACGACCGTCTCAACTCCAGACACCGTCACGGCGTTGGCGGCGTCTGCCAGCGTCAGCTTGTCCGAGCCGCCGCCGAGGTTGATCGACGTGCCCGACGCAGCTGCTCCGAGCGTGATCGTGTCGTTGCCCGCGTCACCGGTCAGCGTCTCGACGTTCGACACGGTGGCGATGTTCGCCGCCGTGCTCAGAAGGAGCGTGTCGCTGCCCTTGCCGAGGTCGACCACGCCTTTCGAGAGCACCGTCGCATAGGTGATCGTGTCGTCGCCGGTGCCGCCCGTCAGCGTCTCGACATTGGACACCGAGCCCGTGTTCGTGAAGTTGCCGAGGGTGAGCGCGTCGGAGCCGGCGCCGAGGTTGATGCTGCTCGAGCTGTCGAGGGCTGCGCCCAGTGTGATCGTGTCGACGTTATTGCCGCCGAGAATGCTCTCGACGTTGGAGACTGTCGCCGAGTTGGCGGCGTTGGCGAGCGACAAGGAATCGGTGCCGTCCCCGAGATCGACGGAGCCCTTGGACACCTGAGCAGTGAAGGTAATCGTGTCGGCGCCCGTTCCGCCGATGAGCGTCTCGACGTTGGAGACCGACCCCGTGTTGGCGCCGTCCGCCAACGTCAGCTTGTCGTTGCCCGACCCGAGATCGATGCTCTCGGAGCCGGCGAGAACCGCGCTCAGGGTCACCGTATCGGCGAGTGCCCCGCCGACCAGCGTCTCGACGTTGGCGACCGTCAGATTGTTGGCGAAGCCGCCGAGGGTGAGCGTGTCCGATCCGGAGCCGAGGTCGACCGAGGCCTTGGAGGCCGCGGCGCCGAGCGTGATCGTGTCGGCTCCCGAGCCGCCGACGAGCGTCTCGACGCCGGAGACGGTTGCGGAGTTCCCGGTGATGTCGGCCAAGGTCAGGGTGTCGGACCCGAGGCCGAGATCGATCGAGGCTTTCGCAACCTTGGTGGCGAACGTGATCGCATCGGCGCTGCCGCCGCCGACGAGCGTCTCGACGTTCGAGACCGAGCCCGTGTTGTCGAAGGCGCCGAGCGTCAGCTTGTCGCTGCCGGCGGCGAGATCGATGCTGCTCGAGCTCGTGAGCTCAGCGCCGAGCACGACGGTATCGGCGTTGTTGCCGCCGACGAGCGTCTCGACGTTCGAGACCGTCGTATCGTTGGCGAAGTTGCCCAGATTGAGCGTGTCGCTGCCGTCGCCGAGGTCGATCGAGCCTTTGGAGATCTGCGCCGTGAGCGTGATCGTGTCGGCTCCCGATCCACCGACAACGGACTCGACGCTCGCAAGCGAGCCGGTGTTCGTGAAGTCGCCGAGGATGAGCTTGTCGTTGGCCGCGCCGAGGTTGATGTTGCTCGAGGTGGTAAGCGCCGTCCCCAGAGTGATCGTATCGCCGAGCGCGCCGCCGACGACGCTTTCGGTGTTCGACACGGTGGCATTGTTGGCGAAATTGCCGAGGACGAGCTTGTCGGAGCCGGCCCCGAGATCGATCGAGGCCTTAGACGCCCCCGTGGCCAGCGTGATCGTGTTGTTGGCCGAGCCGCCGACGAGCGTCTCGACGTTCGAGACCGACGCCGTGTTGGCGCCGGCACCCGACAACGTCAGCGTGTCGGCGCCCTGGCCGAGATCGATCGACCCGTTAGAGATCACTGTCGCAAGCGTGATGGTGTCGGCACCCGTGCCGCCGACGAGCGTCTCGACGTTCGACACCGAGCCGGTGTTGGCGAAGGCGCCGAGCATCAGCTTGTCCTTGCCGGCGCCGAGGTCGATGCTGCTCGCGCTCGTGAGCGCCGCGCCGAGGTTGATGGTGTCGGCCGAGCTGCCGCCGGTGAAGGTCTCGACATTGGAAACCGTCGCGACGTTGGCGAAGTTGCCAAGCGTAAGGCTATCGTTGCCCGAGCCGAGATCGACCGAGCCCTTGGAGACGATCGCTCCATAGGTGATCGTGTCGTTGCCCGAGCCGCCGATCAGGCTCTCGACGTTGGAGGCGGAGCCGGTGTTGGTGAAGTCGCCAAGGGTGAGTTTGTCGGCAGCCGAGCCAAGATCGATCTTGATCGAGGTGGTCAGGGCTGTGCCGAGGCTGACCGTATCGGCCAGGTCACCGCCGGTGATGGTCTCGGTGTTGGAGACTGTGACCGTGTTGGCGAATTTGCCGAGCACGAGCTTGTCGGCACCCGCCCCGAGGTCAATCGAGCCCTTGGAGACCGATGTCGACAGTGTGATCGTGTTGTTGGCCGAGCCGCCGATGAGCGTCTCGACGTTGGCGACGGTCGCCGTGTTGACGCCGGCGTCGGACAGGGTGAGCTTGTCGGCGCCCTGGCCGAGATCGATCGAGCCGTTCGAGATCTTGGTCGCAAACGTGATGGTGTCGGCACCCGTGCCGCCGATCAGCGTCTCGACGTTGGAGACGGACCCAGTATTCGTGAAGTTACCGAGCCGCAACGTATCCTTGCCGTTGCCGAGGTCAACGCTGTTCGCGCCGGAAAGCGCCGCGCCGAGCGTTATGTCGTTGTTCGCATTGCCGCCGATCAGCGTCTCGACGTTCGAGACCGTCGCAATGTTGGCGCCCGCACTCGACAGCGTGAGCTTGTCCGAGCCCGAGCCGAGGTCGATCGAGCCCTTGGAGACGACCGACGAATAGGTGATCGTATCGTTCGCGCTGCCACCGACCAGGCTCTCGATGTTCGAGATCGATCCGGTGTTGTTGAAGTCGCCCAGCACGAGCTTGTCCGAGCCCGCGCCCAAATCGAGGCCGATAGAGCCGGTGTAGATTGAGGTCAATCCAACCGTATCGGTGAGCGCTCCGCCGACGATGCTTTCGGTGTTCGAGACGGTGAGCGTGTTGGCAAAGTTACCGAGCACGAGCTTGTCGGTGCCGGCCCCGAGATCGATCGAGGCCTTGGAGGCCGCGGCGCCGAGCGTGATCGTGTTGTTGGCCGAGCCGCCGATCAGCGTCTCGACGTTCGAGACCGTCGCGGAGTTCGCCCCCGAATCGGCAAGAGTGAGCTTGTCCGCGCCGCCGCCGAGGTCGATCCTCGCGTTCGAGACCTGCGTCGCGAAGGTGATGGTGTCGGCGCCCGTATTGCCGGTCAGCGTCTCGACGTGGGAGACGAAGCCCGTGTTGGTGAACTTGCCGAGGATGAGGGTGTCCTTACCGGACCCCAGGTCGATGCTGTCACCAATCCCGAGGGCGCCGGCGAGCGTGATCGTGTTGTTGGCCGAGCCGCCGACCAGCGTGTCGACGTTGGCGATGGTGGCGTTGTTGGCGCCCGCTCCCGACAACGTCAGCTTGTCGTTGCCCGAGCCGAGGTCGACATATCCCTTGGAAATCACCGCGTTGAGCGAGATCGTATCGTTTCCGCTGCCGCCGTAGATGCTCTCGATGTTGGAGAGCGAGCCGGTGTTGTCGAAATCGCCGAGCGTGAGCTTGTCGGTGCCGGCGCCGAAATCCATGCTGTTCGAGGCGTTGAGCTTGGTGCCCAGCGTCACGGTGTCGGCCACCGCTCCGCCGACGATGGACTCGGTGTTCGAGACGGTCGCTGTGTTGGCAAACTTGCCGAGGACGAGCTTGTCGCTTGCCGCGCCGAGGTCGATCGAGGCCTTGGAGGCCGCAGCGGCGAGCGTGACGGTATTGTTGTTGGCCCCGCCGATGATCGTCTCGACGTTGGACACGGTCGCCGTGTTCGCGCCGCCGCTGGCAAACTTCAATGAGTTGGCACCCTTGCCGAGATCTACCGAGCCGTTCACCATCTGGCTCGACAGCGTTATCGTGTCGGCGTTCACATTGCCGATGAGCGTCTCGACGTTCGCGATGGTTCCCTCGTTGGTGAACTTGCCGAGCGTGAGCGCGTCCTTGCCGCCGCCGGTGTTGACCGAGTGAGTCGCCTCGAGCATCGAGCCGAGCGTGATCGTGTTGTTGGCCGAGCCGCCGATCAGCGTCTCCACACCCGTAACCGTGACGGAGTTCGACTTGTCGGCAAGAACCAGCTTGTCGTCGCCCGCGCCGAGGTTGATGGAGCCCTTCGAGATCGCCTCGGAAAGCGTGATGGTGTCGTTGGCCGAGCCGCCGATGATCGTCTCGACGTTGGCGACAGTCGCCGAGTTGTCGACGTCCGCGAGCGTCAGCTTGTCGTTGCCCGCTTTGAGGTCGATCTCAGAACCGACAAGCGCGTCCGTAAACAGCACCGTATCCGCCGCGGCGCCGCCCATGAGCGAGTCGACGGTGGCAGCCGTATATTGGTTCGGCGAGCTTGCATTTGGCAGCGTAACGGGCATCGTTTTCCCCAATTGTCAGTAGCGACTCATCACTGCCTAGCTTCCCTCAACGCCCCGTCTTAACCCCCGGTCTTGCTTCGCGACTGCCCACAAACAAACCCGGCGCATTGTTTCTGTGCCGGTTATTGAATTGTAGATCGGAAACGAACCTTTTTTGTCTTTCAATTTACCAACATCATTTTTTCGCCGTATTCGATTGCTTTTTGGTAAACCTTGAATAAAAACGATCTTTCGGGCCATTCAATAAAACGCGTAATTGAAATCATGTATTTTATTGGTGCTAATACCGTAATTACTGGAAAAATGCATGCCATTGAGATCGTTGGAGTTATTTGTGTTGTTGCGGCAATTGACTTTACGAATGATAAATTGCTGCAAGTTGCTTGGGCACGTTGCCTGGCGGGCGCGCCGAAAGCGGCACATAGGAGTCATCGGTTTTTTGTAATGCATGTTGGGCGCGAAGCAGATAGCGTGAGGGAACGTGCGCGTGTTGATTCGCTCCATGCAGTCCCAACCGCAGAATCGCCATGCCCCGCGCGCTCGCTCCGGTCCTCGAAGCCGGCTTGATCGGCAATAAGCGCTACCTTTGGTGGGCGGCGGGGTTCAGCTTTTTCATTAGCGCCCTCACGCTGTCGATTCCGCTCTATTCGATCCAGATTTTCGACCGGGTTCTCGTCAGCGGCAGCGGTTCCACTCTTATTGTGTTGACGATTGCCGTGCTCGCAGGCCTCATGGTCGCAGCCGCGCTCGAGGACATCCGCGCCCGACTGCTCGTGGCCCTCGGCATTCGGTTCGACCGCCAACTCGCCGCGCGCCTTTTCAGCTGGCAGCTCGAGGTCGATGGCCCGGCCCCGAGGCAGCCTAGCGGGCAGCTCATCCGCGACCTCGACAACGTGCGCCATATCCTGACCGGAAGCGGATCACTCGCGGTCTTCGATCTTCCCTGGTGCCCGGTCTTCATCGGCGCCTGCTTCTATCTGCATCCCCTGCTCGGCGCGATCACGCTCGCGGGAACGCTGCTCGTTCTCGGGCTTGCCATCGCCAATCAGGTCCTCGTGGCTGGCCCCCTCAAGAGGTCCGGGGAACAGACCGAGGCGAGCTACCGCTTGACCGAGGGGGTCCTCGCCAATGGCGAGACCGTCCGCGCCATGGGTATGCTTCCCGACCTTCTCCAGCGTTGGACGGCCCTGCGCTCGAGCGCCATCGCCGGCCAGGCCTCGGCAAGCACGCTCAATGCCGGGGTTTCGAGCGCCATCAAGTTCGTCCGCTACGCGTTGCAGGTGGTAATCATCGCCGCCGGCGCCTGGCTCGCCGTGCGCCGCGACATCTCCCCGGGCTCGCTTTTCGCGTCATCCATCATCTGCACGCGGGCCCTCCTGCCGATCGATCAGATCGTCGGCGTCTGGCGGCAGCTGAGCTCGGGCTTGATCGCCCTCGAACGGGTCAACGACGCCCTCTCGCGCCCTCAGCCGGCGCCGCCCCTCAAGTTGCCGGCGCCCGAGGGTCGCCTCAAGGCCGAGGGCGTGATCTACAAGCCGGACGGTGCGCGCGCCCCCACGCTGTCTCATGTGTCGTTCGAGGTCGCACCCGGTGAGGCGGTCGGGATCGTCGGTCCGAGCGCGGCCGGCAAGTCGACCTTGGCAAAGCTGATCGTCGGCGCCCTCAAGCCGACCCACGGCAGCGTACGCCTCGACGGCGCCGAGACATGGTCGTGGGAGCGCGCCGACTTCGGCGCCTACGTCGGCTACGTATCGCAGAACATCGAGCTGTTCGAGGGCACGATCGCCGACAATATCGCCCGCTTTCGCAAGGCCGACAGTCTCGCCGTCGTCGCCGCAGCGCGCCTCGCTGGCGTGCACGAGATGATCCTAGCCCTGCCGGCGGGATACGAGACGATGCTGCGCGCCTCGGGAGCCCCATTGTCCGGCGGGCAACGCCAGCGCATCGCTCTTGCGCGGGCCGCGTTCGGCGATCCCAAGCTGGTCGTTCTCGACGAGCCCAACTCCAATCTCGACGGCGAGGGGGAGGCGGCGCTCCACGCTCTGCTCGCGAGCCTCAAGGAGCGCGGGGCGACGGTCATCATGATCGCCCACCGCCCGAGCGTGCTCGTCGCGCTCGACAAGGTGATCGTGCTGCACAACGGCATCATCAGCGACTACGGGCCGATCGAACGGGTAATGCCGCGCATCGCCCCAGGCTTCCCGTTGGCGCAGAAGCGCATCGCGGGGCGCTCATGAAGTTCGCTCTCGCGCTCCACAGCAAGGCGGATGGGACCGCCGCCGACGACGCCCGGCCCGAAGCCGACCCGGCCATACCCGATGCCGCCCGCCTGGTCAGGATCGGTGCCGCGATCATCATCGGCTTCTTCGGCTTTCTCGGCGGGTGGGCGGCCGTGAGCCCGCTCGAGAGCGCCGCCATCACCTACGGCGTCGTCGGCGCCGAAGGCAGCCGCAAGGCGGTCCAGCACTTCGACGGCGGCGTCGTGCGCGCCATCCTGGTGCGTGAGGGCGATCTCGTCGCCGAAGGCCAGGAGATCATTCTGCTCGACGACGTCCAGGCGCGAGCGTCCCTGCAAATCCAGAGCGCGGCGGTCGAAACGCAGACCGCCGTCATCGCCCGCCTCGAGGCCGAGGCAGCAAAAGCCGATTCGATCTCGTTTCCGCCTGCACTCTCCGAGAAAACCGGAACCGACCCCGCCACCCGCGATCTTCTTCGCTCGCAGGAGCAGCTGTTCGCGGCCCGGCGCACGGCGCTCGCGGCGCAGGTCGCGACCATTCGCGAGCAGATCAGTCAGGCCGAGAGCCAGATCGTCATCTATCGCGGCCAGGCCGAGACGGCCGAGCATCAGTACCGCATGGTGAACGAGGAGCTCGCGCCCAAGCAGATGCTGTACGACAAGGGCTATGCGACCAACTCGCCCGTGATGCAGCTCAAACGCGCGGCGACGGCGCTGCTCGGCCAGAAGGACGAGTACACCGGCCACACCAAGCGCCTCGAGCATACGCTCGCGCAGCTCGACCGGCAGATCGTGCAGATCGAAAGCGATCAGCGCGTCAAGGTCGCCCAGGAGCTCGAGGACGCGCGCAACAAGCTCAGCGATGCCCGCGAGCGCGAGCGCGTCGCGCGCGACACCCTCGACCGGGCGACGATCCGTGCACCCGTGACAGGCCACGTGCTCGGCCTGACCGTCAACACCGTCGGCGGCGTCGTCGGACGCGGCGATCGCTTGCTCGAGATCGTGCCGGCTTATGCGGCCTTGACCATCAAGGCCAAGCTCAACACCGCCGAAGGGGCCGAGGTCCACGAAGGAATGCCGACCGAGATCCGCATCCTGTCGAGCCAGGGCCGCGCACTGCCGATGATTCGCGGGACCGTGCGCAACCGGTCGGCGGACGCGCGCGCCGACGGGACGACTTCCGCGCTCTACTACGACATCGACGTCGCGATCGATGCCGACGACTTGAAGGGCATCGACGCGGGGGTCCTGCAGCCGGGAACTCCGGTCGAGGTCATCGTGCCGACGGGCTCGCGAACGGCGCTCGCCTACTTGGTCGAGCCGATCTCCGAGTCCCTGCGTCACGCCATGCGCGAGAAATAGTGGAGCAAATTGGGGAAATCTCGAGAGAGGTCGGGGGCAAAATGGAAGCGATGATTCTCTGCGGCGGACTCGGCACGCGGTTGCGCGAGGAGACCGAGTTCAAGCCGAAGCCGATGGTCGAGGTCGGCGGGCGGCCGATCCTGTGGCATATCATGATGCACTATAGGCATCACGGCGTCGGCCGGTTCGTGCTTTGCCTCGGCTACAAGGGCGATGCCATTCGCGACTATTTCATTAACTACCACCACCGCTCGCACGACATCGAGGTCGACGTCGGCTCCGGCAGCATCTCGACGCGCCGCGCGGCCAACAGCGACCGGCTCGACGCCAAGGTCATCCTCGCCGAAACCGGGCTCGACAGCCTCACCGGCTGGCGCATTCTGAAAGCGCTGCCCCACCTCGAGGGCGACACGTTTCTCGCCACCTACGGCGACGCCGTGGCCGATGTCGACCTCGACGCCCTGATCGAGACGCACCGGGAGATGGGCCGGCTCGCGACCGTCACCGCCGTCCACCCTTCCTCGCGCTTCGGCGAGCTCGCGATCGACGGCGGCATGATCACGAGCTTCGCCGAGAAGCCGCAGGTCACGCAGGGCTGGATCAACGGCGGCTATTTCGTCTTCGACCGGCGCGCGTTCGACCTGCTCGACCCGGCCAAGAACGAGCCGCTCGAGACAGGCCTGCTCGAACGCCTCGCCAAGATGGGCGAGCTCGCCGTCCATCAGCACAGCGGCTTCTGGCAGTGCATGGATACCTATCGCGAGATGCAGCTCTTGAACGACATGTGGAACTCGGGCAAGGCGCCCTGGCGGGTCTGGAACTGAAGGGATGGGGACCGGTCTCGCACGCGATTTTTGGAACGGGCGCCGAGTTTTCGTCACCGGGCACACGGGGTTCAAGGGCGGGTGGCTCATCGCTCTCCTCGAGTGGCTGGGTGCGAAGGGAAGCGGCTATGCGCTCGCGCCTCCGTCCTCGCCCAACCTGTTTGAAGCCGCCCGCATCGCCGGCTTGGGCGTCTCGCACATCGGCGACATTCGCGACGAAGCACGCCTGGCGGCAACCATGCAGGCTGTCGAGCCGGACATCGTGCTGCACTTGGCGGCGCAAGCCCTCGTTAGACCGGCGCGCGCCAACCCCATCGAAACCTTCTCGACAAATGTCATGGGTACCGCCCACGTCCTCGAGGCGGTGCGGCGCGCACCGTCGGTCAAGACCGTGGTCGTCGTGACCAGCGACAAGGTCTACGACAACGTCGAGTGGCCATGGGCCTACCGGGAAGGAGACCGGCTCGGCGGCAAGGAGCCGTACGGAGCAAGCAAGGCCTGCGCCGAGATCGTCGTCGAGGCCTACCGGCACTCCTACTTCTCGGACCCGAGCAGGCCCGTTGCCGTCGCCACCGCCCGCGCGGGCAATGTGATCGGCGGCGGAGACTGGGCGGAGGACCGCCTCGTACCTGACGCCATGCGCGCCTTCTCGAAGAACGAGGCCCTCGTCGTGCGCAATCCGGCCGCCGTCCGGCCCTGGCAGCACGTGCTCGAGCCGCTCTCAGGCTACCTGCACCTCGCCGAAGCCTTGTCCAAGGGCCGCCTGCAGAATGGATCACAGGCGACGTTCAACTTCGGACCTCACGCCGAGGATGCTGTCCCGGTCGCGACGATCGCCGACCGGCTTGTCGCCCGCTGGGGCGCCAATGCCGCCTGGACGCAGGACGCCCGCTCCCATCCTTACGAAGCTCGACTGCTCGAGGTCGATAGCGCCGCCGCACGGGCGCGCCTCCGCTGGGCCCCGCGCTGGCGGCTCGAGACGGCCCTCGACAAGACCGTCGATTGGTATAAGGGCTTCTACGCGAATGCCGACATGAGGGCCCTCACTCTGTCCCAGATCGACGAGTATCTCGATGCCTGATCCGGCTGCGACCCAGTGCTGCCGCTCGTGCGGAGCGCCTCTGTCGCACGTCTTCGTCGACCTCGGCCAGCAGCCGATCTCGAACGCAATGCGCCAGCCTGAGGACGCACGCACGGCCGAGCCGTTCTATGCGCTCCGCACCTACGTCTGTGATGCCTGCAAGCTCGTTCAGATCGACGACGTGCAGCCCGCCGAGCAGCATTTCCACGGCGCCTACACCTATTTCTCCTCCTATTCGAAGTCGTGGCTCGAGCACGCGCGCCGCTACGCCGACATGATGATCGCCCGCTTCGGGCTCGATCAGGCTTCGCGCGTGGTCGAGGTCGCGAGCAACGACGGCTACCTGCTTCAATACTTCAAGGCGCGCGGCATTCCCGTGCAAGGCATCGACCCGGCCGCGAACTGCGCCGAGGTAGCGATGCGCGAGCGCGGCGTGCCCACCCTTGTCCGCTTCTTCGGCGCGGCGACGGCGCGCGAGGTCGCCGCGGACGGGCTCGCCGACGTCATTGCCGGCAACAACGTTCTGGCACACGTCCCCGACATCAACGACTTCGTGGAGGGTCTCAATATCCTGCTCAAGGAGACGGGCGTCATCACGCTCGAGTTTCCTCATCTCCTGAGCCTCATCGAGAACTGCTACTTCGACACCATCTACCACGAGCACTATTCCTACCTGTCGCTGCTGGCCGTCGAGCGGCTCTTTGCGCGCCACGAGCTTTCTGTGTTCGATCTCGAGGAGCTCACGACACACGGCGGGAGCCTGCGCATCTTTGCCAGCCATAGTGGACGCATTGCGCGCGCTTCCCCGGCGCTCGAAGCCTTCCGCGCGCGCGAGGCCGCGGCCGGACTGGACGGCCTCGAGGCCTATGCGGCGTTCGGGGCTCGTGTGCGCAAGGCCAAGCGCGATCTCCTGATGACGCTCATCAAGCTCAAGGACGAGGGCGCGACGATCGTCGGCTACGGCGCCGCGGCCAAGGGCAATACGCTCTTGAACTATTGCGGCATCCGCGGCGATTTCCTCGACTACGTCGTCGACGGGAGCCCGCACAAGCAGGGGCTCCTCCTGCCGGGGACTGCCATTCCCGTCTATGCGCCGGAGCGCATCTTCGAGACGAAGCCCGACTGCGTGATGATCCTGCCCTGGAATCTCAGGGACGAGATCATGGGCCAGGCACAGGGAATCCGCGACTGGGGAGGACGTTTCCTGATCCCGCTGCCGTCTCCGCAAATCGTGCCATGATCTTCACCGACACACCGCTCAAGGGCGCGGTCGTGATCGAGGCCGAGCCGATTGCCGACAAACGCGGCTTCTTCGCGCGTCTCTTCTGCGCCAGGGCCTTCACCGATCGCGGCCTCAACCCGCATCTCGATCAGATCAGCATGTCGCACAACAGCCGCCGCGGCATCGTGCGCGGCCTGCACCTGCAGCGCCCTCCCCATTGCGAGGCAAAGCTCGTGCGCGTCACGGAGGGCGCGATCTTTGACGTCGCCGTCGACGTGCGCTCGGGGTCTCCGACCTACGGGCACTGGTTCGCAACCGAGCTCAGCGCAGCAAACCGCCGGCAGCTCTACATTCCCGAGGGCTTCGCCCACGGCTTCCAGACGCTCTCCGGAACGGCCGAGGTCGCCTATCATATCTCGGCGCCCTACGCGCCCGACAACCTGGACGGCATCCGGTGGGACGATCCCGATCTCGCGATCGCCTGGCCCGATCCCGCTGCGGCGATCCTGTCGGAGCGCGACGCCGCTCTGCCTCCCTTTGCCAAGCTCGTCCCCATCTCCCTGTCATGCTGATCATCTCGCCAAGCGCCCGCGTCTCGCCGCTCGCCGACATCGAGGACTTCGTCGCGCGGCTCACGCATCGTGATCGAGGACGGCGCGGTGATCGACGCCTTCGTCAAGATCAAGCCGGCGGGCGGGGCGGGCGACATCGTCATCGGTGCGGGAGCGTATATCAACTCGGGCTGCGTGCTCTACACCGGCCACGGCATCAGGATCGGTGCCAACGTGCTGATTGCCGCCAACTGCACGCTGGCCCCGACCAACCACGAGTTCCGCGACAAGAGCCGGCTCATCCGCGAGCAGGGCTTCAGCGCGAGCAAGGGCGGCATCGTGATCGAGGATGACGTGTGGATAGGCGCGAACTCGGTCCTTCTCGACGGGGCGATCCTGCGCCGTGGCGCGGTGGTCGGCGCGGGCTCGGTCGTGCGCCACGAGCTCCCCGCCTACTCGATCAGCGTCGGCGCGCCGGCGAGGACGGTCGCATGGCGGGAATGACGGCGACGGTGCTGGGTGCTTCCGGGTTCGTCGGCCGCCACCTCGCCCGGCACCTCGAAGCGTCGGGCTATGCCGTCCGCCGAGTCGCGCGCGGCGACGAGACTTGGCGCGGCGACGACCTTGGCCATGCCTTCTATTGCATCGGCCTCACCGCCGACTTCCGCTCGCGCCCCTTCGAGACCGTCGACGCTCATGTCAGTCGGCTCGCGGACGTGCTTCGGAGCGCGCGTTTCGATTCGTTCGTTTATCTGTCCTCGACGCGGGTCTATGCGCGCGCCTCCTCGACCGACGAGGCGGCGCCGATACCGGTGAGGCCCGCCGACGCCGACGACCTCTACAATATCTCGAAGCTCATGGGGGAGTCGGCCTGCCTCGGCTCGGGGCTAGCTAACGTCCGCGTCGCGCGGCTCTCCAACGTCTTCGGCGAGGACCTGACGTCGAGTAATTTCCTGACCTCGGTCCTGCGCGAAGCTGCCGAAAGACACTCCGTCCGGCTTGCGACGAGCCTCTCGTCCGAGAAGGACTATATCTCTATCGGCGACGTGGTGCGCGCGCTCGAGGCGATTGGCGTACGCGGCAGCGAGCCGATCACCAATGTCGCCTTCGGCGCCAACACGACCCACCGCGAGATTCTGGAAGTGGTGACGCGCGCCACCGGCGCGTCACTGAGCGTCGCGGAGAACGCGCCAGAAGTACGCTTCCCGCAGATCGACGTCGCGCGTCTCGACCGCCTCGGCTGCGGGCCGCGCACGCCTCTGCTCTCGGCCATTCCGCGCCTCTGTGCCGCCTTCGCGGTCCCGCGATGAGGAGCCGTTCGTCAAGCCGTCGCCTTCTCAGGCTCCACAGCGAGCCTAAGGCCCAGGGCATGAAGGACCTTGATGAGGGTAGTGAGCTCGGGATTGCCCTCGGCGCTGAGAGCCCGATAGAGGCTCTCCCGAGACAGCTTGGATTTCTTCGCGATCGCGGCCATGCCTCTGGCGCGCGCCGCCACGCCCAGCGCATGAGCGATTAATGCGGGATCGCGCTCCGCAAATGCCTCCTCCAGGTATGCGGCCACGTCCTCGGCAGTGTCGAGGTACTCGGCGCTGTCGTAGGGCTTCGTCTTGATCTTTCCCATGAGATCACTCCTCCAGGCCCTTCGCCAACCTCTTGGCGGCCCTGATGTCCTTGCCTTGCGTGCTCTTGTCTCCGCCACCGAGAAGCACGATCAGGTCAACGGCCGCGCGTTACAAAATAGAGGCGGTAGCCCCCTCCATGGTGGATGCGTAGCTCGCTGACGCCTTCACCAACCGATACCACGTCTCCTGGATTGCCGAGCGCGAGCCGGTCAATGCGAAGCGCAATCTTGGCACGGGCGCGGCGGTCCTTAAGGCCGTGAAGCCAGTCCGAGAATGCCTGCGTCCTGCGGATCTCGATCATCGGCGCGACCTGTGATCGCGCCTGAACGTAGCTTATAAGCTACGGCCGCGCAAGACGTGACTCGGGCCCTCTAAGCCGTCGATCCTTGCGACATCCCAGTCTTAAGCCTTCGCCGGCGGATCGAGGAACAGCTCGCTCGAGAAATACCGCTCGGCGCACGACGGCGCGAACGTGACGATGATCTTGCCGGCCATATCCTCGCGCGCGGCCACGGTGAGAGCCGCCGCAAGATTGGCGCCCGTCGAAATGCCGCCGGGAATGCCCTCGACCTTGGCCAGAAGACGCGCCGTCTCGAACGCCTGATCGTTCGACACCTTGATGATGTCGTCGATGAACTTCGTCTCGAGCACGAGCGGGACGAAGCCCGCGCCGATGCCCTGGATCTTGTGCGGGCCGCGATTGCCGCCGGACAGCACCGGGCTTCCCTCGGGCTCGACCGCGAAGATCTTGACGCTGGGCTTGCGCGTCTTGAGCACGCGGCCGCAGCCGGTGAGCGTTCCGCCCGTGCCCACGCCGACGACGATGGCGTCGACCTTGCCGTGGGTGTCGTTCCAGATTTCCTCGGCGGTCGTCTTCTCGTGGACCAGCGGATTTGCCGGGTTCTCGAACTGGCTCGGCTGCACCGCGCCGGGTGTCGACGCGAGCAGCTGGTTGGCCTTCTCGATCGCGCCGGGCATGCCGCCGGAGGCCGGCGTCAGGACGAGCTCGGCGCCGAGATGGGCAAGGATCTTTCGCCGCTCGATCGACATCGATTCCGGCATGACGAGAAGGAGGCGATAGCCGCGTGCAGCGGCGACGAAGGCGAGGCCGATGCCCGTATTGCCGGACGTAGGCTCGATCAGCACCGTCTTGCCCGGCGTGATCTTGCCCTCCTCCTCGAGCACGTCGATCATCGACACGCCGATGCGGTCCTTGACCGACGACAGCGGATTGAAGAACTCGAGCTTCATCAGGATGTCGCCTTTGACGCCCGCCTGCTTCGTAATCTTCTTCAAGCGGACGAGCGGCGTGTGCCCGATCGTCTCGGTGATGTCCTCGTAGACCCGGCCGCGGCCCCAGGTCTTGGTGGCCTGCAAGGTCTTGATGTCAGGTATCTCGGTCATCGGATGGTGCCTCTCGCTCGGGGTGCGGTTGGGGTCGCTTTGCTTCTCGCATATTTTTGGCTAGCTCAAAACGGTAGCGCCGGAAATCAGTTTGCGGAGATTGTGCATTTCAGGGTTTCGGTTTCCGCATGGGTGCCCGTTTGGGGCGAGAAGATTTCCTGGATTTCCGCTTGGCTGCTGTTCCCTTGGTAACAGTCGATCCAAATCCTCCCGGACCGCGCCGCGTCTTGGAAAGCTCGGCGACGACCTCGAGCCGCACGGTGATCACCGGGGCGACAACAAGCTGCGCGATGCGGTCGCCGCGGCGCACCTCGACCTGCCCTCCGCCGAGGTTCGCGAGCAGGATCATGACCTCGCCTCGGTAGTCGCTGTCGATGGTCCCGGGACTGTTGAGGACGGTGAGCCCCTGCTTGAGGGCGAGACCGGAGCGGGGACGCACCTGGCCCTCGTAGCCCGGAGGCAACTCGAGCACGAGCCCGGTCGGCACCAGCGCCCGGGCTTGCGGGGCAAGCACGAGGGGCTCGGAAGCCGGAAGTGCGGCGACGAGATCGAGGCCCGCAGCTCCATCAGTCTGATAGGCGGGAAGGGGAAGACCGGCGCCGTGCGCGAGGCGCTGGACGCGGACCCGAACGCCGCTCGCTTTCGTTCTCGCCATCAGACGGAGACTTGCGTTCGCGCGAGATGCTCGGCGGCTCGCACGACGAGCCCCTCTGCGACCTCGGCCTTGGACATCTCAGGCCAGCTCTCGACGCCCTTCTCCGTGATGAGGTGCACGCGGTTGCGGTCGCCGCCCATTGTTCCTGTTCCCGGCGACACGTCGTTGGCTACGATCCAGTCCGCGCCCTTGGCCTTGCGCTTCTTCTGGGCGTGCTCAGCGAGCTTCTCCGTCTCCGCAGCAAAGCCGATGACGAGCGCGGGCCGTCGCGCGCCGCGCGCGGCTATCGTCTTGAGAATATCTGGGGTCTCGACGAGCGCGAGCGCCGGCGGCCCGGCCCCCGCAATCTTCTTGATCTTGCCGGGGCTCGGCGCGGCTGCGCGCCAATCGGCGACGGCGGCGGCGAGGATCGCGATATCGGCGGGGAGCGCGGCCGTAACCGCGGCGAGCATCTCCTCTGCAGTATCCACGTGCACCGTATCGACGTGTGGTGGATCGGAGAGCGACACAGGCCCCGAGACGAGCGTCACCCGCGCGCCGAGCTTGGCCGCCGCCGCGGCGATCGCGTGCCCCTGCTTGCCTGATGAGCGGTTGGCGATGAAGCGCACGGGATCGAGGGGTTCGTGTGTCGGTCCGCTGGTCACGAGCACATGGCGGCCCGAGAGCGGGAGGCGCGACGCCGGCGCCGCTCGCTTCTCCGTGCGACGAGCGTCGGGGGCAAGCAGCGCCTCGATGCGGGCGACGAGCTCCGGCACCTCGGCAAGGCGGCCAGGGCCCGCTTCGCCGCGCTCGGCCATCTCGCCGTCGTTGGGACCGATGAAATGAACGCCGTCGGCGATGAGCTGTTCGACGTTGCGCTGCGTCGCCGGGTGGCGCCACATGCTGGGATTCATCGCCGGCGCGGCGAGGATCGGCTTGTCGGTTGCGAGCAGCACGGCAGTTGCAAGATCGTTCGCATGTCCGCCCGCCATGCGCGCGAGGAGATCGGCCGTTGCCGGCGCGACGACGATCAGGTCCGCCTCCCGCGCTAGGCGGATGTGGCCGATCTCGCGCTCCTCGTCTAGGTCGAAGAGGTCGGTGAAGACGCGGTCGTGGGTCAGCGCGCCGACGGAAAGCGCCGTCACGAAATGCTCGGCGGCCCGCGTCAGCACGGCGCGCACCGAGATATTGCGCTCGCCGAGCCGCCGGATGAGGTCGAGGCACTTGAAGGCGGCAATGCCGCCGCCGATAATGAGGAGAACGCGCTTCACGTGACGACCGCCGCACACGCCGAATTTCTGCTGCACCTTAGCATGAACAAGGCCCAAGGCGGCACGAGCGCCCCGCGCCGGGCCGCCTCCCTGCCGCCCAGCTATTATGGCAACCGGCTTGCGTCGCGTAGCAACCTCTCGCCGCCATAGTTACCAGGGGCTTGTCGGGAGAATGGAGCGGAGGCGTCCGTTGGAATATCTTAACGTGGACGACGCTTGAAACCGACCAAGGCAGCTCAGTTGAGACGCTCTGCGACATACCTAGGGGTCTTTGGCATAACGGCCGTGATCGTGACGGCCGGGGCGGTCCATGGCGATACGATCGGCGACTGCTTCGCCGATAGCAGCCGCCGCATCGAAGCCTGCTCGGAGCTCATCGACACCCCGGGTCTCGACGGCGGCGCCAAGAGCCTCGCTTATGCCATGCGGGCGCTCGCCTTCTCGCTTCAGGGTGCGTTCGAGCGCGCTCTCGTCGACTATGGGGAAGCGGTGCGGCTCGACCCGGACTCTGCCATCGCCCTCAACAATCGCGCGTGGGTCCTCTTCAAGCTCAAGCGGCCTGCGGAAGGACTGGGCGACGTGGAGCGCTCACTCGCGCTTGCGCCGCTGAGCCCGCATGCCTTCGATACGCGAGCCCACATTCGCCAGGCGCTCGGTCGGAAAGGGGAGGCTCTCGCCGACTACGAGGAGGCCATGCGCCTCGGCGGGGAGCGCATCATCAAGCTTTACCAGTGCGGCTTACAGGCGCATGGGCTTTATTTCGGCAGCATCGATGGGCTTTATCATCGCGAAATGCGCCGAGCGCTCGAGACCTGCACGGGCAGTCCGACATGCGATCCCCTGCCCGCGGAAGAGGAGTGCCGGAAACTCACCTCGTGAGCCCATAGAAAACGAAACTCGCTGCCATCCCTCCGGAGTGAAGTAATGCGTTTTAGCTTTATTTCTGCACTTATCCTCGCCCTTGCGTTCCCGCCGCTTGCCCTGCGGGCCGAGGCGCGCGGGGACGTGACCGTCACGCGGGCGTGGGCGCGGGCGACGCCACAAGGCGCCAACGTCGGAGCCGCGTATTTGGAGATCAAGGCCGGGGGCAGCGCGGGTGATACGCTCGTCTCGATCTCCTCGCCCGTCGCCGCGCGGGTCGAGCTCCACAGCAACGTCGAAGAGAACGGGATCATGAAGATGCGCCGGCTGGACGCGCTCGCTCTCGGCGCGGGCGAAACCCGAGTGCTGAAGCCCGGAGGCGACCACATCATGCTTCTCGATTTGAAAGGTCCGCTCGCCGCGGGAGACCGTCTGCCGCTAACGCTGACGTTTGCCAAGGACGGGGAGGTGACGGTCGAAGCGACCGTCGAGGCCATTGGTTCTCCGGGCCCGGGGAAGTGAGGCTCAAGGTGCTGCCGAGGCGATTCGGCGATTAAACCATGATTGCATGGGCAATCTTTTGAAATAGCGGATGCAATTCGACAACAGACCATCCGTCTTCGGCTTTGCGCGCGGGCCCGATTTTTCTGGCCGAAAGCGAGATCTGAGACCGTTGGTTGACGTACGCGAAAGACTGCTTCCGGCATATCCTTGACAGGCGTGCCCTCCTCACTCATTGTGCCGCCGCGCGAGTGACGCGGGGGCCTGCGCCACCGGTTTCATAAACAATGACGGCCCAAGTCTAGGGAGACTGCGGCAAGAGCGGCGTCCTGCGCCGCTCTTTGCTTTTTTCGGCCATTTTCCTCGTTTCACATTGTGGCAGAGAAGGCTTTGCGGACGCCGGGCCGGCCCTCACCCTTGTCGGCGATTGCTGTTGGATTCCCCGATGATCGAAATCGTCCTTGGCGCACTCGTCATGTTTGCGGCGCTGGTCGTCGTTTTGAAGCCGCTTGCCGTTGGCGCGGTGCCCGCATTGAGCCTGTTGCCCGACGTGGGCGCCGGTGCGGCGGCAGCGATTGCGACCACCGGTCTGGCTCTTGTGCTGCACGGGATCTATCGCCGCCTTCGCAGGTCGGGGACCCGCAATCAGCATTGGCTGCAAACCGTCGCCGTGACGCTCGTTGCTCTCGCCGGTGTGCTCCTCGTCGCGGTTGCCGTCCCGCTCCTCGCCGAGACGCTGAACATCACCAAGCTCGGCGGCTTTCCGCTCGGTTTCTACATGGCTGCCCAAGGCTGCCTTATACTTCTCGTCGCCCTCACATCCGTCGCCGCGCGAAGGCTGGACAGGTTGGACGGCGCGCCTCCCGTTGACGGGCCGGTTGGGCCCACCCCGCAAGAAAGCACCTGAGCCACGAAGCCTGGAGACTTGGCGTGATTTCGGAACGGGCGGATAGGGCTGAGCTTTCCGAAACGACTGCGAAGCTCGTGACCGTGCTCGTCCTCGGCGTCGCCGCGCTTCTGATCATACTCACGATGTTCGAGCGGCTCGGCGTACCCCTATCGAGCCTCATGCTCGCAGCGCTCTTAGCTCCCCTTGCCCTCTATCTCCTGATCGGGTTCAGCGCTCGGGCGCAGGATGCAGACGACTATTATGTTGCCGGCCGCGCCATCCCGTCCCGCCTCAACGGCATGGCGGCGGCGATGGGCTCGGCCTCGGCGTTTGCCATCTTTGGCCTGGCGGGCGCCGACTTCAACCTCGGCTATGACGGCCTCGCACTTGGCCTCGGCTGGACCGCCGGTTTTGCCCTGGCAACCCTATTAGTCGCACCCTACTTGCGCCGCTCGGGGGCAGTGTCGATCCCGGACTTCATCGGTGCTCGCTTCGGAGCCGTGTGCCGCATCCTTGCCGCAGGTGTGGTCGTGATCTCCTCGGTGACGCTGCTTTCAGCCGAACTGTCGCTGTCGGGCCTTGTCTTCTCGCGCGCGCTCGGCATCGGCTACGACGAGGTGGTCTATCTCGGGCTCGCCGCGGTCGTCGCCGCCACGGTTCTCGGCGGCATGCGGGCCGTCTCGTGGACGCTCGCGGTCCAATACCTGCTCGTGATCGCGGCCTATCTCGGCGTGCTCATGCTGCTTAGCGCAAAGACCTATGGGCTCGGTCTTCCGCAGCTCGACTACGGCCGCGCGCTCGATGGCGCCTCGGCGCTGGAAACGGCGCTCATCGAGAAGGGGCTGGCCGACGCCGCCACGCTCAAGCCGCACGCCAAGGCGTTCCTCCAGGTAGACCAATTGAACTTCTTCGCGCTGATTTTTTCCCTGATGACTGGGACGGCGGCGTTTGCCCACGTCGCAACGCGCTTTCTCACCGCCCCCTCCGCGCGTGAGGCTCGTCTTGCCGGCGCGTGGGGCCTCTTCTTCGTTTTTCTCATCGCCGTCTCGGCGCCGGCCTTGGCCGCCCTGACCAAGCTCGAGATCTACGCCCTGATCGAGCACGGGACCTCGCTCGCCGCCCTGCCGGACTGGCTCGTGCAAGCTTCGGGGCTGGGGCTCGTCCGCATTCACGGCGTGTCGCTGCACATGCTCGAGACCGTGAGGCAAGCGCTCGACGCCGGGGCCGGCGATCTCAGCCTGGTCGCGGCCTTCATGAAGTCCGATGGTCCGGACACCCTGGCGGCGTGGTCGAGCCTCGCCGAGCCGGTCAAGATGGCGATGCTCGAGACGGCGCGCTCCGCGCCTATGGCGACCCCGGCCGAAGCCTGGAGCGCCCTTCAGTCGACGATCCTACCGGCGGCTGCGGCGGGAGCCGGGAATTCGACAGGCCAATTGACCGAGGGCGCCCTCACGATCGACGGACCGGCGATTGCGCTCATGGCACCCCAAATTGCCGGCGCGTCCCTCGTGCTTTCGGCGCTGGCGGCCGCGGCCGCGGTCGGAGCCGCGATCGCCACCGCGAATGTTCTGCTCCTCACCGTCGCCAATACCCTTGGCCACGACGTCTACCAAGCCCTCTACGATCGCAGCGGATCGCCCGGCCGCGGCGTCCTCGTTTCGCGCGCGTTGCTAGTCGTGATTGCAGCGGTGGCCGCCATTGCGGTCGCCACCCTTCGCCCCGCCGACAGCATGGGGATTGCGATTTTCGCCTTCTCGCTTGCTGCCGCCGGCCTCTTTCCGGCTCTCGTCCTTGCGATCTGGTGGCGCCGCGCCAATGGCTGGGGCGCCGCCGCCGGCATCGTGGCAGGTCTAGGTGTCGCGCTCTATTACTGGGCCGCGACCCGTTATTTTCCGGTCGGCTTCTACGAGACGTGGGGCCCACTCTCGAATGCGGGCTCAATCGCCCTAGAACGCTATAGCGAGTTCAAGGCCGCGTGGTCGGCAGCCGCCGGCGAAGCTAAGGCAACGGCCGCCATAGCTCTGGAGGAAGTGGCACGCGGGACAGAGACACGCGCAGGTCTCGCCAACTGGTTCGGGGTCAACGGCGCCTCGGCCGCGCTGTTCGCGGTCCCGATCGGTTTTTTCGTCATGATCCTGGTGAGCTTCCTCACACCGCGGCCGAAGCCGGAACAGGTCGCCCTCGTCGAGCGCCTGCGAGATCCGCTCGCCGATTGAGCATGGCAGTCCCTAAATCGAGATGCCGCGATCGAGCGTCAGATCGATCTGCCCCCTCACGGGACAATCAAGGCCGATGGTCGGCCCCTCGTGCCAGTAGCCGCTCGGATCAACAAATGAAGACCCAAGGCGGCCAGGAACGCCGGCACCGCCCACTTGACGAACTCCGAGATGCGGAGAGTACGCAGCCAGCTCTTGGTGTATTGGGACGGCTCTACCGGACCTTTGTTCCGCGAGTTCGCATAGATAGACGTCACCTTGGCGAGAATTTCCCCGCCGTATCCCGCTTCCCCGTAGGCTCGATTCACCAGGTCGCCCCACGTCGCGGGGGCGCTTTGCGGCACTGCGAACGTCACATTGTAATCGGCATCGAGCACGTAGTCCTGACCATCAATTGTGGTGTGGGCGACAACGTGGCCCCCAAGCGGCAATAGCTTTCCCGGGAGGCCTTTCGTCTCGAGATAGTCACCGACAGCAAGCGACATTTGGCTGCATATACCGACGCCCTTGGCCAGCGCCGATCTCCACTGACGCCGTTCCATCCTGGAAAGATTGATCTTCGCCAGGCCACGCGCGGCCAGCCCGGCTTCAATGCGCTGTCGGAGAGCGAGAAACCAATTCTCGCTGAAGCTGTGCATTGTCTTCGGATCCGCAGTTCCGGCCTTTGGCCAGTAGTAGACGAAGCGCTGAGCGAATATGTCTGTGATGCGTTTCAATCGCTCTGCTACGGGAAGGCGCTCATCAATACGATCGAGCCGATCGAGGGCTTCGTCGAAGGATATCGCGGTGAGATCATCCTGACGCTTGGCCACGTCCCGCACCCCCGCATAGGGCGCTGGATCGGCAACGAGCCCGGCAACATTCAGTGCCGCGAGCCCGACTGCACCCGCAAGGGCCAGCCCTCCGAGGACCGCCCGGGCGGACACCGCGGCTAGCCCAGGAGCGCGCGCACGGCAGCGCGCACCTGCTCGAGCGTGAACGGCTTCGACAGCACGCTAAGCCTCTCTGCCTTGATCTTCCGCGCCCGGTCGAGCTCCTCGGGAAAGCCCGACATGAGCAGAACCTTGACGCCGCCTTGCTCCACCGCGCGACTGGCGAGAGCGATGCCGTCCACGCCGGGCATATGCACGTCAGAGACGAGCACGTCGACGGCGCCGGCGTGCGACTTGAGCTTTTCCAAGGCCTCGGTTCCGTCTTGGGCGACCTCGACGTTATGACCCTCCGCCTCGAGCGCCCTTTTTACGAGCTCGCGCGTCGACGCGTCGTCGTCTGCCAGAAGAATGCGCGCCATATCCCGCCTCGAAATCTCAGCCGGGCCTGCGCCACCCGGCACCAGCCCCTCGGCATCACTCTTTCATGACACGACCCACGAAGGGAAGCTCGCGATAGCAGTGTGCGGCGTCCATGCCGTAGCCGACGACGAACTCGTCGGGGCATTCGAACGCCCGAAGGTCCGCGACCACGTCGACGGAACGCGTGACTTTCTTGTCGATGAGGACGCAGGTCAGGATCTTGCGCGCGCCCCGCGCCGACAAGAGATCCTTGGCGAATACCAAAGTGCGCCCCGAGTTCGAGCACATCGTCGACGAGGAGAATGTTGCGTCCCTCGACGTTCAAGTCGAGGTCGCGCAGGATCTCGACCTTTCCCGAAGATGTTCGGCTCTTCCTGTAGCTCGAGAGCGCGATGAAGTCGACCTCGGGCTTGAGCCCCGCCCTGTAGAGGGCGCGAATGAGGTCGGCGGCGAAGACGAAGCTTCCCTTCAGAATTGCGACGACGAGCAGGTTCTCGAGCCGTTCGGCAGCGATCTCGCGGGCGAGCGCCTCGAGCCGGGCCGCGATTTCGGCCGCCGAGATGACGACCTCGACATCTCTGCTCACAGCCGATTCGTGCCCCATCTGTCGCGTTCCTTTTTGCAGTTCACGCCCGGCCTCGCGCGGGCCGGGCCGTTTCCCGGTGACCCGGAGCGCCCCCTAAGCCAGGCTCCTGCCGGTGGGAGGCGCCCGCCGATGGGACCGGGCGCACACGAGGCCGCCACATTCCTGGCCGATTGATCGGGCCGGCCGCTTCCCGCATATAGACGCCGACCGACCAGACAGCCCAACGCTGAGCCGAAGACCAGTGATTCGACTGAACAACGTAGCTCTGAAATACGATCACGGCCATGACGTGTTGGCCGAGATTAATTTTCACCTGCGCCCGGGCTCCTTTCACTTCCTCACAGGGCCTTCCGGAGCCGGCAAGACATCGCTCTTGCGCCTCCTCTTCATGTCGATCCATCCGACGCGGGGCCAGATCCAGCTCTTCGGACAGGACGTGAGCCGCGTTTCCACCTCCAAGCGCGCCACGCTGCGCCGTCGCATCGGTATCGTCTTCCAGGATTTCCGCCTTCTCGACCACTTGACGACCTGGGAGAATGTCGCCCTTCCCTTGCGCGTGATCGGCAAGAAGATCGACGACTACAAGGAGGACGTGACCGATCTCCTGCAATGGGTCGGGCTCGGCGATCGCATGCACGCCTACCCATCCATTCTCTCGGGCGGCGAGAAGCAGCGGGCCGCGATCGCGCGCGCGGTCATCGGCAAGCCCGAGCTGTTGCTCGCCGACGAGCCGACCGGCAACGTCGACCCGCAGATGGCGCGCCGGCTCCTGCGGCTCTTCATCGAGCTCAATCGCCTCGGAACGTCGGTCTTGATCGCCACCCACGACCATCAACTGATGCGCCAGTACAAGGCGCCGCGCCTGGAGCTTCACGACGGCCATGTCCGGATCGTATGAGAGACCGCCTGGTCGAGCGCTTTCGGGTCCGCCGCAAGGGCGCGACTTCGATGTTTACGACGATGTCCTCACCGGGCCGCCGACGGGCGCCGTTTCGCGCCACCACCACGAGCATGGGGCAGGAATGACAGCGGAGACGACGTATCGCCCGACGCTCGAGCCCGGCCCACGCCCGGGCCAGGAGATGTACGCGCCCGCCCGCGAGCGCGAGGCCGGTTCCTCGCCGCGCCGACTGAGTGCGCCGATCGTGCCGGCCGGCTCGGTGACCGGGCAATCGCTGACGCTCGTCATCACCATCATGTGCTTTCTCGCTTGTCTCACGGCGGGCACGGTCTACCTCATCAAGCAATCGGCCGACGCCTGGCTCAAGGATATCGCGAGCGAGGTCACGGTCCAGATCGAGCCGAAGGAGAATGCCGACACCGAGCAGGTCGTGAAGGAGGTCGCCGCGTTCCTCGGCCGCCAATCCGGCGTCAGCTCGGTACGTCCCCTGAGCGTCGACGAATCGGCAAAGCTGCTCGAGCCGTGGCTCGGCCACACGGACGCGCTCAAGGCTCTACCGGTCCCGCGCCTCATCGCGCTCGAGATCGATCGCTCGGCGCCACCCGATCTCGACGCCGTCCGCGCCGAGCTCGAGCGGCAGTTCGCCGGAGCAAGCCTCGACGATCACCGCCGCTGGCAGCGGCAAATCCGCACGGTGACGCGCAGCTTCGCTCTCGGAGGCATCGCCATCCTCCTTCTCGTCGCCGCGGCGACGACCGCCATCATCATTTCCGCGACCAAGAGCTCGATGGCCTCGAACCGCGAGATCGTCGAGGTTCTGCATTTCGTCGGCGCGACCGACCGCTTTATTGCGCGCGAGTTCGAGAAGCATTTTCTCCGCCTGGGCGTCCGGGCGGGATTGGTCGGCGCGGCCTTCGCGCTTGCCGTGTTCGTCACGATGCCGATTGTCATGCAGGTGCTCGGCGGCGGTAACGTGACCGCGAGCGAATTGCATCGCATGATCGGAACGGGCGCCCTCGACCTTGCCGGCTACATCCTGCTCGGGATCGTGGTTATCGTGGTCGCTGCGCTCTGTATGCTGACCTCGCGCTTCGGCGTGTTCAGCATCCTAAAAGGCAGGCGCTAGAGCCGCGTTCTGCCTGCCCGGCAGGCAACCGACCAAACGCCTGGTTACGCTCGGCACAATCGGCTGTCACAACAATCGCCAAATCAGTTAGTCTCCTCGCCGACCGGCCGCCGCGGGCTCCAGAGATCGGCGTGCCGACGCTGAGTGAAGAATGCAGCTGCTGAAGCGCGTGATGATCGGAACCGCCGGCGTGGCGCTCTGGCTCCTCGTCTTCGGCTTCGTCATGTTCGCGACCGCGGTCATGCGCGAGGATGCGGCCCCGGGCGTCCGCGCCGACGGCATCGTCGTCTTGACAGGGGGGCAGACCCGCATTGCCGAAGCCTCGCGCCTGCTAGCTGCCGGCCAGGGCGCGAGGCTCCTGATCTCGGGCGTCAACCCTCAGATCCGACGCGAATCCCTGCTCAAGCTCTCGGGCCTCGACGAGAAGACATTCAACTGCTGCGTCGACCTCGGCTATGCCGCACTCGACACGGTCGGCAATGCCATCGAGACGCGCGACTGGGCCGACGCGCTCCACTATGACAGCCTGCTCGTCGTGACGGCGAGCTATCACATGCCGCGCAGCATCGCCGAGCTCACTCGCGTCATGCCTGCGGTGCGTCTTATTCCCCACCCTGTCGTGCCGCGCGATCTGCGCAAGACGCGGTGGTGGCTCGACTCGCGTGCCATCCGCGTTCTTCTGTCGGAGTACCTCAAGTACCTGCCCGCCGCAGCGCGCCTCGCCGCCGAGCGCGGCGTTGCGCCCTGGAATGCGAGCTCGGTCGCGGCAGGCCCGGCGGACTTGCGAGCCAAGTCCTGACGAGAGCGCCCGATGCTCCGCTCGATCCTGTTCGCCGCTGCCTTCTACGTTGTGACGGCGCTGTTTCTCGTGCTTGGGTCGTGGCTCTTCTTCGCCCCGCGCAGCTGGGCCATGGCGGGTCTCAAGGCGCACGCCATCGCCTCGCTCTGGCTGCTCGAGCATATCGTCGGCACGGAGATGGAGGTGCGCGGACGCGAGAACCTTCCTCAAGACGCTTGTCTCGTCGTCTCCAAGCACCAGTCGGCCTGGGACACGTTCGCGCTCGTGCCTCTCTTTCGCGACCCCGCCATCGTGCTCAAGGACGAGCTCAAGTGGATCCCGTTCTACGGCTGGTTCTGCGTCAAGTTCGAGCACATCCTTGTCAAGCGCGAGAAGGCGGCCTCGGCCTTGAAGGCCATGATCCGCGATGCGCGCAAGAAGGCCGCGCAGGGGCGCGAGATCCTGATCTTTCCCGAAGGCACGCGCCGTCCACCCGGCGCCACGCCCGACTACAAGCCGGGCTACGTCGCCCTCTACGAGGGCCTCGGCCTCCCCTGCGTGCCGCTCGCCTTGAACTCCGGCCTCTATTGGCCGCGGCGCAGCCTGATGCGCCGCCCGGGCACCATCGTGGTCGAATTCCTCGAGCCCCTGCCGCCGGGGATGGGCCGCAAGGAGTTCCGCGAGACGATCGAGGCCAGGCTCGAGACGGCTTCCGCGCGCCTCGCCGCCGAAGGCCTGGCGGAGCTTAACTCTGAGCCAAGCCCTCTCCAAACAAATGATGAACATAAGTAGAACATAAATTGACTATTGACGATTGCACGCCTATATTTTGCGGGCTTTCAGCCCGAGGCGCGGAATGCCTGACACACCGACATTCGCGGCCCCGATCGCCGAAGAGATCTGGGACCTCAAATACCGCCTGAAGACGCCCGACGGGCGCCCCGTCGACGCGACCCTCGACGACACCTTCTGGCGCGTCGCGCGGGCCGCAGCCAAGCCCGAGAAGGGCGGCAAACGGGCGCGCGAAGCCTGGGCGCGCCGGTTCCATGCGGCGATCTCCGATTTTGGCTTTCTCCCGGGCGGGCGCATCCTCGCGGGGGCCGGGACCGACCGCGCGGTCACGCTCTTCAATTGCTTCGTCATGGGGCGCATCGAGGACGACCTCGGCTCGATCTTCGACAACGTCCGCGAGGCGGCCCTGACGCTGCAGCAGGGCGGCGGCATCGGCCACGACTTCTCGACGCTTCGCCCGCAAGGCGCGCTGGTCAGAAGCATCGGCGCCGACGCCTCCGGCCCGGTGAGCTTCATGGACGTGTGGGATGCGATGTGCCGCACGATCATGTCGGCGGGCGCCCGGCGCGGGGCCATGATGGGCACGCTTCGCTGCGATCATCCCGACATCGAAGCCTTCATCGACGCCAAGTCCAACCCGCGGCGCCTCAGAAACTTCAATGTGTCGGTCCTGGTGACGGATGCCTTCATGGAGGCGGTCGCGGCGGACGCGCCCTGGGATCTCGTGTTCGGCAGCAAGGTCTACCGCACGGTCGCCGCCCGCGCGCTGTGGGACCGCATCATGCGCGCGACTTACGACTATGCCGAGCCCGGCGTGATCTTCATCGACCGCATCAATGAGCAGAACAATCTCGCCTACTGCGAGACGATCTTCGCCACCAATCCCTGCGGCGAGCAGGCGCTGCCGCCCTATGGCGCGTGCCTCCTCGGCTCGATCAATCTGGCGCGCTTCGTCTCCGATCCCTTCACGGCGCGCGCGGCGATCGACGTTGCCGCCATCGAAGCGCGGGCGCGCATCGCCGTGCGCCTGCTCGACAACGTGATCGACATCTCGAACTATCCCCTAGCCAGACAGCGCGACGAGGCAAAGGCCAAGCGGCGCATCGGCCTCGGCGTCACCGGCCTCGCCGACGCGCTCATCATGCTGGGCGTCCGCTATGGGTCGGAGCGAGCCCGCGCGCTCGCCGGGTCCTGGATGGGTGCGATCGAGCGCTCGGCTTATCTCGCGAGCGCCGAGCTCGCCGCCGAGAAGGGTGCTTTCCCGCTGTTCGACGCGAGCCGTTTCCTCATCGCTCCCCATGTCGCCACACTTGGCGCCGACGTGCGCGCGGCAATCGAGAAGCACGGCATCCGCAACGGCTGCCTCACCTCGATCGCGCCGACCGGCACGATCTCGCTTCTCGCAGGCAACGTGTCGTCGGGGATCGAGCCGGTGTTCGACTTCGTCTACAAGCGCCGCGTGCTCGCGGCAGGCGGGGAAGCGCACCAGGAGACGGTCGAGGACTACGCCCACGCCCTCTTTCGCCGAACCTTCGGCACCGACGCCCCGCTCCCCGAGGCCTTCGTGCGCGCCGGCGATCTCAAGCCCGAGGAGCACCTCGGGATGCAGGCGGCCCTCCAGCCCCATGTCGACAGCGCCATCTCGAAGACCATCAACTGCCCGGCCGGCATCGCCTTCGAGGCGTTCAAGGACGTCTATAAGCGCGCCTACGCCCTCGGCCTCAAGGGCTGCACAACCTACCGCCCGAACGAGGTCACGGGCGCGGTGCTGAGCCCGGCCGAGCCGCAAGCTCCGGCGCCCCCGGCGGCGGGGGAGCCCGCACGCTCGCTGGCGATCGTTCCCGACCGCCCCGCCGACGTTGTCTACATGGCGAAACCCCTCGAGCGCGACCCCGTGCTCCCGGGCTTCACCTACAAGATCAAGTGGCCCGAGAGCGATCATGCGATCTACGTGACGATCAACGACATCGAGACCGGCGGGCCGCCGGGTAGCGGCGTGCCGGTGCGCCGGCGCCCGTTCGAGATCTTCATCAATACGCGCAACCTCGAGCACTATGCCTGGACGGTGGCTCTGACGCGGATGATCAGCGCCGTCTTCCGGCGCGGCGGAGACGTGTCATTCGTCGCCGACGAGCTCAAGGCCGTGTTCGATCCGCAGGGCGGGCGCTGGATGGGCGGGCGCTACGTCCCGAGCCTGCTCGCCGCCATCGGCGAGGTGATCGAGGCGCACATGATCCGCATCGGCTTTCTCGTCGGCAGGGAGCCGCCCACTCTCGCCCCCGAGCCGCTTGCCGCCGCTGCCGGCCCCGAGGCGGAGCCCCGTACGCCTGGCGAGCGGGCGCGCCGGGTCGCCGGGTTGCGGCACTGCCCGCGCTGCTCGTCCACCGACTACGTCAAGCAGGAAGGCTGCTGGGTCTGCCGCTCGTGCGGATTTTCCCGCTGCGGCTAAGGACATAGGAGGTATTTCCGCGAGGCGGCGGCTCCGCCAAACAATCAAGCCGACCTTTGAACTGAAACTTCGTCGCATACGTGCACAGCGGTAAAAGGGGCATTTACCATTGCCCCAAAAACACTGAGATCGGGCCACAATTCAGCTAGAAACATCGTCCATCTTCCCGGACGGTAAGGGTAGCGTAGACGGCCTCGGGGCCGGGTGAGGGACTGTCACAAATGGGAGCACGTATCATTCAGCTCGCCGAGATTCGCGCCCGTCTTTCCAATTCGCCGATCGAGCCGTCCGCGCTCGACGGCGCCGCCGACTTTGCCGAGCGCTTCCACTTCTGGACCGGCGCCTCGGGACGTCGCTACGTCCACACGATCTATAGCCTACTCGACTGCCCCGAGATCCCGGCTGGAAACTACATCCTCGTCCGCCGCGAAGGGCGCAGCCGCCGCGTACTTGCTGTCGGCCGTGTCGACAGCGCGGCGCCGTCCCTCAATCTCGCGCAATTGCGTCATGTGGGCGCCAACCTCGGTGCCAACGAGGTCCACGTCCATCTTCTGGCCGGCTCGCCCAAGCAGAGCCTGATGGTCGAGCTCGACCTGCGCTCGGGCCAGGTCACCCCGCCGGCGTACGGCGAGGCCTGCGTCTCCGAGACGCGGCACTGACGCCTCTCAGCGGACCAAGCTCCTCCGGTACCTGAACCGCGACCGCTGATCCCGCGCCATCCTCGGCGCGGCGGCAGCCCTGCGAGACCATGCCTTCGCGAGCGCAATCGCGGACGGCCGCGACGCCCCGTCTCTTCCCTCACGTACGGCCACGGCGCCTATTCGCGCTCTCAGCCGTTCCAGCGCGCGCTCGCGAATGCCGAGCTCGGCCAAATGGGCGAGTGTGTTGGCGAGGTAGTCGACGTTGGCGCCGGCCGAGCCTCGCGCTCCGCGGATGAGATGGGCTTGCTCGGTCTCGCTCAGCGCGCGCGCATAGGCTTGATGCGCCCGCTCTGCAACGTAGGTCACCGCACGCACCAAGGGATGCCCGGCGACGTGGAGCGTCACCGGCACCCTGACCTCGCGATAGACGTCGTAGACGAGCTCGCGGTGGCGCAGATAGGCGAGCACCTCCGCCGCCTTATCCGCCGCGACGCGGAACGCGAGCCCCTCGCAGGCCCCGCCGCTATCAAGACCGAGCACGAGGCCGGGCCTCGCGAGGGAGCCGCGGTAGTGGATCGAATAGATGCAGAACGCCCGATGATAGCCGGCGAGAGAGGCGTGATGGGCCTCGCAATAGGAAAATCCGGGCCGCCACATGAGTGAGCCGTAGGCGAACACCCAGAGATCGCTCGTGTGGTCGGTCGTGCTCGCAGGTCCCACGTCAGCTCCCGGCCTTTGCCGCCGACGGCTTGCTTTCGGGCTGGATCGCTGCCTTCCCCCGCCCGAAATCCGGGGCCGCGGTGTCTTGGCCTGCCTGAATGATGCCGCGGCGGATTTCCCGCGCGTCGCCGAACAGCCGGAACAGGGTCTCGCCATCGCCGTAGCGTATGGCGCGCTGCAGCTCGGTGAGATCCTCGGTGAAGCGGCCCAGCATCTCGAGCACCGCCTCCTTGTTGTTGAGGAATACGTCGCGCCACATGGTGGGATCGGAGGCGGCGATGCGCGTGAAATCGCGAAATCCGCCGGCCGAGAACTTGATGACCTCGCTGTCGGTCACGCGCGCGAGGTGCGCGGCCGTGTTGACGATATTGTAGGCAATGAGGTGGGGCACGTGGCTCGTTATGGCGAGCACGAGATCGTGGTGCTCGGGCGTCATGATCTCGACCTTGGACCCGAGCGCCTTCCAGAACGCGGATAGTTCCTCGACCGCGGCCGGGTCCGAGCCTGGCACCGGCGTCAGGATGCACCAGCGGCCGTCGAACAGCTCGGCAAAGCCCGCCTCCGGCCCCGACTGCTCGGTGCCGGCAATCGGATGCCCGGGAATGAAATGCACGCCGCTCGGCACGTGGGGCGCCACGTCGCGCACGATCGCGCCCTTGACCGAGCCCACGTCGGTGAGGATGGCGCCGGGCCGCAGGGCGGGCTCGATCTCGGCGGCGAGCGCGCCGCAGACGCCGATGGGGGCGCACAGGATGACGAGATCGGCGCCCTCCGCCGCTTCGCGCGCGCTGCCATAGCCCGCGTCGATGAGACCGAGCCTCTTGGCGGTCTCGACCGTCGCCGGCGTCCGGGCCGAGCCGACGATCGAGCGCGCAAGGCCGGCGCGGCGGCACGCGTGGCTGATCGAGGAGCCGATGAGGCCGATGCCGATCAGCGCGACGCGCTCGAACATCGGTGCCGTCATCGCGCGGCCCCTCCCATGAATGCGGCGAGCGCGGAGCCGACCTTGCGGTTCTCCTCCTCCGTTCCGACGGTGATGCGGAGCGCATTCGGAAAGCCGTAGGCGCCGACCTTGCGGACGATGATGGCGCGGCTCTTGAGGAAGGAATCGCACGCGGCCGCGCCCCTCGCCTCCCCGGCGGGAAAATGCACGAGCAGGAAGTTGGCGGCGCTCGGCGTCACGGCAAGCCCGAGCTTCTCGATCTCAGCGGCGAGCCACGGCAACCAGCGCTCGTTGTGGACCACAGCAGCTTCCTCGTGCGCGCGGTCCTCGATCGCGGCGGACCCGGCCACGATTGCCGGGGTCGACAGGTTGAACGGCCCGCGAATGCGGTTGACCGCGTCGGCGATCGTCTCTGGGCAGTAGGCCCAGCCGATGCGCAGGCCGGCAAGCCCGTAGATCTTCGAGAACGTGCGCGTCATGACGGTGTTGGCCGTCGTTGCCACGAGCTCGAGGCCGGCCTCGTAGTCGTTGCGGCGCACGTACTCGGCGTAAGCGGCATCGAGGACGAGGAGGACGTGGCCGGGCAGCCCCTCGCGCAGCCGGCGCACCTCGTCGATCGGAATGTAGGTCCCGGTCGGGTTGTTGGGATTGGCAAGGAACACGGCCTTGGTCCTCGGCCCGACCTTGGCGAGGATCGCGTCGACGTCGGCGGTCAGGTTCTTCTCCGGCGCGACGACCGGCACGCCGCCGGCCGCGAGCACGACGATGCGGTAGAGAAGAAAGCCATGCTCGGTGAAGATCCCTTCATCGCCCGGGCCGATGTAGGCATGAGCGAGCAGGCTGATGATCTCGTCCGATCCGGCCCCGCAGACGATGCGACCGGGATCGAGCCCATAGCGTTGGCCGATCGCGCGCTTCAGCGCGCGGGCTTCCCCATCGGGGTAGCGCTCGAGTTGGCCCGCGGCGTCGCGATAGGCGGCGACGGCCTTGGGGCTTGGCCCGAGCGGCGTCTCGTTCGACGAGAGCTTGATCGGCGCGACGCCGCCCGCCACCGTGCTCTCGCCCGGAACATAGGTTTCGATGTCGAGGACGCCAGGGCGCGGCTTGAGGACGGCTTGAACCATCTGTCGGTTCCAAATCCCAATTCATTGGCCGGCGCTGCTCGATTGTCATAAATTCGTCGCAGAGCCGGATTTCGGCGCGGCAAGTGATACCGAGGCCCACTCCGGAACGCAAAGGTAAAGGGGCCATTGCATCGGCGCCGGCGGCCTGGTTGGGCGCTCCTCTCCCTTGACCGGGACGGCTCGCGGACGATATGGAAGGCGCGACCTCCGTGGTGATTTGGCCGGCCGGCTTGCAACCACGTTAAACAAATCGCTAAACAGGCCGCGCGCACCCGGTGATCGGATGGGCCCGGCTTCGAGGCAGGGCGGCCGAGCCGGGTTTTTTATTCGCCCCGATGCAGGGGGTGGGGCAAGGAGCGCGAAGCCATGGCCGCCATTCCTCCGGCGACACTCGAGAGCTGGACCGCCAACTCCAAGGCGCTCGATCCGCGCTACTCGGAGGTCCATTGCCCTTCGAGCAAGATCGTGCGGTTCCCAGAAAACGAGCCCTTGAAGCTCGAGTGCGATCAGGTGCTGTCACCCTTCGACGTGGCCTATCAAACCTACGGGACGCTCAACTCCTCCAAGTCGAACGCCATTCTGATCTGCCATGCGCTGACCGGCGACCAGCACGTCGCCAACGTGCATCCCGTGACCGGCAAGCCCGGCTGGTGGGAGACGCTGGTCGGGCCGGGGAAGCCCGTCGACACGAGCCGCTTCTTCGTGATCTGCGCCAACATCCTCGGCGGATGCATGGGCTCGACGGGCCCCGCCTCGCGCAATCCGAAGACGGGCAAGCCCTTCGGCCTCGACTTCCCCGTCACCACCATCGGCGACATGGTGGACGCCCAGGTGCGCCTCATCGACCACCTTGGCATCGATCAGCTGTTCTCGGTGATCGGCGGCTCGATGGGGGGCATGCAGGTGCTCGAATGGGCGGCGCGCCAGAAGCAGCGGGTCTTCACCGCCATTCCGATCGCCACCGCGCCCTGGCATTCGGCGCAGAACATCGCCTTTCACGAGGTCGGCCGCCAGGCGGTCATGGCCGACCCGGACTGGCGCGGCGGCAACTACTACGCGCACGGGCTCGTGCCGAAGAACGGGCTCGCGGTGGCACGCATGGCAGCCCACATCACCTATCTTTCCGAGAAGGCGCTCGAGGACAAGTTCGGCCGCAACCTGCACGACCGTTCCTCGCGCTCGTTCTCGTTCGACGCCGACTTCAAGATCGAGAGCTATCTGCGCCACCAGGGCTCGACCTTCGTCGACCGGTTCGACGCCAACAGCTATCTCTACATCACGCGCTCGATGGACTACTTCGATCTCGAGGCGGCGCACGGGGGCAAGCTCGCCAACGCCTTCCGCGGCACCAAGACCCAGTTCTGCGTCGTCTCCTTCACGAGCGACTGGCTCTACCCGACCCGCGACAGCAAGGACATCGTGAAGGCGCTCAATGCGGTGGCGGCCAACGTGTCGTTCGTCGAGATCGAGAGCGACAAGGGCCACGACGCGTTTCTTCTCGACGAGCCGGAGTTCTTCGCGACCGTGCGCGGCTTCCTCAACGCGGCGGCGGAGAAGCGCGGATTGGAGCCCAGGGTAGGGCACGCCTGATGCAAAAGATGATGCAAAAAGATTTCGCCGCCCCCGCGGGCGGCCAGCGCGCCGATCACCTCCTCATCGCCGAGATGGTGGAGCCGGGCTCGCGCGTGATCGACGTGGGCTGCGGCGACGGCGCACTCCTCCGCCTCCTCTCCGATACGAAAGGCGTCGACGGGCGCGGCGTCGAGCTGTCGCGGGAGAAGGTCAACGCCTGCGTGACGCACGGCCTTTCCGTCATCCAGGGCGATGCCGATCGCGACCTAGCCGACTACCCGGACCAGGCGTTCGACTACGCCATTCTCTCGCTCACTGTGCAGGCCACACGCCATCCGAAGACGGTGCTCGAGAACCTGTTGCGTATCGGCCGGCGCGCCATCGTCTCGTTTCCGAATTTCGGCCATTGGCGCATCCGCGCCCAGCTTCTCCTTACGGGGCGCATGCCGATGACCGAGAACCTGCCCGAGCCGTGGTATGCGACCCCCGACGCCCATCTCTGCACGATCAAGGACTTCGTCGACCTTGTCAGCCTCGTCGACGCCGAGGTCGAGGACGCGGTCGCCTTCAACAGCGCCGGCGAGCGCCTGCGGATCAAGGCGTCCTTGTCGCTGCAGAACCTGCTCGGCGAGAAGGCGGTGTTTCTCTTGAGGCGGAAGTCGAAGGCGGAGCGCTGACTTAGCGCACGGTGATGAGCTCGGGCACCACCCGCCGCCTTGCCGCCTTGCCGACCGGGGCTACGAGCTCTTTCCTCGCTTCGACGATGATCACGCCGCCGAAGACCGGCCACAGACGCGAGCCGACTCGCTCCCATGCAACGGAGGAGCGCAGGCAAAGGCGCTGGTCGAACGGCGGCAGGAACAGCGCGCTGGCCCAGTCAATGGGCGTGAAAAGCGCCTGCGTAAGCAGGCTCTCGAGCTGAGAGCGGCTGTAGGGGCGCCCGGTGCCGAAGGGCGTCGTATCGAGCCTTGCCCATACGCCGCGCCGGTTGGGGACCACGATCATGAGCCGACCCTCGGGCGCGAGCACACGCCAGAGCTCTCTCAACAGCGGTGCCGGCCGCCCCGCAACCTCTAGACAATGCACGACCAGCAGGCGCGCGACGGAATTGTCGCCGAGAGGGAGCTGCTCCTCGTCGACGAGCGTCGAGAGCGTGCGGCCGTTCGTCGGCCACACCAGCGCGCCTTGCCCGGCAGGCATGAGCGCGCCGACGCTTGTCGCCTCGCCGCGGTAGGCACCGAGGTAGGGAGTTGCGAAGCCGAGACCGATCATCGTGCCCGGAATGCGGCCGCGCCAGCGGGTCCGGATGCGCTGGCCGAGCAGGCGGCGCACGACCTGCCCGAGGGGCGTCGCGTAGAAGTCTCTCAGGTCAGCGACATCGAGCTGCATGACTTGAATAACCTTGCCCGCAAACCGCGCTCAGCGCCAGCCGCGATCCACGTGTGCTTTTCCCCGCATCGCATTGAAATGGCAAGGTGCGGCGGTTAGGCTCCAATTCGCGCGTCACGGCAGTCAAGCACCTCGCGCCAATCGTCACGGGACCATGAGCCAGCTCGCCATCCATCAGTTTCCCTGCCTCAAGGACAATTATGGCGTTCTCATCCATAACGAGCGAACGGGCGAGACAGCCTCGATCGACGCGCCCGACGCCGAAGCCGTCATGCGCGCGCTCGGCGAGAAGGGCTGGCAGCTCACCCACATACTTGCGACGCACCACCATGCCGACCATACGGCGGGCAACCTCGAGCTGAAGCGCAAAACGAACTGCACGGTCATCGGGCCCAAGGCTGAAGCCGCCCGCATACCGGCTCTCGATCGGCCGGTCCAAGAAGGCGATACGGTCCTCTTCGGCGGCGAGACTGTTCGCGTGCTCGACACGCCGGGACACACCATCGGCCACGTCAGCTATTGGATACCGGAGCGCCGCATCGCCTTCGTCGGCGACACGCTGTTTGCCATGGGCTGCGGGCGCGTGCTCGAGGGCAACCACGAGATGATGTGGGCGTCTTTGAAAAAGCTCAAGGATCTGCCGCGCGACACCGAGTTCTACTGCGGCCACGAGTACACGCTAGCCAACGCAAAATTCGGGCTCACGATCGAGCCCGAAAATGCCGCGCTCGCCAAGCGCGCCCGCGAAGTTGAGGAGCTACGCGCCCAAGGCAAGCCGACGCTGCCGACCCGGCTCTCTCTCGAGCTCGACACGAACGTTTTCCTGCGCCCTCACAGCTCGGCGATCCGTATTCACCTCGGAATGCCGGCCGCGGCCGACTGGCGGGTTTTCGGCGAAATGCGCGAGCGGAAGAACAGAGCGTGAGCAGGAAGCAGGAAGACCTCGATGCCACGGCGGTGATTGCGCTGCTCGGTCTTAAGCCCCACCCCGAGGGCGGGCATTTCCGCGAGACGTTCCGCGATCCGGCTGCCGTTGCAGGCCGGGCAGCCTCGACCGCCATCTATTTCCTGCTGGCTGCGGGGGAAGTCTCCCGCTGGCATCGCGTCGACGCAGCCGAGGTCTGGCACTGGTACGCGGGAGCAGACCTCGAGCTCGAGGTCGCGCCTCCCGAAGGAGCGCTCGAGACGATCAGCCTCGGCTCCGACCTCGCGAATGGGGCGCGCCCGCAGCACGTCGTGCCCGCCGGGCACTGGCAGCGGGCGAGGAGCAGCGGGGAGTGGACGCTCGTCGGCTGCACGGTCGCGCCGGGCTTTCTCTTCGCCGGCTTCGAGCTTGCGCCGCCCGGCTTTTCTCCCCGGTCCCCCTGAAGCTCGAATCAAGCAGCCTCGCGCGAATTCCGCGAGGCGGCCGATCCGTTTTCCACTGTTATGTTGCAGAGATCATTGTACGCAATGCCCTGAATCAAAAAGGAATTCTAAGTTGGTCTAGCGCCGGGTCGGACATGCGCTTGCTCGCCGGTGCCAACTCATCAAGAGTGGAATCTGGAAAAAAGTATGTGGCTAGCGGGGGTTGGCGAATATGAAGGCCCAGTCAACTGGACCACTTCTGAGCACGGTGTTCGTCGATTACGACAACATCTATCTGTCGCTCAAACGCAAGAACGAGGAAGCGGCGCGCCGGTTCGCCAAGGACAGCGCCCTGTGGCTGAAGGAGATCGAGACCGGGAGGCTGATAACGCCGGCCGGCAGCGGCTCCTTTGCCGGGCCGCGGCGCATTGTGCTCAATCGCTGCTACGGAAATCCGGTTCCGCGCCGTAATGCCAACGACAACTCGACCGACATGAGCTCGTTCCCGTTCGTGCGCCATCATTTCCAGCGCGCCGGGTTCGAGTTCGATCGACTGCCCCCCGCTCACCTCCCAGCTCAAGAATTCCGCCGACATCCGCATCGTGATGGATATCCGCGATCTCCTCAATCACGACACCTACTTCGACGAGTTCATCATCCTGTCGAGCGATGCGGACTTCACCCCCGTCCTGCATCGCCTGCGCGCACACGCGCGGCGCACCGTCGTGTACGCCAACGACCATACGGCCGCGCCTTACACCGCGATTAGCGACGGGGAGGTGCGCGAGGCGACGCTCGTCGCGCTGCTGCTCGAAGGACGGCTGCCGGGAGAGACCGACACGGCTGCTCCGGCGAGCCTAGGTCCGAGCTCGGCGGAGATCGAGGTTATGCGCCGCGAGATTGTCGCCTCTGTCGTGAGCGCCGTTCGGGCCGCCATCCAGCCCGTGCCGCTCGAAGTTCTCGCCGATCGGGCCGTACGCGCCTTGGGGCACGACAGGACGGTCGGATCGGCCTGGGGCGGGGCCGGCAGCTTCCGCGATCTCCTGGTCAAGGGGCTGCCGAGCGACGTGCGCCTCTCCGACCAAGCCCCGTTCGTCGTCTATGATGCAAGCCGCCAAATCACCGCCGAGCCCGCCCCGCGCACGGATGTGCGCGAGCCACGGAGTGAGCCTCACGATCGGCGCTTGGAGACGCGCGAGCCCCGTTATGATGCGCGGCCTGAGCCCACGCGGGACTATCAGGCTGGGGTACCCGCCGCACCCAACAGCGCCCGCGCCGAGACGAGGCCGCCGCTCGCTTCGCCGGCGGGACCGTCTCTCGGCGCCCCGAGAAGCACGCCGGCCGCTCCGGAGCGGCCTGCCCCTCAAGCCGACAGCTCCTACGGCGCCGGATACGTTTCTCCACGCGCTCCGCGCCCGCCTATCGCCCGCGATCCCGCGCCGCAGCTGCGCGCCCCGCAGGCGTCCGATCCGCTGGCGGGTACGACGGCAACCGCGATCCAGCAATCGATCGCCCGTATTCACGAGGCGTGCCAGGCCCCGCCCCTTTCGCCGCCGGAGTATCGGGTACTGTTCGAGGTGATGGCCGAGGAGATCGCCACCAACAATCTGGCCGGAGCGCAGACGCTCGCCAACATCGCCGGCCGCGCCCGCGAGATGGGCCTCGAGCTGCGCCGCGACGACGTGCGCTTCGTGCTCGAGGTCGTGAGCGAGGTCGACCCCTGGTTCGAGCAGGGGGTCTCCGCGAGCCTGTTCGCCAGCCGCTTCCGCAATTTCGTCGTCGCGCGCTGCCGCGCCCAGGGGCTCAGCCTCTCGGCCCAGGAGATCGATCTCATCGATGCCTGGTTCGGCGGCGGCTCCCCGCCGGGCCCGCGCGTTGCGCCATCGGCCGACCCCGGCGCCCCCGCCGCAAGCGCGCCTCAATACCGCCAGCCACCGGCGCAGGATCGCTATGCGAACCTCGACGAAGGCCGCCAGCACGTCGCCGAGGGGCGCGATCAGGGCTATGGCGCTCACCCCGACGACGAGTTCCCGCGTATCGTCCGCACGCGGCTGCGCGGCTAGCCCCTTCGGAACTGCCAAGCACTAGGTGGACGCGATCGGCATCACCCGCGGCCGATGAGCGGCATCTTCGTCGCCATCAACGTCATGCACGTTGGCCTCGAGCGGCAGGCCAGCGCGGCCGATGCCGGCGCCGGTGACGAGCGCAACCTTCCCATTGTCAGACATCCGTCTCCGCCTTCCGTCTAGATTCTCCGCAGAAAAGCTACCCGTAGCGACGATCGGCGCGCCAGCCACCGGTGGGGCTTGACATTCGATGCTGAGCGGCCAATACTTAACCACATGGTAAACTATAATACGCCGAGCCTGGACCGAACCTTCGCCGCACTGGCGGACCCGACGCGACGCGCACTGCTCGCCGAGCTCGGCGCCCGCGAAAGCGCCTCGGTGAGCGAGCTTGCGCAGCCGTTCTCGATGTCGCTGCCGGCGATCATGAAGCATCTCGATGTGCTCAACGACGCAGGTCTGATCACCCGCGCCAAGACCGGCCGCACCGTGACCTGCCGACTGACGGCCGCGCCCATGGAGCAAGCCATGAGCTGGCTCAACCGCTACCAGCGCTTCTGGTCCGATCAGCTCGATCGCCTTGCCGCATTTGTGGAGGAAGCACCATGTCAGCCAAGCCCGCTTACGCTCCCAAGTCCGACGTCGCCGCAAAGCCCAGCCTCACCCTCAAACGCCGCCTCAACGCGACGCCAGCGAAGGTCTTCCAAGCCTGGACCGAGCCGAAGGCGATGATGCGGTGGTTCGCGCCGTCCCAGTGTGTGACGGAAAGAGCCGAATCCGATCCGCGCGTTGGCGGCCAATTCCGCGTCGTCATGCGCGAGAACAACGGCGAGGTCCACGACGTGAGCGGCGTCTATCGCGAAGTCGTGCCGGATGAGAAGCTTGTCTTCACCTGGGCGTGGCGCACGACGCCCGAGCGTGAATCGCTCGTCACGAGCCTCATCAAGCCGGACGGCGACGGTGCCCTGCTGACGCTGATCCATGAGCAGTTCTTCGACGAGAAGGCACGCGACGACCACCGGAGCGGCTGGACCGGCACCCTCGACAAGCTCGAGCGCGCGCTCGCTTGAACGACGCCGATCGCATGCCGGCGAGAATGGAGAGAGCGATGAAAATGGAGCAGAGCCCGACCTCCGACGAAGCCGAAATTCGCAGGATGATGGCCGGATGGTCGAGTGCCGTCCGGCGCAAGGACGCCGCGGCGGCGACAGCAGACTACGCCGAGGATCTTTTGCTGTTCGATCTTCCGCCGCCCCTGGCCTACCGGGGGCTCAAGGCCTATCGCGACGGCCTCGAGAGTTGGTTCTCCTCGTTCGTAGGCCCCGTCGGCACCGAGATGCACGAGATCAACGTCACGGCGGGCCGGAGCGTCGCCTTCGCCACCTGCCTCAACCACATCACCGGTAAGAGGACCAACGGGGAAGATACCGACGTCTGGGTGCGCGTGACGGTCTGCTTCCGCAAGCATGACGATCGGTGGCGCGTCGCGCACGAGCACGTGTCGGTGCCATTCTACATGGACGGCAGCTACCGGGCGGCTGTCGACCTCAAACCCTAGCGCGATTATTCAAACAAGGAGAGCCCTCATGAAACTCTATGGAATTTCCGGCTCGCCACGGACGTGGAAGGTCCGCGCGCTCGCCGAGCACCTCGGCATTGCGCTCGATTTCGAGGAGCTGGATCTTGCCAAGGGTGAAAACAAGCGCCCCTCGTATCTGGCCCTCAATCCCACCGGGCGCACGCCGACGCTCGTCGATGACGATTTCGTTTTGTGGGAGTCGGATGCGATCATGCAGTATCTAGGCGGCAAGAAGACGAGCTCGCTGTGGCCCGATGATGCCCGAACGCGCGCCGATATCATGCGCTGGCAGAATTGGCAGAGCGCTCACTGGGGCAGCGACGCCTGCGTGCCTCTGATATTCCAGAACCTCGTCAAGGGCCTATTCAATCTCGGCGCGCCCGATCCGGCGCTCGTCGCTCGAGCGACGGAGGCTTTTCACAAGGAGGCTCGCGTTCTCGACGCGCACCTCGAGGCTCGCGACTGGCTCGTCGGCGACACGCCGACACTGGCCGATTTCACCGTCGGCTCGTACCTCTTCTATGCCTTTGAAGCGAGCCTTCCCGTTGCGCCCTACGCCAACATCAATCGGTGGTTTGCGCGCCTCTCGGCCTTGCCCTGCTGGGGTGCCACGGCACCCGGGATGATTCCCGCCGCAGCCTGACGCGCCTTGCTTCGACGCAGATGCAAAATGGGCGGCCCATCGGCCGCCCTTCGCACAGATTCTAAGTTGCCCAGCTCAGCGCGTCGGGACCGGCTTCTCGCCCCGGTAGTCGTAGAAGCCGCGCTGCGTCTTGCGCCCGAGCCAGCCGGCCTCGACGTACTTCACGAGCAGCGGACAGGGCCTGTACTTCGAGTCCGACAGCCCCTCGTAGAGGACCTGCATCACGGCAAGGCAGGTGTCGAGGCCGATGAAGTCGGCTAGCTCGAGGGGGCCCATCGGGTGATGGGCGCCGAGCCGCATGGCCTTGTCGATCATCTCGACCGTGCCGACCCCCTCGTAGAGCGTATAGACGGCCTCGTTGATCATCGGCAGCAGAATGCGGTTGACGATGAAGGCGGGGAAGTCCTCGGAGACCGCCGGAATCTTGCCGAGGCTTTCGACGAACGTTCGCGCGGTCGCGAACATGTCGTCCTCGGTCGCGATGCCGCGGATGAGCTCGACGAGCTCCATGAGAGGCACCGGATTCATGAAGTGCATGCCGATGAAGTGCTCGGGCCGGTCCGTCGTCGCGGCGAGCCGCGTGATCGAGATCGAGGAAGTGTTGGTCGCGACCAGGGCCGCCTTCTTGAGCTTGGGACAGAGGTCGGCGAAGATCTTACGCTTGATCTGCTCGTCCTCGGTCGCGGCCTCGATCACCATGTCGCAATCGCTGAGCACCTCGAGGTTCGGCGCGAACTTGATCCGCTTCAACGCCGTCTTCATGTCGGCATCCTTGATCATGCCCTTGCCGACCTGGCGGTTCATGTTCTTCTCGATGGTGAGGAGGGACTTCTCAACCGTCTCCTTCTTGAGGTCGTTGAGGAGCACGTCGTAGCCGCCGAGCGCGATCACGTGCGCGATGCCAGATCCCATCTGCCCGGCGCCGATTACCCCCACGGCCTTGATACTGGGGACAGGTTTCGCCTCCGCCTTGGTCCTGCCTGCCGCTTTTACCGCCACGTCCATGTCGAATGTCCTTCTCGTCCGGGAGCCGCGCCCGCTACACTACTGGCTTGCTTTCGCGAGCTCGGCCTCGAGCTCGGGCAGAGCCTGAAACAGATCGGCCACGAGGCCGTAGTCGGCCACCTGGAAGATCGGTGCGTCGGCGTCCTTGTTGATTGCCACGATGATCTTGGAATCCTTCATGCCGGCCAGGTGTTGAATGGCGCCCGAGATGCCGACCGCAACGTAGAGCTCCGGCGCCACCACCTTGCCGGTCTGACCCACCTGGAGATCGTTGGGCACGAAGCCCGCATCGACAGCTGCGCGCGAGGCGCCCATCGCCGCGCCGAGCTTGTCGGCAACGGGCTCGATGTACTTCTTGAAGTTCTCGCCGCTGGCCATGCCGCGCCCGCCCGAGATGACGATGCGCGCCGCCGTCAAATCGGGCCGGTCCGATTTCGTGAGCTCGGCGGAGACGAACGAGGAGAGGCCGACCGGCGCCGGCACGGAAATGTCGGCCACGGGGGCGCTGCCCCCCTCGCCGGCGGCGGGGAATGCCGCGGTACGCACCGTGATGATCTTCTTGGCCTCTCCGGACTTCACCGTCTGCACGGCGTTGCCGGCGTAAATCGGCCGCTCGAACGTGTCCGGCGCAACGACCTTGATGATATCCGAGATCTGCATCACGTCGAGGAGCGCCGCCACGCGCGGCATGACGTTCTTTCCGAATGCGGTCGCGGGCGCTACCGCGACCGAATAGTCCTTCATGAGCTCGACGATGAGGGCTGCGGCCTCCTCGGCCAATCCATTGCCGAGGTGCGGCGCGTCGGCGAGGAGCACTTTCGCGACCCCGCCGAGCTTGGCGGCGGCCTCGGCCGCCGCGCGGCAGTTGTGACCGGCGACAAGGACGTGAATGTCGCCGTCGATCGCCTGGGCCGCAGACAAAGCCTTGGCGGTCGCTCCGCCGAGCGCACCGTTCTGGACCTCGGCGATGAGGAGGAGCGCCATCAGATCACTCCAGCCTCGGTCTTGAGCCGCCGCACGAGCTCGGCCACGTCGGCGACCTTCACTCCGGATTTGCGCACCGGAGGCTCGGACGTTTTCACCACCTCGAGCCGGGGCTTGATATCGACGCCGAGATCTTCCGGCTTCTTCACGTCGAGGGGCTTCTTCTTCGCCTTCATGATATTGGGCAGCGAGGGATAGCGTGGCTCGTTCAAGCGCAGATCGGTCGTCACGATCGCCGGCAGCTTGAGCTTCACCGTCTCGAGGCCGCCGTCGACCTCGCGCGTCACCGTCACGCTTCCCTCTTCCGGCACCACTTTCGAGGCGAACGTCCCCTGGCTCCAACCCAGGAGCGCCGCAAGCATTTGTCCCGTCTGGTTGCAGTCGTCGTCGATGGCTTGCTTGCCGAGGATGACGAGGTCCGCCCCTTCGGCGGCAACGAGGGCTTTGAGGATTTTCGCGACCGCGAGCGGCTCGACGGTCGCGGTTTCGGGGATCTCGACGTGGATGCCGCGGTCCGCGCCGATCGCGAGCGCGGTGCGAATGGTCTCCTGACACTTGACCGGTCCGACCGAGACGGCCACGACCTCGCTCGCCCCGCCCTTCTCCTTGATGCGAACAGCTTCCTCGACGGCAATCTCGTCGAAGGGGTTCATCGACATCTTGACGTTGGCCAGCTCGATCCCCGATCCGTCGGCCTTGACCCGGATCTTGACGGCGAAGTCGACGACACGCTTGACCGCGACCAGAATTTTCATGCCCGAAGCATTCCCCAACAGCTTTTCTTATTTTTCCTGTCGCCTGGTGAGGCTTCTTGTTGTGCAGCGCGAACGCCTGCGCCGCCCTTGGGCGCAAAGCATCAAACCGGCTGCCGCCCGCCGGCCCTTCGCAGTTGCGAAAGGCAAAACTACGAGGGGCTTACGGGCAAGTCAATGCGATGCGCAACAATGGGGTCGATAAGTTGGTAAAGACGACACATGCGCCGCCCACCAGGGCCGGAGGCCTTCAGGCGGCACCAAGCCCCTTGTCGAACAAGGGCACTCCGGGGCGCCTCAGGAACAGCACGAGCACCGCCCCTGCTATCAGTCCGCCGATATGCGCCCACCAGGCGATGGGCCCGACCTGTGGCAGGAGCACCATCACGACCTGGATCAGAATCCAGAGGCCGAGGGCAAAGGCGGCCGAGATCCTGAGCGGGATCGCCTTGAGCGCCAGCACCCAGACCCGGACGCGGGGATGGAGCATGATGTAGGCGGCGATGACGCCCGATACCGCGCCGGAGGCCCCGATGAGGGGGCTTTCCGAGGTCGGCGCGATGAGCGCGTGGAAGAGGCCCGCAAAAATCCCGCAAGCCAGGTAGAAGAACAGGAATCTCAAGTGGCCCATCGCGTCTTCGACATTGTCGCCGAACACCCACAGAAACAGCATGTTGCCGCCGAGATGCAGAAGATCGCCGTGAAAGAACATGTAGGTGAGGAGCGTCAGTCGCTCGGGCACCGGCGAGGGCGCCTTGAGCACGTCGGGTGCTTCGACCGGCAAGAGGCTCGTATCGAACAGCTCCTTGGGGACGAGAGCGAACGACGCGATGGCGGCGTCCTCCATGCCCGAGACCTCGAGCAGATAGACGATGACGTTGACCACGATGAGGCCAAGGGTGACGTACTGAAAACGGATCGATTTCAAGGCGTTCTCGTCGTGGAGTGGATAGAACATGTGGGGCCCGTCCTTAGCTCGATCCGCTGGTTGAGAGATGCCGCTATCGGTTCTGACCCGGGACCCAGAGCACGTCGCTGCGGCCCCGGTCGTTCACATAGCGGCTTGCGACAAACAGAAAGTCGGAGAGCCGGTTGACGTACTTGAGCGCGGAGGCGCTCACCGGCTCGGAAGGCATTTGCGAGAGGGCCACCATCTCCCGTTCGGCGCGCCGGCAGATCGTGCGCGCCAGGTGGAGTGCCGCCGCGGCGCTGGAGCCGCCGGGAAGAACAAACGAATTCAGAGGCTTGAGCTCGCCGTTCATTTCGTCGATCTCGGCTTCGAGCCGGGCCACCTGATCGTCCGTCACGCGCAAGGCCTCAGTCTCGGACTTCCCGGCAGGGGCCGGGATACAAAGATCGGCGCCAAGATCGAAGAGATCGTTCTGCACGCGCCTGAGCTTGGCATCGAGGCCCGGATTGCCGGCGAGATGCGCGCGGGCCAAGCCGATCGCCGCATTCGTCTCGTCGACCGTCCCGTAGGCGGCGATGCGCTGGGAGTGCTTGGCGACGCGCTCGCCCGTGCCGAGTCCGGTCGTCCCGGCATCGCCCGTCCGCGTATAGATCTTGTTGAGCTTCACCATTCCCGTGCCGCGCCCCCCGCGTCATGCCCCTGATTTTCTAGTGCTGGAGCACAGCGTACGCCACGATGATGAGGATCGCGAGGAATTGCAGCCCGACGCGCCAACGCATGAGCTTCTGGCTCAAGTTCGGGCTCTTGCCTCGAGCCATGGTCCACAGGCCGAGAAGCAGCACGACGAAGACGGCGGCGACGGCGATCGTTGTCGCGTGGTAAAGCAAGGTGTGCATTGCGAACCACCTCTTGGAGTGCAAGGGAGACCATAAAGCCTTGGCGGTGCTGCGGCAAACGCCAAGAGCGAGCGCCTGTCACAAGGCCAAGCCTCTACATCGGATGCTGGAGGGGCTTTGGTAAGAGACGCTCCACTAGAATTGCCGCATTTATGTCCCCCTAAGAGAACTGCCGGCGGGGGCCAGGCGATCCAATTGCGACGGGGTAAGGCGGGAGGGGTGATGACGCTTCGGCGGCAAGGACTGACGGATTGAGGGGAGCTCGACGTTTTTCCCTGACTTTGGCCCCGCCGGCCCGAGGCTTGGCGGTCGCGCTGTTCGTTGCGGCGACCGGTCCCGCTGTCGGCGAGGAGACCGCAAAGACGCCGGATGCGAGCGAGATCGAGAAGACTCTCGAGAGCCGCAAGGGCGAGCTCAAGAAGGTCGAGAGCCGCAGTCGCGAGCTCGAGCGCGCCGTTGCCGACATCGCCACCGAGCGCGAGAAGCTCAACAAGCGTCTCGTCGAGACGGCAGCCCTCGTGCAACGGAGCGAGGCGCAAATGACGGCCATCGAGACGCGTCTCGAGAAGCTTGGGGCCGACGAGGCCAAGCTCCGAGGCTCGCTCAACGCGCGTTACGGCGAGATCGCCAAGCTTCTCTCGGCACTGCAGAGGATGGGCCGCAATCCCCCGCCCGTGATGATCACCAAGCGCGAGGATGCGCTCAAGATGGTGCGAAGCGCCATGCTGCTCGCCGCAGCCTTCCCGGAGATGAAGGGCCAGGCGCTGGCGCTCGCCAAGAAGCTAGATGACCTTATGCGCGTGATGACCGAGAGCCGCCAGGAGAGTGAGCGGCTCAAGATCGAGACGACGCGCTTGAACGACATGCGCACCAAGCTCGCGAGCCTGCTCGAGGTCAAGAAGCAGTCGCTGGGAGCGCGCCAAGCCGAGCTCACGGACGCCCGCAACACCGCCTCGGAGCTCTCGAAGAGCGTCGACGATCTCAATGACCTCATCGCCAAGCTCGACCAGCAGGTGACCAAGAGCGAGGCGCTGCGCAGCTACGAGGAGGAAAGCAGGCGCGAGCTGGCCGCTGCCGCCCCCGCGACGGCACCCGCCGCTACCGCCCTCCCCGCGGCGCCCCCCGGCGCCGATCTAACGGGCTCGGCCGGGAAGTCGACGGAGGTTGCCGCGCTGATGCCGCCGCCCAAGGCCTCGGACCCGTCCGTCGTCGAGCTCGCCCCCGGAGGGGCCTCGCTCGTTCTCGGCAACCCGGGGCGAATCAAGCCCGCCATGCCCTTCGAGCTCGCCAAGGGCCGCCTTCCCCTCCCGGCCCAGGGCCGCCGCGTCCTATCCTATGGGGAAAAGACCCAGTATGGCGCTTCCTCCAAAGGCGTCGTAATCGAGACGCGGGCGAGCGCACAGGTGATCTCGCCCTGCGACGGCTGGATCGTTTACGCTGGCGAGTTCCGCAGCTACGGGCAGCTCTTGATCATCAACGCAAGCGGCGGGTATCATGTCCTGGTGGCCGGCCTGTCCCAAATCGACGTTCAGCCCGGCCAGTTCGTCCTCACTGCGGAGCCGGTCGGCACCATGAGCGGCCCTCGGCTCAAGGGAACAAGCCAAGCGACCCCCGTTGCAACTGGCGACGGCAGCGCCAAATCTAGCCTGCCCGTGCTCTATGTCGAGTTTCGCAAGGACGGCCAACCCATCGACCCCGACCCTTGGTGGGTCGACGCACATCAGAAGGTGCAAGGATAATGCGCAAGACCGATTTCGCGTTCTGGACGTTTCTCTTGATGACGGGTCTGGCTGGAGCCACGACCGTCCTTAACGTCTCGCGGACGTATTCGGCGAACTCGCCGAATTCGGATCTCTACCGCCAGCTCGACCTCTTCGGCGACGTCTTCGAGCGGGTCCGATCCGACTACGTCGAAAAGCCAGACGAACTCGATGCTGATCGAATCGGCGATCAACGGCATGCTGGCCGCTCTCGACCCGCACTCCTCCTACATGAGCCCCAAGAACTATCGCGACATGCAAGTCCAGACGCGCGGCGAGTTCGGCGGACTTGGCATCGAGGTGACCATGGAGAATGGCGTGGTCAAGGTCGTCTCTCCGATCGATGACACGCCGGCGTCGAAGGCGGGCGTCCTCGCCAACGATTTGATCACGCATCTCGACAACGAGCAGATCTCCGGGCTCACGCTCGAGCAGGCGGTCGAGAAGATGCGCGGGCCCGTCAATACGCCCATTACCCTCACCATTGTGCGCAAAGGCAAGGACGAGCCCTTCGACGTGAAGATCGTCCGCGACATCATCCGCATCAACGCCGTGAAGTCGCGCCAAGAGGGCGATATCGCCTACATCAAGGTCACGACCTTCAACGAGCAGACGCACGCCAACCTCGTCAAGGCCATGGAGAGCCTCAAGGCGTCGATAGGTCCAAATCTCAAGGGTTACGTCATCGATCTGCGCAACAATCCCGGCGGCCTGCTCGATCAGGCCATAGCCGTGTCCGACGATTTCCTCGACCACGGCGCGATCGTCCTGACGAAGGGCCGCAACAACGAGGAGACGCAGCGGGCCCAGGCCCGTCCGGGCGATCTCTCCGAAGGCAAGCCCGTCGTCATCCTGATCAATGGCGGCTCGGCTTCCGCCTCCGAGATCGTCGCCGGCGCGTTGCAGGACCACAAGCGCGCGACCGTGATCGGCACGCGCTCGTTCGGCAAGGGGTCGGTGCAGACCATCATTCCGCTCGGCGCCAACGGAGCGATCCGCCTCACGACGGCGCGCTACTACACGCCCTCGAACCGCTCCATTCAGGCCAAGGGCATCGATCCCGACATCGTCATCGAGGAGGAGCTGCCCGACGATCTCAAGGGCAAGGTCTCCGAGAAGTCGCGCGGAGAGGCGAGCCTGCGCGGGCACCTCAAGGGCGAGGAGAAGGAGGGCGCCGAGGGGCAGGCCGATGGCGAAGGCGCCGACGTCCCCGCGGCTACAAAGGATGAGAAGGAGCAGTCCGGATCGTCGGCCTATGTGCCCAAGGAGCCGGAGAAGGATACTCAGCTCCAGTACGCGCTGAGCTTCCTGCGCGGGACGGCAACAGGGGCGAACATCGCCAAGCAGCCGGCCCAGGAGCAGGCGCCGTCGACTACCACGCCGGACAAGGGAGCGGCCGTTCCCAATTGATCGGCTCGACCCCGTTTGAACCCTGTCGGCGGGCGCCTATCATCGGGCGCCCGTCCTGTTTCAAATTGCCGCAGGCCCCATGTCCAGCCCACCAAGTGACGAAGGCCTCACCTCCGTCCGGCTACCGCCCCTGCGTCGGGCTCATGGTATTGAACCGCGACGGCCTGGTCTGGGTCGGGCGGCGGGCGGACGGGCCCGGCGAGCCGGAAGGTCGCGGCACCTGGTGGCAGATGCCCCAGGGCGGGATAGACGAGACCGAGGATGCCCGCGCCGCGGCCCTGCGCGAGCTCTACGAGGAAACCGGCATTCGCTCGGTCACCATCGTCGGCGAGATGCCCGGCTGGCTCACCTACGACCTGCCGCCCGAGCTACAGGGCAAAGCGTGGGGCGGCCGCTATCGCGGGCAAAGGCAAAAGTGGTTCGCGCTGCGCTTTTTGGGCGACGACGGCGAAGTCAACCTCACGCCTGCCGCGGGTCACTCCGTCGAGTTCGATGCGTGGCGGTGGGTGCCGATCGGAGACCTGCGTGGGCCTCATCGTGCCCTTCAAACGCGCCGTCTATGCCGATGTTGTCGCCGCTTTTGAGCCCCTGGCACGCCCCGTCTGATGCCTCCAAACCATTGAGCGCGCGGCTTTTTCTCCGACCACGGATGGACAGTCATGGAAACGACTAATATTTTCAGTATGATACAGGATGATTCGAAGACGCACCCAGAACGCACGCCCCTACTTGCGTTTATCTGCGACCAATTTGAGGGATCGATGAGATCCAACGCCGACGCCCTCGTCGCCCCGCGCAACCTACCCTACCGGCCGTGCGTTGGGATCATGCTCATCAACCGGGGCGGCCTCGTCTGGACCGGGCGGCGCCTTCCCAAGTGGGCGGGCGGCCGGTCGGCCTATATCTGGCAGATGCCGCAAGGCGGCATCGACGAGGACGAGACGCCGCGGGAGGCGGCCTTCCGCGAGCTCGCCGAGGAGACGGGTGTGACGAGCGCCGAGATCGTCGGCCAGTTCCCGCGCTGGCTCACCTATGAGCTTCCCCCCGAGCTCGTCGGAGTGGCCCTCAAGGGCAAGTATCGAGGCCAGCGCCAGCGCTGGTTCGCCATGCGGTTCTGGGGCGACGACAGCGAGATCGACATCCGCCCGCGCAACGGCGGCAAGGCCGAGTTCGACCGCTGGCTCTGGCGGCCGGTCGAGGAATTGACCGAAGTCATCGTGCCCTTTAAACGGCTGATTTACCAAGCGGTCGTCGGCGAATTTGCCCACTTGACACGATCCTGAGTAATAGGCGGTCTTCGCACGACGCGCCTCCGGCGCTAAACGCGTGAGTTTGTCCTGCATGCTGACCCGTCCCCGCACCCTCCCTCCCTTCAACGACGGCGCCGATATCCAGACCGGCCTCCCCTTCGACGCCAGGGAATACGACCAGATCAAGCAGCTTTGGCTCGATCACATCGCCGCCGAGCATCGCGCCGACATTCCGGGCCTGCTCGCGACGTTAACCGACGACTGCGTCTATACGATCCTGAACAACGGCCGGGTGTGGAAGGGCCACGAGGGGGCGGCCGAGTTCTACGAGGGCTTCCTCGCCGGCTTCCCCGAGAACTGCTTCTCGGTCGTGAACGTGTTCATCGGCCCCCAGGGCGTGGTCGAGGAGGCCAATTTCAACGGCATCCATCACGGCGACCTCCTGGGCTTGCCGTCCACCGGCCAGCCGGTCGAGTTCGACGTCGTGCTGCTGTTCCCGTGGGACCGCCGGAGGAAGCTCTTCAAGGGCGAGCGCATCTACTTCGCCATCCAGCAAGGCCTCATCGCCAACATCGGCCAGCTTCTGCGCCGCATGGCGCGCGAGCAGCTGGAGAAGACCGGTCAGCGCTGACGGGCACTTGGATGCCCCTTTGGCCTACCAGTGCGCCGTCTTGAGCTTGGTCAGCGAGTTCAGGGCCTCGCTCGCCATGAAGCGAGCGTGATCGTCGACGGCCTCGGCGTGTTCGCGTTGGGCGATCTCGATCTCGGCCGAAATCTTGTCCTCGTCGAGGTCGGCCAGGCCGAGCGCCCGCTCGGCGAGCACCGTGACGCCGGCGGGCTCGATCTCGGCAAATCCGCGCTTTACGAAGATGCGTGTCCTCGTGCCGCCGATCATCACGTCGAGCACGCCGGGGCGCAGGCTCGTGACGAGGGGCGCGTGGCCCGGAAGCACGGTCATGTCGCCCTCCGTGCCGGGCAGCATGGCCTCTTCGGCGTCGCCCGAGAGGAGGATCCTCTCGGGGCTCACCAGCTCGAACTTGAACGTGCCTGCCATCGATTGCCTTCCTCGAGTTTGGCCTGAGATCGCCGAGGTCCTCAGCCGGCCTCGGCGGTCTTGGCGCTGACGGCCTCGGGGGTCTGCTGAGACTTGCCGCAGAACGGGCAGTAGAAAAGGGGGTGATCGACGGTGCCCGGCTCCTCATCCTCGAGCTCGACGAGCCCGACCGACAAATAGAGCACGCCGTCCTCGCCGACGGTGATCAGCGGCTCGAACTCGTTGCCGCTCATCGCCTCGCGGAGTTCCTTGCAGCAGGTGCCGAAGCCGCCGTCCGTCGCGTCTGCCGCCATGGCCTGTCCTTCCGGCCGACCGGTTAGGCCGCCTCGGCGAGCTTCTCCGCCTTGGCGATGGCTTCATCGATCGTGCCGACCATGTAGAACGATTGCTCGGGCAGGTGATCGTAATCGCCCTCGCAGAGACCCTTGAAGCCCTTGATCGTGTCGGCGAGGCTGACGAGCTTGCCCGGCGAGCCGGTGAACACCTCGGCGACGTGGAACGGCTGCGACAGGAAGCGCTCGATCTTCCTCGCCCGCGTGACCGTCATCTTGTCCTCTTCCGAGAGCTCGTCCATGCCGAGAATGGCGATGATATCCTGCAGCGACTTGTACCGCTGAAGGATCGACTGCACGCGGCGGGCGACCTGGTAGTGCTCCTCGCCGACGACGCGCGGGTCGAGCATGCGCGAGGTGGAATCGAGCGGATCGACCGCGGGATAGATGCCCTTTTCCGCGATCGCGCGCGACAGCACCGTCGTCGCGTCCAAGTGGGCGAACGAGGTCGCGGGCGCGGGGTCGGTCAGGTCGTCGGCGGGAACGTAGATCGCCTGCACGGAGGTGATCGAGCCCTTCTGCGTCGTGGTGATGCGCTCCTGCAGCGCGCCCATGTCGGTCGCAAGCGTCGGCTGGTAGCCGACCGCCGAGGGAATGCGGCCGAGGAGTGCCGAGACTTCCGAGCCCGCTTGCGTGAAGCGGAAGATGTTGTCGATGAAGAACAGCACGTCCTGGCCCTGGTCGCGGAAATACTCGGCAACCGTCAGCCCCGAGAGGCCGACGCGGGCACGCGCGCCCGGCGGCTCGTTCATCTGCCCGTAGACGAGGGCGCACTTCGACCCCGCCGCCGAGCCGTTGTTCTTCTTCGGGTCCTTGTTGACGTTGCTCTCGATCATCTCGTGGTAGAGGTCGTTGCCCTCGCGCGTACGCTCGCCGACGCCGGCGAACACCGAATAGCCGCCGTGGGCCTTGGCGACGTTGTTGATGAGCTCCATGATGAGCACGGTCTTGCCGACGCCGGCGCCGCCGAAGAGGCCGATCTTGCCGCCCTTGGCGTAGGGCGCGAGCAGGTCGACGACCTTGATGCCGGTGACGAGGATCTGGGCTTCCGTCGCCTGATCGACGTAGGAGGGCGCGGGGGCGTGAATGGGTCGCATCTCGACACCCTTCACGGGGCCCGCCTCGTCGACCGGCTCGCCGATGACGTTGATGATGCGCCCGAGCGTCGCGTCGCCGACGGGAATGGCGATCGGGAGCCCCGTATCGACCACCTCCTGGCCGCGGACAAGGCCCTCGGAGATGTCCATGGCGACGGTGCGCACCGTGTTCTCGCCCAGATGCTGGGCGACCTCGAGCACCAGGCGGTTGCCATGGTTCTTGGTCTCGAGCGCGTTCAGAATCTCGGGGAGATGTCCGCCGTCGAATTGCACGTCGACGACTGCGCCCATCACCTGGCGAACCTTACCAACGTTGCCTGCCATTTTCCTCTCCAGCGGGTGTGTCTCAGGCGACCGACAACGTGACGGGAATGTTCCCGCGCGTCGCCTTCGAATAGGGACAAATCTGATGGGCCTCGTCGACGAGCGCCTTGAGCGCGGCCTTGTCGGCTCCCGGAAGCGCGACCTTGAGATCGACGGCGAGAGAGAAGCCTCCCTCCGTGTTGAGCGTCACGTCGCACGTCACCTTGGCGGCCTGGCCGTCGAGGCCATGCTTCTTGGCGAGCACGAGGATCGCCTGCCCGAAGCAGGCCGAGTAGCCGAGCGCGAAGAGCTGCTCGGGGTTGTGTCCTTCGCCGGTGCCGCCGAGCTCCTTGGGCAGCGCCATGGCGAGCGCGAGCCCGCCGCCGTCCAGAATCGCGCGGCCGTCGCGGCCGCCCTTCGTCGTAGCTGTGGTTTTGTAAGCCATGCCTGCCTCCGCGCCTTAGAGCGCCTCCGCGCCGGAGATGATCTCGATCAGCTCCTTGGTGATGTTCGCCTGCCGCTGGCGATTGTATTTCATCGTCAGCTTGTCGATCATGTCGCCGGCGTTGCGCGTCGCGCTGTCCATCGCGCTCATGCGCGCGCCCTGCTCGGAGGCGGCATTCTCGAGAAGCCCGCGGAATATCTGCGTTGTGATGTTGCGCGCCAGAAGCTCGCCGAGAATGGCGCCCTCCTCGGGCTCGTACTCGTAGACCGACGCGGCCCCCACCTGCGCCTTGGCCTCGGGCACGCGCGCCGGGATGAGCTGCAGCGCCGTGGGCTTCTGCGTGATGACCGACTTGAACTCGGAGAAGTAGAGGGTCGCAACGTCGAACTCGCCAGCCGCAAAGCGGCTGAGCACCTTGCCTGCGATGTCCTCGGCATTGGCAAAGGAAAGCTGGCGCACGCCCCTGAGATCGATGCGCTCGACGATCGACTTGCCGAGATCGCGCCTCAGGTTGTCGGCGCCTTTGCGGCCGACCGTCATGATCTTGACTGTCTTCCCCGCCGCGAGGAGGCGCTGAGCCTCGGCGCGCGCGAGTTTGGCGATGTTGGAGTTGAAGCCGCCGCAAAGGCCCCGCTCCGCGGTCATGACGATCAGCAGATGAGCCTGGTCGCGCCCGGTCCCGACGAGAAGGGGAGAAGCGCCCTCGCGCGTCGCGCCTGCGGCGAGGTTGGCGAGCACCCGGTCCATGCGCTCGGCATAGGGACGCGCCGCCGTCGCTGCCTCCTGCGCGCGCCGCAGCTTAGCCGCGGCCACCATTTGCATCGCCTTGGTGATCTTGCGCGTCGCCTTGACCGAGGCGATGCGGTTGCGGAGGTCTTTCAGGCTCGGCATTCGAGCGTCCTATTCAAGCCATCACTCCCCTCTCCCCGCAAGCGGGGAGAGGGAATTCACTAGGCCGCAAAGCCCTTGGCGAACTTGTCGACGAAATCGCCAAGCTTCTTCTCCGTGTCCGCCGACAGCGCCTTCTCGGCGGCGATCGTAGAGAGGATCGAATTCTCGGCACGCAGGGCGCTCAAAAGCCCCGCCTCGAACTTGCCGACGGCCGTCACCGGAAGAGGATCGAGGAAGCCGCGCGTACCGGCGAAGATCACGGCAACCTGCTCCTCCATCTTGAGCGGCGAGAACTGCGGCTGCTTCAGAAGCTCGGTGAGGCGCGCCCCGCGCGCCAGCATCCTCTGCGTCGCGGCGTCGAGATCGGAGCCGAATTGCGCGAAGGCCGCCATCTCGCGGTACTGCGCAAGCTCGCCTTTGATCTTGCCGGCGACCTGCTTCATGGCCTTGGTCTGGGCCGAGGAGCCGACGCGCGACACCGAGAGGCCGACGTTCACGGCGGGGCGGATGCCCTGGTAGAAGAGATCGGTCTCGAGGAAGATCTGACCGTCGGTGATCGAGATGACGTTGGTCGGAATGTAGGCCGAGACGTCGTTGGCTTGCGTCTCGATCACGGGAAGAGCCGTGAGCGACCCGCTTCCGTGGGCGTCGCTGAGCTTGGCCGCGCGCTCGAGCAGACGCGAGTGGAGGTAGAAGACGTCGCCGGGATATGCTTCGCGGCCGGGCGGGCGGCGCAGCAGAAGCGACATCTGGCGGTAGGCGACGGCCTGCTTGGAAAGGTCGTCGTAGGCGATGACCGCGTGCATGCCGTTGTCGCGGAAGTACTCGCCCATGGTGCAGCCGGTGAACGGCGCGAGGTACTGCATGGGCGCGGGTTCGGAGGCGGTCGCCGCAACGATGATCGAATACTCGAGCGCGCCCCGCTCCTCGAGCACCTTGACGAACTGAGCCACCGTCGAGCGCTTCTGGCCGACGGCGACGTAGACGCAATAGAGCTTCTGTTTCTCGTCTCCGGTTGCGTTGAGCGGCTTCTGATTGAGGAACGTGTCGAGGATGATCGCCGTCTTGCCGGTCTGGCGGTCGCCGATGATGAGCTCGCGCTGACCGCGCCCGATGGGGATCAAGCTATCGATCGCCTTGAGACCGGTCGCCATCGGCTCGTGCACCGACTTCCTGGGCAGAATGCCCGGCGCCTTGACGTCGACGCGCATGCGCTTGTCGGCCTTGATCGGGCCCTTGCCGTCGATCGGGTTGCCGAGGCCGTCGACCACGCGGCCGAGCAGGCCCTTGCCGACCGGCACCTCGACGATGGCGCCCGTGCGCTTGACGGTGTCGCCTTCCTTGATGGAGCGGTCGTCGCCGAAGATGACGACGCCGACATTGTCCGCCTCGAGGTTCAGCGCCATGCCGCGGATGCCGCCGGGAAACTCGACCATCTCGCCCGCCTGAACGTTGTCGAGACCGTAGACGCGGGCGATGCCGTCGCCGACCGAAAGCACTTGGCCGATCTCGGAGACCTCGGCCTCCTTGCCGAAGTTCTTGATCTGCTCCTTCAGGATCGAGGTGATCTCTGCTGCCCGGATGTCCATAACAATTGACCTCGTCTCTTTCCTTGGGCTTTTGCGTTCGACGCATTGTGTCCTGCGCCGATGAAGTCCGTGTGAGTCGGCGGCGGGGCCGAACCGCGCGAATGCGCTAGGCGCCTCCCTTGAGGGCGAGCGTCAGGCTCTGCAGTCTGGTCCTGAGCGAGGAATCGACCATGCGGCTGCCGACCTTGACAACGAGGCCGCCGAGAAGGGCGGGATCGACCTTGGCCGCGAGCTTGACGTCCTTGCCGACCAGCGCCGCGAGGGTCTCCTTGAGAGCGGCCTGCTGCGCCTCGCTCAGAGGGTGCGCCGAGACGACCTGTGCCGTCACCTCGCCGCGCTCCTTGGCAGCGAGCGCCCGATAGGCGCGCGCCATCTCGGGCGCTGCGAACATCCGGCGGTTCTTGGCGAGCAGGTTGAAGAAATTCTGCGTGAGCGGGCTGGCACCGACCAAGCCGAGCAGCCGTCCCAGCGCGGCGGCCTGATCGTCGGCGGCAATCACCGGACTGCGAACCACGCGGACGAGGTCCTCGCTCGCCTCGAGGAAGCCCTCGAATGTCGCGAGGTCGCGCTCGACTGCCTCCTGCTGACCCTCCTCGCGGGCGAGGTCGAAAAGCGCGGATGCGTACCGGCCCGCAACGCCCGCTACGATCGGTTCATCAGTCGCCACGTTAAAGTTCTCGCGCGCTCAAGGGGTTAATGGATCCCCGCGGCCGAAGCCACAGCCCTTGGAGGAGGTTGGGCGGCATTGCAGGAGGAGCTGCAGGGCAGAGACGCATGGGCCCAGTCCCCTCTTGAAACCCGCGTGGTCTCTAACATGGGCGATTGGCGGCATCAACCGGCGTCGGCACGCCCGATTGCCGCATTTCTCAATGGTCTAGGGGCTTGCCCATGGCCGGCAGCCGCTGGCCAAAAACTCGAGCCCAAGTCTCTATCACAGAAAACTGTAGGGATCGATGTCGACGGTGAGCCGCAAATCGCCCTTGATCTTGGGCAGCGCATGGCCCCATTCGCGCAAGTAGGTCTGCAGATCGAGCTCGCGGGGCGCCTTGACGAGCAGGCGCCAGCGGTGGCGGCCGCGCACGACGGCGAGCGGGGCCTCGGCGGGCCCCAGGACCTGGATGCGCTCGGCGGGCGGCGCGCGGCGTGCCACCTCGCGCGCGAACGCCTCCGCGAGCTCCTTCTCCCGGGCGGAGACGACGAGGGCGGCGAGCCGCCCGAACGGCGGCAGGAGACCCCTCTTCCTCGCCGCGATCTCGCGCTCGAGAAAGGCGTCGCGGTCGCCCGACAGGATGGCCTGCATGACCGGATGCTCGGGCATGTGCGTCTGCACGTAGCCCTTGCCCTTGGTCAGCGCGCGCCCCGCGCGCCCCGTCACCTGGTGGAGCAGCTGGAAGGTGCGCTCGGCCGCGCGCGGGTCCGCCCCCATCGAGAGCCCGAGATCGCCGTCGACGACGCCGACGGTGGCGAGCAGGGGGAAGTTGTGGCCCTTGGCCACGATCTGGGTGCCGATGATGATGTCGACCTTGCCCGCCTCGATGCTCGCGATCGTGTCGCGCATCTCGGCGAGGCCGGGAATGAGGTCGGAGGAAAGGAGCGCCAAGCGGGCCTCGGGAAAAATTTCGGCGATCTCCTCGGCAACGCGCTCGACGCCCGGTCCGCACGCCACGAGCGAATCGGTGTCGCCGCACTTCGGGCATTTCTCCGGAATGGGGAGCGAGAACCCGCAGTGATGGCAGTTGAGGCGATGGCGGAAGCGATGCTCGACCAGCCAGGCGGTGCACTGCGGGCACTCGAACCGGTGCCCGCAGCTTCGGCACAATGTGAGCGGCGCGTAGCCGCGCCGGTTGAGAAAGAGGAGCGCCTGCTGGCGCTCCTGCGAGCGTCTCGGCCACGGCCCGAGTCAGCACCGGCGACAGCCAGCGCCCTTTCTCGGGCGGGTCTTTTCGGAGGTCGATGGCGGCCACATCCGGCAGCTCTGCGCCGGAAAAGCGCGCCGGGGAGCTCGACGTAGCGGTAGCGGCCGCTGCGCGCGTTCACGTGGCTTTCAATTGACGGCGTCGCCGACGAAAGGATGACTGGGAACTGTCCGAGGGAGGCGCGCACCACGGAGAGGTCGCGCCCCTGGTAGTGGACGCGATCGTCCTGCTTGAAGCCGGGATCGTGCTCCTCGTCGACGACGATGAGGCCGAGCTCCTTGAAGGGCAGGAATAGCGCGGAGCGCGCGCCGACGACGACGCGCGCTTCCCCCGTCGCCGTTGCCCGCCAGGCGCGGCCCCGCTCTTGCGGCGAGAGCGCCGAGTGCCATTCGACCGGGCTCGCGCCGAAGCGCTCCGCAAAGCGGCCCATGAACTGGCTGGTCAGCGCGATCTCGGGCAGCATGATCAGCGCCTGGCGGCCGGCGCGCAGCGTCTGTGCGACGGCCTCGTAGTAGACCTCCGTCTTGCCAGAGCCCGTCACTCCGTCGAGGAGCGACACCGAGAAATTCGCGCCGTCCACCGCGGAGACAAGCGCGTGCACGGCGCGAGCCTGCTCGGCGCTGAACTCGGTCGTGCGGTGGTCGGGATCGGGGCAGGGATACGTCTTCTCCGGGATCGCGACCTCGACCAGGCTGCCTGCGGCGACGAGGCCGTCGACCACGCCCGTCGTACAAGCCGCCTCCGCCGCGAGCGATGATTTCGGCCGCGTGAGCCCATCGCTCGCGATCTCGAGCGCGCGCCGCCTCGCCGGAGTGAGACGCGCTGGCTCGGGTGCGCCAGAAACGGCGCGCACGCCGAACCGCGGCTTTGCCGGCTCGAACGCCGCCTGCGCGCTCATCATCATGCGCACGACCATGCCGAGCGGGGTCAGCGTGTACCTCGCGATCCACTCGGCGAACCTCAAGGAGAGGGCAGGCAGTCCCGGCACATCGAGACGCTCGGTGACGGCCTTGAGCTTCTTGCCCGCCGGCACTTCGCCGGCCTCCCCGATGCCGCCCTCCCAGACGACGCCGATGCGGCTCTGCGGACCGAACGGCACGATGACGAAATCGCCCGGCGATACGGAAAGCCCCGCCGGCAGGAGATAGTCGTAGGTCTGGTCGAGCGCGACCGGCAGCAGGACGGGGACGACGACCCCCGCCTCACGCGTCTCGTCTACGTTAATACCAAGAAGGCTATCCAAGGACGCCCCCGCCGGATAAGAAGCCTGCTACACCAGACGCCACCCCGCGACTCAAGGCACGGCTCTGGCTCCCAAGATTAGGCTCCGCGTGCAGCCGCGCCGCTAGACGCGCCGGGAGCCCGAGACTACGCGTGCGCCCACTTAGCCGCGCGATTAGACAACGACGTGACAGGACGAGCGATGAAATTCTTCGTGGATACCGCGGAATTGGGCGAGATCAAGGAGCTTGCCGCAACCGGCCTCCTCGACGGCGTGACGACAAACCCCACGCTCATCGCCAAGTCGGGACGCGATTTCAAGGAGACCATCGCGGCGATTTGCGAAATAGTGCCGGGCCCGGTCTCGGCCGAGGTCGCCGCTCTCGACTACGACGGCATGCTGAACGAAGGGCGCGCGCTCGCCAAGATTGCAAAGAACGTCACGATCAAGGTGCCGCTTACGTTCGACGGCTTGAAAGCCTGCAAGACGCTCACCTCCGAAGGCACGATGGTCAACGTGACGCTCTGCTTTAACGCCAATCAGGCGCTGCTGGCGGCGAAATCGGGGGCCACCTTCATCTCGCCGTTCATCGGCAGATTGGACGACATCGGCCAGAACGGCATGGACCTCATCCGCGAGATCCGCGTGATCTACGACAATTATCCGGATCTCACGACGGACATTCTCGCCGCCTCTATCCGCTCCGTGAACCATGTGAAGGAGGCGGCGATGATCGGCGCCGATGTCGCGACCATGCCGCCGGCAATCCTCAAGGCGCTCGTCAGGCATCCGCTGACGGAAGCCGGCATCGCCGCGTTCCTCGCCGATTGGAAGAAGACCGGACAGAAGATCGTCTGAGCGAATTGGCGGGGGGCTACGCCTTGCGGGTAACCCGCCCGGGCTCCCGATCTTTCGTCAGATGGATTCCTTGAGCTCTTTGGACGCCCGGAACGCGACCTTCTTCGAAGCCTTGATCTTGATGGCTTCGCCGGTCGCCGGGTTGCGGCCCATGCGCGCGGGGCGCTTTCTCACCTGAAGGATGCCAAGGCCCGGGATCCGGATCCGGTTGCCCTTCTTCAGGTTCTTGGTGATTTCCGAGACCAGGCCCTCGAGCACGGCGTTGGCCTGCTTCTTGGGCATGTCGTGGGCTTCGGAAAGCGTATTGCCTAGGTGCTTGAGGGTGACGGTAGGCGCTGATTTGGTGATAGCCATGAGGGGTTCCCCGAAAGAATCAATGACCGCGCAACCATACAATAAAAGTGAATCGGCGCGGCTATTGATTTCAAAGGATTGCTTTTTCTCGCTCTTGCGTGTGTTTGGGTGACGCTTGCTAGAGCAACGGTTGCGCGCAAGGAGAAGTCGGCGCCCCCATGCGCGCTGAGTTGCATAGCACCGTGCGTGCGCGCATTTCAATCAGCTCAAAGCCGCAATCCCCTGATTGGCGAAGTCGAGCCGGTCGGAGAGGGCGCGGGCTATGAACTCGAGAAATGCCGCCGCGAGCTCCGGCTCCTCGGCCTTGAATCGCTCATAATTGGCCCGCGTAAGCGTCGCGATGCTGGCGCGCGTCTCCGCCGAGACCGTGGCTCCGCGCGGGCTCGACCGCAGAAAGCCCATTTCGCCCACGACCGTGCGGGTCGAAACGCGCCGCACCAGATGCTCGAGACCGGACTCGATCTTGACCGTGACCGCAATAGTGCCGCTGACCACGAGGTCGATCGTGTCGGACGCGGCACCCTGCTCATAGAGAACGGTGCCCGCCGCAAGGTCGCGGCGCTCGAAATAGGCGGCGGCGCGGTGGGCGCGATCGCGGCCGCCGAGCTCTGATGCAAGCCAGCCCTCGAAGTCGACCGCCGTCCCCGATCGCTCCTCCCCCGCGCCTTCGGCCAGGATTTGGTCCTCGCACCACTGGAGCGCGTCGTTGCGGTTCGTGAACGCCCGGTGCGGCCGATCGGCACCGAAAACGCGCATGTGATCGAGGGCAGCGCGCAGGCGGTCGGTGAGCCCGGCAAAGACGAGCGTGACGCGATGGTCGTCCGCGTGGTTCCTGAGCTTGATGAGGGAGAGGATCGCCGACGTGTCGAAGCCGGAGACGTCGGAGGCGTCGAGGACGGCGAAGCGGCGCTTGCCGTCCCTGGTCCCGTCGATGGAGGCACGGATCTTCTCGAACACGCCGTTCGACGAGCCGAAGAAGATGAAGCCCGACAGCCAGAAGATGTGAATGCGATCGCCTTCCTCCTGGAGGAGCCGCTCGGCTTGGGCCGAGCGATCCATGTTCGAGGCGAAGACGGCGCGCGTCAGATGACGGCGGATGACTGCGATCCGGCTGTAGCTGAACGCGAACAGAAGGCATGCGCCGACGAAGCCGAACACGACGCCGGCGAGATAGCCCCACTCGACGATCGCGACCATGATGAGGAGGGCAAGCCCGAAGTCGGTCCACGCCCGATGCGCTGGCGAGCGCAGCAGCACTTCCGTCAGCACGACGAGACCGAGATACATGAGAAGCCCGGCGAGGATCGGCGCCGGCACGAGCCCGGGCAGATCGACGCCCGTCAGGACGATGAGCACGACCACGAGCGAGGCGAACACACCCGACGCGCGCGCCAAGCCTCCGGTCTCGTCGAGGAGCCTGCTGCCGTTGAGCGAGAGGTTTCCCATTACCCCGCCGAGCGGCGCCGCGACGATGTTGGCGAAGCCGTTCGAGCGGAACTCCCAGTCGAGGTCCGCCGTCTTGGTGCGCGCGACCTCGAGACCCGTGACGTCGAGGAGCAGGCAAATCACCGTGACGCCGGCGATGGCCCCGATCTCCGCGGCCGCATGGAGGAAGACGCGCCAATCGATGCTCGTCCCGAAAAGGGTCGACAGCGGCATCCAAGGCGTGAGCGCGGACGTGCCGGAGATGTACCAGCCCGAGCCTTCGCCACCCAGGCCGGTGCTCCAGAGCAGGAGATCGAGAGCAAGCGAGCCGCCGAAGAACGCGATGGGGAGAACGTAGTAGCTGCCGGTGCGGCGCTTGAGCAGGAACACCGCGCCGGCAAATGCCGCGCCGAGCACAACATGGAGCAGAGACGATCGCGGCACGGAGCCCGCGAGGTCGAGGAGATTGAAATCGCGCCCCGTCACGACCTCGATCCCGCCCGTCGCCAGCAGCCATCCGGATGCGGCAAGAAAGCCGCCGATCACGGGATAGGGGATGAAGCGAATGAACTGCCCGAGCTTCAACCGGCCCAAGAGATAAAGCACGATGCCGGTGATGAGTGTCGCGAGCGAGAATGAGAGAAGCACATAGTCGACGGCTTCGCCGGCGCTGCCGCCGCGGGCGAGAACCTCGCCGGAGACCGTCGCCGCCAGCACCGACAGCACGGCGGCGGCCGGATTGTCGGGTCCCGCCTCGGCGGGCGGCATCGATGTCGTGAGCGACACATAGAGACCGGCGATCGCCGAGCCCACGAGCAGGCCCCAGAGCCCGGTGGTGAGGCCCCCCTTGAGCTCACCCTGGAACAGAAGCGCGCTGAACGACAGGCAATAGCCGATGGTAAGCAGCGAGGCGATAGCGCCGGCCATCGCGTTGGTGCCGAGGTCCGGCCCCTTCTCCTCGAGCCACGCTTTCAAGCTTGCCACGGCCGGCCGCAGCGCCGGCCATTCCGGAGGCCACCCGCCGCCGCCACGTGCGACGCTCACGACAGCCTCCCGCGGCGGCAGATTTCACGCTCGACGACGCACGTCATGCAACTGGCACCAGAAGTGACAGGGCGACATTGCGCCGGTGCCCAGAACGAGGCAACAGGCAATGCCAGGGTGCATCGTCGGATGCCGTCCGGCGCAACATCCTGTGCCGATCGCGGGGCGTTTACACTTTGTTAACCTTTGGACGGCGAAGCTCACCCAGCGAGGGAAGTCATGAACGCAACGACGAGCGAAGCGCCGGCCGAGGCCGCCCGCGGCGAGGTCGGCGGCCTCGGCGCGCGCTGGCTCGCCTATCTCGGCCACGAGCGCGCCTACGCGGACGCGACGCTCGTCGCCTACGAGCGCGATCTCGCCCAGTTCCTGTCGTTTCTCGAGAAGAGCCTCGGTCGGGAGCCGGCCCGTTCGGACCTGGGCCGGCTCGAGATCAGAACCTTCCGCGCCTTCATGGCCGAGCGGCGCCGCGCGGGCTCGACGAGCCGGTCGCTCGCGCGGACGATGTCGGCCCTGAGGTCGTTCTTCCGCTGGCTCGAGGCCGGCGATGGGCTCGCGGTCGCGGCGGCGCATCAGGTCGCGCTCCCGCGCATTCCCCATTCGGTGCCGAAACCGCTCACGGTCGAGAAGGCACGCGCCGTGATCGAGGCGAGCGAGGAGGACGGCCACGGCTGGGTCGGCCTGCGCGATGCGTCGGCCCTGATGCTCCTCTACGGGGCGGGTCTGCGCATTTCGGAGGCACTCGGCCTCACGCGCCGCGAGGCGCCGATCAACGGCCGCGACGTGCTGCGTATCGCGGGCAAAGGCGGAAAGGAGCGTCTCGTGCCGGTGCTCGCCGTGACGCAAGCTGCAGTCGAGCGCTATCTCGCGGCCTGCCCCTACTCGCTCGAGCCCGACGGGCCTCTGTTCGTCGGCGTCAAGGGCGGGCCGCTTTCCCCGCGCATTCTCCAGCTCGCGATCGCGCGCATGCGCGCCGCGCTCGGTCTACCCGAGACGGCGACACCGCACGCGCTTCGGCACTCGTTCGCGACCCACCTCCTTTCGGCCGGCGCCGACCTGCGCCAGATCCAGGAGCTGCTGGGACACGCCTCGCTCTCGACGACTCAGGTCTATACGGAGGTCGATCGCGAGCGCATGCTGGCCGTCTACGACGCCGCCCATCCGCGGGCGTAAGGCGAGGGATGCTTTAAGCGATGGATGCCTTGACGCTCTTCGGGCTCTTGGCCGTGACGGCGATGCTCGTCACCTACGCGCTCGAGGACCGTAGCGCCTGGTACATTCTCGCCTTCGCCGGCGCATGCGCGCTCGCCTCGGTCTACGGCTTTCTGCAGGGAGCCTGGCCGTTCGGAGTCGTCGAGGCGATCTGGGCCGGCGTCGCGGTGCGCCGCTGGCACACGCGGCGAAGCGCCGAGGCGCGAGCCTGATCGCATGTGGCCTGATCACATGTGGATGGCGCGCTTGTCGACGGCAAGCGCCGCTTCCTTGACGGCTTCCGTCAGGGTCGGGTGGGCGTGGCAGGTACGGGCCAAGTCCTCGGCCGAGCCGCCGAACTCCATGATGACGGCGGCTTCGGCGATCATCTCGCTCGCCGCGGCGCCGACGATGTGGACGCCGAGGATGCGGTCGGTCGAAGCATCGGCGAGGATCTTGACGAAGCCGTCGGTGGTGCGGTTGACCTTCGCGCGGCCGTTGGCCGTGAACGGGAATTTGCCGACGTTGTAGGCGATGCCCGCCGCCTTGAGCTCCTCCTCGCCCTTGCCGACGGAGGCGATCTCGGGGAACGTGTAGATCACGTTCGGGATCACGTCGTGGTTCACGCTCCCCGCCTGGCCGGCGAGGATTTCCGCGACCGCGATCCCTTCGTCCTCGGCCTTGTGGGCGAGCATCGGCCCGGCGATCACGTCGCCGATGGCGTAGATGCCCGGGACGCTGGTCTCGAAGCGGTCGTCGACGACGACGCGCTTCTTGTTGTCGATGGCCACCCCGGCCTCCGCGAGGCCGAGCCCGTCCGTCATCGGCACGCGCCCGATCGCAACCAGCATGACGTCGGTCTCGAGCGTCTCCGCGGCGCCGCCGTTCGCCGGCTCGACGGTGACGGCAAGACCGTTATTCGTCTTAGCGACGCCAGTGACCTTCGAGCCGAGGCGGAACGCAATCCCCTGCTTGGCGAGTAAGCGCTCGGCGGCTCTCCCGACCTCGCCGTCCACGCCCGGAAGGACGCGGTCGAGAAATTCGACGACGGTGACCTTGGACCCGAGGCGGCGCCACACCGAGCCGAGCTCGAGGCCGATCACGCCCGCGCCGACGACGAGCAGGCGCCCGGGCACCTGCGGGAGCTCGAGCGCACCCGTCGACGAGACGACCGTCTTCTCGTCGATGTCGATGCCGGGAAGGCGGGCGACGTCGGACCCGGTGGCGATGACGATCGCCCTGCTATCTAGCGTCTGCGTCTCGCCGTTGATGAAGGTGACCTCGACCCGGCCCTTGCCCGCGATGCGCCCCGTGCCGTGATAGCTGTCGATCTTGTTTTTCTTCAATAGGAACGCGACGCCGTCGACGTTGCCTTTGACGCCCTCATCCTTGAACGCCAGCATGCGGGTGAGGTCGAGCGTCGGCGCGACACCGATGCCCATGGCGGCGAAGGCGTGGCCCGCCTCCTCGAACCGCTCGGAGGCGTGCAGAAGCGCCTTCGATGGAATGCACCCGACGTTGAGGCAGGTGCCGCCGTGCGTCGCGCGCTTCTCGACGACGGCGACCTTCATGCCAAGCTGGGAGGCGCGGATCGCACAGACGTAGCCGCCCGGTCCCGTGCCGATGACGATCAGATCATAAGGGCCCGCCATGCGATCAAAGCTCCAGCAGGAACCGCTGCGGGTCCTCGATGCACTCCTTGACACGTGAAAGGAAGGTCACCGCCTCCTTGCCGTCGACGAGGCGGTGATCGTAGGTGAGGGCGAGGTACATCATCGGGCGGGCGACGATCTGGCCGTTCTTCACGACCGCGCGCTCCTCGATCCGGTGCATGCCGAGGATGCCCGACTGCGGCGCGTTGAGGATCGGCGTCGACAGCATCGACCCGTAGACGCCGCCGTTCGAGATCGTGAAGGTCCCGCCCTGCATGTCGGCAATGCCGAGCTTGCCCTCGCGCGCGCGCTTGCCGAAGTCGGCGATCTGCCCCTCGATCTCGGCAATCGACATGCGGTCGGTTTCGCGCAGCACCGGCACGACGAGCCCGCGGTCGGTCCCGACCGCGACGCCGATGTGGTAGTAGTTCTTGTAGATGATCTCGTCGCCGTCGATCTCGGCGTTGACGGCGGGGATTTCCTTCAGGGCCTGGATGCAGGCTTTGACGAAGAACCCCATGAAGCCGAGCTTGATGCCGTGGCGGCGCTCGAACAGCTCCTTGTACTGGGAGCGCATCGCCATCACCGCGCTCATGTCGGCGTCGTTGAAGGTCGTGAGCATCGCCGCCGTGTTCTGCGATTCCTTGAGCCGCATGGCGATGGTCTGGCGAAGCCGCGTCATCTTCACGCGCTCCTCGCGCGCCGATTCGGAGACCGTCGAGGGCACGCGCATCTCGCGCACGGGCACCGGCATGTGAGCCTCCCGTGCGGCAGGACGTGGCGTTGCGCCCTCTCTCTCCCCGCCGTCCGGACGCGGCCGGGCCGCCGGCCTCTGGTCGCGCGCGGCCTCCGCGTCCTCCTTGAGAACCTGGCCGCGGCGTCCCGAGCCGGCGACCTCCCCCGGCTCGAGATCGGCTTCCGCGATGATCTTGCGCGCGGCGGGAGAAGGCGGCGGCGTTGCGCCGGCGGGCGGCGCGGCCGGCTTCGGCGCCGCCTCGGCCTCGCGCGCTTTCGCTGGCGCCGGTGCCGGCGCTGCCGCCGCGCCATTTTCCTTGAGAGCGCCGAGAACGGCCCCGATCGCGACAGTTGCGCCCTTCTCGACCTTGATCTCGGCCAGCACGCCCGAACTCGGTGCCGGCACCTCGACCGTTACCTTGTCGGTCTCGAGCTCGACGAGGGGCTCATCGGCCTTGACGGCGTCGCCGGGCTGCTTGAACCACTTGCCGACGGTCGCCTCGGTGACGGACTCTCCCAGCGTCGGAACGCGGATTTCGATTCCCATTGCTCGCCTCACCCTCTTTCGTTCGCCGCTGCCGGCCGTTGCGGGGCTTCAAGTCTCACCCGGTCAAGGCTTCGTTCACAAGCGCCTTCTGCTCTTGTTGGTGCCGCGACAACAAGCCCGTCGCCGTCGAAGCCGAGCCGGGCCGCCCCGCGTAGCGCACCGGCAGCCGCCCGCGCGGCATGTGGTCGAGGACCCACTCGAGTAGCGGCTCGATGAAGCTCCACGCGCCCATGTTGCGCGGCTCCTCCTGGCACCAGACGAGATCGGCCTGTTTGAAGCGGGAGAGCTCCTGGATGAGAGCGCGCGCCGGGAACGGATAGAGCTGCTCGACGCGCAGGATATAGACGTTGTCGATCCCCTGCGTTTCGCGCGCCTCGTAGAGATCATAGTAGACCTTGCCGGAGCACAGTACCACGCGGCGGATCTTGTCGTCGGGCACGAGCTTGATCTTTTCGTTCGGGTGCAGCTGCGCGTCGTCCCACAGCACTCGGTGGAAGGTCGTGCCGGGGCCGAGCTCGTCGAGGCGCGACGTCACGCGTTTGTGGCGGAGCAGCGATTTCGGCGTCATCAAGATCAGCGGCTTGCGGAAGTCGCGATGCAGCTGCCGGCGCAGGATATGGAAGTAGTTGGCAGGCGTGGTGCAGTTCGACACCTGCCAGTTGTCCTCGGCACAGAGCTGGAGGAAGCGCTCGAGGCGCGCCGAGGAATGCTCCGGCCCCTGCCCCTCGTAGCCGTGCGGCAAGAGGCAGACGAGGGCCGACATTCTGAGCCACTTGCGCTCCGCCGACGAGATGAACTGGTCGAACACGACCTGGGCGCCGTTGGCAAAGTCGCCGAACTGGGCTTCCCACGCGACAAGCGCGTTCGGCTCGGCGAGCGAGTAGCCGTACTCGAAGCCGAGGACGGCCTCCTCGGACAGCATGGAGTTGATGACCTCGAAACGGGCCTGGTCGGGGGCAACGTGCTTCAAGGGCGTGTAGCGGCGCTCGTTCTCCTGATCGATCAACACGGCGTGGCGCTGCGAGAACGTCCCTCGCTCGCAGTCCTGACCCGAAAGGCGGACCGGGAACCCCTCCGACACGAGCGTGCCGAAGGCCAGGCTCTCGGCCGTCGCCCAGTCGAGCCCGGTGCCGTTCGCGATCATCTCGCGGCGGCGCTCGAAGAGCCGCACGATGGTCTTGTGGGCGGCGAAGTCCGACGGCAGCGTCGTGATCCGGCGGCCGATCTCGCGCAGCGTCTCTAGCGAGACGCCGGTATTTCCGCGCCGCTCGTCTCCCTCGGCGAGGCTGACCCCCGACCAGCGCCCGTCGAGCCAGTCGGCCTTGTTGGGCTTGTAGCTTTCAGCCGCGGCCACCTCCGCTTCGAGGCGTGTGCGGAACGCCCGCTTCATTCCATCCACATCGTCGGCCGTAACGACGCCTTCCTCCGTCAACTGCTTGGAGTAGACCTCGACGACGGTCGGATGCTCGCGGATGCGCTGATACATCAAGGGCTGCGTGAAGGCCGGCTCGTCGCTCTCGTTGTGACCGAAGCGCCGGTAGCAGAACATGTCGATGACGACGGGCTTCTGGAACTTCTGGCGGAACTCCGTCGCGACCTTGGCGACGTGCACAACCGCTTCGGGATCGTCGCCGTTGACGTGGAAAATCGGCGCCTCGATCATGCGCGCCACATCCGAGCAGTAGGGCGAGGAGCGCGAGTAGCGCGGGTTGGTGGTGAAGCCGATCTGGTTATTGATGATGAAGTGGATCGAGCCGCCGGTGCGGTGGCCCTTGAGCCCCGAGAGCCCGAAGCACTCGGCGACCACGCCCTGGCCGGCGAAGGCCGCGTCGCCATGGATCAGGAGCGGCATGACCGGCGTGCGGTCGTCCGGCTCGCATCCATGCTGATCCTGCTTGGCGCGCACCTTGCCGAGCACGACGGGATCGACGATCTCGAGGTGCGACGGGTTGGCGGTGAGCGAGAGGTGGACCGTGTTGCCGTCGAACTCGCGGTCGGAGGAGGCACCGAGATGGTACTTCACGTCGCCCGAGCCCTCGACGTCGTCGGGCTTGAACGAGCCGCCCTTGAACTCGTTGAAGATCGCTCGGAACGGCTTGGCCATGACGTTGCCGAGCACATTGAGCCGCCCGCGATGGGCCATGCCGATGATGATCTCTTTGACGCCGAGCGCGCCGCCGCGCTTGATGATCTGCTCGAGCGCCGGGATCATCGCTTCCGCCCCGTCGAGGCCGAAGCGCTTGGTGCCGGTGTATTTGACGTCGGCGAACCGCTCGAAGGTCTCCCCCTCGATCAGCTTGTTCAGGATTGCGCGCTTGCCCTCGCGCGTGAAGGTGATCTCCTTCTCCGCGCCCTCGATCCGCTGCTGGATCCACGACTTCTGCGCTGGCGACGTAATGTGCATGAACTGGAAGCCGATCTTGCGGCAATACGTGCGGCGCAGGATCTTCAGGATCTGGCGGATGCTCGCCGTCTCGAGGCCGAGATAGCGGTCGATGAAGATCGGCCGGTCGAGGTCGGCCTCCGTGAAGCCGTAGGTCTCTGGCTTGAGCTCCCGGTGCACGCGGCGCTCGGCAAGTCCCAGGGGATCGAGGTCGGCCGCGAGGTGGCCCATCACGCGATAGGCGCGAATGATCATGATCGCGCGGATGCTGTCCTGGATGGCGCGCAGCGAGACGGCCGGCGACATCTCGAAGCCGGAGGCGAAGGCGCGCGCCTCGAGCCTGTCCCTCAGCCCGCGCTCGGTCTCTCCATAGTCCCCGGTCAGCGCGGCCACGAGCTCGCCGTCCGCGCTTTGAATCTCGGCAAGCGGGCGAGCCCACGATGGCTCCCTTGCCGACCCGCGGCGCTCGGAATTTTCGTCGGCGGCCCGGCGCGCCTGCTCCTCCTTGAGGCTCTCGAAGAAGAGCCGCCACTCGTCGGTAACCGACCCGGGGTTCTTCTCGTACTGGGCCTGCAGTTCCTCGACGTAGCCGGCGTTGACGCCGTTGAGGAAAGAGGTGCGGAGGAATTGCTCGTTGCGAACCTGGCGTGACATGCGAAATCCCGTTCTTGCCGGCTCAAGGCCAGCACAAAGAGGCATTTCTCTCCCATGGGAAGGGCTTATTCACGCGCCCCTTACAACTCAACTAAGCTAGTGCTCCATCACAATGCTTTTAAGACCTCGGCCAGCGTAGTCCCAAGCGTTGCCGGGCTGTCGGCGATGGCGATCCCGGCGCGGCGCATGGCCTCGAGCTTGTCCTCGGCGCGCCCCTTGCCGCCGGAGATGATGGCCCCGGCGTGACCCATGCGCCGCCCCGGCGGGGCCGTGAGGCCGGCAATGAAGCCCGCCATCGGCTTGCTGCGGCCCTTCTTGGCCTCGGCGAGCAGAAAATCCGCGGCCTCCTCCTCCGCCGCCCCGCCGATCTCGCCGATCATGATAATGGATCGGGTGGCCGGATCGGCGAGAAATAGCTCGAGAACGTCGACGAACTCGGTGCCCTTGATGGGATCGCCGCCGATGCCGACCGCCGTCGTCTGGCCGAGGCCGGTGTCGCTCGTCTGCTTCACCGCCTCGTAGGTGAGGGTGCCCGAGCGCGAGACGATGCCGACCGAGCCCTTCTTGAAGATGTTGCCCGGCATGATGCCGATCTTGCATTCGTCGGGGGTGAGCACGCCGGGGCAGTTGGGGCCGACGAGGCGTGAATTCGAGCCCTGGAGCGCCCGCTTCACGCCGACCATGTCCATCACCGGAATGCCCTCGGTGATGCAGACGATGAGGGGCATCTCGGCGTCGATCGCCTCGAGGATCGCATCGGCGGCAAAGAGTGGGGGCACGTAGATCGCCGTCGCCGTGGCCTTGGTCGCCTTTTTGGCGTCGAGGACCGTCTCGAACAGGGGGAGATCGGCAAGCTCCGGGTCCGTGTGCTTGGTGCCGCCCTTGCCGGGGGCAACGCCGCCAACGACGGCCGTCCCGTAGGCGCGCGCCTGTTTCGTGTGAAACGTACCCTGGCTGCCGGTCATGCCCTGGCAGATGACGCGCGTCGACTTGTCAATCAGGACCGACATGTCATCGCCTCTCCCCTGCCGTCGCCGACGCTGGCGTTCCCTTGACCGCCGCGACGATCTTGCGTGCCGCGTCGCCGAGGTCGTCGGCGGGCGTGATCTTCAAGCCGCTCTTGGCCAGGATCTCCCGGCCGAGCTCGACGTTGGTGCCCTCGAGGCGCACGACGAGGGGCACCTCGATGTGCATCTCCTTTGCGGCCGCAACGATGCCCTCGGCGATGATGTCGCAGCGCATGATGCCGCCGAAGATGTTGACCAGAATGCCTTTGACGGCAGGGTCGGAGAGAATGATCTTGAAGGCCGCCTCGACCTTCTCCTTCGATGCGCCGCCGCCCACGTCGAGGAAGTTCGCGGGCTCGGCGCCGTAGAGCTTGATGATGTCCATGGTCGCCATGGCGAGCCCGGCGCCGTTGACCATGCATCCTATCGTGCCGTCGAGCTTGACGTAGGAGAGGTCGTGGCGCGAGGCCTCGATCTCCATCGGGTCCTCCTCGCCTTCGTCGCGCAGCGTGGCGATCTCGGGATGCCGGACGAGCGCGTTGCCGTCGAAGTTCATCTTGGCGTCGAGGCAAACCAGTTGGCCGTCCTTGGTCACTACGAGCGGATTGATCTCGAGCAGGCTCATGTCCTTGTCGATCATCATGCGGTAGAGGCCGGCCGCCATCTTGGTGCACTGCTTGGCGAGATCGCCGGTGAGCCCCAGGGCCGAGGCGAGCTTGCGGCCGTGAAAGGGCTGGTAGCCGGTCGCCGGATCGATGGTCATGGTGAGGATCTTGTCGGGCGTGTCATGGGCGACCTTCTCGATGTCGACCCCGCCTTCGGTCGAGGCGATGAAGGCGATGCGCGAGGAGCCGCGGTCGACAAGGGCCGACAGGTAGAGCTCGCGGCCGATGGCGCAGGCCTCCGTAATGTAGATCCTTTTCACGACACGGCCGTGAGGCCCCGTCTGCACGGTGACGAGCGTGCGGCCGAGCATCTCGGTGGCATGGCCTTTCACCTCGTCGATCGACCCGGCGATGCGCACGCCGCCCTTCTCCCCTGCCTCCTTCTCCTTGAACCGGCCCTTGCCGCGGCCTCCGGCATGGATCTGCGCCTTGACGATCCAGGGCGCCCCCTTGAGCTTGCCGGCCGCGGCGACCGCCTCGTCCGCGGAGAAGGCGACAAGGCCGCTCGGCACGACGATCCCGTAGGCGCCGAGGAGGTCTTTCGCCTGATGCTCGTGGATATTCATGGGTGCCCCCGATTTGGTCCGCTCTCCCTCTCGCCACCCTTCATGGGGAGAGGGAGCTTCCTCATGCCGCGAGCTGCGGATTGATCTTCACGCACGCCTCGACCAGCCCTTTGACGGATTCGATCGATTTCATGAGCATCGAGCGCTCGGCCGAGTTCAAGTCGATCTCGACGACCCGCTCGGCGCCGCCCGAGCCGATGATGACCGGCACGCCCACATAGAGGCCTTTGACGCCGTACTCGCCGTTGAGGTAGGCGGCGCAGGGAAGCACCCGCTTCTTGTCCTTGAGATAGCTCTCGGCCATGGCGATGGCGGAAGCCGCCGGCGCATAGTAGGCCGAGCCCGTCTTGAGGAGGGCCACGATCTCGCCGCCGCCCTTCCTCGTGCGATCGACGATCTGGTCGAGCCGGTCCTGGCGAATCCAGCCCATCTTGACGAGGTCGGGCAGCGGCACGCCGCCGACCGTCGAGTAGCGCACGAGGGGCACCATGTCGTCGCCGTGGCCGCCGAGCACGAACGCCGAGACGTCCTCGATCGAGACGCGGAACTCGTCGGCGAGGAAGTAGCGAAAGCGGGCGGTGTCGAGCACGCCGGCCATGCCGATCACCATGTTGCGCGGCAGCCCCGAGGCCTTCTGCAGAGCCCACACCATGGCGTCGAGCGGATTGGTGATGACGATGACGAAGGCGGAGGGCGCATACTTGCGGATGCCGGCGCCGACCTGCTCCATGACCTTGAGGTTGATGCCGATGAGATCGTCGCGGCTCATGCCGGGCTTTCTCGGCACGCCCGCCGTCACGATGCAGACGTTGGCTCCTTCGATATCGGCGTAGGCGTTGGTGCCCTTCAAGTTGCAGTCGAAACCGTCGACGGCGCCTGACTGCGCGATGTCGAGCGCCTTGCCCTGCGGCAGCCCCTCCATGATGTCGAAGATGACGACGTCGCCGAGCTCCTTGAGCCCGATCAGGTGGGCCAGCGTGCCGCCGATCATGCCGCCGCCGATCAACGCGATCTTAGTGCGCGCCATAAGAGCAATCTCCTCGTGTGCCGAACCCGCGCCGGGGCTCGCTGATGCTGGAACCAACTCTGGGGGGCGGGCGATCCGAGGGCCTCTTTTCGCACGCAAGACCGAAAGTCGGCCTTTTGGTAAGCCGAAACGGTTGGGGGCTCAAGCCTGCTCACGAGTTTTCTCGTTTCAGCCGCGGGCGAGCGCCGTTCGGCGACAATCGCGGGGGCATCATCCGGCACTCAACGCTCTGCTCTTCGACCGCCCCTTGAGATAGGCCTCGCTGCGCATCTCCATGAGCCGCGAGGCCGTGCGCTCGAAGAGTGCGGCGCCGTCGCCTTCGGGGTAGAGGAGCGGCGGCTCGGCCTCGGCCGAGGCGATGAGGCAAACGCCGCTGTCGTAGAAGGTGTCGACGAGGGTCGCGAGCCGCCGGGCCTCGTTGCGCCGGGACGGCGCGAGCACCGGGATCCCCTCGATGAGGACCGTGTGGAAGGCGTGCGCGATGTGGAGATAGTCGAGCGCCCCGAGCGGCGCCTCGCAGAGATCGGCAAAGGAAAACCGCGCGACGCCCATGGCGGCAAGCGGCACGCGGACTTGCCGGCCCTTCACCTCGAGGGCCGTGGGCGCGGCCGGATGATGCCCGGTGAGCCGCTGCCAGTGGTCCTCGAGACCGGCGCAGGCCCGCGCATCGAGGGGCGCAAAGTAGAGCTGCCGGCCGCTGAGCTTGTCGAGCCTGAAGTCCTTGGCCGCCTTGAGCTCGACGAGGTCGAGATGCTCCTCGATGAGGGCGATCGCGGGCAAAAAGAGCCCCCGATTGAGCCCGTTCCAGTAGAGCCTCCCGGGGGCGGCATTCGAGGTCGCGACCATGACCACGCCTTGCTCGAACAGACCCTTGAGCAGCCGCGCGAGGATCATCGCGTCGGCGATGTCGGTCACGGTGAGCTCGTCGAAGCAGAGCAGGCTCGCGCCGGCCGCGATCTCCGTCGCAACGAACGGAATGGGGTCGCCGTCGGTCGTTGCGCGCCCGCGCGCGATCCGCTCGTGCACCTCGGCCATGAACTCGTGAAAGTGCACCCGGCGCTTCCGCGAGAGGTCGGCCGCCTCGTAGAAGAGGTCCATCAGCATCGTCTTGCCGCGCCCGACGGCGCCGTGAAGATAGAGCCCGCGCGGCGCCGTGCTCGAGGGCCGACGGAACACCGAGAAAATTCCGGTACGCGCCGGGCGCCATCCGTCCAGGTCTCTGGCGAGCGCGTCGAGCCGCAGCGCCGCACGCCTCTGAGCCTCGTCCGGCTCGATTTCCCCGAGACGGACCAGCTCGTCGTATTGGCCGACAACGCGCCCCCTCATCGTCCCCCGCTCGTCCTGCGCTCAAACGCCATATTTCCTGCCGGAAGGCGCCCCGCGCCGCGAACTCAATGCCACCCTCGGGTCCGACGCCGCAAAATCGGCTCTCGGAACGCGAATCTTGCGGTGCAGCAGGGCGCTAGCCGCCATTGTTCGATCGTGGCAATATTGTCATTATATTTTCGCTATTTAGTTCGACTATTGTGCAATGCACAAACCAACGCCAAGTTAGAGGGACAGAAGGGGCTTCGGCGGCTCCTGGATTTCCACCGTCGGCGCGGAGGGCGTGCCACGGCGGATCTGATGCGGAGGAGTGATTATGAGTGAACATCGCAACCTCGCGGGGAGCTTTCGCAAGTTGTGGCCCCACGACAGCGCCAAGTTCCGCGACCACCTGCTGCGGCTCGACAAAGCGAGCCGGCGCCTGCGGTTTGCGCACGGCGTCTCCGACAGCTTCATCGAGGACTATGCCGCCCGCATGGGCGAGCTCGGCTCGATCGTCTACGCGTATATCGAGGAGGGCGAGGTGCGAGCCGCGGCCGAGCTCAAGAAGCTCGGCGATCGCTGGGGGCACGAGGCGGAGGCCGCCTTCTCCGTCGAGACGGCCTACCAGGACCATGGCATCGGCAGCGAGCTCATGGGCCGCATCATTCGCTTGGCACGCAACCGCGGCGTGCGCCTTCTTTACATGAGCTGCCTCGCCGAGAACGCGAAGATGCAAGCAATTGCGCGAAAATACGATGCCGAGCTGCATTTCGAATACGGCGAGGTGATCGGCCAGATCGTTCCGGAGGAGCCAAACTACTTTTCTCTCCTCGCCGAGGCGGTGGAAGACCGCGTCGGTTTCATGATGGCGGTTTTCGATCTCGACCGGCGTGCCGAAAAGGCCGCGTAAATCCATTCGAACCGATGACCGGCGCAGCGCCTCAAGCAAGGTCCCCTCAAGGGGATCTGCGCCGCTCTTGTATTCGCAAGAATCTCCCGGGCGTTCCATGTGAGATTCCAGCTAAGCGCACGCTCTCGCTCATTCTCCGAATTCCAAAAGACTGCTAGCCTACGAGAATATCTGCGAAAATTGAGGCGTCCGCGCAACACTTTCGCTCAAATGCGGTATTTGGCGCGGCGCGACTTCACTTTACCTGTCAACAAATTGTACGAATTTGCTCATGATTTTTTTGTTCGAAATGATTCGAACTCTTAATCGAGAGAGAGACACTATGGCTAAGATGACCAAGAAGTCCGCTGCGCGGAAGGCGAAGAAGCCGGCCCGCAAGACCGCCGCGCGCAAGCCGGCGTCGAAGGCGAAGAAGCGCAAGGCCGCGTAAGCGGCTAGGTCGATCCCTCCCGGCTGGGCACCGGGAGCGGAACGGCTCTTCATAGACACGCTTCTCACGTTTCAAAGACCGATGGCAGCGAGATGCGCCGTCGGTCTTTTTCATTTAGGAAATTTGAGCCGACGTCTATTCGGCCTCCGGCTCATGACAGACCGCCTCGACGTTGTGGCCGTCCGGGTCGAGCACGAAAGCCCCGAAATAATTGGCGTGATAATGTGGTCTAAGCCCCGGCGGCCCATTGTCCTTGCCGCCCGCCGCCAGCGCCGCGTCGTAAAATGCCCGCACAAGCGAGCGGTTTTTCGCGACAAATGCGACGTGCAGCCGCCCGGTAATCGGGATTCCCGTGCCGATCCAGAACTGGGGCCGTTCGGCGCCGAAACCGGCATAGCCGCCGGGACCCGCTTCGTCGGAAAGATCGACATGCCGGAGGAGCACATAGCCGAGCGGCTCCAAAACCTTTGCGTAAAAGGTTCTCGATCGCTCGAAATCGGCAACGGGGAATCCGATATGGTCCAGCACGCACTCTCTCCGCTCTAGGGGGTCGATTGGGACCGCGACGCCCGCCATGGAGGCGGGCTTCTCGCCTCTCACACGCGGCGCTCGATCATGAGCTTCTTCAGCTCGGCGATCGCCTTGGCCGGGCTCAGCTCCTTGGGGCACGCCTTCACGCAATTCATGATCGTATGACAGCGGTAGAGTCGGAACGGATCCTCGAGAGCGTCGAGGCGCTCGCCCGTCGCCTCATCGCGCGAGTCGGCCACCCACCTATAGGCCTGGAGCAGGATTGCAGGCCCTAGATATCGATCCGAGTTCCACCAGTAGCTCGGGCACGAGGTCGAGCAGCAGGCGCAGAGAATGCACTCGTAGAGGCCGTCGAGCTTCGCCCGGTCCTCGCGCGACTGCCTCCACTCCTTGGGCGGCGCAGCCGTATCGGTCTTGAGCCAAGGCTCGATGAGCCGGTGCTGGGCATAGAAGTGCGTGAGATCGGGGACGAGGTCCTTGATGACCTCCATGTGCGGCAGCGGGTAGACGGAGATGGCGCCCCTCGACTCGTCCAGGGCCCGCAGGCAGGCGAGGTCATTGGTGCCGCCGATATTCATGGCGCAGGAGCCGCAGATCCCTTCGCGGCAGGAACGTCTAAAGGTCAGCGTCGGGTCGATCTCGTTCTTGATCTTGATGAGAGCGTCGAGAACCATCGGCCCGCAGCTCTTCTCGTCGATCCAATAGGTGTCGAGCCGGGGGTTGCGCCCGTCGTCGGGGTTCCAGCGATAGATGCGGAATTCGCGCCATTTTCCCTTGCGCCCCGGCGAGTTCCACGTCTTGCCGGTCTCGACCCTCGAGTTCTTGGGAAGCGTGAGCTGGACCATGGGAAGGCGGCTTTCCGTTGCGCGAGCGAACCGGCCCCACACTTGTCGTCTCGGGAGTTGGCTGTCAATGATCGTCAGGGGCGGCCCGGGGACTCGCAGGGGCCGTCAGTCCAAACGGTGCTTCTTGAGCTCGCGCACGAGGCCCGTCAGCCGCTCGGCGACCTCGGCGCCGGTGTCGACGGAGCCCTTTAGCGTGGCGCGGTTCTGGATGAGCTTGTTCAGCCGGTCCTGGCAGTCGCCGAAACCGAAATAGATGGCCTCGGGTGCATTGATCTCCCCATCCTCGACCGCGCACATCACATCGAAGGCGCTCTGGGCCGCCAGCACCAGCATGGAAGCAACGTCGTTCATGAGCTGCTGGTAGAGTTGGCCCCCCTCGCCGCTGACGCGGGGCCCATGGACGCCGAACTTGAGCGGCGAGGAGACTTGGCCGCCCTCGCCGGCGAACAGTTTCGGGTTGCGCTGGAAGCGGGCGAAGATCTGGGTCAGGCCGAGACAGCATGTCTCGAGCTCGCGCAACGCCGAGGAGGCTTTGCGCCGCGCGCGCGCTCGCTCGGGCGTGCGCTCGCGGGCCGCCCAGTTGATTGTGGCAATCGACGAGATGGCGCCAAGCGCCGCAAGCGCTGGCAGGACAGCCGCGAAAGGATCGGGCGCGATGCGGCTGTCGGCTTCGGCTGCGGCGGGCTTTCGCTGCTCTCTTGCCAAGGAGTGGGCTCCCCCCTTCTTATCGTGGGCCCCAGCGGGTCTGCGCCCCGGGCCGCATGCTCTTACACCCCCCGTCCGCCAAGCAACAGGAATCGGAGAGGGGCGAGAGGACGCCAACAGTCTGTCGATTGAGAGGCGAAGCCTAGAGCACGATCGTCTGACATGGAATCGCTTCTGCGATCCTTGTCGGACGTGAATCGTACTCTACACTTTGAATTTAGATCGCGATTCACGTTCTTGATGGACGCGAAGCGTCTCCATCAAGACCGATCGCGATCTAGCTGTCCGTGAGGCGTGCCAGCTCGGCGCGCAGCTCCGCGAGGCCCGCGCCGGTCTCGGCCGACGTCGCAAGCACGTGCGGGAGTGCCGCCGCATGGCGCCGAAGCTCGGCCTCGATCTCGCCGATCGCCCATTCGAGGCCGGGCGCGGCGACCTTGTCCGCCTTTGTGAGCACGACCTCATAGGACACGGCGGCGGCGTCGAGCAGGCGCATCATCTCGTGGTCCGCCGGCTTGAGCCCGTGGCGTGCGTCGACGAGCAGGAACACGCGCCTGAGCGTCGGGCGGCCGCAGAGATACGTGCGGATCAGCCGGCCCCAGGCTTCGACCATCTCCTTTGGCGCCTTGGCGAAGCCGTAGCCCGGCATGTCGACCAGAAGGAGGGTGTCGCCGTGGGGCGCGAAATAGTTGAGCCCTTGAGTCCGCCCCGGCGTGTTCGACGTGCGCGCGAGGTCCTTTCGACGCACGAGCGCATTGAGGAGGCTCGACTTGCCGACGTTCGATCGCCCGGCGAATGCTGCTTCCGGACCGCGGGCCGGCGCGAGGGCCTCGGGATCGACGACTGTTACGAGAAACCGCCAGGGTCCGGCGAACAGCCGCTCGCCGCGGGCGAGATCCTCGGGCGAGAATAGCTCATCCATCGGGCGAACGAGCTCGCTCTCCGCCTCAGTTCTTCTGCTCACGCTTGAGCCCGAGGAGGCGGGCGACAGGGGCCAGCGTGCGTTCCAAGTTGTGGAACAGGTGGATCTCCGCTCCCTGCTTGCGGGTGATGTACCACTGCTGGGCGATCGACAGCACGTTGTTCCAGGCCCAGTAGATGACGAGGCCGGCCGGGAATGTCGCCAGCAGGAACGTGAAGAGGAGCGGCATCCAGGAGAAGATCTGCTGCTGGACGGGGTCGGGCTGCGGCGGGTTGAGCTGCATTTGCACCCACATCGTGAGCCCCATGATGATCGGCCAGGCGCCGATGTGGAGGAACTCGGGCGGCGTGAACGGCAAGAGGCCGAACAGATTGAAGATCGTCGTCGGATCGGGCGCGGATAGGTCCTTGATCCACCCGTAGAAGGGAGCGTGGCGCATGTCGATCGACACGAACAGCACCTTGTAGAGGGCGAAGAACACGGGAATCTGGATCAGGATCGGCAGGCAGCCGGCCAGTGGATTGATCTTCTCCTTCTTGTAGAGCTCCATCAGCTCCTGCTGCTGCTTGGCCTTGTCGTCCTTGTAGCGCTCGCGCAGCTCCTCCATCTGCGGCTGCAGCTTCTTCATCTTCGCCATGCTCTCATAGCTCTTGTTGGCGAGCGGAAAGAACGCCGCCTTGACGAGCACGGTCACGGCAAGGATGGCGAGACCGAAGTTGCCGAGGATGCCGTAGAACCAGTCGATCAGGAAATAGAGCGGGCGCGTGATCGGACGGAACCAACCCCAGTCGATCAAGAGCCAGAAATTGCGAATGCCAATGCTGTGCTCATATCCCTCGACGAGCTTGACCTGCTTGGCGCCAGCGAACAGGTGACCCTCTGCCTTCTGGACTTGCCCCGGGGCGACGACGAGCGAAGCAAGCTCGTACTCGACGAGATAGGCCTCTCGCTGGCCGCCCTCCGCCTTGTGACCCTGGAAAGTCGCGTTATAGACGACCTTCTGGTCCGGAATGAGCGCCGCCGCCCAGTATTTGTCGGTGATGCCGAGCCAGCCGCCGATCTTTCCGCTGAATGTCTTCGGCGGCTCCTCTTCGGCTCCCGAGTAGGTGATCTCCTGCAGGCTCTCCTCGCCCGGCACGCCGAGGAGGCCCTCGTGCAGGATCGAATAGCCCATGGTGTGAGGCTTGCCCAAGCGAAACAGCCGCGCATAGGGCGACAATGCCACCGCACCGTTCGTCTTGTTCTCGACTTCCTGCGTGACCGTAATCATGTAGTCGTCGTCGATGGCGATCGTCCGCGTGAAGAGGAGCCCCTCCCCGTTGTCCCAGGTGAGGCGCACCGGCGAGGACGGCGTGAGCGGACCTTTCGAGTCCGCCTGCCAGAGGGTCTCCGCGTCGGGAACCTTCACCGAAGCGCCTTGAGTGGGCGACCACCCGTATTTCGCGAAATAGGCTCCGGGCGAATCCGGCGGCGAGAAGAGAACAACGTGCGGGCTCTTGGGATCGACGGTCTCCCGGTATTTCTCGAGCACGAGGTCGTCGATGAGCCCGCCCTTGAGGTTGATCGAGCCCTTGAGGGACGGCGTCTCGATGGCAATCCGCGACGGGGAGCCTGCGAGCGCTTCGGCTCGCGTTGCCGCCGCCGCCGGCGCAGGGGACGAGCGGCTCAAATCGCGCGGCGGCGCCTGGACGTCCTTCCCGGGAGCTGCCTTCTCCGTATGTGCCAGCCGTTCGCGGGCGGCCCTCTCCTGCTGCTCCTTCATCTGCGGCCCGGCATAAAAAAACTGCCAGCCGAGCATGACGGCCATGGAGAGTACGATTGCGATCAGGAGATTATTGTTGTTGTCGTCGGGTCGCTGGCTTTGCATCGGTGCCTTACCGGTTACGGGCGCGGCGCTTCGGCTCCGAGGGGTGATGCACGCCTTGGAACGCCCGTTCAAGGTCTTTCTTGAGGTCGCTGAACGGTCTTTTGAGCGCAGGAGCGCGCGCAATCAGCACATAGTCGTGGCCGGCGCGCGCGCAATGCTCGGCGAGCGCTGCCACCGCAGCCTTGAGCCGCCGCCGGATGCGGTTTCTGATGACTGCCGCCCCGAGCGCCTTCGTCACGGTGAACCCGAAGCGAGGTCCGGCGGACGGGCCGTCCTCGGGCCGCGGCTTTGCTTCCATCACGAACGCCGGCGTCGCCGACCGCGCGCCGCCCCGTACTCTCAGAAACTCCGCTCGCTTCTTGAGGGTGTGGAGCGCCACGGGTCAGCCTAAAGCCCGTGCGGCCGCGCCGACGGGCGTACGCGCACCGCTTCAGGCGGAGAGGCGCTTGCGGCCCTTGGACCGGCGCCGGGCCAGCACCTTCGCTCCTCCCGGCGTCTGCATCCGCTTGCGGAAGCCGTGGCGGCGCTTGCGAACGAGCTTGCTCGGTTGGTAAGTGCGTTTCACGTCGGGAACTCCGTTGCGGACGTTCGAGCGGCGGACACGAGACACTAAGGTCTCTCGTCGACACCCGCCTCGCCTGGATCGACGGGGCTTATAAGAGGTGGCAAGGTGCAAGTCAATTAAGGGGCGCGAGGGCGAAACCCTTCGACGGGCGCCCCCGTAATTCACGCATGCTCCACTCTCTGAGGCTGTCACGCGGACCGATTGCGTGTCCTTCAGTGTTCCAAAGAGCTGCATTGGCAACCGGCCGAGGCGAGCGAGATGACGCCGAGCGATGAAGCGGGAGCGAAGAGCCGCAGGGGGAGCGCATTGAAGCGCTGGCTTCCCCTTGCCGTTCTCGTCGCGCTCATGGCGCTCGCATTTGCCATGGGCTGGCACAAACTCCTGTCGTTCAAGACCATCGGTCTCAACTACGAGGGCTTAAAGGCCTACATTGGCGAGCATCTCCTGACCTCTTTGCTCATCTATGTGGCGGCCTACACGGCGGTCGTCGCCCTCTCGCTCCCCGGCGCGCTCATCATGACGCTCGCCGGCGGCCTCTTGTTCGGCTGGCAGATCGGCGCGCCGGCGACCGTCATCGCCGCAACGGTAGGGGCCACGATAATATTCGTGATCGCCAAGACCTCGCTCGGGCCAGCGCTTGCGGCCAAGGCCGGCCCCTGGCTCTCGAAGCTCAGGGAAGGATTTCAGGAGAATGCGCTGAGCTATCTGCTCTTCCTGCGCCTCGTCCCGGCCTTTCCGTTCTTCATCGTCAACCTCGCGCCGGCCCTTCTCGGCGTGCCGCTCGGAACGTTCGTGCTCGGAACCGGGCTCGGCATCATTCCCGCAACGGTCGTCTTCTCGATCGCCGGCTCGAGCCTCGGCCACGTCGTCGAGGCCCAGAATGCGGCCTATAAGCAGTGTCTGGCCGATAATCCCGCCACGGGGGCGACGCAATGCACCTATTCGTTCGACCCTTCCACGTTGGTGAGCAGAGAGATTCTCGTCACCTTTGCCCTCCTCGGTCTCGTCGCCCTCATCCCCGTTGCCTTGAAAGCCTGGAGCAAACGCAATGGCGCATCCCGGAGCCGCAACACGCGAGGCTCGTAGCCCGGCAGCCGCGACGGCGGCCATCGCGGCCGAGCCGATCGAGTCCGACATCTGCGTCATCGGAGCGGGCTCGGGCGGGCTTTCGGTCGCGGCGGCGGCGGCGGCGTTCGGCCGCGACGTCGTCCTGATCGAGAAGCACAAGATGGGCGGCGATTGCCTGAACTACGGCTGCGTGCCCTCGAAGGCGCTGCTCGCAGCCGCAAAGCGCGCCCACGCCATGCGCACGGCGACCAAGTTCGGCATCATGGGGATCGAGCCCACGATCGACTACGGTGCCGTCCACGACCATGTGAAAGGCGTGATCGCGGCGATCGAGCCCAACGACTCGGTCGAGCGCTTCACCGGCCTCGGCGTGCGCGTCATCCCGGCCGCGGCCCGCTTCGTCGACCGGAAGACGGTCGTCGCCGGCGATTATCGCATCAGGGCGCGCCGTTTCGTCATCGCCACCGGCTCCTCGCCGCTGGTGCCCCCGATCCCCGGCCTCGACAGCGTCCCCTATTTCACCAACGAGTCGATCTTCGACAACGGGGTGAGGCTCGAGCATCTGATCGTCGTCGGGGCGGGGCCGATCGGACTCGAGATGGCCCAGGCCCATCACCGGCTGGGCAGCCTCGTTACCGTGCTCGAGGCGGAGCGCGCGCTTCCCAAGGACGATCCTGAGTTGTCCGCGATCGTTCTCAAGCACCTGCGCGGGGAAGGGATCGTGATCCGCGAGGGCGCACGGGCGGAGCGCGTGGAAGGCGGCCGAGGCTTTATCCGTGTTCACGTGGCGACCGGGAACGGCATGGAGACCGTGCAAGGCAGCCATGTTCTCCTCGCCGTGGGCCGCCGGCCGAACACCGGCGACCTCAATCTCGAGGTGGCGGGTATCAAATACGACAAACGCGGAATAAAGGTCGACGGCGGCCTGCGCACGTCGAACCGCCGTGTATTCGCCATCGGCGACGTGGCCGGCGGCCTGCAGTTCACCCATGTCGCCAACTACCACGCCGGCATCGTCGTCCGGCGCGCCCTGTTCCGGCTGCCGGCAAAAGTGAATGAGGCGATCATCCCCTGGGTCACCTTCACCGATCCCGAGCTCGCCCACGTTGGCTTGAGCGAAGAGCAGGCGGCGAAGGCTGGCGTCGCCGTCAACGCCCTGCGCTGGCCCTACCACGAGAACGACCGCGCCCAGGCCGAGAGGGCAACCGAAGGCCATCTCAAGGTCCTGACCGACAAGAAGGGACGCATCCTCGGCGCGACCATCGCCGGAGCCAATGCCGGCGAGCTCATCCAGATGTGGTCGCTCGCGGTCTCCCAGGGCCTCAAGATCAAGGCCATGACGGAGTGGATCTCGCCCTATCCGACGCTGTCGGAAATAAGCAAGCGGGCCGCCTACCGCTTCTACGCCGCCGCTCCCGCCAACCCCTTGCTTCGGAAGCTGATCAAGGTCCTGACCCGCCTGGGGTAGAGCTTAGCGGCCGCGACACGGGAGCGTCGCCGGCCCGTCAGGCATGCTGCGGCGTGTCGTGGATGGCCGCCGTGCCACAACGGTTGTGAGGCGCAGATACGCCCCAGCCCTAGGCCGCGGGCGATCCACCACTAAATACTAAATCATAAATTTAGACCATGATCGCGCGTGAGCCGTACCGGCGCCGGCGCGAGCCAAGGTCTGTCGGCTGACAGAGGCTCGCCAAAGTGCGAGAATCCCCGCGAAGCGGCGAGAGGAGGAACGCCGCAAAGCATGGACAAGCGAGCGGATCAGGCGGAAAGGCCCCTCACCGAGGTGGGTGGCGAGTGGGTGCGCCGTGCGGTGGCGACGGCGCGCAACGGCTGGCTGCGCCTCGGCCTGCCGGCGAAGCTTCTGTTTCTCACGGCCGTCTTCGTCATGCTGGCGGAAATCCTGATCTTCCTCCCGTCGATCTCGAACTACCGGGTGAGCTGGCTCAACGATCGGCTGACGGCCGCCTACGTCTCGACGCTCGCCGCCGACGCGGTGCCCAACCGCCATGTTCCCCCCACCTTGCGCAACGAGCTCCTGCGCACGGCGCTCGTGCGCGCGGTGGCGATCCGGCGGGGAGGCACGCGGCGCCTGATCCTTCCCCCCGTCAACGAGATCACGATCGATTCGCATTACGACTTGCGCGAGCCGCCGGATATGAACGCCTGGCAGGCGCTCTCCTGGCGGCTCGGCCAGATCCGCGACGCGGTCGCCGTCTTCTTCGCGCCCGACGACCGGACCATTCGCGTCGTAGGGCTCCTTGGCCCGAGATACGACGATGTGATCGAGATCGTGCTGCCCGAGGAGCCGCTGCGGCGCGCCATGGTCCGCTACGGCCTCAACATCGTGTGGCTCTCGATCATGATCTCGCTCATGACGGCGGCGCTCGTCTACTTTGCGATCAGCGCGCTGCTCGTGCGGCCGATGATGCGCATCTCGCGCAACATGCTGCACTTCAGCGAGGACCCCGAGGATTCGACGCGCATCATCGTCCCGTCGGGCCGGCTCGACGAGATCGGCACCGCTGAGCGCGAGCTTGCGCAAATGCAGCGCGAGCTGACACAGCTTTTGCTTCAGAAGAACCGGCTGGCGCAGCTCGGCCTCGCGGTCAGCAAGATCAGCCACGACCTGCGCAACATGCTGTCCAACGCTCAGCTCATCTCCGACCGCCTGACGGCGATTCCCGACCCGACCGTGCAGCAATTCGCCCCGAAGCTCATTGCCTCCCTCGACCGCGCCATCAGCTTCTGCAATTCGGCGCTGAAGTTCGGTCGCGCGGAAGAGGCCGAGCCGCGCCGCGAGCTCCAGCGCTTGAGACCAGTGGTCGACGAGGTCGGCGAGGGGCTCGGGCTGCCGCGCGAGGGCAAGATCCGCTGGATCGTCGACATCGACGAGAACCTCCGCGTCGATGCCGACCACGAGCATCTGTTCCGGATCCTGAGCAACCTCGGCCGCAACGCCGTGCAGGCGATCGAGCAGCAGGGCGAGGGGTATGCCGGCGAGATACGCGTCAAGGGGTGGCGCGACGGACGCAAGGTGTTCGTCGAAGTTGCCGACAACGGGCCAGGCGTGCCGCCCGCCGCCCGCGCCAACCTCTTCCGCGCGTTCCAGGGCTCGACGCGCAAGGGCGGAACGGGCCTCGGGCTCGCGATCGCCGCCGAGCTCGCGGGCGTCCACGGCGGCAAGCTCGAGCTGCTCGACAGGAGCCCCGGCGCGACGTTCCTGCTCGAGCTTCCCGATCGCGCCGTCAAATAGGCGCCAGAGCACGATCGCCTGACATGGAATCGCTTCTGCGGTCCATGTCAGGCGTGAATTGTGCTCTACACTGTGAATTTGGATCGCGATTCACGTTCTTGATGGACGCGAAGCGTCTCCATCAAGAACGATCGCGATCCGGCGCGCGGGCCTTGCGCTGATCCCCCTCAGACATTAGTAGTGGCGGGCTTCGGCGGCGGACCGGCTCACCCGGTCCCTCCATTGGCCCAGTCGCCGGCAAGAAAAGCGCCCGTAGCTCAGCTGGATAGAGCACCAGACTACGAATCTGGGGGTCGGAGGTTCGAATCCTTCCGGGCGCGCCAATATTTTCAATGAGTTACTTAAAATTTAAACCGCGCCGAGATATCCCGGGGTTCCGCTGGGGTTCCAAACGATCGAGCGTTAATGCTCGCAATCGATTACGGCCAATCGTGGCCGGCGAGGAGTGCGCAATGCCCAAGCGTCCGCCTATCAAGCCCGCCATTGATTGGAGTGCGAAGGCGGAGGCCGAGATGCGCAGGCTCGGGCTCGATCCTGCGTCTCACGATCATTGCCGACGGTTTGCGACCGACCTATTCCGAACTCTTTCACTCCGAGGAAGCATCCCAAAGCCGGGCGACGACAATACGATTGAAAGCGCCGCCACCCACAAGTTGTTGTTTCCACTGGCACGCATTTTTAGTCTCGTAGCCGATTTGAGGCGTGAGGAGAAAACGTATCGCTCACGCAAGAGCCCCAGCCAACGTGACGTGCTTGATTCGGCAGTACGAGTCCTCGAATCTCTGTCTGATCACCTAAGCCCCCTTCGCATTAGTCCGTTCGGCGGCTTGCCGACTCCGCTCGAAATTCTCCTTCCCGAACTGTTGAACGTCACGGACGACCGCTTGTCTCGCCTCCTATCGCCAAGCGATTCCGTGGTTGCGGCGGCGCGTGTGGTAACTGACAGCGGCGAAGACCGGATCCGCGTGACGATTTAGGCCTACGCGGCGGCTGCTGTTCATCGGCTGATTGAGAGCAAGCGGTTTCCGACAAAAAAACAAGTTTACAAGCGAATAGCCAAGACGCTAGCCGACGCCGGTTTCCGGCCTCCCGGCAAGAGAAAAATTCAACCCTATAGTGCGGCGGCCATCAGGGGTTGGTACGAATCAACGAAGTGCGACTGCTGTCCGTTCCGGCAGCGATATGAGCAAGCTTTGAGTGTGACGCCGAATGAGCCGGACGTCATTCTCGATCTGCTCGCGATGCACGTCCGGTCGTTCCAATTCACCCGTGGTGGCCTCGAAGGCAGCGTGTAAATTCTACCAGGCTTTTTTGCACCGACCCGACCGTATCTCTGGGCCTTATTGGATCCGCTGACCTCCATCGGACCCCCGGGCACGGAGAAATCACATGGAAACAGGCAATGACGACGTGGCGCAGGAGGAACTGCTGACACTCGCTCAGGTTTTGCGACGAACGGCGACCAAGCGCTCCACCCTCTATGGCTGGATTAGGAAGGGCCTCTTTCCGCCCCCCATACGGATCGGCCCCCGCCGCGTCGCGTGGCGGAAGCGAGACGTCGACGAGTGGATCCTGCAGGCGATCGCACGGGGTCGAAAATTCCCGCCCGGAACCGGAATGTCGTCGGCGCAATGCCGCGCACCAGACTAGGTCTCCCCAACCCACGCTCGAGGCCCAATCGCGCCGACGTGTCGGCGGCGACGGAGTAATCATGCCCAAGGTCGGAACGATGCCGAGGAGAAGAAACCGACGCTGTGGCCTCGGGCGCTCTCTACCGGCAAAGGCCAAGAAGGAGAATTGGAACGACGCCTGGGCGCGCGTCCCACACGCACTGATCGACGACATAAGTTTGTCCGCTGATGCGCGGGCTTTGCTGATTTACCGATTGTCGCGGACGCGGTCGTGGACGCTGCACTGGAAGGATATCCGAAATCGCTTTGGATGGAGCAAGTCGCGAACCTATTCAGCCATGGCTGAATTGATCGATCGCGGCTATCTCGTTCGGCGGCAATCCCGCCCTCAAAACGGTCGTTGGGGTCGTGCACAGGAAGTCGTGGAACTCGGCGCTGTGCCGGCGGATGGCCGTCCAGGTTTTCAGCTGTTACCTCGCAAGATCGTCGATGATCGCCGGTTGAGCGGGCGAGACCTGCTCGCCCTCGCTTGGATGCGTTCACACGCCCCCGGCTGGTCTGTTTACCCCGGCGATCTCGCCAAGATCCTCGGATGTCACCGGCAGACGGCTCTGAAGGTCCTGGGCAACCTCATGGGTCTTGGTTTCGTCGTCCGACTACGACTGAGGGGGACGGCTGGAAAGTTCGGCGGTGCGGTCTATCGACTGGCCGAGCATCGAAATCAGCCGCTGCGCAACAACCCGGCGAAAAACCGGGAAACGGTCTCACGGGCAACGGAGAATGAGGACCCTTACGAATCCTCACCTCATACGAATGATCAACAAAAACGAAGAAGCTACGTCTTTCGCCTGGCGAAAGACGCCGGGCCTTTTTCAATTGATTGGTCCTGGCAGGACGCTCTGCCAGAGAAGTTCGCGGAAGACTTCAACGTTGAAGATGCGGAGGTCATGGAGACCTACCGGGAGATCTCCGACGAAGATCTGCTGGGGAAGGTCCTCGATGCCGCCGATGGCCGTGTACACGAAAGCCTCATGAGCCCAAGCGGGCTATCGCCGGCGCGGATCTTCATGGCGGTCGGGGCTTCCATCGAGCAGATCTGCGACATCATCCGCCGGCGCGTCGGCCGCAAGCCGGGCAAATTCTTGAATGGCTGGGCCCTGATCGCGATCCCCCTTGCAGCAGCGATTCTCGAACACGGCCTCGATGGAGATGACGAGACGTAAGCCCTCTGAGGCCTGGCAAGAGCGCGGTCCCTCTCCGCGACGGAGCCAAGGTGCTGAAGTTGGATTGTAAGGACACGGCATGAAGATACGGATCGACCCACAAGCCAACGATATCGCGACCATCATTGAAATCACAATGATCGAGGAGGGCGAGGAGGGTGAGGTCGTGGGCGAGGCAACGGTCAGCTGCGAAGGGGTGCCCTTCGAAAGGGCGTGGCAGCTAACGTACATTGAAGTCGATGATCAGTACCGCAGGCAAGGGATTGCAACCCAGCTCTATCACTGTGCCAAGGCCTACGTCCGCGAGCGCGGCTGCCGGCTTTTACCGCACCCTGATCTGCTGTGGGACGGCTTCTTCTTCTGGATGAAACTGGATCCCGATGCCCTTCTCGAGGTTTTGAGCCATCACACCTCGCGCGGCATTGTTCAGAGAGCCGGGGGAGACGAGGAGCGGCTTCTCGATCAGCTCGCCCTGGTGAGAAAATGCTTTGCATTGAGACTAATCTTGACCTCTAGGCAGTCCCCCTCTGACCATCTTTGACGCGAGCTCTCGGCGATCCACTTTGGCCCCGGTGAAAAGGTACTTGTGGATGGCTCCTTCTGAAGATGTCTGAAAGCGTCCAGCCGTTCGTCGCCCCTATCCCAAAGACTTGATCCACTCCGCTGTGGCCTGCGCAATGGAGGCATTGTCGGGGCGAATGGCGCCCTTGACGCTTTGCAACACGGCGGCGGCATGCAGGCGGGACGACGCGCAGAAATTGGCAATTGGCCGGCGACGCTCATGATGCGCGGCATCGTCGTCGCCTTTATATTGCTCTCGCTCACCATCACCGCCACCGGCACGGCGCGCTTTGCGTTGGCCATGGGCTACGGCGAGTGGGCCGGCTACTTGACCGGCGGCGCCTTCGATCTGGCGAAGGCCATACTCCCACTGACCCTTCTGTCCCTGAAGAACGGGCGCTCTTACCTTGCCCTTGTCCTCCTCGGCCTCGCCTGGCTCGGTCTCGTAACCTATAGCGCGCTCGCGACCCACGCGACGGTCGCCACCGCCATTGCTGCCATCGAGCGCACCGGTACCTGGCAAATGCAGACCCGTACCGGCATTGAAGCGGAGCTGGCCTCCGTTGAGCAGCAGATGGCTGTGTTAGCCACGCCAAGGGCGCCGCGGCCCGCCAAAACCGTGCGCGAAGCGTTGGCGGCAGAAAGGGTGCCGTCCGGCATCTGGCGGGGCAGCCAGGAGTGCCTGAGCATCCGCGACAGCAATTACTTCCAAAGGGCCTGCGGGAGGGTCTTGGAGCTCCGCCGGGAGCTGGCCGCCGCCGGCGACTACGAGAGGCTCGCTCAGCGGGCTCAAGACCTACGCCAGTCGCTCGCAGCGGCGCCGATCGTCGCGACCTCGGATCCGCTGCCGCAAGCCTTCGAGTCCACGTTGGGCCGCGTGCTGCCGCTCGACGGCCGCGCCGGCGTGGCCTTGCTCCTCACCGGCGTCGTCGAGATCATGAGCTGCTTCGGCCTCGCTGCGATCAGGCTGGCGCGGGACGGCGCCGAAGGGAGGGATGCCGACGCCGAGGGGAGGGCTGGAGAAATCCAGGAAGGGACGGTAAGACCTCCCCGCGCCAGACTACCCGTCGGGGATCTCCCTGGTCCGTGCACAGCTCAAACCACTAAGGGACGTCCCGGGGACGACCCGTTGAGGAGGGACAGATCGTCTACACCTCCTTCGACGACGACCCCTCTCTCTGGCGAGCGCCGGAAGAGGGAAAATCGTCAAACATCCCTCCCTTCCCCAAGAACATCCCTCCCTTCCCGAGGGACATCCCTCGGTCGCGCCAACGTGTCTGCCTTTGTGAAGACCTGCGTGCCGTCTGTGGCGGGCGCGTCCGTGGGAGCTTCCGAGTTGTACGCGGCCTACAAAGCGTGGTGCCAGTCGCATGCCCACGAGCCGGTCTCAGCACAACGATTCGGCGTTGAACTCCGCGGCTTGGGTTTCACCAAATGGAAGACGAGCGGCCTTATCCGCTATCGAGATCGACGACACGACATGTGAGCTGGGTCTGCCGCTCTAGGGTCGAGGTCAACTCAAGCCGGGACATGGTCGGAAGGCTTTTCCCAGCCGCGCGTGAACTGGTCGATGCCCGCCGAGCCGGTCGGCGGCTTCCGGCGAGCAAGCCGGACGCGGACGTTGCAGGCCGTGACTGGTGTTCAGGGCAGGCCCTTGGTTCATAGCCTAAAAGATTGAACTTATAGTATTTCCTTTGGAATCGAGGTGGATCGTCGAGCGCGTGACGGGCGCGCGGGCGGCGCGATCGCGGCAATTCAGTTGTGGGATGGCAGACGGGCTTGGTTTCCGCGTGGTCGTCGGGGACGTTTCCGATGGGCAACGATCGCGAAGCCCATACCGCCACGACCTTGGTGGCGGCGGCCCAGTCCAAGGGTCGCGCCCCCGCCCTCAATAAGCGCGTTGAGCCGCGCCCAGGTCTTCTTCCCAACGCCCAGCACCGCCTCTGTTATTTCTGCCGAAGTGAGTCCCGCTTGACGTCGCCGTGTTCGGCGAGCTGTAAGGCAACAGCTCGGTTCCTTGTCTTCGGGCGCCGCTCGGCGGGAGGGTGCCTCTTCGGTTCGGACAGATCGATAATCTGAGCCGTGGCTCCAGGCACACCAGCTCCAATATGGCGACGAAAGAACAGACTGAGATCAGGACTTGCCATAGCAATCGTGGCTCGCTCGTGCATTGAGAGGGCATTCCACTCGCTTTGAAGAGATGCAATTCTGCTCAGCTCAGCGTGGAGCTTTTGAGATGACTTACTCGACGCATCCATGGGCGGATCCTACTGGTGACAGGTCGGTTAGGTGACAAAAGAAGACGCTCGCCGTCAACCCGATAAATCGATAAGCCGTCCGACTGACTGTCCGCGCCCTCATGGGCGTAACCCCCATTCAGGGGGCAGCATGTTCAACGGTGGCTAAGCAGTCGCTCACGATATCGCTAGGGCAGAGAGGACGGTCGGCCAAACGTTCCCCGCAAATAGTTGGAACGCTTCCTTGCAACCGCGGGAAAAGATCCCGTGTCTTGCGAGACGGAGAGGTCATGCAAGGAGAATACTTCCATGAAACGGTTTATGGTGATCGCTACGAGTGCGATTGTGTTTGGTTCGCCAGTATTTGCCGATGACAAGCCGACTGACGCCGAGGCGGCAAAAATCAAAGACGCGATCGCCGCTTGGGGCTGCGAAGGCGGCACAGTCGAGAAGGAGTCTGAGGGGTCAGGCGTCCTCGAGGCAGAAGACGTGAAATGCAAGGCGGGCCTGTACGACTTCCGGCTGGACAAAGACGGCAAAGTATTCGCGATCACCAAAGACTGAAGTGAGGTCGAACATGAGGTCGCAAGAGCGTTCGCGAACCTCGGCGCCATAGCCGGTTGCACGGCCCATTGCCTTGTGCGAAAGCTACCGGTTTGAAGGGCTAGCGAGTGACTATTGCCTCTGTCCGCTGGATGCCACAGTGCACGGGTGGAGATGCTGCATGCTCTAGGAGCCACGTCATGACCGCTAAGAAACATCTGGTCATCGGGCCCTAACGCAACGCCACCTGCGCGATGTTGGCCGCAAGGTTGTCCAGCCCTTCGACGCCGTCGCGGTTGGTGAGTACGGACACGCTCACCCACGAGCTGTGGTGCTTATCTTCGCGCGGGGCTCGGATGCGGCGTCTCAGAAAGCCGCCCCGCATCCGAGCTCTTGACGATCTCGACCTCGATGACCGGGGTCTCATTGAGACGCAGCTTCCTGCAATTGTGGAAGTTCGACTGCTACGCCATTTGCTTGCAGAAAAGAATTGATGGCCGATCCAACCTACTGCACGGGGATCTTATTGCCGCCGGCGTCCATGGCCTCGCCCGCCCCGACGTCCCCGCAGGCCTCCCCGAGGTAGCTTCCTGTCTGTTTGATCAAGCGCTTGACGGATTGCGATTGTCCCCCCTGCGTGCGTACCGTTGTGCTTTCGATTTTCACTTCGAAGGTCTTATTGAAGTCGCCGCTCATCTCCGTGCGGCTGCGCACGGTCGCACCGTTGAAGACGCATTCAGCATCGACGGCAACGGCATCGCCTGTGCCGTTCACCTCGTAGCGTGAGCAGTTCTGCCTATGCTCTGCCAGGCTGGCCTGCACCGTATTCTGCTCCATGCCGGCATCGACGCACATTTTCAGGACATGCTCCTTTGGGCCTGAGCCTTCATCCATCACGGTCGTCAGCTGCCACAGGCCGGCTTTGCGCATCGGAAGCTGTGCGGTGTCGGCGCTGGTCGCCGTCGCGGCGGCAATGGCCCAGGCAGCCGACACGAGTGTAAGGGCCCTGCCCGTGCGGATAGCACGTTGAGTCATGATCCACTCCTTAGGGGATGACATCGAACGTCTTGGGATCGAAACTGAAGCGCGGCACCTGCACGTAGTTGCCCTCCTCGAGGACGGGTACCTTGTGCACGCGCACCTCACCGACCGAGATCTTGCCGGATTTCGAGTTCGAGCCAAAAATCGACATCGTAGAATTCGTCCTTGCTGCCGGCCTTGCGGAAATCCGTGCAAGCGAAGAATCGTCCGTCCTCCTTGAGGCGGCGCACCGGCTGATGGATGCCGATGAACTCGAGGGTCAGCACCTCGCCGGTCTTGTCGTCCTTGAGCTTAAAAAGTCCCTGAGCCTTGGCGCGCTCGGCGATAACGTAGGCGTCGACGGCCGACATGACCTCCCAGCCGCGCTTGGTCTCGGATTTGCCGGGGTGCTCGGAGGCTGGGATCCACCACCAGGGCTTCGGCTGGCGCGTGATCAGCACCCACTTATCGCCCTCTTTCGTCGGAGCTTTGTAGACGCGAACGTCCATGATGGCGAGCTTGCCTGCTTGAGGGCGCACCCAGAAGTCGACGAGGTAGCGCTTCGCCTCGTCGTCCTTGGCGTGGAAGATGACGTCGGGGAAAAATCCATAGCCGTGAAGCGTGCGCACGAAATCGACGCGGTCGTAGACGAGGGGGAGCGTCTGACCCAGCACCGGGTCGTTCACGGGATAGAGTCCGCCGTGCTTCTCCGCCTCGGCCTTGATGGCAGCCTCGGTGAAGGCCATCACGTCGTCGGCCGTGAACCTGCCCATGTCGTCGCCGGTCGTCTCGGCGTCGGCGGCGGCGAAATGCTCCTTGGCGCGCCGAAGGTAGCCTTCGGTGTCCTTGAGGAAGACCGACTTCGAATCCTCGGTCGCGAAGCAGTAGGTGCGGCCGTCCTTCGACTCCCAGGTGACCTTGCAGTCGGTCTTGATGCGCTTACCCTCGGCGAGGCCCATGACGCACAGGCCGTCGAGCTCCGGCTCTCCTGCGACGGCCTCCGCAATCACGGCGGCCATCAAGACGAGGAAGCACGACACAAGTGCGGTAAACCGGGCCATGACGCGCTCGATCGGCAGGTATCAGGTAATAACGTTGCATCTCTTTAGCGCAGCGAGCTTGCGAAATCCAGCCGGGCAATTAGATCTCAGCCTCAGCCGCGTGCTCCGTCCTCCCGGTCGGGGGAGGCTCAGTGCACGTCGTCGCGCGCGGCGAGAACGATGTCGTCAGCCAGCTCGTCCAACCCCTCGACGCCATCCGCGTTGGTCAGAATGGTCACCGACGCCCAGCTTCGATGGTCGGGGGTGCGGACAATGATGTTGAAGCTCGTATATCCCGGCACCGAGCCGGAATGGCTGAACTCCTCGAGCCCATCCTTCGCGGTCACGAACCAGCCCATGCCGTAAAACAAAGTCGGCGTCACCCGCGCGGCCTCGGAGAACATGAGCTCGCGCATGGGCTCGGAGACGATGGCACCCGCCATCAAGGCGGCATTCCAGGCCGCGAGGTCGAGGACGTTGCTCGCGACGTCGCCGCTGCCTTTGAGCCAGTCGCGCTGCGTGAAGGCCGGCCGGCGCCTGTAGCTCGGGGCGGCGACTTCGGAGCCCGGCGCATAGTCGCCCACGAACCCCGTGCTCTTGAGCCCCGCCCTGGCGAAGAGCTGGCGCAGGTAATCCTTGTAGCCGTTCCGTTCCGGGCGGCTGCCTCCGGCGACGGCTTCCGCAATCTCTGCCAAGAGAAAGTAGCTGGTGTTGCTGTACTCGAAGCTGCCCGGCCAACCCGAGGGCGAGAGCTTCTTGAGCTCGTCGAGCAGGCGCGGCGCCGCAATCATGCCCCAGGGGTCGGCTGCGGGCGGAGGGCGGCGAGTGAAGTTCGGCAGGTTCGAGGTCATGGTGAGGAGGCTTCTCACCGTCATTGTCCTCTGTCCGGCCGGCTCCCAGGCCTCGACCCCCCCGAAGAGGAGACGGACCGGCGTGTCGAGCTCGAGGGGCGCAGTGTACGCCGGCGCCGTGGCTCCGCCTTCGATGAGGCTAAGGATCGCCGCGGCCGTCATCTGCTTGGAAAGTGAGCCGATGTGATAGACGGTGGCCGGCCCCGCCGGAAGGCCGGGCGCGGCAGCGCCGAAGCCCTTTGCCAGCACAACCTGTCCGTTGATGTCCACGGCGAGCGCGAGGGACGACGGGACCGGTCCTGGCGCTACGCTCGGGCCCAGCATGCGCCTGGCGACGAAGGCGTCGACCGCGGACGATTGGATCTCGCTCCAGCGGAACTCCGCACGAGCGCTTGCAACGCTCATGGTTAATAGTGCGAGCCCGAGGCCCAGGGAGGGACGAAGGAGGCGCATGGCCGAATTCTAGCGCAATTTTTCGCGAGGTGTACGTCCCGGCAAGCAAGAAAAACGCGGCGGCCTTTCGGCCGCCGCGTTCCCAAGTTCGCAAGACGGGAGAAGCGTTTGCGATCGGGTTAGCTAATTATATTTGTATCTGAACCCTACCCAGTAGGTCCGGCCCTGGCCGGGCTTGATGCCGTCCTCGCGGTCGGAGATGTAAAGCTCGTCGGTCAGGTTCTCGCCGGAGACGTACAAGGTCGCCCCGGTGCTGGGGATCGTGTAGTTGGCGCGCGCCGACAGGAGCCAGACGTCGGGAACGAGCCCGTCCTCGCCTTCCTCGCTCACGACGACGTTGTCGATGTCGGTGAAGAACTCGCCGCGATAGGTGTAGGAGACGGAGACGTCCCATCCGCAGTCGTCCTCGAGGCCGGCCGTGAGCGTCGCGAAGTGGCGCGGAACCTCGGGAACGAGGTTGCCCTCGGCCTGTGGATCGGTCCGATCTTCCTCTATCCTCGCGTCGGAGAAGGTATAGTTGCCCTCGAAGAAGAAGTTCAGGGAGCCCTGCGTGAAGGGTTGGCTGTCCACGCGGCCGTACATCTCGACGCCCGCTATCTCGACCAGATCGGAGGTCGAGTAGATGTTGTTGCCCGTCGCGTCGATGCCGCTGCCCTTGATCTGGAAGTCCGAGATGCGGTCGTAGAAGCCAGCGACATCGAAGGTGACGCCGCGGATCGACGTCGAGCGCAGGCCGATTTGGAAATCGTCGCCGATCTCGTCTCCGGGCGGGAAACGCTCCTCTCTCAGCACGTGGGTGGTGAGACCGCGATGGTATCCGCCGTAGAGGGTGGAGCGGTGGAAGCCCGTGTAGGAGAAGGCGACACCCGGCAGTAGGTAGGTCTTGTCGAAGGACTCGTTGGTCTGGAAGCCCTCGGCCAGCTCGATCACGACGCACTCCTCGTCGCCAAAGGGATTGGTGACCCCCGTCTCGGCGTCGCTGTCGTTGCAGTCGTCGAACTCCTCGCCTTCGCCCTCCTCCTCGGTGAGGATTTTGGTCTTGCGGTTGACGCGATAGTATTCGAGCCGAGCGCCCGGAGCGACCGTGAAGTCGCGCCTGACGTGGATCGCCGACTGCAGGAACGCGGACACCGCGTTGGCGCGATAGTCGCGATCGAACAGGAAGAGCCCCTTGTCGTCGCCGTCCTCGAGGATCTGCCCCTGGTCGCCGAAGAAGTTCTTGTTGGTGAAGTCGTTGTACTCATAGCGAATGCCGGTCTGGATATCCTGGCGCAGTCCGTGGACGAAGGGGCGATCGGCGAATTCCGCGCGCACCTCGCCTCCGAGCTGGCGGTAGTATCTGAGCCGACCCAGCATCACGCCCTCGGGAATGAAGGCGAAGTCGCCGACGATCTGGGGCGATTCGTCCTCGTCCGCCTCGGTCGGATCCTCGCCCTCGAAATTCTGATAGCGGTCGCGGCGGTGATCGAAGCCGTAGATACGCGATGTGATGGTGGTCGTCTCGTCGACAAAGTAGTTGTGGACGACCTGCGCCTTGTAGACGTCGGCATTATAGGTGTTGAAGCGCGAGCCCGGATTGAAGCACGATTTGCAGCGCTGGATCGCGTGGAAGAAGAGGTCCTCAGCCTCGCCTTCCTCCTCGCCCTCGAGGTTGGCTTCGTCGTAATCGTCGCGCTGGCGGAAATAGACGAACGAGACCGACAAATCGGAGCTAATGCCCTTCCAGCCGAGCGCGCCGTAGAAGTCGTTGTAGCGCAGGCGCTCCGTATCCCAGGCGCCGTCGACCTCGGCGCCGCTGTAGGAGAACACCGCGCCGACGTTGCCGATCGACCGGCGGGTATGGAAATGGCGGGTGTTTGACGGGCCGAAATCGACGATGCTCCTGCGTATCTCTCCATCGTCGTCGAAGAAGCCGTCGTCGTTCTCAGTCGAGCCGATGGCGGCGCTGATCACCGTCTCGTTGGGCCCGAACGGCGACAGATTGCGGAAGTTGACGATGCCGAAATTGTTGAGCGGGCCTTGGTTGACGACGGTGCCGCGCAGCACCTCGATGCTATCAAGGCGGTCGATCGGCGGCGTGTAATGCACCGACGGGTCGAGCCAGACGCTCATGTTGATGGCTTGGCCGTCTTCCAAGTGGAGGACCTTGCGTCCGCGCCGCGGCGGCGAGCCGCGGATGCCGATGCCGCCGTGGCGCCCGAAGCCGTCGTCGTTGACGACGGTGACACCCGGCACGCGGATGAAGGCGTCGTTGGTGTTCTTGATGTCGAACTCGTCGATCTCGTTGCGATCGACCCGAGTGCCCGCCGAGGGGAACCTCTCAAGATTGCCGGGAAGGATGCTCTGCGGGTTGATCGGCGACAGCGGCCCGTTCACGGCACGGGCAGCAGCGCCGGCGCTTCCCCTGGCGCCATAAAGGGGGTTCGAGCTGCCGGCGCCGTTAGGCTCCGTGGAGGCCTCGGGCTCCTCCGCGGGCACTGCTTCGACGATGTCGGGCTCGGGCTGGGGAGCCGGCTGAGCTGGGGCGGCCTTCGGCGCCGCTGTCGGCTCCTTCTTCTGGATCACCGTCACGGGAGGGAGCTGGCCTTGCTGGGCGCCCGCGGCCGGCGGAGCCGGTTCGGGGGCCTGTCCGCCCGCGGCCGGCGGAGCCGGTTCGGGGGCCTGACCGCCAGCCGGAGCGTCTTGCGCCCAGGCTGGAATGGCCAGCACCGTGAAAGCCGCGCAGATTGCGACTGTTGTAAGTTTACGCATGTGTCCCCCCGTCCCCCGACGTCGACAAGCCGGCCGCCGCCCGTTACTCGAGGCAAGCCGCCATGATCGAACTAGAGGGGGCGACTTAAGCGACCGTAAACTTCAATTATTGCCGGCGCGGTTGCCCAATTTTCCCTTATTGGCGTTGGGCGATGTGAATTCGCCTATTGCCGACTGTGGCATGCCTGCAACAATCGGCGAAAACTTCGCTTTCGTTGACGTGAATTCCGGGGACCGTTCCTATTCGCCCGACCTCGGCTCGACGAGTAGCCCCGCCCGCTGGGACTTGCGGACGGCTGGAAACTCGGCATCGACGATCGTCCCCCCTTGGGGAGGCGATCGCATTGCAAGGGAGCCTCCGAGCGCTTCGACACGCTCGCGCATGCTGGTGAGGCCGAACCCGCGCTTGGGCGAGCCTCCGACGCCGACCCCATCGTCGCAAACCGTGACGCGCACCCTGCCTCTCGCGCCGCGGGGCTCGCCGGCCTCCTCCTCGAGGGTCACTGCAACCTCGATGCGAGTGGCTCTTGCATGGCGGAAGGCGTTCGTCACGCCTTCCTGCACGACGCGATAGGTGGTGAGCGTGGTTGTGTCGTCGAGCCCGTCAACGTCGCCGGCGGTATCGAGGACGAGCTGCGTCGACGGGTGATCCTTGCGCCAGAGCGACAGCACGCCTTCAAGTGTTGCGGCAAGGCCGACCTCGGCGAGGCCCACGGGATTGAGCTTGCGCAGCACGCGCTTGTTTGTCGCCTGGATCGCCTCGATCTGTTCGAGCATGGTCACCGCGAGGCGGCTCATTTTTTCCTGGTCGACGTTGGACTTCTCGGCTTCGCTCTTGAGCGAGGTGCCCCCCGCCCGCACCGCGAAGAGATAGGGGCCGAGCTCGTCGTGCAGCTCGCGGGCGATCTCCTTGCGCTCGTCGTCCTGAAGCCGCACGAGCTTGCCGGCGAGCCGCCTGTTCTCGTCGCGCGCAACTCTCAAGGCGGCGGCGAGATCGTTGAGGCCATTGGCGATAGCCGCGATCTCGGGCGCGCCTTTGGCGGAGACGCCGATATCGAAATCGCCCGCCTCCATGCGGCGCATGGCGCGGGCAAGCTCGGTGATGGGGTTCAAGGCCCGGCCGACGACCCAATGGATGAGCGCGATCACGGCGAGCGCCAGCATGAGGCCGCTCAACGTGACGCCCGAGATCGCGTCCGACAGCTCGGCAAGCTCGTCGGCGGCTTGCGGGGCGATGACGAGCGTGCCCAGGTCCTGCCCACGGATGGTCACGGGAAGGCGCACGGGATCGGGCTGCGCGACGAACAGGCTTGCCAGCCAAGATGACCGCGGCGTCGGCTTGGGCCCGGAATGGCCCGGGACAGAGAGGGACGTCCCTTTGGGCTCGAGCGAGACCTGAATGTGGCGCAGGCCGTCAAAGCGGGCGAGGAGCCTGTCGAGCCCGACGCGGGGATCGGGAGCATGTTGAAGCGCTTCGAGCGAGCTTGCGATCGTCTCGCTGGTGAGGCGAACGATGCTCTCCTCCTCGGCGCGAATGCGCGGGGCCGCTCCAGCGATGAGCGTGACAGTGATCGCGGCGAGGGTCAGCAGGAGCAGCGCCGAGAACAGTGCATTCAGTCGAAACTCGATCGACATTTGGGGCCGGTGGAAGGCTGGCTCCGAGAGGAGCCGGCAAAGCGCTTCAGTTTGCCAAGGGTCTGATGCTCGCTTGCCAACTCGTGCGAGTTACGGCAATTCTGCGCGAGCACGCGAAATCCAACTGCCAGAAAGGCGTCCGGTCGGCAAGCAATCTTGAGCGTCTGGCCCCGCGCTCTCGCGGCGCTCCTTTGCGCGGAGACGAAAGTGAAAATCCTGATTGCCGACGATCATCCTATTGTCGTCTCGGGCCTGGCGGCCCTCCTCTCCGAGGCGGCCGGCGACGACGTCATTTCCGCCAGCGATGGGGCCAGTGCACGCGAGCTTTTCCTCGCCAAGAAGCCCGACGTGACGATTGTCGACGTCAATCTGCCCGACGTCTCGGGCTTCGAGCTAACGCGCCAGCTCATTGATCTCGATGACGAGGCAAAGATCATAATTTTTACCATGAACGACGATCCGATCCTCGCCGTGCACGCCCTCGACTGCGGGGCGCGCGCGTTTCTGAGCAAGAACGACGATCCGATGCTGTTCCGCGAGGCGATCGCCGCCGTGGAAGCCGGGCATGTCTGGCTGCCGACGCATATCGCCCAGGAGGTCGCGCTCATCCGGGCCGTGGTGCCGAAGCGGACGGCGCGGCTCACCGAGCGCGAGCTCGAGATCCTGCGGCAGTTGTCGCGCGGCAAGAGCATGTCGGAGATCGCGAGCCTGATCGACGTATCCTATAAGACGGTCGCGAGCGCCTGCACGGCCATGCGCACCAAGCTCAACGCGCGCACGTCGGCGGAGATGGTGCGCATCGCCGTCGAGCAGAAGATGGTCTGAGCGTTCGAGACGGCCGGGAAGAAGTCCCGGGCTATGCGTAGATAATAGAATGTTATATCATGTACTTTCTCGAGCCGCGGCTCGGGAGCTCTCGGTAAACTCTGCCTGAGGTGCCGGCGACTTGTGCGCGCAGAAAATCCTTTTCGTCGATGACCACTCGGTTGTGCGCGAGGGGGTGCGGCGCCTGCTTTCGGGGCTCGAAGGCGCAATTCTGCTCGAGGCTGCATCCGGTCACGATGCGCTCGCCCTTTATCGCAAGGAGCGCCCCGATCAGGTCCTCCTCGATCTCAACCTCGGCGGGCTTGGCGGGCTCGAGCTGCTGAGGCGCATGCTGACCGAGGATCCGAACGCGCGCGTCATCGTCTTCACCATGTACGCCGAGCCCATCTACGCGGCGCGCGCGTTGAAGCTCGGGGCGCGGGGCTACGTGAGCAAGAGGGCGGGCGCAGACGAGCTCGTCCCCGCCGTGAAGCGGGTTGCGGAGGGGGGCTACTATATCGAGCGCGAGCTCGCGGCCGAGGTCGCGGCCGGCCGGTTTGCGGGCGACGATCCGCTCGATCTCTTGACGGAGCGCGAGCTCGAAGTTCTCCGGCTGCTCGGCGAGGGCAAGAGCCTCGTCGGGATCGCCGAAGCTCTCGGTGTCACCTATCAGACGGTCGGGCACTCGTGCACGAGGCTCAAGGAGAAGCTCGGCCTCAAGCGCACGGCGGACCTAATCCGCTTTTCGGTCGAGAGCCGGCTAGGTTAGCCGGCGCGCATCGCGGCCGCCGTGCTGATAATTTTTCCCGCGCGCCGACAAGAAAATTCCCAGATTAAACGCATGTTTGTCACGCCATTTCACATGTCCGTTATCGGGAATATTGACAATCCATATCAGGAACTGGGCCTCTCGTGCATTGGATGGCTTTCTCCTAGCGTGCGCAGGCTTGCAGGACGGCTCGGGCATCGAGATAGCTGTTCTCCTCCTTAGGGCTTTCTCGATGCCTGGCCCTTTTTGCCGAACGATGGACCGGGCAACCGGCTACGGCACGGCAAGAGAGGTCGACGGCCGCTGCGTCGGGGACTTGCCGGTAGCTGCGCGCCTTGTGGCACCGGCTGACCGATTTGCAGCGTGACGAGAAGCGACGAAGAGCGCCCATGCAACGTTGCGTGAGGTCACGGCTCATTCCGGCAACGCGGAATGAGAGGAGATGGGCGCGCGAAACTTCAATCGCAAAAACGCGAAGGAACCTCGAGCGCTCCAGGAAGACTAGGAGAGGAAAGACATGAGGCAAAAGATAGTGTTATTCACGGGCGGCCTGTTGGCGGTCACGCTGGGATTTGCCGGCTTCGGCCTGTCGGTCCCGGCAATGGCCAGATTCGGCCTCGGCCGAGATCGACAAGCGGGCGGCGAACCCGGACTTGTGGCCGGCGCCCGGCCGCGACAACAAGCTGACGCGGCACAGCGACCTCAACGACATCAACACCGACAACGTCGGCAAGCTGCAGATGGTCTGGTCGCAGTCGACCGGCGCGCTGCGCGGTCACGAAGGCCAGCCCGTCGTCGTCGAGCACGACGGCAAGCCGATGATGTACTTCTCGTCGGGCTGCCCCAACATGGCCCAGTGCAACATCGTGCAGGCGCTCGACCTCATCGGATCCCGACAATCCGGTGCAGGTCTGGAACTACGTCAAGAAGACCGATCGCGATGAATCGGCCGTGCCGCGCGCCTGCTGCGACACCGTCCATCGCGGCGTGAACTACGCCAAGGGCAAGGTCATCTATCACACGCTCGACGGCTTCGTGATCGCGCTCGACGCCACGACCGGCAAAGAGGTCTGGGTCGTCAAGCACGCCTATCCGGAGAAGGGCGAGACCATCACCGGTCCGACGCTCATCGCCGAGAACCTCGTGATCGCCGGCTTCGGCGGCGACGAGTTTGCCGCTCGCGGCCGTCTCACCGCCTACGACATCGAGACCGGCAAGGTAGTGTGGAACTGCCACTCGACCGGTCCCGACAAGGACGTCTGCATGACGCCCGACACCAACAAGGCCAACCCGCACTTCGGCACGGCCGGCACAGGACATCGGCATCACCACCTATCCCGACGACCAACGGCGGCGAGTGGAAGATCGGCGGCGGCTCCTACTGGGCCTGGGGCAGCTATGACCCCGAGCTCAAGATCGTCTTCTGGTCGACCGGCAACCCCGGCCACTGGAGCCCGAGCTATCGCTGCGGCGACAAGACCCACGACGAGTGCAACACCGGCAAGTGGGACAACAAGTGGTCGATGACCATCTTCGCCCGCAAGGTCGACACCGGCGAGGTCGTCTGGGCCTACCAGATGACGCCGTTCGACCAGTGGGACTATGACGGTGTCAACGAGAACATTCTCACCGACATGGACATCGACGGCAAGAAGGTCAAGGCGCTGACGCACTTCGACCGCAACGGCTTTGCCTACGTCCTCGACCGCGACGACGGCACGCTGCTGCGCGCCAACAAGTTCGTGACCGTTGACTGGGCCGAGAAGGTCGACCTCAAGACCGGCCGTCCCGATCAAGGTGCGCGAGCACTCGCCGTTCGAGGTCGGCCGCAACACGCCGGCTTGCCCGTCGGCGATGGGCGGCAAGGACCAGCAGCCGTGCTCGGTCGATCCCAAGGAGCCGAACAAGTTCTATTGCCCCACCAACAACTGGTGCATGGAGGACGAGCCGCAGGAGCGCACGCACACGCAGCAGGGCACGGTCTACGTGTTCGCCAACGTGTACATGTATCCTGAGAAGCCCGGCATCTCCGGCAAGATCAAGAAGTTCGACGTGCTGACCGGCAAGGCCGAGTGGGAGATCCCGGATCCGTATCCGAACTGGGGCGGCACGATGAACACCGACGGCGGCCTCATGTTCTACGGTTCGAACAGCGGCGACTTCCGCGCGGTCGACCGCAAGTCGGGCAAGGTGCTGTGGCAGCCGCAAGCTCGGCTCGGGCATCATCGGCAACCCGATCACCTACAAGATCAAGGGCAAGCAGTACGTGTCGATCTTCTCCGGTCTCGGCGGCTGGATCGGCATCCCGGTCACCGCCGGCCTCGACATGGACGACAAGTTCGGCGCGATCGGTGCGACGGCGATGGCGAAGGCCACCGGCCTCGACAAGATCCCGCAGGCGGGCCTGCTCACACCTTCCGCATCTATGAGTGAGCGGAGCTAGAAGAAAGAGAACGCCCGGTGCCGCGAGGCACCGGGCGTTTTGCCATTGGAGCGGACGAGAGCTGTGCCCCGCCGTGTGACGAGCAGTCGGCCCCGCCCTTGCCCGCGTCCAGCGCTTTGAGCTAAGGTTAGATATATGCAACGATATAACTATTAAATCCGCGTTTGCTGTTGCCTTGCTCGTGCCGGCGCTTGGTCTCGGTCTCGCGGCGGCGGCGCAGGCCCAGTCCAACGACCTGCGCTCGATCACCAAGAACAAGGCTTTCGACGAGATGTCGGCCGCCGAGCACACGGCGGCGCGCCAGCACGCTCGCAACGCCAAGCTCAGGTTGCTGCGCGTGTGCGCCGATCCCGGCAACATGCCCCTGTCCAACAACAAGGAGGAAGGCTACCAGAACAAGATCATCAAAGTCCTGGCGGACGATCTCGGCGGCTCGGTGAGCTTCTTCTGGCGTCCCTATCATGAGCGCGGCCTCACGCGCGAGACATTCCAGAACGACGAGTGCGACGTGCTCATGGACATGCCTTATGCGCTCCAGGAGCTGCTCACTACCGAGCCCATGTACAAGACGACCTACGTTTTCGCCTATCGCGGCGACCGGGACATCGTGATCGAAAGCCTCGACGATCCCGTCCTCGACGAGCTCAAGATCGGCGTGTTCCAGCACTCGGGATTGCGCGAGGCGCTCGAGCGGCGCGGGCATAAGGACCTCGAGTTGCATATCATCAGCTACGATACCGATTTGAGGCCGGAAACCCAGCCCTGGCAGCAGGTGCAGAAGGTGATCGACGGCGAGCTCGATGTTGCGGGCGTCTGGGGACCGTTCGCCGGCTGGCTGCAGAAGATGAAGGGTGCGCCCATCGTCCTTCAGCCCGTCAACCTCATGGACGATCAGGTGCCCCTCGAGTTCGAGCTCGCGATCGGCATGCAGCGCAACCAGGTAGTGCTCAAGTACATGCTGGACTGGGCGCTGACGCGCAAGAAGGACGAGATTGCCGCGATCCTCAAGGACTACGGCGTGCCGCTCGTCAAGTGCAGCCGCTGCGCGGTCGACGGCGACCTTCCTTCGCACGGCTCCTACTATGAGCGCCTGAGGAAAGTGTCGCAGGACCGCTTCCTCAAGCAGGCCGAGCCGCAAAGGCTCACCGACAAGGCGAGCGCGGACCAGGTGGTGACGCAGGCCCGCCTCGAGGAGTGGCTCGCCGACGGCGCCGACCTCACCCAGGAGCTATCGAACGCGGTGGTCGGCAATGATGCCGAGCGCGTAAAGTTCCTCATTGCCAAGGGTGCGAACGTCAACAGTCGGGACACGCAGGGCTCGGCTCCGATCCACACTGCGGCGCGCAACCGCAATTCGACCCTAATCGAGCTACTTGTGGAGCAGGGGGCGGAAGTGAACGCGCGCGACAGCGACGGCTTCACGGCGCTTCTGCACGCCATCAACCGCAATCACGTGCCCTCGATAGAGATGCTGGCCAAGAAGGGGGCCGATCTCGAGCTCGGCACGACGGGTGGGATCGCGCCGCTCACGTGGGCGATCGGCGACGGCAAGTACTTCGCGGCCAAGGCGCTGATCGATCTCGGTGCCAACGTGTCGAGCACTTCAAGCCCCGAGGGCGTCACGCCGCTCATGACGGTCGCGACCCAGCTCACGGCGCAGACCCGCGTCGGCCATATCTCGCAAGGGCCGGCGCCGCTCGAGCTTGGAAGGCTCCTCATAGAGAAGGATGCCGACGTCAATCAGCGCACGAAGGACGGCGTAACGGCGATCATGATTGCGGCCGGGCACAACAACGCACCTATCGTGGGGCTGCTGGCCGGATCGGGCGCCGATCTCGCCGTGAAGTCCAGCCTCGGGCAGACCGCTCTCGACATCGCCCGGCAAGCCGGCAACGAGGCGGCTCTCGGCGCGCTGAGGCTCGTCGAGAGAACGCCCGCCGGACCCCCACCTACGCCCGCGGCCGGAGCGGTTCAGAACTGAGGGCGGACGATGCGCTTATCGCCGGCGACGAGATGACAGCATCACATTGTGCCCGAGGCTTTGTAGTTGCGGCCCTTGCCGGCGTTATCGCGATCACGCCGGCGCTGGGCGAGCCCGTCGAGCCTTCGCCGCTGCCGGAGACGCTTACGACGCGCATCGTCTATCTCGGCAAGACGTACCGGGAGCCGCCGCCCTTGTCGCTGGTCGACACCATCGCGACCGACAAGGGCGTGCAAGGGGCAAGAATCGGTCTTGCCGACAACAATGCCACCGGCCGCCTCATTCATCAGAACTACGAGCTCGTCGAGGTCATCGCCGCAGAGCAGGACGACGTCGTCGAGAAAGCGAGGGAGGTACTCGATGCGGGCGAGGCATTGATCGTCGCCGACCTCGAGGCCAAGGATTTGCTCGCGGTCGCCGACCTGCCCTCCGCACGCAATGCGGTGATCCTCGACGCGCGCACGAGCGACGACGAGCTCAGGGCAGAGAGCTGCCGCGCCAACGTCTTCCACATCGCGCCGAGCTGGGCCATGCGCGCCGATGCGCTCGCCCAGTATCTCCATTGGAAGAAGTGGCGCCGCTGGTTTCTGATCTCCGGCAAGGCGCCGTCCGATGCGAAGTATGTCGCGGCGATCCGGCGCTCGGCCGCCAAGTTCGGCGCGAAGATCGTCGAGGAGCGGGCCTACACGTTCGATGCCGGGTCGCGGCGCACCGACTCGGGCCACCAGCAGGTGCAGGCGCAGATGCCGTTGCTCACCCAGGGTGCGCCCGAGCACGACATCGTCTTCGTTGTCGACACGGGCGAAGCCTTCGGCGACTACGTCTCCTACAGAACATCGGAGCCGAAGCCCGTCGTCGGGACGCACGGGCTCGTTGCGGTCGCTTGGCACCGGGCCTTCGAGCAGTACGCGGGAATGCAGATGCAGAACCGCTTCGAGAAGCTCGTGGGACGGGTGATGACGGAGCGCGACTATACGGCCTGGCTTGCCGTGCGAGTCTTCGGCGAGGCGGTGACGCGCACGGGGAAGAACGATGCCGCGAGCGTGCGCGCCTACGTGCTTTCGAAGGAGTTCGAGGTCGCAGGATTCAAAGGGCAGGGCATGACGTTCCGGCCCTGGGATCTGCAGCTGCGCCAGCCGATCCTGCTGTCGGGAGCGCGTGCGCTCGTCTCGATCTCGCCCCAGGAAGGCTTCCTGCACGAGAAGTTTCGCACCGACACCCTCGGCTTTGACGAGCCCGAGACCAAGTGCGGGCTTGCGCGCTGAAACAGGGTTCAAAGGGGCACCATGCGCCATCATCTCGCTCTGCTCGCCGTCGTCGCTTGTGTCTACGGGGCGGGACCGGCCCACGCCGCAACGATCTTCGTTTCCAATGAAAAGGACAACACGATCACCGTCATCGACAGCGAGAGCCTGGCGATCGTGAAGACAATTCCCGTCGGGGCGCGCCCGCGCGGCATCATCCTTAGTCCGGACTTCAAGGAGCTCTTGGTCTGTGTCGGGGACGACAACCGCCTCGACGTCATCGACACGGAGAAGCTCGAGGTGTCGCGACAGCTCGAATCCGGACCCGATCCCGAGCTCCTCGACGTCGACCACAAGGGCGAGCGCGTCTATGTCGCCAACGAGGACGACGGCATGGTCACCGTTCTCGAGCGCATCTCCGGCAAGGTCCTGAAGGAGATTACGGTCGGCGTCGAGCCGGAGGGCATGGCCGTGAGCTTCGACGACAAGTTGGTCGTGGCGACGTCGGAAACGACGAGCATGGCGCATTTCATCGACGCCGGCACGCTCGAGGTCGTGTCCAATGTCCTTGTCGATACGCGCCCGCGCGTCGCCGAGTTCTCGCGAGACGGCCGACATGTGTGGGTGACGTCGGAGATCGGCGGGACAGTGGCCATCATCGACAGCACCACGCACAAGCTCGTGAAGAAGATCGGCTTCGAAATTCCTGGCGTCGATCCCGATCTGATCCAGCCCGTGGGCGTCAGGTTCACCAAGGACGGAAAGCTCGCATTCGTCGCCCTGAGCCACGCGAACCGTGTCGCCGTGATCGACACGGCGACTTATGAGGTCCAGAGCTATATCCTCGTCGGCGGACGCCCGTGGCACATGGATCTGCACCCCGACGGGCATTTGCTCTACGTGGCGAACGGTCTTACGAACGACATGACCATCGTCGACGTCGCGTCGCTAAAGCCCTTGCGATCCGTGCCGGTCGGACGCCTTCCATGGGGCGTCGCCGTCAAGCCGTAGCGCAAGAAATACGAAGTTTTCCTCGCCTCACTTGCAACGCGGCCTGCATTTCAAGAATTCGTGATTAGGAATTAGTCCCAAACATTAGGGGAAATTGTCCTCTAGCTGTTCTGGTATAACATCCATATCGTGACCCCGTCCCCAATGAATTGGGGCTGGCGCCGGCGAGGCCTTTACCTCCTTAAAGGCCCTCGGGCCCGTTCTAAGGCATTGGAAAGCAAAAGAGTTTTTCGGGGAGCGGGGCATGTAGATCGCGTGTCGACGTCCTCCGTGCCTTTGGTTCGGCTGAGCCTCAGCGAGGGGCAGCCTTCATCCCGGTGGCCCAAAGGCAATCCGCCGCGAAATTCTCCGAGCACAACCGTTTTTGCCCCGATCCCACTCGGGCGAATTGCGGTCTTTGCTCAGGGTCTTTCCCGCTGAGAAAAAAACACTGGGGACTCTAGGAGAGGAGACCGTTGAAATGACGCACAAGATTGGCCTGCTGACCGGCGGCCTTGTCGTTGCGATGCTCGGCCTTTCGGGGCCGGTTCTCGCCAACGCCGAGGTCGAGAAGCGGGCGGCGAACCCCAGTGAGTGGGGTGCGCCGGGCCGCGACAACAAGCTCACGCGCCACAGCACGCTCAACGACATCAACACCGCAACGTCGGCAAGCTGCAGATGGCCTGGTCGCAGTCGACCGGCGCGCTGCGCGGTCACGAAGGCCAGCCGCTATTCATCGACGATGTCGGCGGCAAGCCGATGATGTTCTTCATCATCGGGCTGCCCCAACATGGCCCAGTGCAACATCGCTCAGGGCCTCGATCTCTCGGACCCCGACAATCCCAAGCAGATCTGGAACTACGTCAAGACGACGGACCGCGATGAATCGGCCGTGCCGCGCGCCTGCTGCGACACGGTCAACCGCGGACGCGTCGTATGCCGACGGCAAGCTCGTCTACGGCACGCTCGACGGCTTCGTGATCGCCCTCGATGCCGCAACCGGCAAAGAGGTCTGGGTCGTCAAGCATGCCTGGCCCGAAAAGGGCGAGACGATCACCAGCGCTCCGCTCATCGCCGAGAACCTGGTGATCATCGGCTTCGGCGGCGACGAGTTCGCGGCCCGCGGCCGCGTCACGGCCTACGACCTCGAGGACGGCAAGAAGGTGTGGGAGTGCCACTCGACCGGCTCGGACAAGGATGTCTGCCTGACGCCGGAGACCAACAAGGCCAACCCGCACTACGGCACTGGCCGGCCAGGATCTCGGCATCAAGACGCTACGTCGGCGAGGACTAGAAGATCGGCGGCGGCGCGGCCTGGGGCTGGTTCAGCTACGACCCCGAGCTGCAAGATGGTCTACTACTCGACCGGCAACCCCGGCCTCTGGAGCCCGGCTTACCGCTGCGCGAAGAAGACGCACGAGGAGTGCAACACCGGCGAGTTCGACAACAAGTGGTCGATGACGATTTTCGCCCGCAAGGTCGAGACCGGTGAGGCGGTGTTGGCCTACCAGATGACGCCGTTCGACCAGTGGGACTATGACGGCGTCAACGAGAACATTCTCACCGACATGGACATCGACGGCAAGAAGGTCAAAGCGCTGACGCACTTCGACCGCAACGGCTTCGCCTATGTCCTCGATCGTACCGACGGCACGCTGCTGCGCGCCAACAAGTACGTGACGACGGACTGGGCCGAGAAGGTCGACATGAAGACCGGCCGTCCCGTCAAGGTGCGCGAGCACTCCCCGCTCGAGCGCGGCCGCAACGTCGCGGCCTGCCCGTCGGCGATGGGCGGCAAGGACCAGCAGCCGTGCGTCGGTCGATCCCAAGGAGCCGAACAAGTTCTATTGCCCGACCAACAACTGGTGCATGGAGCTCGAGCCGCAGGAGCGCACGCACACGCAACCAGGGCACGGTCTACGTGTTCGCCAACGTGTACATGTATCCCGAGAAGCCTGGCGTCACCGGCAAGATCAAGAAGTTCGACGTCTTGACCGGCAAGACGGAGTGGGAAATTCCCGATCCCGTATCCGAACTGGGGCGGCACGCATGGTCACCGACGGCGGCCTCGCTGTTCTACGGCTCGCTCGGCGGCGACTTCCGCGCCGTCGACCGCAAGTCGGGCAAGGTGCTGTGGAGCCGCAAGCTCGCCTCGGGCATGATCGGCAACCCGATCACCTACAAGGTCAAGGGCAAGCAGTACGTCTCGATCCTCGCCGGCATCGGCGGCTGGATCGGCGTGCCGGTCACGGCCGGCCTCGATCTCAACGACAAGTTCGGTGCGATCGGCGCTACCGCCATGACCAAGGCTGCCAACCTCGACAAGATCCCGCAGGCGGGCACGCTCTTCACCTTCCGGGTGTACGAGTGAGCGAGGGCTAATCGAAGCGCCCGGCGCCTCGCGGCGCCGGGCGCCATTTGTTGCCTGCCGAGGAGCCGGCGCTCCCGCGCGAAGGCAACGCTCCCTGCACAGGATCGATCCCCGGTGCTCTACATGAAAGGTCACATCTCGCCCTATGCGTGCGCGCTCGCATGCTTGCTGGCGGTTGCACCCTTGCCGGCGTTGGCGCGCGATGCGGCCGAGATCGAGAAGGCGGCACAGGCCGCGCTCTCCAAGCTCGACGCTCAAATGCCGCTTTCGGCTGCCGATGAGACGGCACTGAAGCAAGCGGCGCGGCTGCGCAAGCTCGACGCGCTCCGCGTGTGCGGCGATCCGGGCAACATGCCGCTCTCGAATGCGAAGGGCGAAGGCTATCAAAACAAGATCGTCGAGCTCGTGGCGGAGGCCATGGGCACTGAAGTGTCCTATTTCTGGCGTCCCTATCTCGAGCGCGGCCTCACGCGGCAGACCTTCGACACCAACGACTGCGACATCCTCCTCGACATGCCGGCGGGCTACGAGCGCCTGCTGACGACGGCGCCCATCTATCGCACGACCTACGTGCTCGCCTACCGGAGCGACTCTGGGCTCGACATCAAGAGCCTCGATGACCCGAGGCTCAAGGAGCTCCGGATCGGCGTGTTTCAGACCTCGGGCTTGCGCATGGCGCTCGCGCAGCGCGGCATTATCGCCAACGTCAAGCTTCACGTCCTGAGCCACAGCGGCGATCTCACCCCCGAGCAGCAGCCGTGGCGTCAAGTCCAGCAGGTCGTCGACGGCGAGCTCGATGTCGCGGGCGTGTGGGGACCCTTCGCGGGCTGGCTCAAGGCCCAGGGTGCGCCGATCACGGTCGTGCCCGTGAACCTGATGGATGACGAGGTCCCTCTCGAGTTCGACCTTTCGCTGGGGCTCCGGAAGCGTGACGTCATCCTCAAGTACAAGATCGAGCAGGCCCTCGAGGACAAGAAGGACGAGATCGAGAAGATCTTGAGAGAGTACGGCGTCCCCCTCGTGCAATGCAGCCGCTGCGTGGTCGCCGGCGACCTTCCCGCGCACGGGATCTACACGAAGCCTGTCGAGGAGGCCGCCGCCGGGGAAGCCTCGCCCGATCAGAAAGTGACGCGCGAACGGCTCGAGACGTGGCTGGCCGAGGGCGCCGACGTCAATCAGGAGCTCGCTAACGCGGTGCTTGCCGGGGACGCGGAGCGGGTGAAGTTCCTGATCTCGAAGGGCGCCGACGTCAACAAGCCGGATCAGCAAGGCTATACGCCGCTGCAATCGGCGGCCAAGAATCGGCACGCCGAACTGGTCGCGATCCTCCTGGACCACAAGGCCGACGCCAACGCCGTCGACCAGGACGGGGTAACGCCGCTCCTTCATGCCGTCATGCGCGACCATGCGCCGTCGATAAAGATTCTCGCCGACCACGGCGCCGATCTCGAGAAGCGCACGGCAGGCGGCTTTACTCCGATCGGCATCGCCATTGTCGAGAACAAGCTCGCAGCCGCCATCACTCTCATCGACGCCGGAGCCTCGGTCGGCGCGCCATCGGGCGAGGCTGGCTTGACGCCGCTCATGCTGGCGGCGGGAAAGGAGCCCGTCGAGTTCTCTCTCGGCGCCGGCCGCCAGCTCATCGAGAAACCGGACCCGCGCTATCCCGGTACGCTCGAGGTCGCGCGCGCTCTCATCGCGCACGGAGCCGACGTGAACGCCATGAGTGGCACGGGCGTCACGGCGCTCATGCTCGCGGCCGCCCACAACCTCCCGCCGATGGTGGGCCTCCTCGTCCAATCCGGCGCCGACCCGAAGCTCAAATCCAAGGACGGTCGCACCGCGCTCGAGATCGCCGAGGCCAACGGCAATCAGACCGTGGTGAGCACGCTGAAGCTCCTCGCTCAATCGGGAAGCAACTGACGCGATGACAGGAACTTTGCTGCGCCGCCTTCCCGTACTCATCGTCCCCGCCGCGGCCTTCCCCAGGAACGGGTTCCTGCGTGCTTCTGGAAACATTGTCGAACGCCGGGGTGAGCGCGTCGCTAATCTCGATTGGCTCCGCCGGAGCAATCCGCGCGGCTTGTCCCACCAAATTCAGTCCCTGCCGCAGGCAGGCCTGAGACGGCGCCGCTTGAGAGGTCGAGGCGGGCGCTGGAAGCCCGGCGTCACAAAGCAATCCATACCGAATGAGGGAGAGACGTGCCTAAGATAGGATTTCGACTGCCGATTGCCGCCGCGGCGCTCTTTGCCGTTGCCGGCCTCGTGACCTCAACCTGCCCGCAGGCGGAAGAGCCGGCCAAGCAAGACACCTCGCCGGCGCCTGCGGCAGCGGCGCCGGAGGCCGGCACCAAGAAGGACGAAACGGCACCCGCCGCCGAAGGCGCGCCCGCTGCCGCTCCGGCGGCCGGCGAAACGATGAAGCCCAGGGATCGCGTTGCCGCAACCGAGAAGGGCCAGCTCAAAAATCCCTATACCGACAATAAGGAAGCGATCGAGCAGGGCAGGAAGCTCTACTTCGGTGCGAGCTGCAACGGGTGCCACGGCGGGGGCGGCGGCGGGGGCATGTGCCCGCCGCTCACCAACGAGACCTGGGTCTACGGCGGCGATGACGACACCCTTTTCAGGCTCATCACGCTGGGCTCAGACGACCTCAAGAAGATCGGCTACGCACGCAAAGGACAGGAAGCCGTCGTCGGTCCGATGCCGCCGTTCGGAGACATCATCAAGAGCGACGACGACCTCTGGAAGATCATCGCGTTCACCCGCTCGGTGTGGGGCGGACGACCTGAAAAGAGGGTCTGGTGAAGCCAAGACCGGGGGCGGCGGCAGTGCGGCCGCCTCCTTCGTTCCGCCCACTCGGCGTCGGCGCCGCCTCGAGTGGACATGTGCAACCTGAGAGCGGGATTGCGTCGGGATGATATTGACTAGAGTAGCGGCCCGAGCCGGCGCGCTGGCCCTGATGCTTTTTGCAGAGAGTGCGGTTCTGCCGGCCGCCGGCAACCCCGCGGAGCCGACCTCCGAGGCCCCGACGCTTCATGCGCGCATCCTCTATCTCGGCAAGGCCTATGACGAGCCTCCGCCCTTGTCGCTGGTCGACAAAATCGTCACCGACCAGGGCATCCAAGGGGCCCGCATCGCGCTCGACGAGAACAATCGCACCGGCCGGCTGATCGGGCAGGACTTCCGGCTCGTCGAGGCGATCGCCGCCCGGGACGAGGATATCGTCGCGAAAGCGAAGGCGCACCTCGGCGAGGGCCAGACGCTGATCGTCGCCGATCTCGAGCCCGACGACCTTCTTGCCGTCGCCGATCTTCCCGAGGCGCAGCACGCCGTGATCCTCGACGTGCGCACGAGCGACGATGCGCTCCGCGGAGAGAAATGCCGCCGCAACGTGTTTCACATCCGCCCGAGCACGGCGATGCGCACGGACGCGCTTGCCCAGTATCTGCTCTGGAAGAAATGGCGCCGGTGGCTGCTGATCATGGGGAAACAGCCGAAGGACCTCGCCTATGCCGAGGCCGTGCGCCGTGCCGCAGACCGCTTTGGTGGCAAGATCGTCGAGGAGCGGACCTACACCTTCGAGCCCGGGTCCAGGCGCACAGACACCGGCCATCAGCAAGTCCAGAAGCAGATGCCGATCTTGACCCAAGGTGCGCCCGACTACGACGTCGTCTTCGTTGCCGACGAGGCGGAGACGTTCGGCGACTATCTCCTGTTTCGCACCTACGAGCCGCGCCCCGTCGTCGGCACGCACGGGCTCATCGCGGTCGCCTGGCACCGCTCGTTCGAGGAGTACGCGGCGACGCAGATGCAGAACCGGTTCGAGAAGCGCGCCAACCGCGTGATGACCGAGCGCGACTACACCGCCTGGCTCGCGGTCAGGATCTTCGGCGAAGTGCTGACCCGCACAGGCTCGGCCGAGCCGAGCCGGGTGCGCGACTATCTCCTCTCCGACAAGTTCGAGGTGGCGGGCTTCAAAGGCGAGGGACTGACCTTTCGCCGATGGGATCAGCAGCTCCGCCAACCGATGCTTCTCGCCGGCCCGCGCGCGCTCGTCTCGATCTCGCCGCAGGAGGGGTTTCTGCACGAGAAGTTCTTGACGGACACGCTCGGCGTCGATGCGCCGGAGTCGAAGTGCCGCTTGGCACGCTAGGCCGAGTTCGAGGTGATGGAATGAAGAGGATAGGCCGCCTGCTGCTGGTCGGGCTTTCGCTGCCGCTCTCGGCGCAAACCGCTTCCGCCGCGACGCTCTTCGTCAGCAACGAAAAGGACAACACCGTTTCCGTCCTCGACAGCGAAACCATGAAGCTCATCAAGACAATCCCCACCGGGCACCGGCCGCGCGGGATCGCGATTACGCCGGACTTCAAGGAGGTTCTCGTCTGCGCCGGCGACGACGATCGGCTCGACGTGATCGATACCGAGAAGCTCGAGGTGGTCCGTTCGCTCAACTCCGGGCCCGATCCCGAGCTGCTCGACGTCGATCACAAGGGTGAACGCATCTACGTCGCCAACGAGGACGACGGCATGGTGACGGTCATGGAGCGGAACTCTGGCGAGGTGCTCCACGAGGTGCAGATCGGCGTCGAGCCGGAGGGCATGGCGGTCAATCAGGACGACACCGTCGTCGTGGCGACGTCGGAGTCGACGAGCATGGCCCACTTCATCGACACGAGCACGTTCAAGGTGCTGGCCAACGTGCTCGTCGATACGCGCCCGCGCGTTGCCGAATACTCACCCGACGGCAAGCATGTCTGGGTCACGGCGGAGGTCGGCGGCACGGTCGCCATCATCGACGCCACAACCCACAAGATTGCACACAAGATCAGCTTCGAGATCCCGGGCGTCCGCCCCGAGCTCATCCAGCCGATGGGCGTGCGGTTCTCGAAGGACGGCACGAAGGGCTTCGTGGCGCTGGGCCGCGCCAACCGCGTCGCCGTGATCGACAGCAAGACGTACGAGGTCGAGAGCTTCGTGCTGGTCGGCCAGCGGCCGTGGCACATGGCGATGAGCCCCGACGGCGCCAAGCTCTATGTCGCCAACGGGCTCACCAACGACATCACCGTCGTCGACGTGGCGAGCCTAAAGCCGGAGCGCTCCGTTCCCGTGGGCCGCCTGCCGTGGGGTATTGCCGTCAAGCCGTGACGCGAGGGGTGAAGCCATGGTGTCTCTCCGGCGAGGCTTTGCAGTGCTGATTGTCAGCGCGGCGGTCAACTCCGGCGCCGGCGTTCTCTCGCCGCTCGATGCCATGGCGGCCGACGGGGTCGACCAAGCGTCTCCGCCGGTCAAACTCCAGTCCGACGAGGCGTTGCGCAAAGGTATGAGCACGATAAGAGATCTTGCCGTCGCCAACCAATCGCCGATCACCCACCGTCGGCTTCCGGTCGCCGCTGCTGGCCGCTTTGCCGCCGACATTAGGGCCGCCGCTGCGGACATTCGCGCCAACGCGAGGCTCGATCCCGAGGCGAGCCTCGAGGTCGACCGCCTGCTGTCGCGGATCGTCGCCGCCGCGGACGCGGTCGCGGGAACCAACAAAAGCCTTGATCCAATAGACGCGATCTTCGAGATCGATGACGCGCTCGAGGCCTACGCGTCCCGGTTCGAGCACGCGGGTTGGAGGCCGTTGCGATAGACGAGTGAGGAGGCCCGCATGTTGAGACTTGAGCGACCTTTGATCTGCAGCGCGTCACTGGCGTGGCCGCGTGCGTTGGCCAGCGTCCTAGCGCTTCTCGTTCCAATGGTTCTGCTCGAGATAGCGAGCGACACCCGCGCCGAGGCGGATGAGGCGACGCTGCCCAGCATTACGCTCTCCGGGCACACGGCCGATCTCACGGTCGCAATCTTCAGCCCCGATGGGTCGCGAGTGGCGACCGCCTCGAGCGACGACACGGCGCGCATTTGGGATTCGAAGTCCGGCAAATCGCTGCTCACCCTTTCGGGCCACGCTGAAGGCCTTCGCAACGTCGCCTTCAGCGCCGACGGGAAGCTGCTCGCGACGGCCTCCCGGGACGGCACGGCGAAGGTCTGGAACGCGGAGACGGGGGTGCTCATCACAACACTTTTTGGGCACTCGGCCATGGTCGAGGCGGTCGCGTTCAGCCCCGACGGCAAGAAAGTCCTGACGGCCTCCTACGACTCGACCGCACGCGTGTGGGACGCGGCAACGGGTGCGGAGCTTTTCGCCCTCACCGGCCATGGCGAATGGCTGACGACGGCGGCCTTCGATGCCGACGGAGGACGCATCGTCACCGCGTCGAGCGACCGGACGGCAAGAGTGTGGAACGCCGGCGACGCAACGCTGCTTCTCACGCTCTCGGGACACGACGGCATGGTCTCGTCGGCCGCCTTCAGCCCCGATGGATCGCTCATCGCGACGTCCTCGAGCGATCGCACGGCGCGGCTCTGGGATGCGAAATCCGGGGCGATCGTGCACACTCTTACCGGTCATGGACGGGCCGTCACGCGCGTCGCCTTTAGCCCCGACGGCGCCAAGGCCGTGACCGCCTCGAGCGACAAGACCGCGCGCGTGTGGGACGTTGCCTCGGGAAGCCTGCTGGCGACGCTGAAAGGCGGGCATCGTAGGCTCCTGTCTCGAGTTCAGTTCAGTCCCGACGCCTCGAAGGTCGTCACCGCCGCGCACGACAAGCTCGCGGTCCTCTGGGATGCGACGACGGGGGCGTTGCTCGCCACTCTGTCCGGCCACGAAGGCGAGGTGGAGACGGCCGCATTCAGTCCCGACGGCACGCGGATCGTGACCGCGTCCTTCGACGGCACCGCAAGGATTTGGCTGCTGAACACGACGACAGATCCACAGTAGGATTGGAAACACAGCGCCCCTCTACCTAGCGGACCCAACCCGCCGTCCCGTCTCGACCGAGAAGCGGATGAGATCGATCGACGGGCGGCCCGTGTTGGAATAGTGCGGCGCCAACGTGCCATGCACCCAGGACAGATCTAGGACCGTCGCGATTCGCCGTACGAGATGATCCTCTGGGACAGCGTCGTCGACATCGGACGCGTAGAAGAGCTGCCGACCCATCATCCCCCGCCTCCGTGTCTTGTGCCCTCGACACGACGGAATCACGCTTCGCACACGCCCTCAATGGGAGTTCTGCAACAAAATCGGCCATAAACAGGCGACACTTGGCTGGTCGGATCCTTGACATTTAAGGAGCTCATCGCGAGCATTTCACCGCAGCGAGAAGTGCTATAGCAACAACTGATGACGGGTTGCGCCTTTGCGAGGGTGAAAGCATGGCATGGAGTGTGAAGCTAAGCGGTGTCGGTAGCCCGGCGCAGGCTCTGGCGCTAATCGTCGGCGAAATTGGAGCCGACAGCGGCACGATCCACTTTCTGCTCGACGACGGAATGCTCCACTTGGCGGCTGCTACTTCCGGAATGCCGGACCCCATATTGACAAAAATCCGCGAAATTCCGGTCGGCAAGGGAATGGCGGGACTTGCGGTGGAGCGTCGGCAGCCTGTCAGCTCCTGCAATATTCAAATAGACACAACCGGTGACGTGCGCCCAGGTGCCCGCGCGACTGCAATGTCTGGAGCAATCGTCGTGCCGATCTTTCGGGGCGGCGAGGTTATCGGCGCGCTAGGCGTGGCCAATCGCGCAGAGCGCGAATTCTCGAACGGAGAGATCGCGCACCTGCTTGACGCCGGACGCGCCATCGCTGCTCGCTATGGTCACGCGCGTGAGATGCCCTGAGCCAAACCACACGTCGGGCTGCGGCGAGCGATCCAACTCTCCGCCGCCTACGCTGGATTTTGGCCGTTTTAGCTCCGCTTGGAGTTCGTGATGAGGCAGGCAGCTCTTGCGGCTCTCCCTCTTGCTATGTCCACGGCAGCCCCAGCCGACACAGTCTATGAATTTGATGCGCGATGCCGGGAGAGCAGGCTCGGCGTCTGCTTCAACATGATCGAGGACCGGCTCGACCGGCTCAAGCGGACCGGGCAGGGCCGCTCCTTCTGCCTGCCGAGGGCATGGGGCTCCGTCCAGTTCGAGAGCGTGAGCTACCCCGTCTCGCTGCTGGAGCACGTGCGCTTAGCCTTGTCGGCGGCACGGTTCGGAGCTGCAGGTCGTCCTGTCGACGAGAAGATTACGTCGATCGTCGCCGAGATCTATCCCTGCAAGTGAAGTCCCGGGCTCGTGTCGGAGCGGTTTCAATCGTCGGACTCGAATACGTGCGCGAGTAATAGATCCTTGACGCGCTCGGCGCGGATGGCTCCCGAGGGTAAGAGTCCCGGCTCCGACGACAGGAAGACCGCTCCCGTCTCTGGCCCCGTATCGGCGCGCCCGTGCGACCCCTTGATCAGACGAGCGTCGAGGGGAATCACGTCCATGAGCGTACGGAAGCCCAAGGCCTTCTTTGCGAGCCGCCAGCCTACTGCGAGCTTCGGAAGCTGAATTTTGGGATCGAGGAAAAGCTCTACGGGGTCGTAGCCGGGCTTGCGATGGATTTCGACCGTGCGTGCGAAATCGGGCGCGCGCCTGTCGTCGAGCCAGTAGTAATATGCGAACCAGGCATCTGCCTCGGCAAGAGCGACGAGTTCGCCTGAGCGTGGATGGTCGAGGCCGAAGGCGCGCTTTCCGTCGTCGCCGAGAACTTGGTCCACGCCCTCGAGATGCTCGAGCACGCGACCCACCTCGGGGATCAGGGCGCGATCGGCCACATAGACGTGAGCGATCTGATGATCGGCGACCGCGAAGGCGCGCGACTGTGCGACGTCGAGCAGCTCGCTGCCGAACTCGTCGCGGACGCTGATCAGTCCCGCCTCCCGCAGCGCGCGGTTGATGTGAACCGGCCGCCTGACGGGCACTATTCCATATTCGGACAAGATCACGACGCGCCGGCCGAGCGCCTTTGCCTCATCGATGAGGTCGCCCACGACCGCATCGATTTCGGCGAGGTCGTCATCAAGGTCGGCGTGGTCCGGCCCGAGCCGCTGGAGAGCGTAGTCGAGGTGAGGAAGGTAGACGAGCGTGAGCGTGGGATCGCGCGTCCTCATGACATAGCGGGCCGCTTCCGAGATCCAGCGGCTCGAGCGGATGGACGTCGACGGCCCCCAGAACTCGAACAACGGAAATCGCCCGAGGCGGGAGGTGAGCTCGTAGCGCATCTCGCTCGGCTCACTGTAGCAATCGGGAATCTTTCGGCCGTCCGCCTTGTAGATTGGGCGCGGTGTGACCACGAAGTCGGCAGTCGACGCCATGGCGAACCACCAGAAGAGGTTCGCGCAGGTGAAGGAGACGTTGCGGGATCTGCCCGTCTCCCAAATGGGCTCGCCGGAAACCAATCGATTGGATTGGCGCCATAGCCAGACCTCCATCAGGTCCCGGAACAGCCAGCCGTTGGCGACCACCCCGTGGTCTCTCGGCAGAAGGCCGGTGAGGAAGGTCGCCTGCACCGAGCAGGTCACGGCGGGCGTGATCGTGGTCAGCGATCGCATTGTGCCCTGGGCGGCGAACCGTGAAATCGCCGGTGTCCGAGGACCAATCAGTTGCGGCGTCAAGCCCACGACGTTGAGCACGAGTGTCGGATGCATGTCCCTTCCCACCAGATGCAGCCGAGACGTTACTTCTTGAGCGACCGCACGTAGGCCATGACCTTGAGCATATCGTCCTGCAGCATGCCGCGCTGGGCAAAGGATTGCATGGCTCCTGAGGCGCCCGAGTGGATGACCTCGAACATGCCGACATCCGTCTTCACGCGCGGATAAATTGTGTCCTCGTCGACGAGGCTCGGGCCTATCCGGCCGGTGCCGTCCGGCATGTGGCAGGCGGCACAATCCTCGTTATAGAGCTCCTTGCCTCTTTCGAACGCCTCCGCATTGCCGGAATAGGGGTTCGTGCCGGTCGCGTGGAACGACTTCACGGCCTCGGTGAACGTTTCTCCCTTGATGGGAGAGACATCGAGGGGCGAGTCGTCGAGAGCATGCCGGAATTCGATCGCTTGATCCGCGGCGAGGGCAACGATGCCGGTCGCGGCGGCGCCAGCGATCACGACCAGAGCAGCAAAATGAAGCCGTACATGCCACTTTCTTTCTGTCGGCATCGATTCTTTCTTTCGTCGACGCGCGTGTGCAGGCACAGCGAAGGCCTCCCTCAGCATGGTCGAGAGAGGCCTTCGCAAGGGTCGTCAGTGCAGATGGCAAGCTATTTTTTCGCTGTCTTGGCTACCTCGGCGCCGGCCGGGACCTTGTCGGCGGGTACGATCCGCCAGAGCGCTCCCGGCGGGTTCGCGGTCGCGCCCTTGTCGTCGAGATAGAAGCAGTTGCAGTTCACGGCGAGCACCGTGCCGTCCTCGTCGAGGTTGCCTGCCGTAAACTGAAGGCCGACCTGCGCAAGCTCCTGCAGTCTGCCACTTCTTGCCGTCCCAGCCGGTGCCGAAGATGCGCCCCGAGCACCAGTCCCCCGTAAGGAACACGCCGTCCATGCCACCGTAATTTGCAACCCCGAGGCCCATCACCGAGCAGCCCCAGCCGTCCTTCAGTTTCTCCGCGCCGGGATAGGGCTCCTGGTGCGGATACTCGGCGACAGGCAGCACGCCGACGATTGGGCACTTGTCGTCTGGTCCGGTCATGGGATGGCACTTGGTTCCCATGTTGTGCTTCCAGCCGTAGTTCTCGCCACCCTTGCTCTTCGCGGATTGCCAGTCGATCTCCTCGAGATGGTTCTGCCCGACGTCGGCGATGAAGAGGTCGCCGGTCTTCTTGTCGAAGTGGAACGATGTAGGGGTTGCGCAGGCCGTAGGCCCAGATTTCCGGGCGTCGACCCATCTTGATCTTCGAGAAGCCCTCCTCCGTGATGCCGAACAACGTCATCATCCGGTCCTGGTAGGCCTTGGCCCACGGATTGGTCGTCCGGGATCTTGTAGGCGACGTCATCGGACGTATCGACGTCGATGCGCAGCATCTTGCCCCAGAGCATGCTTTGGTTCTGGCCGGCGTCGAGCGGATCGCCTTCCCAGCCGGCGTCACCCTTGCCGATGTAGAGGTAGCCGTCGGGCCCGAACTCGATGCCGCCCCCGTAGTGATTGTAGTAGGGCTGCGGGATGTTCATGATGACTTTGACGGTCTTGTTCGCCTGCTCGACCGTGAGGACATCGGGGCTCGCCTTGTCGACTGTATAGCGGGCGATGATGTGAGCGCCATTGAACGGGCAGCGACGCGTAGCTGCACGAAGAAGTAGCCGTTCTCCTTGAACTTCGGATGGAACGCCACGGCCCAGAGGCCCTGCTCGACGAACCCTGTCTGCACCTCGCTTCCGAGCGGGCTATTCTTCGTCAGATCGAGGAACGGCTTGTCGTTGATCTTGCCGTCCTTGGTCACGATCCTGATCTTGCCCTGACGCGTCGACGACGAAAATGCGGCCCGTGCCGTCGTTTGCCGAGGCCACGCCGACCGGATCGAGGAAGCCGTCTGCCACCTTTACGACGGCAATCTTCGGATCACCGGGCAGCTTACCGCCAGGACGCGCGACATCAGCAGACGTTTGCGGCACCTCCTGGCTGAGGGCCGGCAGCATGCCCAGCGACAGCAGGGCAGCCGTAGCCGTCGACGCGGTAATTGCGAACCGCATGCGCATTGGACGTTCTCCCTAAAGAAAGTCTTCTGAGGTTCTTCCCGAAGCCGGCTCGGGCGCACGAGGCGCCGATCTTCCGGGCCGCAGGCAGCACATTCGCCGACTGCCGTCTGCGGTGAGGAAGCCTAAGCGATACAAAGTAACACTTCAACTCGCAAAACACAGACAGATCGATCAAGAAGATTTGAAGGAAAGATTGCGGCTGCCTATTTCTAATAAGTCCCGATATAGATCGGGATAAATTCTATGCAGATTAGGGAATAACTCCCAAGGCTCTGCAATCGACGTCCCGTATTTCGTGAGAATTCGAGTACCACGCTTGCGAGCGAGTCGTCCCCAACGACAGTGGAGTGGTATGGAGATCGGGCCTTGCCGGGCCAGTTGTCAGGGGCCTGTTCGGCAGCCAAATTCAGGGGGCCGTGGAAGCCTCGGCGCTCGCGCGAGGCGAGAGGGTGGACGGCGGCGAGGGAACGTCAGCTCCGGTCAAAAAAACCGGACAAGCGCAGGACACAAAAACCTATGGGAGACGTAGTGAGTGTAATAACGGATGCGATGGCAAAGCCAGGAATTGGGGGAAATGAAAGGGCTTACGTTCAGCGTTTCGAAGTCGCTTACGAATACCCGATCTATTTCTCGCGCGACGTCTTCAATCCAGCAAATTCTGTTTTACTCGACGTCGTGGCCCGCAGAAGCTCGACGGAGGCTTCGCGCATCGTGTTCTTTGTCGATGACGGAGTGGCAAACCAGATGCCAGATCTAACCCGGCGGATCGCGGCCTACACCGAAGCGCATCCGCAGATGCTGACTTTGGCAGGTCCGGTCGAGTGCGTCGCGGGCGGCGAGAGCGCGAAGAACCGTCCCGAGCTCGTCGAGAGATTTCAACGTCGGCTCGTCGACATGGGTGTCGACCGTCACTCTTATATCGTCGCTGTAGGCGGCGGAGCCGTTCTCGACCTCATTGGATTTGTCGCGGCGACAACGCATCGCGGCGTGCGCCACATCCGTGTGCCGACCACGGTGCTCGCGCAGAACGACTCCGGAGTTGGCGTGAAGAACGGCGTCAATGCTTTCGGGATCAAGAACCTAGTCGGGGCCTTCGATCCGCCGGCCGCGGTCATCAACGATTCAGCGTTTATCGATGTGCTTCCGGGACGGGAGAAGCGCGCCGGAATGGCGGAGGCGGTAAAAGTGGCACTCATTCGCGATGCCGGGTTCTTCTCCTGGCTGGAGGAGCAAGCCGAAGCGCTTGCTCTCTTCGCCTCCGAGCACCTCGACCGGCTCATACGGCACTGCGCCCTCTTGCATATGCGCCAGATCGCGCACGGAGGGGACCCGTTCGAGCGCGGGAGCGCGCGGCCGCTCGATTTCGGACACTGGGCCGCCCACAAGCTCGAGACGCTCTCGCATTATGACCTGCGCCACGGCGAGGCAGTGGCGATCGGCATTGCGCTCGACACACGCTACTCGGTGCTTGCGGGCCTTCTCCCGGAGGGCAAGGACGTGCGGGTGCGTCGACTGCTCGAGCAACTCGGCTTCTCATTGTGGCATGACGCCTGCGATCTCATGGACGCCATCGGCCGCCGCCTGCTCCTCGGTGGGCTCGAGGAATTCCGGGAGCACCTCGGCGGCGAGCTGACCGTCACCTTGTTGTCGGACCTCGGCACGGGGATCGAGGTCCATGCGATCGACGAGCAACTCATTGCCAAGGCCATCGACTGGCTGCGGCCGGAGACCGATGCGTGATGCAGCTCGTGCTTCCAGGTCAACCGCATCTCACCTATTGCACCAATATCCACCGCGGAGAGACCTGGCCCGAAGTCAAAGCTGTGCTCGCAAGCAACCTGCCTCCGATCAAGCAGCGGATTTCACCGGATCGGGCGATGGGTATTGGGCTGCGCCTGTCGGCGATCGCGGCCCGGAAGCTTTCTGATCCGCAGGTCCTCGAGCGTTTCAAGGAATTTCTCGCGGACGGCGACTTCTATGTGTTCACCATCAACGCCTTTCCTTACGGACCTTTCCATGGGCTGCCGGTCAAGGAGCAAGTCTACGAGCCGGACTGGCGGCGAGCCGAGCGCCTCGCTTACACGACTCTCGTTGCAGAGCTGTTGGCCAAGCTGGTGCCTCAAGGGATAGAAGGCAGCGTCAGCACCGTTCCCGGAGCCTTTAAGGCCAGCATTTCGAGTCCCGTCGAGGTCGTGCAGATAGCTGAGGCAGTCGTACGCTGTGCGGCCTACTTGCATGATCTCGCGGCGAGCAAAGGGCGCACGATCGTGCTGGCCCTCGAGCCCGAGCCTGCGTGCTTGCTCGAGACAACCGACGAAGCCATCCAGTTCTTCGAGGAACATCTGTTCTCGCGCGCGGCGACGGTATTGTTCGGCTCGTTGACTGGCTTGTCAGGGCCGGCCGCGGAAGCGGCGATGCGCCGCCATGTGGGGCTGTGCTTCGACGTTTGCCATGCGGCGGTGGGATTCGAGAACACGCGCTGGGCCCTCGAGGCTATTGGACGCGCCGGGATCCGCCTCGCCAAATTGCAGCTGAGCGCGGCGCTGCGCGTCGACGGCGTCGGGTCTTGGGTCGAGGATGCGCTTTCGAAATTCGATGATGGAATCTATCTCCACCAGACCGTCGAGGTCCGAGACGGCAGGATGACGCGCCACACGGATTTGCCCCATGCTCTAGCCGCGTTGCGACGGCAAGAGGCAGGCGGGCAATGGCGTATCCACTGCCATGTGCCGGTATTTGTCGATCGCGTCGGCGCCGTTCAGTCAACCCAGGAGACGTTGCGCGATGTTCTCTCGCTTTGCAGGCAGCGAGAGGTGTCGAGTCACTTGGAAGTCGAGACGTATACGTGGGGCGTGCTGCCGCCGGCGCTGCGGAGCGCCGACCTCAGCGGCGACATTGCTCGCGAGCTCGAGTGGGTTCGTGCGGAGCTTGGGGCGTGACGCGGCTAATAGTATTTATGAGACTTGCTCGCATCTCTAACCTGCCGACGGTTTGGAGCAATGTCCTGGCAGCCTCTGCGCTGTCCGGTCATCGTCTCGAGTGGAATGATCTGCTGCAGGTGGCGCTGGCCATGTCGCTTTTTTACGTGGGAGGCATGTTTCTCAACGACGCCTTCGACCGGCGCATAGATGCCCTCGAACGCCCTGAACGTCCTCTGCCGTCAGGAGCCGTCGCGCCTGCCACGGTCTGGACAGCCGGCGTCATTTTCCTGGGGCTCGGCGCCCTCCTGCTGGCCGCGTTCGGATCCATTGCCGCGCTTACCGGCCTCGCCCTCCTCGCCGCGGCTCTCATCTACGACGCGTGGCACAAGGGCAATCCTCTGGCCCCGTTCGTCATGGGGTCTTGCCGTGCGCTCGTATACCTCGGTACGGCTGCAGCCGCCGGCGCAGCCCTCACAGGAACGATCCTCGGCGCTTCGGGCGCCCTCCTCGCCTATGTTGCGGGTCTTTCGTTCGCGGCCAAGGACGAGGTTTTCGACCGCATTGAATCACTGTGGCCCTTGGCTCTTCTCGCCCTGCCGGTCGCGCATGCTCTTGCCCTGAACCCTATCGACGCGCCGACGCTCGCTTTCGCGGCCGTCGCTGCCGCAGTCGTTTGCGTCGCCGTCGGATGGCTTCGCAGACGTTCGCCGGGCGATGTTGGGCGCGCCGTGCACCTGCTCATTGCGGCCATTGCCCTCAATGACGGCGTAGTCGCCAGCGCGAGCGCCAGTCCTGGCATCGCGCTCGCCTGCTGCGGACTGTTTCTCCTCACTCTGGTCTTGCAACGCTTCATTCCCGGAACTTGACGAGGAGATCATGTCCAGCATCGACCAGATCTCTGCCTATGGGGCCTTGCTGCGCAACTGGCTCGCGCCAAGGCTCGATGCCGACCGGTTTCATTGGCTCGAAGAGTCGACGAGCAATATCGCTTCGGCAGATCACCCAGCCGCGCTTGGAATCTCCGTAGGACTTGCGCCGCGCAAGCTCGGCAAGGCTGATCTCGCTCTGACATCGCTCGAAAGAGCGGCTGGCGACAAGCTGCGCCCCGGCCTGGATGCCTCCGGCTGGAGCCTCGATCAGACAGCACGCATACTCTTCGTTCTGGCGATCTACGACGGGAATGACACGAGATTTGTCGACCGATTGGGTACCCTCTTCCGTTCCGGTGAGCTCGGCGAGCAGATTGCCATTCTGCGAGGCTTGCCGCTTTATCCCGCGCCGGTGCTCCTCATCGATTATGCGGCAGAAGGCGTCCGCTCGGCCATGCAGCCGGTGTTCGAGGCTGTCGCGCACCAGAATCCCTACCCGCTGGAGCAGTTCAGCGAGGCACAGTGGAATCAGATGGTGGTGAAAGCCCTGTTCATCGGCAGCCGGCTTGCTCCGATTCAAGGACTCGACGAGCGGCGTAATCCCGACCTTGCCCAAATGCTCGTCGACTATGCTCACGAGCGTTGGGCGGCCGGCCGTCCCGTGTCGCCCGAGCTGTGGCGCTGCGTAGGACCATATGCAGGTGAGGCCGAAATCGGTGATCTCGTGAAGGTAATCGAGCAAGGCGCCGATGCAGAGGCCGCCGCCGCAGCCTTGGCATTGGCGGAGTGCCCATTGCCCCTGGCCCTTGCCGCTTTGAAATCCCGACCCGCGCTCTCGGCGGGCATACGGGACGGCCACATCACCTGGGACCAGATCGAATAAAATACCACGAGGAGGCAGCGATGTTCATCGATCCCCACGCCCACATGATCTCGCGCACGACCAACGACTACCAAGCTATGGCCGGGGCGGGCATCGTTGCTGTCATCGAGCCGGCATTCTGGATCGGTCAGGCGCGCACGAACGTGGGCAGCTATTCGGACTATCTCTCTCATATACTTGGATTCGAGCGCTTTCGTGCGGGCCAGTTCGGCGTCCGCCACTACTGCTGCATCGGCCTCAACTCTAAGGAGGCGAACAATCAGGCGTTGGCGGAAGCGGTCATGGCCATTCTACCGGGCTTCGCCGTCAAGGAAGGCGTGGTTGCGATCGGTGAGATCGGATACGACGAGCAGACCGCACTTGAGGACAAATACTTTCGCCTGCAGCTAGATCTCGCGCGCGAGCTCGACCTTCCCGTGATGATTCACACACCCCACCGCGACAAGAAGCGAGGCGCCTTGCGGTCCATGGACGTGATCCTCGAACACAAGCTCTCGCCCTCCCGCGTCGTCATCGACCACGTCAACGAAGAAACCGTCCGAGAGGTGAAGGATCGCGGCTTCTGGGCCGCATTCTCGATTTATCCCAATTCCAAAATGACGCCAGAGCGCATGACCGCATTGGTGCAATCGTATGGGCCGGAGCGACTGATCATCGACTCTGCCTGCGATTGGGGTGTCTCCGATCCCCTTTCCGTACCCAAGACGGCGAAGCTCATGGCCGAGCAGGGCATACCCGACGAGCACATCCGGCTCGTCAGCTATGCCAATGCCCTCGCCGTGTACGGCGGCAGCGGGCAAATGAAGGAGGAGGATTGGACGAGACCCGCCCCCATCGATCAACGCACGCTTTACCAGGGCAACACCGTGCTTCGTGGCGGCCAATTGCCTCGGGTGGAGCACACGACTTGAGTGTTCAATTGGTCCCTCGAGTTCCGCATCGGGAATGCTCGAGGTAACGGACGAGCGTGGCACATAGCGCGCTTCTCATTGCCACGTTGAGGGCGTGGCGATATTTGTGAACCGGCGGTTGGCTACCATCGGTCACCAGTCTCGCTTTTCAGGGCGCCCTCGGTAGGTCGTGCGCATGTACGCCATGATCTTCCACAGGTCGTCGTCACTCTTTATGAGATGGCCGAACGGCACCATCGGGCCAATAATGACCTCGGTGCGTGCGCGTATAGCCCTGCTTATTGAGTTCGACGCTACCCAGCGCGATGACCCTGAATACGCCTGTTTCGCGCTCAGGCTATGCTGACATGGCGCCAAGCGACCGTCGCAGCGTGAACCGTTGCAGACATGGTCATTCGGCCTGCAAATTTCCGATTAACGTGACAGTGCCGTATAGACATATGGATTGGGCGGAGCAGCGTTCAGAGAATGCGTGATGCCGCCGGCCGGAACGCGGCCGCGATTCTCAGACCGCGACTTTTCTAGAGGAGACGCATCCCCAGCCTGCAAGTAGCCAGCCCGGGCGATTTTGCTCGAGCCAGTGCAGGGCCTCGGTGACATCCGTGTTGTGGCAGACCTCTCCTGGAGGCGGCACGAGGTAGTGCGTGCCCCAGCGTTCCCTCTGGGCCCGGTCGCAGTCCCCTTCCTTGCAGAACTCGAATTTGAGAACCTGCCCTTCCAAGCCATCGGGCAGCCGGATGAGGCGCGTGGTGCAGTCATCGCCCGGCCCCATACAAATGAACGGCGACAGAGGGGTCTCCTCCGACCTCACGGGCGATGAGGTCGCAAACCCGACCAGAACCAAGATGAAAAGTGCGATGGTAAGTGCGATGAGAAATGCGCCGTCATTCTCGTCAGTCATGGGTCACTCCCAAAGTCGTGCCGAACAACCCACCAGTCTGTGGGTTCGTTCCAATTCGGGCGTGCCCCGCCGTTTCTTCTTGATTTCTTAGTGCGAGCGTAAGAGCGAATCACCGGGTGCTCAAGATTGAATGTTGGGCATCCGATGCGCAACTGTAGTTCATGGTGCAGGAGTTGTGGCTTGGCCGCCACGGCGCGCAAGTCATTCACGCGTCCAGTGCCCGTCGGTTGCGCCGCTGAGGTTCAGCAAGATCGATTTCGTGCGCACTCTGCACGGCTACGGCTTTTTTTTCCGGACGTTGTTTTCACCGACAAGGATGACACCGGAAAGACGTACCAGACTTCTGGGTGAAGCCCAAGGGGGGCAAGCTCGAGATCGTCGAGGTGCGGGTCTACAAGGCCCCGAGGAAAGAGGGCGACAAATGGGTGATGATGACGCGCCAGCCGAAGCCGTGGTGGAGGATCCCAGCCTCCGAGCATCCCGGGTGAAAGTGAGGTGAAGTGCGGGTGGGAGGTAATGAGCGCCCTCCACGGGCACATCGCGGCCGAGCGCGCCAAGGGGGGCGTCTTCAACCTCAAGGACGACAAGATCGGCGAGGTGGACTTTGATCGGCAGGGCCTTCCGAGGTCGATCACCAGTTTCGCCGTGCGGGGTCGCCTCGGTAGGTTGTACGCATGAAGGCAATGATCCTCCATAAGTCGTCATCACTCTTGATAAGATGGCCGAATGGAACCATCGGACCGACGACACCTTCGGTGCGCTTGCGCGTGTAGCCCTGCTTCCTGAGTTCGACGGTTCCCAGAGCAATGAGCCTGAAGAGGGTGTCGTCGTCGCTGCCATAGATCCACACTTCGTTGCTGACGGGCGGAGCCATGCCGCCGCCGCCCATGCCACCGTGACAGCCGCCGCAGTAGCTGAGATAGAGCGGCTTTCCGGCCGCCACCATACCTGACTTGTCGGTATAGGGGTTCTTCAGCTCGCCCCGTGGCGCGCGCCTCACCCGCTCCAATGGCGTCATAGGCTCGCCCCTTCTTGCCGCCAGTCCGCCAGCGTTGTCTCCTGCCGGCTGAGCATTCGATGGAGGCTTGGAAGGAGCAATCCCAGTCCAAAGAATGCCTGTAGCGAGGACACTGATCGCGAACTTTTTCATGGCACGATGTGATGACAGCACCTAGCCCCGCCCGGCGTCACCGGGCGGGGCGCTGTTATGTCAAGTGGTCGGTTAGGCTAACCCGATTAGTGTCCCGATGCGATCTGGCTGTCTCCCGCTACGGTCATGGCCAGGGCGTCAGCTTGGCACGTGAACTCGAGCGACCTGCCGGGCTCCGGAGCAATGCGTGCGCTCTTGCCGGGGTCAATCGCCGCGTCGAAACGAACGGTCGAAAGGTTGGGGACGTCCTCACCGTTAAAGGCGTCGGCAACCATCAGGGTGAGATTGCATAAGCCCTTTTCGTTCAAGAAGTAGCCTACAGCCTGCTTGCTGCCGACATTGATGTTGAGAAGGAAGTGCTGATCCGGCGCAGCACCTGGACCCGATATCGGCTTGATCGTCTGCACGGAAGAGGTGTCCTGCGCGAGCGCGGCAAACTGGGCGGGGCCGAAAAGTAAGGCGCAGAGTACGATGGCAATAAGGCTGTTCGTGGTGTTCATGGCGTGGCTCCTTAACTGGCTGATCCTTGGGCGCCCGATTGTTGGGTTCCGGTGCGTTGGTTGGATCATGGAGGATCGCCCGCCAGGACGCTGTGGCATTTGCCACGTCCCACCGGAAGGCGCAGAAACGGACCTCGGCCCCTCGAGTGGCGCCAAGTCATAAAGGGGCGCACCTCTGTCAGCTGACCGTCCGCATGGGCAAGGGGCCGAGCGCGGGCCCACCGAACGGCCGTTCTCGTCGCTGACTTCATTCGCGCGCCAGACGCGATACATGATCTCGACCAAGATTCACGCCGGACAACCCGGCCTACCGTGGTGCCTATCAATAGCGCCGGAGATAACCCGCTTTCTTTTCAGTTTCTTTCATGACGAGGGAGGTGGCGGATATGCTGTTTGGGGACGGGGTGTCACGAGCAATAAATGGGGGCTAGAGGCGATGCGGGTGGTGGTTCAATTGCGACTCCCTCCTCACTCGGGAGAGAGCGACGGGCGCGCGGACGAGAACAGCGGGCAACCCAAGGTCTTCTGCAGCGCCGCGACCAGCTCCTCCGTCGTCTCGGTCGAGATGAAGAGACCGTTCGTCGTCTCCGACAGGCAGCGGGCGACCTGCCCGCCGGTCGGCTCGCTCACGTGGCGCAGCATGTAGCCGACGACGTGGACGGTGATGTCGGCGCCGTTCGTCTTGAGCTCCTGAGCGAGTGCGCAGGGATTGCTATGGCACGTCTCCTCGCCGTCGGTCAGCAGCACGATGACGGCGGGGCGCTCGCGGTAGCGCAGCGCCTCGGCAGCGGCGCGGACGGCGCGCGTGAGGGGCGTCTGGCCATAGGGCTGGACCCCTCGGACTTCGCCCATGATGCGCTCGGCGGAGTTGGCGGCGGGCGGCAGCCGAAGGTCGATGTTCTCGCAAACGCCGCGCGGGCCGGGCCCGAAGACGATGAGGCCGAGGTTGCGCACGGGCGCGACCGAGGGGAGGACCGTGGCCAGCGCCTGGCGCACCCGCTCGATGCGCCGTACGGTTGTCTCGCCAAATCCCATGCCGGTCATCGAGCCCGACGCGTCGAGGACGAGCATGGCGTCCTTGGCGCACGTCGGCGAGGCGGGATCTTCGGCGGCTACCGGCACCGGGATCGCGGCTGCCGCCGCAACGATCAGCCACGATGAGCTTCGTGCGATCGAGCCCTTAGACAGTAGCCACCCGAGCGAGCCGCCCGACACGAGGATGACCTCCGATCAGGGATCACCCGCCAAGCCTCGATGAGAAGGTCGTCGCGGTCAAGCGCGCCTCGGGCATATATGCCCATCTTTGCGGTCATGCTCGGGGGAAGTCGGCAAGCGTGTGGTGAAAGGGCACCCCAGTGTCTTCTGCAGGGCCGCGATGAGCTCGTCCTTCGACTCGGCCTGCAGATAGAGGCCGCCCGTCTCGTCCGCGAGGCAGCGAGAGGTGAAGGGGCTGTCGAAGGCGGGAAGATTTCTCACCCGATAGCCGATGACGTGGATGGTGAGGTTCTTGGCCGCCCCCTTGAGAGCCTTCGCCAGGACGCAGGGATCGCCGCCGCACGTCTCCTCGCCGTCGGTGAGCAGCACGATCTCCGCGGCGGTGTCGCGGTACTTTAGCGCCTCGGCGGCTTGGCGGACGGAAGCAGTGAGCGGCGTCTGCCCGGCCGGGATCACGGCGTTGACCTCGCCCATGATCCGCTCGGCGGCGTTGGCGGCGGGCTTGAGCCGCAGCTCGATGTTGTCGCACTTGGGCCCCGCGCCCGGCCCGTAGATCATGAGACCGAGATTGCGCACCGGAGCCACGTTCGGCAGCACGGCGGCGAGAGCGTCCCGCACCTTGGCGATGTGCGGCGTAACCGTATTCATGTCGGTCCCCGCCATCGATCCCGAGGCGTCGAACACGAGCACTGCGTCCTCGGTGCAGGGGGCCGGCGCCTCGGCAATGGCTTCCGCCCCGGCGAGAACTCCCGGCAACGATGAGCGCTACGAGAACGTCCCTGCGCCTCATGAATGGCTCCGCAAGGCGATGGGTACGGCGAACCGGCAAGAATTCTAAGGCTCGACACCCCATTCAAGGGCTAGCAGCGGCGCAAGCCTCGCGCAATGGACACAGCGCACCTCGGCCAGTATCTTTTTCTACGACCGGGCTGCTAGGTTTAAAGGCGCCGACCGGCGAGACCGACTCGGGACTGCATGCGACCCTAGTTATGCGCTCTCCGCACGACCATTTTTATGGGGCACCCAAACTCTCGGCCACAGGTCCTCCGCACGATGATTGCCTAGGAGATTGGGAGAAGTGCAACTATCGAAAGAACTGGTTTCATATCTCATTTGGCGACGATATGATGTCCTGGCCATTTGACAACGTGCGGTGGTCCAAGTTCCTGCGTGGAACCAATACCTTTCGCCACGATTGTAGTGTCAGGTGCAGTGGATGAGGTGGTCAATGATGAGACGTATTCTATGCGCGGCCTTTGCCGCTTCGCTTTGCAGTGCGGCTGCATTTGCTGACGAGAAGCCCACCGACGCGGAGGCGGCAAAGATCAAAGAGGCCGTAGCCGCGTGGGGCTGCCAAGGCGGCACGGTCGAGAAAGAATCGGAAGGTTCAGGCGTCTTTGAAGCCGAGGACGTTAAGTGCAAGGCAGGTCAATACGACTTCCGTCTCGACAAAGACTTCACTGTTTTCGCAATCACAAAGGATTAGGACCCCACGGCGCATCGGGAGCGGACTGCGAAAGCTCCCGACCCCGAGCTGAGAAAGGCCCTGAGCGGGGGCCGGGAAGTCACCGGTCGTTACCGATTCGCGGCGTCAGAACGTCACCTTCACGCCGCCGTAGGCCGCAAACGGCTGAGCCGGGACCAAGCCGAGCGGGCTCGTGATCACGTAGCCGGACGGCTCGCCCGCCTCGGTCGCCTCCTCCGTATCGAACAGGTTGCCGAACAGGCCATAGTGGCGGTCGAAGACGTTGTTGATGATGCCGTAGACCTGGAAGTTCTCGGTCACATCGTAGGAAGTGTGCAGATCGACGCGCCCGTAGCCGCCGACCTGCGCGACCTGGTTCGACTCGTCGCCGAGGCGGTACTGCCCGCTCGCGGAGACGAGATCGGCGCCGAACTTCCACTGGGGCGTGAGCCAGTACTCGAAGCCGGCCTTGAAGCGGTGCTCCGGAATTCCGGGGATGATGTCGCCCGGCTGCACGTTGATGCAGGTCGCCTCGGGATCGCCGGTGCACGGGAAGCCGGCCGGGTTGTTGGGAGAGGAGAACTCGTTCGGCGTCTCGAACGTCGCGTGCACGAAGGCGTAGTTGGCATAGACCGAATAGAGCGAATTCGAATAGTTGACGCCGGCTTCCACCCCCTGTCGCAGCGTGTCGCCGGCATTGAGGAAGAAGCCGCGTCCCGTCGTCGACGAGGATACGAAGAGGATGTCGTTGGAATTCAAGGCGCGGAACAGCCCGGCATTCCACGTCAGCGTATGCCCGCCGGCGCCGCCGTTGTCGCCCCGGAAGCCGAATTCCCAGGTGTCGGTCACGACCTGCTCCAAAGGCGGATCGTCGGTGAGGAAGCTTTCGATCGGGCAGGGGTTCTCGGGATCGGCGCAGGCGAGCTCGGCCGGCGTCGGGGCACGGTTCGCCTCCGAGTAGCCTCCGTACATGGTGAGCCCGGGCACCCACTCGTAGGTTGCGCCGGCATTCGGATTGAAGCGCGAGAAGGAGTGATCGCTGGTGATGTCGGGGAAATTGCCGCTCAAGTCGACGAGATTGATCTGAGCATTGTTGAAGCGGCCGCCCACGGTCACGGCGAGCCTGTCGGTCAGGTTCAGCGTGTCCGAGAAGTAGATGCCCCAGTACTCGGTGTCGACATCGACGTCGCGCGGGGCGAAGTCGTCCGGCGCGACGAGGAAAATCCCCGAGCCCGTCACGACGTAGCGCTTGCCGATGGTGCCGATCTCGGAGGCCGTCCCGTAGCGCACCCAGCCGCGGTCGTAGCTGGTGCCGAGCAGGAATTGATTGTCGTGCCCGAACACCTCGGCCCTTTCGACCCCCTGAACTGAGCCGCCCCAGCTCTCGGCCTTCTGGTTGATGTTGTCGATGACGCCGAACGGCTCCTCGCCAACGCCGTCCTCGTTGACGAGGATGCCGCCCCTACCCTGGAGCGCCTCGAGCTCCCCGTCCTCGATCTCCTCCGAGCACAGCGTGCCGGCCGGGAACGGATTTTGAAGGCCATTTTCCGCGGCGACCTCGGCGCAATCCTCCGCGTCCAGCAGGTTGCCGTCGATCACGTCCGATTTGTAGTTGCGATAGTAGCCGACGCCGGCGAACGTGAGCGTGTCGGTCGCTTTCACCGACGCATTGATCGACGGCATGATCACCTCGAGGTCGGTGACCTGAGGCGTCGTGAACGTGCGGTTCCAGTCGATGGCGAGAATCTCGATGGGCGAGGCGGTGGCGACGCCGGCCGAGCTGTCGGCCCAGGTCAGATTGACGTGGGCCTCGACGTAGGAGCCTTTCGCGCCGAGGTCCGCATACATCCGGCTCACGTCGGCCGGCGAGAAATCGCGGAATCCGTTCTCCTCGATCTTCTGGCCGGCCCAGTACATGGCGTAGTTCCCGCTCTGCATGCCGACCTGTGTGCCGACCTGCCAGCGCCCGAAGGAGCCGCCGAGCGCGTCGATCTCGACGCCCTGGAAGCCGAAGCCGTCCTCCATGAGGATCGAGATGCCGCCGCCGATCGCGTTGAGGCCGAATACCGGGTTTCCACTCACGATCGTCACGGAGCTGATGGCGTTGGTCGGTATGAGATCCCAGTTCACGACGTCGCCAAACACCTCGTTGATGCGCACGCCGTTCTGATAGACGGCAAGCCCCTGCGGGAAGCCGGTGACGGAGCCCGCTCCGAAGCCGCGGTACTCGACCTGGGCGCGGAAGTTCGAGCCGGCCGAGTCGGTAAGGATTATGCCCGGCACGTACTTCTGCAGGACATCTTGAGCCTGGGAGGCTTGGTTGCCGTTGCTCTGGAAGTCCTTGCGTGGAACCGTGCTGACGCCGCCGGGATACTTGCCGACGGGGAGCTCCGCGCCGCCGACGGGCGACATCGGCACGAGTTTGCCGGCGGCGATTTCGTCGGCAACCGTCTGCGGTGCTTCGGTGACGGGCTCGGCGGCCGGCTCTGCGGCGGGCTCGGGCGGCGGAGCCTGCTTCTTCGCGACCGGCTTCGGCTGAGGCTGGGGCGGCGCCTCCTTCTTCTGAATGACCTCCACCTGGGGGAGCGTGTCCTGGCCGGCCGCGGGCGGCGCGGGCTCGGCGGCCTGACCGGCAGGCGCTGCCTCTCCCGAAGGGGCGGTCCCGCCGGGAGGGGCCGTCCCGCCCGCCGGCTGCCCGCCATCGGTCTGCTGCGCGAAGGCGGACGACGAAAAGATAAGTGCCAGCCCAAACGCGCAGCCCCGTGAGACGTATCTCGCTCTCATGCAATCCCCCTGTGCGCGCAGTTCCCCCAGAGCGACATTTGGGTCGCCTACTGCTGAATCTCGAGTATGTGCGAGGTTCGGAGAGCGTCAATACTATAACGTTAATGCCTCAGGGAAGGCGCTGATTTACGTATGTTTGTGCCCAGAAAACATCAGGAAAAGCCGTTGAGGTCGGGAATTTTTCCCACTCTGAGCAGGTGGTTCGAGAAGGATGCCGACTGTCCTTCAAATCAATTTCTGCTGGACGGCGATACGCACCAATTCCGCCGACGTGCGCGCATTGAGCTTGACGCGCATGGATGTGCATACCTTCCCAACTGTCTTGCGCGACATCTCGATCAAGTTCGCGATCTCCGAAATGTGCTTGCCGCGTGACAACATACGTAGGATTTCGATCTCCAACTCGGTGAGCGGCGTCATCCGCTTCCGTGCCCCGATTCTGATGAGGGCCACCTCTTGGGTGATGTCGGGTGCAAGCCAGACGTTGCCTGCCGACACCTCTCTGATCGCCTCTTGCAACTGGATTGGATCGTCGTTCTTGCTAAGGAATGCGCTTGCGCCGCAGCTAAGGGCGCGCACGGCCAACATCGGATCATCTTCCATGGCAAAAATCAAAATCTTGGTACGAGGGGCGACGGCGAGGAGCTGGCGCGTCAGCTCAAACCCAGACATATCAGGCAAGTTTACATTGACTACGGCTAAGTCAGGCCGCCGCTTGGCAACTGCTTGGCGCGCGCCTGCACCGTCGCGGGCCGACACCACTTCCGTCGCTGTCGCCTCCGAAAGCAGAGCAGTCAAACCGAAAACGACAATAGGATGATCGTCCGCAATTAGAATTCTCAAGTTCCGCTCCATACGAGCCTACGGCACGCTGAATTCGTCATGCCGAACGTCGGAAGCTAAGGCAACCGGGCAAGAGTTCGTAATGCACCATAAGTTGCCACTCGTGACACAAGCACCGGCGGAGCACCCCAGCCCATCTTTCCACTCGCAGCAAATATTTCGGGAATTTTTCCCATTCACTCCTCGAGATGTCAGATTAACACTTGTTGTAGGGAGTGCCGTGAGCGGAAGGTGTTTGATACCTTACCGTGTAAATGCGGGTGCCTCGGCACTCCCATTGTCTGATGGGTAGAACGGAATTCCCCACAGTGACGTCTAGCCCCACCGCAGGGAAGCAACGACAACGACAAATCTCGGCCCCTAACATGACGAAATCCCGTTTAGACATAAAAACTCGGCAGTTATCCCGGCTTTGCGAGTCCGCAGAACGCCTCGGCAAGAGCGAGCGCCGCGGGTCGGCTCAAGTTCCGATGTCCGGTGACGACTGCGCCGGTGTTCGGATGCTCGCAGTAGATGTACGCGAGCGGAAAGCCCGTCGCGTCATCGACACGATAGCCGCCCGTCGTCTCGGCGATGGTCCAGGGGCCGGGATGGCGCTCGCGGAAGCTCTTCACCATTGTGCGATGTTCAAATTTGCTGCGGGGTCAATGGGCTTAGGCTAACGTACTCGTGCTCTTTGAGCGTTTGCCGGTCATGTCCTTCATGCCATTCGATGGCGCCACCCGCCGCCTACTCGACCAGGTTTATGCATCTGTCTGCGATGCACTCCATCTTGAAAAGTGTCCGCTGGCCGCGGAGAGCACGGAAACAAATTACGTGCGGCATGGGGCACTCGCGGCGCTCGTCGACGCCGCTCTTGCCGGCGAACGCGATCCGTTGGTGCTCAAACAGCGCGCGCTCGCTGCGGCCAGGATCCGTTCCCTTAAGTCTTGACGTCCCCAGCTAACAAGCCCACGTGCAGCCAGTGTCGCCTACCCTCACTCTCCCGCGGTTTGTCGTGCCCGCCGCGCCGCGCTTGGCCGCGAGCCCACCCGCAGGCCCCGAATGGCTCCACGAGCCAAAGCTCGACGGTTGGCGCGTCGAACTGGCGAAGGCGGGCGTGCAGGTCGCGCTCTACACTCGCCAGGGCCATGATCTTTCGGGCCGCGCGATGCGGCTTGTCGTGCTCGCGGCCTCGCTCCCGGTCCGCCGCGTGCTCCTCGATGGCGAGCTCGTCGCCGTGGGTGCCGACGGCCGGCCGGATTTCCTGGCCCTTCCGACTGCGCTCTCGCGCGTCGGCGAGCTGCGCTTCTATGCCTTCGATATCCTCCACCTCGAGGGCAAGGATTTGCGCGCGCTTCCCCTCGAGGAACGCCGGCGCCACCTGGCCGAGGTCATCGCCGGTGCCGGCCAGCCGTGGCTTACACCCGTCGGGACGTTCCCTGACGGCGCGCGCCTGCTCTCGTCCTGCGAGCAGATGGGCTTCGAGGGGGTGGTCTCAAAAAGGCGCGCTGCACCCTATCGATCAGGACTGCGCTCGGGCTGGCTCAAGACGAAGTGCGAGGCCTGGCGGGCAGCGAACCGGGATCGGGGGAAGCTCTTCGAGAAGTGAGAGAGTGCGCAATCGCGATCTCTTGCCAATCGGAGGTGGCAGTGGCGGTCGGCTTGGTCGTCGGCGGGCAATTTCTTAACCGCCCCGGCGTAGAATGTCGGGATCGATCGCCGACAAGGGGTCGATCGGTACTGCGCAGCCCAGCCTCTTCCCGACCAGCGAGGCTGGGCTTTGCGTTGAGGTCATCCAAAAGTCAATGGGCCGCCGGCATCGGCGAGAGCCCGACACCAGCGGCCCCGGTCGCTAGCCAGGTTGACGCGCCCGGCCGGCGAATTCGGCGTCGGCAGAGCCGACGTTTGAGAACGACGGGCGCGGCCTTTTATTCTCTCAGCGGGACTAGGTCGGGCGCCTTGGTACTGGCTGACGGGGTATTCGGATGCGCGGTGTAGAGGTAGACGAGAGGACGTCGCATCGTCGACGAGATAGCCGCCGTAGGCAAGGCGGCAAGACAAGTCCGATTTAGCGCCCTAAATCCACAAGAACCCCAAGATTGCAGCTCCGAGCGCGGCAATTCCTAGAAACAAGTTGATCCGACTACGCCAGTCCTGCTTGTCGCGTGCGATTGCGTTCCGCAGCCCGGATAGCTGGTCGATGTTCTTCTCTTTGCGCATCAAGGTCCCTTCACTCTTTACCGAGAGCATTCTGTAAAGAGTGCCCGAGTTCATCCGTAAGAATTACGGGCGTTCTACCGCGGTCGCGGAACGCCGACCAAGCGGCGAAATGTTAAGAGCCTCGCCAATTAGGCGACGTCCCGATTTCCTCGCCCTGCCGAGTGCGCTCTCTCGTGTCGCCGGCGAGCTGCGCTACTTCGCCTTCTACATCCTCCACCTCGAGGGCAAGGATCTGCGCGCGCTTCCTCTCGAGGAGCGCCATCGCCGTCTCGCCGCAGTCATCGCCGATGCCGGCCAGCCGTGGCTCGTCCCCGTCGGTACGTTCCCTGATGGCGCGCGCCTTCTCTCGTCCTGCGAGCAAATGGGCATCGAGGGCGTGGTCTCGAAGAAGCGGGCTGCGCCCTACCGGTCGGGTGGGGCTGGGTCAAGGTCAAGTGCGAAGCCTGGCGCGCTGCGAATAAGGACCGCGGCGCGCTCTTTCAGTCCGGCTTACGAACCGGGCGTTGAGTCGTTTGGTGAGCAATTTTGACTAGTTCTTTGTAGGGCTTCGCATTAAGCTTATTTAAGTGGCCACGTCGCACGTCGATAGTCCCCCCGTATAGCCGTCGATGTAGTCTGTTTGCGCCGGTCTTTTCCCTCGCGGCGCGCGCGCCAAACGCGCTGAGGCGTCCAGCCGCACGTAGCGGCTGGGCGTCTTCTCTCCACGAAGGGATAAATACGGAGAAAACAATGATCAGGTTGATCGCTGTTGCTGCCTTTGCCCTAGCCGCCGCGACCTCGGCGCAAGCAATGACACTCGCGCCGCTTCATCAGTCGGACGGCATGAGGACCGAAGCGCAATATGTTGGCTACCGCCACCGCGGCGTTGCCCGCGGCTACGGCGTGTTTAGGCCCTACGGCTACGGCGTGTATAGGCGCTACGGCTACTTGCGCAACGGCTACTACGGCTACGGCTACTACGGCTACGGCGGGTTTAGGCCCTACGGCTACGGCGTGTTTAGGCCCTACGGCTACGGCGTGTGGCCCTTCCGCTCTGGAGTCGCCGGCCGCCAAGTCCGCAGGTGCGCGTTGTGGGGCGCAGGTGACGTTTGCCGTCGGTGGTATTATTGAGACGCCCGACGCACTGAGCCAGGAATTCGGACCATACATGGGTCATGTGTGAACAGCGCTCGCGGGTCGAGAGTTCTTTTGGCTTTAAGCTGGCGGTTGGGTGCTTACGTGTCCGACCCGTGCGGCGCGCATTCCGCAGCATCGAGGCCGCCAGCGAGATCAATCCCGATCGTGGTAATCTGTATGTGGACGGCCGCCTCATCGTGATTCGTCTACGACGATCACACTTTGGCAACTCGATGCCAGGAGCGAGCGCCGAGCTCGGTCGCTGAAGCGTGAGGCGCGACGGCTTCAACCTCGAGAGCCGTCCTACCCGAAGACGGGGCCATCACCCGATATGGGCGGTGTGTCTTGAAGATCCCTTAGACGCGCAGAGCCAGAAATTTCCATTCCACGTCCAACGGGACCTGGGTGCATCTGAGGCATTTGGTTAAGTTGCACGGATTACGCGCGGTCAAATGTCCTGCTTCTGCGCGTTCTGCTGGAGCGAACCGAGCACGATCTGTAACTCCCGGGAACTAACGGTGAGACAACGATCACTCAAACTGCAGGCTGGCATGCTTCCGGCTCGTGTTGCGAGCGCTTCGCCCCGGCCCCAGCTCGCGTAGTAGCCCGCAGGGTATAGCCCTGAACATACAAGGGACGGCATCGCCGCAGCCATTCCAACCTATCGATGGCGTATCCACGAGTTCAAGTGAGCGGTTCCTGGAGCCGCGCTATCGCGGTTGGCCGAGTGATGCAATTTCTTTTCTGCTCTCAGATTGAGTCGGACCCCATCAGATGATCCGTTTCAAATGCATCGCCCATCGCTCCAGCGCCTCGCGCTTCTCACGGTCGAACGAGTACTTCACGTACACCGCCGCGGTGACGGTTCCCTTCGTGGCGCTGATGTGGTCGAGCACGAGGCTGATGGTGTGCGGGTTAACGCCGAGGGAGGCCATGCCCGTCGCCACGGTGCGGCGCAAATCGTGGACGCGGAAGTGGGAGAGACCGAGTGTGAGTCGGGCTGACATCCAGATGCGAAATTGGTGATACGTCGCGCTTGGCTTGACGCTCCCGCGCGGCTCGCGTAGATCATCGCTCAGCATCAAGAGTGCGGCTGCGTTCGAGCAGTCGCCGCCAACCGGCCTTCCTTCGGAAACGGTGGTCCAACGATGCGGCCCAGCCCGAGGCACTCGGGCGAGCAAACCGGAGGACTTCTATGTCAACACATAAGACCACACCCGAGCAGGCCCGTGCTGGCCTCGAACGCTGGCTCGTCCAGTTCAGGGAGAGGGAGCATTCGTTCGTGACCTTCACTTTCGGCTGGGCGCACTACATGAGCGCACTCCCGCCCGAGGAGCGGCAGACCTACATCCTGCGCCGACGCGAGGTCGCGGCGGAGCAGGCAAAGGAGGGTGAGGCATTCAAGAACGCTCTCCTGGAGCACCTGGAGCCCATCGACGGGGGCATTCGGGTGCGCTCGTGTGGGGCTAGGTTCTTGTGGGGCGACGAGATGCCGGACTGGCCGGAATGGGTTGCGCGAGCCCTGGTCTTCGGTGAGCTGAGACAGCGTGAGTATATAGCGCGTGACATCGAGTATGCGCGCCCTCAGCACATCATCGACTTTATTCTGACGACGGACGCTTACCCCGAACCCATCAGTCTCCCGTTCAAGTTCATGCGGGGCTCGTACCTGACCCCGCGTGAGGCATTCGACGCCTACTATCGCCGCAGAAACGAGGAGGTCTGGACGGCCACGGAGACCGGCTACGTCATCAGTCAAGGGGGGAAGCCAGTGGAAGTGCTCAAGGTGTGCGAGGCACCGCCGGAGGGAAAGCGATGAGCATTGAGGCCGAGGGGCGGAGGCGGGCGACTGGTCGCTCGAGTCCTGCTATGAGTAGGACCTCAAGAGTCACGCTTTTCCCCGCTGAAAGAGGCGGACCAGAAGGCGACCGATCCAGGTTGGATGGGACCGGACCGGCGTGGCCGAGCGAGCTCGCAGCGCCGTCCGACGCCGCTTGGTCAGCTGACCGGCGAACCGGAGGGCCTCCTCGTAGGGCACAACGACGCCGTTGCGCTCGTCTTTGGCGATCCAGTGCCCGACATACCAGCGCGCCCGGGAGGTCATCTTCTTAGGAACTGGGATGCCGTGCCGCCGCAGCGCGTCGTGGGCCCATTGCTCTGCTTCAAGTTCCTCGACATGTCGAGGCTTGGGCGCTCGCCATCGCCGTGCGCCATGCTTCAAAGCGACGTGGCCGCACTCGTGTGCGAGGATGTAGAGCTGCTTTCGGGTTCGGCCTTCGGGGGCCAGTATCACGCCGCTCCTGCACCAGGCTAGGCCTCGGAGCTCTTTGCACACGTCATGGCGTCGAACGCCGGCCTCGGCCTTCAGAGCGGCCGCGATCCGAAGGAAGCGCTCCGCCGCGTCTCGCCGCCGCGCTTGGAGTTCCTCGCCGGTCGCCGGTCGAACGGCAACCCGACTCCGCGCACCATCCCTGGATGCGGAGTGGCCTGCCGCGCGCGACGAGGAGTGTCGCGGCGAAACTCGGCCCGGCTGATCGGTCATTGGAACTCCTGTTGTGCCTGTCGGCCACATCGTTTGCCCACCGTGGCGGAGTCGCTCGGTTGGGGAGGTCGGAGACCTCGTCGGGATGTCAAGCAACAGCGGGATAATGTGAGTTGTTCGGGAGGTCAAGGTTTGCCGCGAGGCGAATGTTCGAACTCCCAAATCGGTCTTGCGGGAGAGGGCGCAGCCGCTGCTCGTGAACGTTGCTCCGCACGGGTGACGAGCATGATGTAGAACTTCTCCGGCTTCTCGGCTTGCCGAGCTGCTTGAGTGTGGACGCGATAATTCTGGGATTGGCACAGAATGGCGCTGTCAACGTATGCTAGCGGTCGCGGTGGGAGGCCCATGAAGCTCAGCAAGACAAACTTTCTGATCTATCGCGACTGCGCGCACAATGCGTGGGTGAGGATTCACGCGCCAGACATCTATCGGGCGAAGCCGCTTTCGCTCTTCGAGCAGGAGCTTCTCAAGACAGGCAACGAGGTGGATGACCTGGCGCGTGAACTTTTCCCGCACGGCGTTCTGGTCGGGCGCGAGGACGCGGCGGGGACAGCGCTGCTCGTAGCGGAACGCACGCTGGTTTTGTATCAGCCAGTATTCGAGACCGAGCGCTTCTCGATCGCGTGCGACATCCTCGAGTGGGATGCCGCTCATGGCGTCTACGACCTATATGAAGTGAAGTCGTCGACCAACGGCAACGACAAGAAGGCAAAGGATGAGCTTTATACCTACGACTTGGCATTCCAAGCCGAGGTACTGCGCGCCAACGGCGTGCCGCTTGGCCGCTTCATGCTCGTGCGCCTCAATAGCGACTATATGCGCGCCGAGGCGCTGGACGTGGAGGCGCTGTTTGCCATTGAAGACTTTTCCGAGCGCGTGGCGACAATCAGCGATGCTATGGCCGGCGAGATGGCGACCGCCCACCAGGTGCTGCAAAGCGAGACGCCGCTTCGGCCGCCGTGCAGCTGCATGACGAAAGGGAGAAGCGCGCACTGCACCTGCTTTTCTTACGTCAATCCGATGGTGCCCGACTACAGCGTGCACGACATCTCGCGCATCGGCCTCTCAAAACGCAAGCTCACCGAGCTTCTCGATCGCGGCATCCTCGCTGTCGCAGATGTGCCGGATGATTTCGAGCTAAGCGAGGCTCAAGCCAATCAGGTGCGGGCGGCGAAGACCGGGGAAGCAATGACCGACAACGAGGCGATCGCGGACTTCCTCGGCGCAATGGCGTTTCCGGTCGCATTTCTTGACTACGAAACGTACCCGTGCGCTGTTCCGCGTTTTGCGGGCTACGGTCCGTACGATCACATCCCGTTCCAGTTCTCAGTGGATGTGATCGACCGGCCGGGCGGCGAGCTCGTGCATCACGAGTTTCTGCACACGACGCCCGACTGTCCGGACAGGGCGCTGCTTGCGGCCCTAGAGGCGGCGATGCCCAAGTCGGGCTCGATCGTCGTGTGGAATCAGGCATTCGAGCGCGGCATCAACGATCAGCTTGCCGAGCGCAATTCCTCAGTCCGTGACTTCCTGGGCGGCGTCGATGTTCGCATCGTCGACCTGATGGATGTGTTTGCTATGCAGGCCTACGTGCATCCGGAGTTTCGCGGGAAGACGTCCATCAAGAACATCCTGCCGGTGTTGGTGCCCGAGCTCTCCTACAAGGCGCTCGCTATCCAAGAAGGGGGAACTGCCACGGCGAAGTGGAACGAGATCGTTACGGGTGCGATGGATGCGGCAACCATTGCGAGGACGCGCGCGGACTTGCTCGCCTATTGCGGGCTCGACACACGGGCGATGGTCGAAATCTGGCGCGTATTGGCGCGATTGGTGTCGTCGCTGGAGGTGGACCGAGCAGGGTGACGAGAAATAGCGTCACGCTTTCTGGTGCCAGCCTCCCGCGATCGTAGCACTAGCGATTTTCGGCGGTGGTCTTGATCCCGCTGTTGCGTCTTATTGGCCATCAATCGGAGAGTGGTCGGCTTGTGGGGGATAACCTGACGACGAGCGGACATCTCGTTGACGCGTGCTCCTGACCCCAAGCGGTCGTCGCAGAGCTCAACGTCACGCGCCTTGTGATGATCGAATGGAGCCCGCTACTTTCCCTCCACCAGGCGCCGTTTGGCCGACAGGGTGACCAATATAATCGTCGGATCATCGAGACCGAGGAGCGCGCCGTCATCGCGCCGCAAGCCACCCTGGCCGTCGAGCCTCGGATAGCGCGGAGAAATCTGTGGTGCGCTCCCGAGAGTTGCCATGTAGGCCACAGCCTTTGGCCGCCAGAGTTGGTCGTGGCTCTGCTCGCAATTTCCCTCTCCCTCAACCTGGTCGCAGACGGAGACGAATGGATAGGCTGGTCCGGTCGACGCGTGCGTGACCTTAGCGGGGGCGGCGGGCAGTCGACCGACAACGGCAAAGCCCAGACTTTTCCAGAGCCGGAGCGCTGGTTCATTGGTTGAAACGACGAAGTTGAACTGATGGCCCGGTGTCCCCTCGGCGTCCCCAGAAAACTGATTACCAGTCTCAAAGGTCTGTTGCCTGCGGCTCACGCGTGGTTTTCCCCTCGACGATGCAGGTCAGTACGCCTCCTCAAAGGGGGCATGGTAGGATTTGAAATCCAGCGCTGTGCGCAAGCCAAACATCCCTCGAGCGATGGCTGCGGTACTCTATGGGTCGGGTGGGTCCGCGTCGCCGCGGCCCACCGGGGTGGATTCGTCGTCGCGCAGCCCGGTGCGTAGGGTCTCGGTCATCAGATACGAGCAAGCGAACGAGACCATGGCTAGGGCGATCACGAGCGCCGCGACCGAGTACACACTTCCGGTGGCGGCGACGAGCGCGGTACAGACCAGCGGCGCCATACCGCCGAGGATTGCGGCGAATTGGTAAGCTAGCGAGCTGCCGCTGTAGCGCATTCTGGTGGAGAACTGCTCGGCGAAGTAGGCCGACTGCGGCCCGTACACCGCGCTGCGGCAAGCCTGGACAATGAGGCCGCCGATGAGGAACAGCCAGATGTTGGAGGTCGACACCAGGATGAAGTAGGGGACCGCGAAGAGGGCGAGCACGGCCATGCCGGTGAGAAACATCTTGCGACGGCCGACGTAGTCGGAAAGCAGGCCGAAGGCCAGGATCATCGGGATGTCGGACAGACTCAGAGCCGCGTTGGCGTTAAGGATCATGGTGCGGTCATAGCCCAGCTTTGTCGTCGCGTAGGAGATCAGCCATACCGATACGATGTAAAACGTAGCGTGCGTGGCCAGGAACGATCCGGCGGCGAGAGTAATCTCCTTCGGGTAGGTCTTGAGGGCATCGAGCACGGGCATCTTCGCAGCCGACCTCGCATCGAGTGTCTCCTCAAAGATCGGGCTTTCGGCCACGGTGAGCCGGATCCACATGCCGACGGCGATAAGCAGCGCACTGGCGAGAAACGGCACCCGCCATCCCCACTCGACGAACTCTGCGTCGGTGAGCGTTGCAGAGAGGAGCGCATAGGCCCCTGTTCCAAGGACGAGGCCGGCCGGCACGCCGACCTGTGGCCAGGCGCCGTAGAAACCGCGCCGATGCGCGGGCGCGTGCTCGACGGCCATCAGGGCTGCGCCGCCCCACTCGCCACCGACACCGAAACCCTGAGCGAAGCGCAGAATAACAAGCAGAACCGGTGCCCAGATGCCGATCGAGGCGTAGCCGGGGAGCAGGCCCATCAGAACCGTCGCTGTGCCCATCAGCAAGAGCGAGTAGACGAGCATCGGCTTGCGGCCGATCTTGTCGCCGTAGTGAGCGAAGACCGCGCCCCCCAATGGCCTTGCGATGAACCCGACGGAGAACGAAGCGAAAGCGGCGAGCGTTCCTGTCACGGGATCGAAGGACGGGAAGAAGACCTGGTTGAAGATAAGCGCCGCGGCGGTGCCGAAGATGAAGAAGTCATACCACTCGATCATCGTCCCGATGAGGCTGGCGAAGGCGACCTTGCGCGACGACCGGAGGGACGGCCCACCGGGGGTGTGGTCCGGGGAGTCGAGGCGGGTCCGAGGTTCGCCAGCAGCTGACACGCGAGCTGACCTATCGATGCGCTAGCCGAGGAAGCGGCGACTGCCAGCGCGCCGCGCCCACGCACCCGAAAACGACATAAATTGTCGGACTTGCTATAATGCGGCCGGCAGATATCGAACAATCTGGGCCGTACTATATCGGGGTTTCCCGAGAGATGCTTGGCAAAGCGTCTTGCAGCTGAAAATTCCGCTCGCGACCGCCGGCCCTAGCCAGACACCGTTCTTCGTACCGACGGAGATGACGCTGGCCCACAACGACGCAGCACAGGAGTCCACCCTCGCGCCCGTCGCGACGCTGGATCTCGATGTTGTCAACAGCCGCACCGCCGAGCTGGTTGCGCGCAACGCGTGGCCGCGCGAGCAGCTGATCGAGTTCCAGCATGAGCAGCTTCGGTAACTTGCTGCAGCACGCCGTCGATGCCTCTCCGTATTATCGCGATCTAATTGGCGACCTTGTAGCCCGGGACGCGCCGCTCCACGCATTTCCCATGATGACTAAGACGATGCTGATGGCGAACTTCGATCGGATCGTGACCGATAAGCGGCTGACCCGCGTTCTGGTCGAGCAGCATCTCAGCAGCGCCGAAGCCGGTGCGGCCTTGCTCGGGGAGTTTAGAGTAGCGGCAACCGGCGGCACGACGGGGGAACGCGGCATATTCGTCTATGATCACGCGGGATGGGAGATCGCCGTTGCCAACCTGCTGCGCTTCCAACGCATGATTGGCGTCTTGCCGACCACGCGAAGCATCGGCATTGGCGCGCCCTCGCCCATCCACGTCTCCAATCGCCTCTATGCGGAATTGGGCGCGAGGCGGCCGGACGCGCCGCGCCTCGCGGTGACGATGCCGCTTGCCGAAGTGGTCGCCGCGTTCAACGCCTATCAGCCGGAAGTCTTGAGCACCTATCCATCTTTCCTGCGCCGCCTCGCCGAGGAACAGCGTGAGGGGCGCCTCCATATCGCACCGCGTCTGATACGCTCAGTCGCCGAAACATTGTCGCCGGACGTGAGAGAGCTAGCCCGTGCCGTCTGGAACGTGCCGCTGATCAACGGCTATGCGGCCACCGAGATCGGCGTGCTCGGGCAAGAATGCGAGCAAATCGGAGGCATGCACCTCGCCGACGATCTATTTGTGATGGAAGTTGTGGACGAGGCGAACCGGCCGGTGCCTGCCGGCGTGCAAGGTACAAAGGTGCTCGTGACTCCCTTGACCAACTATGTGTTGCCCGTCATCCGCTACGAGCTGTCGGATCTCGTGACCATGGCCGACGGCCCATGCCCGTGCGGCTCGCCGCTCGCGCGCATCGCAGACATCCAGGGTCGGCGAGAAGAGACATTGCGGGTTCCGACCGCCGGCGGGTGCATCGACGTCCATGCCGGCCGGCTGCGCTCCCCGCTCATGCGCCTTGCCGGCTTAAGGCAATACCAGTTCGCGCAACTGCCCGACGGCCTGCGCGTCCTCATCGTGCCGGTGCCGGGATGCGATCCGATCGAGATCAGCGCAGCCACGGAACGGGCGATCCGTGCCGCCCTCGACCCTCTCGGCGCCGCGACCGCGCGCGTGGAGATAGAGATCGTCGACCAGATCGACCGCACCGGCAGCGGCGCGAATGAGAGGCTGGTGGCAACTGTAAGGCCCTAGTCGCTCAGGTCAGCTGTTGGGCTAGACGCTGACTACCGGTACGGGTCAAAGACGGCTGTCAGCGCTCCGTCCGCTACGAGTTCGCTCTACCTCCGACACCAGAAAGTTTGGTGCGCCGCGGCGAAGGGCGAGACAGACCAGAATCAGGCGTGCACCCACGCGGAAGTTGGTGCTAGGCATAGGGCCTACGCACGACCGCTATACGCGTTAGGACACTCATCCAAAGCTGACTAGTCGCATAGTCCCAATACCCATGGGTACGCCCCGGGTTGGTCCAGTACCAACAGAGTCCGGGTTCCGGCGGTGGGGGCATTGCGTTGGCCACCGCGACAGCGACGATCGTGCCGAGCGCAACTCCGCGACGAACTCGCCATAATAAGGGCGCCTGACCCAGGGCCGCACGACGACGACGCGCGGTCCTACGAACGCACGCGGTCCAGGCGTGACGATGACGCCGTGTGGGCCCCGACCTTTTTTCTTACGTGATGAACCATGGAACCAGTTGCCGCGAAAGCAGTCCCTGCGCCAGAAGTTGCAGTGGATAGCGTGGCCGCGCTGGCGCTGGCCGAGCGTGACCGGGCGCCGCTCTCGGGCTACTTGCTGTCCCACACGCCGTGCCGCGTGATCTGGCCTGCCGCAGCGTGCTCAAGGACGGCGTTGCCGTAGTCGGAGGGGCCGGTCAAAGCCGGCGTGGCGCTGGCGAGGAGGGCGGCCGAGAGGATAGCAAAGCTCAGACGGTTCATCGCCACGCCAACGCTTTGACGGAAAAGCCCGAGATTTGGGACCGGGTCTCGAGGTTTTCCCCGCGCGTGCGAAGATCGTCGTGCACATTCGTGACTGCGGGTCGGGTACTTCAGATGATCCGTTCCAAATGCATCGCCCATCTCTCGAGCGCATCGCGCTTCTCGCGATCAAATGAGTACTTCACATACACGGCGCCGGTCACGGTCCCCTTGGTTGCGCTGACGTGATCGAGCACAAGGCTGATGGTGTGCGGATTGATTCCCAACGAGGCCATGCCTGTCGCCACGGTGCGGCGCAGATCGTGGACGCGGAAGTGGGAGAGGCCGAGTGTCGGTCGAGCTCGGCTCATCGCTCTCGTAGCGGCGTGAGCCGTGATCGGCTTATCGCCTGATGGAGATGGAAAGACGTAGGCGCTGTTGCCGGAGCTGGCGATGGCGTCGCTGATGAGGGCGACGGCGAGCGGCGAGAGTGGCACTCGTGTCACCTCCTTGTTCTTCCGCCGTGCGCCAGCCTGGGTCCAAATGGGATTGGCTGCAGATAAGTCGACCTCCGCCTTGGTCATCCCCGCGATCTCGCCGATCCGCTGGCCCGTGACGAGCGCCAGTCGCAGGATCGTCGCCACAGTCTTCGTCATCGGTGCGGTGTCGAGGCCGTGCCAGAAGCGGCCGACTTCGTCGTCGGTGAGGACACGGTCGCGGGGACGTTCTGCCGTGCGCGGGCGCACGCCCTGGGTCGGATCGACCTCGATAAGGTCTTCAGCGATCCCCCAGCGATAGACGGCACGCAGGAGGGCAAGAACGCGGTTAGACCTGATCTTGGCCCCTCGAGCGACCACCTCGTCGAGAATCTTGATAACGGCTCGTTTGGGCACCTCGTCGGCCTTGAGAGCCCCAATGGCTGGACAGATGTCGCGCTCGAGCATGAGCTGATCATCGTAGAGTGCACGGGGGGTCTTGTTGGGTCGGCCGTGGCGGTCGACCCAGGCGTCGGCGAGCTGCGCAAAGGTGAGGGCAGCGTTGCGGGCTTGGAGCTCACCCGCCGGATCCTCCCGCCGGGCGACGGCCGCCAAGACATCTTGTGCCTGATTGCGCGCGTCCTCTAGGGAGAATGCGGGATACGCTCCAATCGTGTACCGCCGCCTGCGCGCGTCCGACTTCCGCCGGTAGAGCACCGCCCAAGTCTTCGCACCACGGGGTGTGACCCGGAGCACAAGACCGCGCGTGTGGCCGTCGCGGTATTCGGCGCGCTGCGCCCCCGGCCTGACCTTCTTCACGAAGAGATCGGTGAGCTTCTTGGGCATGCGGCCGACGGCTACCGGGGTTCCTATAGGGTTCCAAAACGACGTAGCTTTTGCTGGACGTCCGCGTATTCCAGTAGAGCAAGATTGTCAAAAAATTCATGCATCACAATGCGGTGATCAATCCAACACGATCTGAAGAGGTCCGCCGAAATCTAATGTCAAACAGACTACGAATCTGGGGGTCGGAGGTTCGAATCCTTCCGGGCGCGCCAGTGATTTATCTACGAATTCAGCATCTTCGCGTGAGAACAAATGTTCTCATCGGCGCCATTCTGACTCTCCTTTCTGATGTTCATTCTGACTCTCGTTCCGTGCGTGTTCTAATTCAGTGACCCAGGCGCGCCGTTTGCGGGCTGCTGAAAGTCTCTGTGCGTCGGTCTTCTTGACATAGCCACGCGCAGCCTCGGGCGTCCGATGCCCGGACAGGCTCATTACACCCTGCTCAGTGAGCTCAGCATCGCCAAGCTCGGTCATCCCACCATGCCGGCAGGCGGTCATTGTTACGTGCTCTGGAAGTCCAGCGGCGCGCCTTGCTTCACGCACAATCCGCTTGGCGTACGAAAAAGAGTAGGGACGCAGAGTGCCGCCCACGCCGAGACTGACCACGATCGGGATTGCCAGTCTGTCGAGTTCGGCAAGTCGCTGCTCAAGTTCCGGATAGAACCGCTCGCCAGCAACCTCCAACGGATGCCAGACGACTTCGCCCGTCTTGTGGTGAACGATCCTCACATGGTTCGAGCGCTCGGGTGGCCTGTAATCCGTCCAACGGAGATGCCCCGCCAGGATGTTTTCGGGGCGTTGCAACCACTCGAAACAAACCAACGGGACGATCGCCAGGTGGGGATGCCCATAGGCCCTGATGGCCTCGCTGAGCGCGAACGCTTCAGCGCGTGTCGCATGCTGGATCGACTGATGAACTCCGAAAGCGCGTCAGTCCCACGAACGGGTTGGCCAGCACGAACTGATGGGGGTGGGTCCTCTGGACGACCGTCCACGCCTTCTTGGCGATATCGATCGTGTGGTTGGCGCGGCGCAGCTTGGTCCCGTCCTTTCCGCCGCGGAGTGTCTCATAGATCTTGTCAACCGCAGCGGGCGTGATCGATTTCGCGGGCAAGTCCCCAAGTCGGCCGCCGGTTCTTGTCTGGATGTCAGCGAAAAGGCGCAGCTGGTAGCGATAACTCGGCTTGGTTCTTTCCTTCAGCTTCACGAAAGCAGGGGACCGGCAGTAGGTCTCGAGCCACCAGTCGACGGTCCCGTACCTTGGACCGGAATCGAGCGAGCGATCGGCGCCCCGTCCCATACGCCATGCGTCGAGGTGTGCATTGAGCTGCTGGGCCCGGGCGCGTGCTGCACCGTAGTCGGTCCCGAGCGCCTCGCGATGCAGCGTGAACCCACCGTCGATGTCGCTCTTGCGGGCGTTCCAGTAATAGGCGCCCTCGCCCGACTTCAAACGTTTGGCGATCAAGTAGCGCGGCCAATCGATCGGCTTCATAAGACGTCTGCGGCGTCTCTGACGCTCGATGGTCGCGTCGTTGCCTTTTCGATCGCCTCGTCCAGGTCCTCTTTCAGCCATCGCTCGCCCTTGCCTACCAACTTGAGCGGTCTGGGCCATAGTCTACCTACAGATCGACGGAATGCATCAACGGAACGCTCATCTACGTAAGCTGCGGCAGTCGGCGCCCTCATGAGACGGGGCCAGGCGCCGGGGTTGAGCGTGGGACGACGCATGGTCAGATCCCATTCCCCGCCGGCTCGAGGGGGCGCGAAGACGACGCGTCGTTGAGACTGACAATTGGCGCGCGGCCGAGTTTACGCTCGACTGAAACTAAGCCGGCCTCCTCGAGCCAAGCCAGAGCGCGATACTTGGCGTTGCGGTCGAGACCGAAGCGCAGGCTCGCGATGTTCGAGAGCGAGACAACGCGGGACTTCTGCAATCCGCCCAAGAACCAGAGTGCGATTCCAACATGGAGCGACTTGCCGGGCAGGCGAGCTGCTGCCGACAGCCAGTCAAGCGGGATCGGGCCCTTCAAAAAGCGCTCGCCGCTGCGCGGCCTAGGTGGCTTCTGTTGGCTCGCTAATGGTGCCCCGCTTTGTCCCGCTCTCAAACGAAAACGGCTCATTTCAATCGGAGGCATCGGGTAGATCCTCCTTTGATAAAGATAAATAGATGGGACGGGAGCTCATCGGCGGGCAGGTTTTGTCACGCTGGTGAGCAGGCGACTGTCGTCCGGACTTGGTTTGCGCGTCGAGTTTGTCGAGGATGCACTCGACCTCGCGCCAGAGCCTTTCTCCTTTGGCGGAGCGTATGTGGTCCGGATAGCGCACGACCTTGAACTCGGACCGCAACTCGAAGTCGTCGAGCACGGTTGCGCTTGCCGCGGCCATCAGCTTCCGCGTTCTCTCTACGGCATCGCCCAGGGTATCGATTGGCGCCTCGATCAGCAGCGCATCGTGAAGGGACGCGCAAACGGTGATGCCGGCCTCGGTCACGAGGCTGCAGGCGAGACGCAACATCTCGGCGCCGTTCGACTGCATAGGAAAGTTGCGCACGAAGCCGGGCTTGCAACCTGCTTCCACTTTGACCCGCCAGCCGAAGACCGATGACATCTGGCCCCGCAGTAGAGCGCTGTCGACAACAGCGTCCGACCAGTGCCAGAACGTCGGATACGCTCGCCGATGACTACTTAGGAGGGCCTGCGCCTCGGGTTCCGACGTGCGAATGCGCTGGGCGAGCGTCTTGGCTCCCATTCCGTACTGCACGCCGAGGGCGCAGGCCTTGAAGAGCTTGCGCTCAAGCGGATGAGTTTCCGGCGTGCCCGTAGTCGGCACCGCGTTGGCCTGCCGGGCGAAGGCGAGATAGGGATCGCCCGATTGGTAGGCCGTCTGCATCGTCGGATCACCCGACAAGGCCGCGGCGACTCCGAACTCTTGCTGAGCCCAGTCGACGAGCGCCAGTCCCATGCCTGGATCGGGTCGGACTAGGTGCCGGAGCCAGCGGGGACCAGCAAACAAGAACGCATGACTGCTCGGCTGGTTACGGCCGGTGCGTGAGCGGAATGGGCGAAGCGGGGCTCGATGACGACCGTCATCGCCAACAGCAAGCGAACCGGGCTGCGCATCGGAGACGCGCGCTCCTAGTCTTCGCCGGACCTCTTGCCAATGACGCGTTAAGCGGCCGAGAAGCGGCGCGTCGATGGGTGCGCCGGCCGCCTCCATGCGAGCGACCGCCGCCATATAGCGACCTCGGAGGAGAGCTCGCTCCCCGTCGAGAGACAACTCCATTGCAGAAAGCAGCTGTTGCAGAGCGGCGAGCGTCTGCTGGCTTCCCACGAGGCTCGAAATCAGCCCCAATGACGCTTGACGCGCTAAGCCCGAACCAGACTAAGGCTCCGACAAGCCCAACACCGCAGGGCGATGTGCGCCCGTTTGTGAGATTGCGGAACTCGACCTTGAGATCCATCAAACGTTGTGGCATGGGCCAGCCGAGCGTCAGATGACAACCGAGCGCCAGGTTGGCCTCGAAGGTAACGTAGAGGGAGTGTGCGCCGACAGGATACGGCGCAACTCGCATCAAGAGCAGCGCAGGTCGCTCAACAAGAATATCCCTCGCCGATACAAGCTCGCAGGCGACAAGAGATTGCGGCTCGCAGCGATCGCCTGAACGCCATAGGAGGTTGAAGAAGACCAGCCAGATCTCTGAGAAGCCCAGGTGGTGCAGGACCATCAGAATTGCCCCAGTAGCTTGCGCACGACCGGGTGATCGAGACTGTCGATGAATCGACCCCGGAACGCGATCTCAAGCAGCCGCTCGAAGGTAACGTCCGGCCAATCGGGATCTGGGAACTGACCCAGCGCCTCGAACACGTCGTAGGCGCCAAGCGGCATGTTGGCTGCGACGCGCAGCCAGTGCGTTTCGGCACGTTTGGCCGCCTCATGAGCCGCCGCATTCCAGTCGTCGAGGCGACCGGTCTCGTCGGGCAAACGGACCGGCCAGAGCATCACCACGCCCTGGCGAGTGATCGTCGTGTAGAGGATCTTCGGGACCGTCTCGCCTGGCAGCGCTGGCCAGAGCGATGGATCGACCAAATAGGTCTGGCGGTCTTCCTTGAGCTCGAGCAGCGCGGTCTCGAGTCGCATGCTCAAGTCGGGGTGGATGCGGATGAACTCCTGCCGATTGGGCTTGCGCACCGGGACCGTCGTCAAGATGTGGCGGACATCGGCGCCCTCGGAGAAGCGCTGCGAAATCCGCAACCGCTTGGGATCGAATGGGTTGGGCCGGCCATTCTCGTCATCGCCATCATCGGTCACATCGGTCATTGGCTGCTTTCCTCTCATGCGACACGGGGTGCCGCTAAGGAGAGCAAAGTGAGCGCGAGCTTCAGGCGATGAAAGCCCAGGGCCCTGCGCGCCATTGCGCAGGGAATCAAGGGGTTAGATCGCTAATGGATTGGCCGGGCGCTCACCTCTAGTCCGAGGCGATGACAGAAAACGCCCCGAGACTGCAATGAGTTACGGAGCAGGCGATCGGGCGAAAGTTTTCCGCCTCACTTTTTTCGCGCGCGGGCGACGCGTGCTACTCGCTGCCACGACAGCTTGTCGAATTCCCCCAATCTGACGATCTCCTTGGCGATCCGCTCCTTGTTCCACTTGGGATGACGAGCCCGCAGCTTGTCGAATGCCACCTGGAGCCGACGATCACGCAATTCTGTGATCCGCTTGCCGTGCTCCCGATTGACCGTGGAGGGCTGATACCGCCTGGCCCCAGTTTGGAGATCGACAGACTGTTCGGCGACGATTGCGAGCGCCTCCCGATCGAGTTCTCAGTCCGTCATCGCCCCAACTAACGAGTTCCGCGAGGTCGATGCGGTTCCCGCCGATGAGGAGCTCCACGGTGTCGTCGAATTCTAGCGACAGCGCGCGGCGAAGGCCGCCATTTCTCCATGTGCCGAAGCGAAACTTGCGGGCTTTATCATCTCGACCTTGAGCACGAAGGGAGAGCTGTCCGCCGACAAAGTCGGCGACCATGACGCGGGTTGAGATCCAGCGTGACAGCTGCGTGGGAGCGTGCTCGAATGGGCCCATTCCCACGATCAAGTGGCACGTTGAGACGAAGGACGTTTCAGCCGTGCTTCGACTTTGCACCGCTTCCACCGGGCGACGACATCTTCGTTCACATCCAAGACACGTCACAGACGATGCCCGTTGGGCGCGTTTGAGTAGGCTGCTATCCTCCAGGGTCTCGATCGCGCCCCACGGCCAGCGGGCGATCTCGTCGGCCGCGAATACCGCACGGTCGACCGCTTCAGCCACGCGTTCGAACACAACTGCCAACATCTGCGTTTGGCGCATCGTCATTGCTCGCCACCTTCCCGCGACCGCTCGAGGCCCGACTGAACGAGCATCTCGGCGATGCGCTCGCCGAGATCATCCTTCTTGAGCCGGATCGAGTTCGGGTAGGTAATGTAGAAAGTCCGGCTCGGTGCTTGGCGATCTCCTTCACGGCGATGAAAGCGCACACTGATGTAAACCTGATCGAGGAACAGCCGAGCCTTGGGCAGTTTCGTGGTCAGCGCTCCTACAAACGCATCGAGGGCCTGACGATCCTCGGAGTTGTCCGCTTCAGCCACGAACCGACGCCAGGGCTCCCCCTCGACCACGAAACGCATCTTCGTGACTCGAACATCTGCGATGCCGAGCTCGTCGGAATGCTGGAACTCGAAGCCTAGCTCCAGAATCCGCGAGAGATCATAGAATTGGGTTTCGTCACCGGCCTCCTCAGCGATCTCTTCGCGGAGCACGACGCGTGCAAACAGCGCGTGCAACTTGGGCGCAATAGTTCGATCGCCTTCGGTGTAGAGCTCGAGGGTGTGGCGCTTGTCATTGTGCTTGAAGATTACCTCGAACACAGGGTTACGGATCTGAGGTGTCAGTTCATTGCCAGACCAGACGAGCTCGGTGTCGGGATGGTCCTCGGGGTAAGCAAAGAAGATTTCCTCATCGCCGCGCCGCAGACAGTCGATTTTACAGTTCTGACCCCGGAATTGGCTCTTAGTGAAGAAGGTCACGAGCGCGTCCTGCAGCTCCTGGACGACGGACGGCTCGACAGGCCCGGGTCGGGAGGGCAGGCCCCAACGCTTGATCCACGCGCCGGGAGGCAGCTTCTCCACGTTGCGCAGAATAGTTGCGTTTGGGATCAGGCCGGGCCGCTCTAGCAATGTCCAGATCGCCTTTCCTATGTGGCTCCGGATCGCTGAAAGTGCAGCTAAAGCCTCGCCGTCGTCGTGGAAATTCGCTTCGTTTAAGAGTTCCCTCGTGAAGCCGGGCCCGGCAAGGTCCGAGAGTTCGCGAAACTCCGTGACGATTTTCTGATACGGTTCACTGCCAGCGCGCTGAAGCTCACTCGCGACGCGGTCCGCTGGCACTCCCCGGCCCGGACCCCAGAGGAAGCCGGCCAGAACGTCGCGTCGCGCGCAGTAGGTCTGAAGCAGATCCTTCGGGGCGCGTCGCAAGAAATCCAACAGCTGGAAGTGCTTGCTCATGAATGCGCAGGTACACCAATTCCTGCCCTTACGACAGCCGCATGCCTGAGCTGCAGCTCGACGCCCGTGATCTCGATGCGGAGATTGGCCGTGCTCGAGGAGGCCGGGGCTTGACGACGAGGCAGAGGAAAAGGCGTCTTTTGGAGACGCTCAAACGGGAGAAGCGCATTCTCGACCGGAGGAGCAAGGACGGCGCGCGCTCGGGTGTTCGCGAGGCCATCAAAGGTGAATTTGACGACCCCCCCGAGAGTTATGGCCGCCAACTCTGGGAGGAGAAGATTCGAAAGACGTATTCGTCTACGCGCACTTCCCGGTTTCGACGGCAGCAGTTTCTTAGCCGCACCTGCCCACCCCCGCACAGCTGACCGTAGCGGACGGCTCGCGTAAATTCGACGCGTGATTTGCTCATGCGGGGGAATGGAATGAGCACGTCGGAACAGCGGCTTGCCGCGAACCGCGCCAACGCCTTGAAGAGCACGGGTCCGAAAAGCAAGAACGGCAAGTCCGTCGCCTGCCTCAATGCCACACGGCATGGCCTTCTTAGCTCGCGCTTGCTTCTCGACGATGAGGAGCCCGCCGAGTTCCAAAGACTACTGGCCGAGCTGGACGCGGCCCTCCATCCGCATGGAGCTGTCGAGTTGGCTCTCCTCGAGCGCATCGCCGTCGCCATGTGGCGGCAGCGGCGCCTTGTGACGGCCGAGACCGCGGCGTTGCGACTGCAGCGCCAGAAAGCGAAAATTGCCGGCGGGGTCTCGCAGGAGCTTGGCCTTGGCTACGGCTCGGAGCTCAAGGAGGATGACCTCGAGCCTTTCGATACGGAGCAGAAGGAATGGTGCCAGGCCGTCATTGAGGAGATTGAGAAGCTCGAGGAGATCGAGCTCACTATCCTCCCGAAGTCGGCGCCGCTCATCTTCAAGCAGCTGAAGTCAGATGCGGACGACGATGGTAACGATCTCGAGGCTCATCTGAAGAACTATAAGGAGGGTCTAGCGGAGTACGTGGCGCAACTCTTGCGCTGGTGCAACGAGCAGCTCCGTGAGGTCGAGAAACGCCCCAAAATCCTTGCGACTGCCGAGTTTGTGAGTGCGAAGCGACTTGTGCTGTCCGACGACACGCTGGAACTTTTCACTAGGTACCAGACCACACTGGATAACCAGCTCTACAAGGCGCTGAGGACGTATCGCGAGACCCAGGAGTGGCGCTTGAAGACACTGGAGGGTGCGGCTGGCCAAGCTGAAGAGGCAGCGGCTGCATGAGGGGCCTCACGATGGGTTGGTTTCGCAAATTTGCATCGATGAGCGTCGGAGAATATCTGGGGGATCACGGCGATTTGCCAAAAGATTTCGGGGAAATCGGGCGCGCTCGGTAGCGCGTCAACGAGGTCTAAGATCGGCCCGGATTTGTTGAGTTGTGTGTGAAAACAGGCGGAAAATGCCGAGAACTGGGTCAACAGCGCTATGCGCAAGCACGAGAAAATGTTCTCGAGAGCGACCTCCAACTGGTTCGCGATCCTCCTACATGCGGCGGGCTTCGCCGCAGCAGCAGCTTTCTGCGTCGTAAGCATCGGCGCCAATCTTCGCTATGGCATTTCGCTCGGAGACGAGCCCTTCGATAAGGGCCTGTACGCCGCAGCGAGCGTTGCGGCGGACGCGTTCAAGGTCATGTTGCCGCTTGTTATGCTGCGGCTTTGGGCGAAGCGTCATCTGGTCATGTCCTTGGTGAGCCTTGCGCTATGGCTCGGGTGCGTGAGTTGGTCTCTAAGCTCCGCGGTCGGCTTCGCACTGGCCAGCCGCAGCGAGGCGGTCGCCGAGCGTGCCGCCACGGCTCAGACCCGCAATGGCTGGGAGGCGACGGTCGAGCGCGCTGAAACCCAGCTGTCTACATTGGGTCGCCACCGTCCGGTCTCCGTGATAAGGGCCGAGCTCGAGGGTGCTACCGCTCCACCGCTTGTCTGGCAACGCACCAAAGAGTGCACGGAGGTGACGCTTGCCGAGAGCCATTCCCTTTGCGCGCACGTGCTCCGGCTGCGCCAGGAACTGGCGGCGGCAGAGGCGGCGGAACGCCTCGAGGGCCACCTTATGGCAGGTCGGAAGCAACTCGCCGCGCTGCCCGTGGCGGGTTTGAGCGCCGACCCTCAGGCCAGTGCGCTGGCCCAGCTCGCCGGTCTCGATGAGGCCGCCGTACGGACGGGGCTTGCTCTGCTTCTGGCTATCCTGGTCGAGGGGGGTTCAGCGCTGGGTTTCACAATTCTGGGCCTGGCCAATGTGACCCATCCAACAGCACCAAACACTGTGCCAAGTCTGTCGCAGGCGCTTACACGCCGCCCTGGCGACCCGCCGCGACCCACCACTTGGGACGGCGCAATTCAGCGCTGGACCCTTACGCGCCTCGACGTCGATCCCGGCTCTGAGATCCCGGCACGAGCCGCCTACGACGACTTCCGCCGCTGGGCACGCACCCAGCGCATCGAGCCTTGCTCCGAGACGCGCTTCGGCACGGAGTTCACGTTCCGGGTCGGAGATCTCGGCGGGCGCAAGGTGAAACGGCGGGATGGTGCCTACTACGTCGGCGTCGCGCTCGGCGACACCCAAGCACCGGCGTTGATAAAGGTGGCGGCATGAAACCTATACGTCAGGGCACGATCAGTTTTTTTCAGTATGCCAAATGATTTCGAGAAAATGAGAGCATGAAACATCATGGGCGGGTGCGGCTCAGGACGGCATGGAGGCCTAAGTGCCGACAAGTGCCACGAGTATCACTCGGTCGATCTCGCATGGCTAAGACGTAAGGGCTGTCTGCGCCCTGGTTATTCAGGAAAGCTCACTTGGTCGCGGTGTGGCGTTCAAACCGGAAACATTGACTATCGTGTTGAGGCAGCTGGTCTGCGGCTCATCTATCGCACGCGCCCCATGAACGGCGAGTGGCAGGATGTGAACGAGTTCATCCCCTTTGTCGAAACCGCAACCAACTTCGGCGGGAGTCGGCAGTGGTTACTCTGCCCATCATGCCGGAGGCCATGCCGGATCCTCTATGGCGGAAGCCGCTTTCGTTGCCGGCGCTGCTATCGGCTCAAGTATGAAGTTCTCAATATGAGCCTGCATTCGGGCGCGCCGCAACCAGGGCACACAAGCTCCGCGAACGGCTCGGTTATTCTGGCGCGCTCGACGATCCCTTTCCGCCGAAGCCCAAGGGGATGCATTGGAAGACTTACCGCCGGCTCGAAGCGCTTGACGAGCAGTGCCAGGAGCAATGGGCGCTGGGCGTGATGGGCTGGATGCGGCGCCTCAAGTAGAGGCTCGTCGTAGGCGCTTGGCCTTCCGTATGAAGTTCTTTTCATGCAGGATCCGGTAGACGGACATCCGGGAGACGCCGAGAGCCCTGGCGACCGCAGCCGGTCCCTTTCCCTCCCGTGACAGGTTCACGACTTGGCGCCGGTCGATCCTCGGCTTGCCGCCGGTATAGATGCCAGCAGCCTTGGCCTTGGCTATGCCTTCCGACTGTCGCTCGCGGCGCACATCCGTCTCGAACTGCGCAAAGACTGCGAGCATGCCGAAGAAGGCCCGCCCTGCGGAGGTGGCCGTATCCACGCTCTGCTCGATGACGCGTAAGTGGCCGCCGGCCGCTTCGATCTCGTGCGCGATGTTCGCGAGGTCTCGCAATGAGCGCCCGAGCCGATCGAGGCGGGTGACGACCAGCGTGTCACCCTTGGTCAGCACCTTCAGCGCCAAATCGAGCTTTTCGCGTCCTAAGCGCTGCTTTCCGCTGCGCTTCTCCTCGAAAACGATGGCGCAGCCGTCTCGCTCCAGGGCCGCTTGCTGGATGGCCAAGTCCTGGTCTTCGGTGCTGACGCGCGCGTATCCGATCCGCCGTGCCATGGTCGACTTCTCTTGCGTCACAAATGGATGTGCCTGTTACACATACTGTAACAAACGGCAGATCGCAACTCTGATGTGACTTTGATGTGACGTGAATTCGACGGATTTAACGGTGTAACGACAGAGTATACCCAAAAATGACGAAACTATCGCGGCTAGCTTGATGTGGGAGGAGCGAGCCGGGCTCAGCCAAGCTCGGACGGTCATTGTGCCGGCCGAGCGAATTTCCGATCGGCGTTTTGAGATGCGCAGCCAAACGGTCATTCACGCATCCGCAGCAATGGCTGCCGGCTAACTATCTTTATCGCGGTCCCCGGACGCTTGCGTCACGTGAGACGGACCATCGCCGCACTCGGTCTCGTCATCAACATCCCGCAGCGCCTCTTCACGCTCCTCAAGCCGCGCAAAAACATCGATTAAGTTCCACCCCATCGCAAGCTTGGCGGGATCTCCGAGGACTCGCCGGAGGCGCTCCCCAATCATTTTCAAGGATGTGTCCATCCTTGAGAACCACACAGCGGTCGAATCGTTCCGGAGCGACTGCTAACGGCAGGCGTCGGCCGCAGGCCGTTCAACCGAGCCGTACCTGGACTTGATGGGTGATGCCGTCGTCCAGCAGCGGCAGTCGTAACGGCCGATCCGTTATCGTCGTCCCGTCGAGCTGGGCGGAGAAAACGCCGCCTGAGACCCCGTCGGGATTCTCGACGAGGATCTCATAGCGTGCGGATTTGTGGCGAAGCGTCATCTCGTATTTCCGCCAGCCCTTCGGAATGCACGGGTCGAGATGCAGGACAATACCCATGACACGCAGACCGAGAATGCTCTCGATGCCGGCCCGCTGCATCCAGGCGGCGGAACCCGTGTACCAGGTCCAGCCTCCACGCCCGATATGGGGAGGCTTGGAATAAACGTCGGCCGCCACGACATAGGGCTCCACCTTGTACCGATGGACGTCAGCACGCGTCGCGGCGTTGTTGATGGGGTTCAGAAGCGCGAACAGCTGGGCCGCTTTGTCGCCCTCGCCAAGCGCAGCGAACGCCATCACCGACCACAGCGCGGCATGGGTATATTGGCCGCCGTTCTCGCGGATGCCGGGCGGATAGCCTTTGATATAGCCGGGATCGAGCGGCGTCTTGTCGAACGGGGGCGCAAACAGCAGCGCCAACCTATCCTTGGCGTTGATCAGCTCGCGCTCGACTGCCGCCATGGCGCGGATCGCGCGCTCAGGATCGCCAGCGCCCGAGATCACCGCCCAGGATTGCGCGATCGAATCGATGCGGCATTCTTCGCTCGCGGCCGATCCGAGCGGCGTACCGTCATCGAAATAGCCGCGCCGGTACCACTCACCGTCCCAGGCCTCGCGCTCGAGGGAACCCTTAAGCGCGGCGGCGTGAATGCGCCACGTGGCCGCGCGATCCGGATCGTTACGCGCGTCTGCAAGGGGAGCGAACGCCGTGAGCGTTGCGTGGAGAAGCCAGCCGAGCCAGACGCTCTCGCCCTGGCCCCGCTCGCCCACGCGATTCATGCCGTCGTTCCAATCGCCGGTGCCGATCAAGGGCAGACCATGGCTGCCCAGTGCGAGCGATTGGTCGAGGCCCCGGGCGCAGTGCTCGAACAAGGTCGCGGCCTCGTCGGCGACGGTGGGCTGGAAGAAGCTATCGTGCTGGCCTTCCTGCAACCTCTGCCCTTCCAGGAAGGGGACCACCTCGTCGAGAACGGCGACATTTCCCGTCGCGCTGACGTAATGGGCGACCGCGTAGGCGAGCCACGCGCGGCCGTCGGAGATCCGGGTACGCACGCCCTGGCCGGAATCGGGCCGCCACCAATGCTGGACGTCGCCCTCGACGAATTGCCGGCTTGCGGCCCGCAGCAAGTGCTCGCGAGTCATCTCCGGGCGCGTTATGGCGAGCGCCGTTCCATCCTGAAGCTGATCGCGGAAGCCGTAAGCGCCGCTTGCCTGATAGAAGGCAGAGCGTGCCCAGACGCGGCAGGCGAGCGTCTGGTAGAGGAGCCAACCGTTCAGCATGATATCCATCGACCGGTCGGGCGTCTTCACTTGTACCGCGCCAAGCACGCCGTCCCAGTACCGGGCGACCTCGGACCGTACCGCGTCGAGATCGGCCGTCCGGTAGTGCGAGATCAACGTCCGCGCCTCTTCGGCGCTCGCGGCCTGGCCGAGAAAGAAGACGATCTCGACAGTGCCGTTCGGCGGCAGCTTGATCTTTGTCCGCAGGGCGGCGCAGGGATCGAGACCGGCTCCGACGTTATTGGAGAACGGCGCCTCCCTTGCGAGCGCCGCCGGTCTCGCAAGCGTGCCGTTGCGGCCAATGAATTCGCGGCGGTCTCCCGTCCAGTCCGTCTGGCGCCCACCGAGATCGACGAAAGCCACGCGCGATCCGAAGTCCGCGCTCCATGGATTTCGCGCGAACATCGCTCCTGTCTCGGGATCAATCTCTGTCGTCACGAAGGGAGCGGAGGCTGTCCGCGAGGGACCGAGCACCCATTCCACGTACGCGGTCACCGACAAATTCCGGGTGCGGCTCGACAAATTGCGGAGTTTGAGACGCGAGATCTTGATCGGGTCGTCGATCGGCACGATACTGAAGGAGATCGACCGCGATCTCGTTGGCGGAATGCTCGAAGCGGCTGTAGCCCCGGCCATGACGGGCGACATAGGTTGCTGCGTCATCGCGGATCGGCAGCGCGGTCGGGGTCCACACGCCGCCCGTATCTTCGTCGCGCAGATAGAACGCCTCGCCCGAACGATCACTGACGGGGTCGTTCGACCACGGCGTGAGCTGGTTCTCCCGGCTGTTGACGGACCAGGTGTAGCCGCCGCCTTCAGTCGCCACCTGAAAGCCAAAGGCGGCATTCGCGATGACATTGATCCAGGGCGCGGGCGTCGACTGGCCCGGGCCGAGGACCGTCACATATTCCTTCCCGTCGTCGGCGAAACCGCCGAGCCCGTTGAAGAACTCGAGGTCGGGCATCACCGGCGCGACCTTCGATGTCGGCACGGCGATAACGGGCTTTGAAGATGCGGCCGGTCGAACCCCTTTCCTCCCGGCGCGCGTTCGAGCTGGTCGGCGAGGCGACCGCGTTGCCCGACGAGCACCACCCGCGCCACCGACAGCGAGAAGACGCCCGCGTCTCCGTTGAAATCAGATCGGCGCGCACCACGAAGACACGGCCGCGCGCCGCTCTCTTCTCCGGCCTGCACGCCGCGACTGGCTTGTACGGACCAGGGTCTCGAGCGCAATCTGGAGATCCTGGACATAAGAGGACGCGCGCTCGTTGAGGATTACGAGATCGACTGCGAGCTGCTTCATCCGCCAATATTCGTGCGCCCGCAGCAGCTGGCGCTCGATATCGAGATTCTCAGTGTCGGCGATGCGCAGGAGCACGATCGGCAGATCACCGGAAATGCCGAGGCTCCACAATCCGGACTGTGCCCCGCCGCCGCGCCGAATCGTGTCCGAAGAGGGCCGCAACGTCGGTGCGGCATAAAGTAGGTGCCCGGCGACGACGCTGGAACAGCGCCGCCTCGCCCGGATCGATGTCGAGGTGACGGAGCTGCACTTGAGCTTGGGTCCAGGCCAATGTGGCCGCTCGCTCGAACGCGGTGGCGTCCCTGATGTTTGTCAACGAGGTCGAGCAGCGCTTCGCGAGAGGATGCGACCATCGTCCAGAAAGCGACACGAACGTACTGCACCGGGCTCGATCCGTATTCGGCGGCGCAGCGCGAAGATCGGATCGAGCACGGTGCCGACTGTGTTCGAGAGCGGTCGGCCGTCGATCACCGCGATCGGCCTGCGGACTCCCGACCCGCGACCGAGAAAGCGGGCCCGGTCGGTTTCAAACTCCAGCTTGCCCTTAGTTTCGCCGTCGACGACGGCAAGATGCGCGGCCCAAATCTCGGGCTCTGTCGGCGACCGCCGCCGCCGCGTCGCCAGGAGGGCACCGACGTTGGCGAGATACTCGGTCTCGACGAACAACTTCGAGAAGGCCGGATGCGCGACGTCGGCGGCCTGGGGCGCCAGCACGAGCTCCGCGTACGAGGTGACCTCGATCTCGCGCGCCCAGCTGCCGGAATTCGAGATCGAAACACGACGGACTTCGGCATCGTCTTCCGCCGAGACGAGCACGTCCATGGTCGTTGTGAGCGTTCCGTCGCGACGCGTTATTTCGGCACGATCCTCGTTGAAGATCACCTCATAGGCGTCAGGCTCGGCGCCGCTCGGCTGAAAGCCCGCCGACCACACCTCTCCGCTGCGAACGTCTCTCACGAAGACGTAGGAGCCCCAGTCGTCGCAGGTGGTGTCCTCGCGCCACCGGGTCACCGACAAATCTCGCCAGCGGCTGTAGCCGGAGCCGGCAGCCGTGAGCATCACCGCAGTAGCGGCCGTTCGAGAGCAAGTGCGTGGCGGGCGTCGCGCCGTGCGGCGGTGGCGAGCCGTCGCCCGCCGGGCGTCGCGATCTCTCCGATCTTTGCGGCCGACTTCGCTTCCGCTGCCCAGGGACGGATCACCGCGACATCGCGCGGGGTGCGCTCCTGCAGCAGCAGCTCTGTCGCCTGGACGATGGGTTCGGCGTGAAATCGCGTCCGCATGGCGCCATCCAGCAGCGCGTTGGCGATGGCGACGATCGTCATGCCCTGATGGTGCGCCATGAATGCCCGCACAATCGCTACATCCTTTCCCTCCGGCACCCGGGCCGATGTGTAGTCGAGCGCCTCGTAGAAGCCGTAGCGTCCGCGCGCGTCGACGCCGGCAAGCCGCTCGAAGTTTCGCACTGCGGCGTGCGGATCCACCATGGCCGCCAGCGCCGTCGCATAAGGTGCGACGACCGTATTTTCCCCGAGGCCGCGCTTCAGCCCAAGACTGGGAACGCCAAAGTTTGAATACTGGTAGGTAAACTCGAGATCGCGAACATTGTAGGCGGATTCCGAAATGCCCCAGGGGACGCCGAGCGTTGCCCCGTAATCGATCTGGCGCCGTACGATGAGCCGACTCGTCCGCTCGATGAGACTTCCCGCCGGCGCGCGCATGACGAGCGACGGCATCAGATACTCGAACATCGATCCCGACCAGGAGATCAGCGCGGCACCATGCCCGACCGGCGTGACGCCACGGGCGAGGCGAAACCAGTGGCGAGCCGGAACGTCGCCTTTGGCGATCGCCATGAAAGCTCGCAAGCCTCGCTTCCGAGGCGAGCAGATCGTAGCAGCTCTGGTCGAGTGCGTCCTCTCGGCACCAGGTAGCCGATCGAGAGCAGATTGCGGTCGCGATCGAGCAGAAATCCAAACTCCATTGCGAGCGCCATCGCCCGAGCGGTTTCTTCGAGAGCCGAGAGGCGGGCATCCAAAGAGTCGAGATCGTCCGGCGATTGATCGAGATCGCGGCGATGGCTCTCGATCGATCTCCGGGCCGCCTCCGCCCACACCAGCATGTCTGCGCCGGAGTCGTCGCCCCGTTCGACGGCGATCGCGCTCGCGATATCGGCCATGGTCTCGGCGCTGAGCCGCGAGGTCGGCGAGCCGTTCCGCGGTGTCCTCACCGTCTACAGGCGCCTGTCGCACGCTGGCCGCAAGCGCCGGCGAGCGCGTCATCGAGTTGGCGCAACGTCACGGTCTGGGTTCGACGCCCGTCGCTGCAGACGGCCGGCTTCCTCCCGCGTGAGCTCAACCGCGTCTGCGATACCAGCGACACGCCTGCGCATCCGCAAGCGGCACGCTGCGCCACTCCCGGCACGCATTGGCGAGTGCGATCAGGTGGCCTGCCAGATTGCCGCTGTCGACCGAGGAGACGTACTGCGGATCGAGGGGGCGCAAATCCCGCGTATCGTACCAGTTGTAGAAGTGGCCGCGAAAGCGCGCGAGGCCGCTCATCGTTGAGAGCGTCGCCTCCAGTCGTTCGACCGCATCGATTGTTCCGATCCATCCAAAGTCGCGGGCGCTCACAACCGACAGAAGATAGAGACCGAGATTGGTCGGCGACGTCCGGTGGGCAAGCGCCGGCACAGGGTCTTCCTGAAAATTATCCGGCGGTAGCATATGGTCGGTCGGCGTGACGAAGCTCTCGAAGAATCGCCAGGTGCGGCGTGCGATCGAGGCGCAAGGCACTTGCGTCGGCGGCGGACACGGAAAGGCCCCCTCCGATGAGGGGAGAAAGACTTGCCCAGCGGGCGATGGCTGGCGAAGCGAACCAGAGTGCAGCGAATGGCACCGCCAAGAGCCACGTCCCATCGCCCAAAAACCAGGCAAGAACCAGCGCCACACCGCCGATGACGAGCGCGCCACCCATCCATCGGTAGAAACCGAGTAGGTCGAGACGCGGACCGATCGTTGTCTGCGCTGCCGGTACCCATTCGAGCAGATGCTGGCGGGTGACGAACAACCGGACCAGGGTTCGCCCGATTGCATCTCCCATGAGCCACGCCTGATGAGCGAGAAGGGTGATTTGCAGGAGCGAGAGGGTCAGGGCGAGACGCAGATCGCCGCCGAGTGACCGAAGGTGGCTCCGCGTCCTGATCCCGGATTGGCGCGGCACGAGAGCACCAACGACCGGAATAAGCGTCGGTAGAGCGATCGTCGCGAGCACGAAGGCGGTCCACACGAGCGCTTCGTCGAGCGGCAACATCCATCCCGCCAGTAAGGCGATGACAGCTGCGGGTGCCGACAGTGTACGGCGAAGATTGTCGAGCATCTTCCAGCGGCCGATCGCCGGGAGAGCGCTGCGCACGCTATCCCCGCCTGCCAGCGGGCCCAGGCCCGCGATCCAGGGCAGAAGCTGCCAATCGCCGCGCGCCCAGCGATGGTGACGCAAGGCGGCGACATCGTAACGGGCAGGAAACTCCTCGACGACCTCGATGTCGGTAGCAAGCCCCGCGCGGGCGAACACGCCCTCGAAGAGATCGTGGCTGAGTAGCGTTGAATCCGGCACGCGGCCGGCGACAGCGCGCCTCGAAGGCGTCGACGTCATAAATTCCCTTGCCGGTGTAGGAGCCTTCACCGAACAGATCCTGGTACACGTCGGAGACGGCCGAGGCATAGGGATCGATGCCGCTCATGCTGGAGAAGATGCGCTGGAATAGCGAGCCCTTCGCGTCCGACCGGTAGTGAGGGCGTGACCCGAGGCTGCAGGACCGCGTAGCCTTCGACGACCCTGCCGGCGGCAGTATCGAAGCGCGGTCGGTTGAGCGGATGCGCCATCTTGCCGATCAATCGACGCACGGTGTCGCGCGGCAGCCTCGTGTCGGCGTCGAGCGTCACGACGTAACGAATATTCGGCGGGCACAAGACCCGGCCCCCACTCGGTATTCCACGAACGTGGTGTCGGTCGCGCCGCGCAAGAGCCAGTTCAGCTCCTGAAGCTTGCCGCGCTTGCGCTCCCAGCCGATCCAACGGCGTTCACCGTCGTTCCAGACCCGCCGGCGATGGAGCAACAGAAAGCGGGGGCCGCCGGGTGCGTAGCCATAGCGCTGGTTGAGCCGCGCGATGCCCTCGCTCCGCAGCCGCGAGAAGCGCGCCGTCACCCTCGGCGTTCTCGGTCGTGGCATCGACCCAGTCGGAGAGCAGCGCGAAATGCAGATCGCCCTCCGAGCTCGCGAGGTAATGAATTTCCAAGCGCTCAACTTGCTCTTCGATCGCCTCCTGCGAAGTCAGAAACGTCGGCACCGCGACAAGCGTGCGCAGATGTGGGGGAACGCCGTTCGGGAGCTCCAGTGCCGGCAAGAGCGTCGCGCCGAATCCCCGCGTCACGACGCGATTTACGAGCGCGACGGCCGCGTCGATCGCGGGGATCGCACCCAAAGCCCCGAGCAGGAGCAGCCACTGCCCCGGCAAGCCCTAATGCGGAGAGACAGACCAACGGCAGCGCGAGGAGGAGAGCGCCGACGGCGACGATGGCGGCGACGTAGCCGCTGATGCCAAGCGCTCGGTTGAAGCGTCCGGGCCAAGCGCTCACGGGTGGCCGAAATCCGATCAGCGCTTCGAACGCACGACGTCCGCCGCCGAGGAGATGATACCCTGTTTCGGCACAGCGGAATTCCAGTGAGCTCCCGTCACCTGACCGAGCCTGCTTCGCTGCCAAGACGGCGCTGCGCGCAACGTCGAGCTCGGCGTGCTTCGAACCGCGCGCGAGTTCCTCGATTGCGCTGCGATAGAGATTGCGTGTCGGGAAATCCATATCCCGAAAGCCGCTGTCGTCGGCGAGCGCCTCGTCGACGAGGCTGATGCGCTCAAACAGCTCCGTCCAATCGACGTCGGAGATCAGGCGCATGCTGGTGATGATATTGCGCATCGTGACGCTCGCGGCACCTTGCCTCTGGTGCTCGGCGCGCACGACCTCGTCCGCCGTCGTCGCCTGCGCCGCCAGACGCTGGTCGAGCCAAACCAGCGCAGGACGCAATTCTGGGATCCTGGTCGCGCAGCCTGTGCACCAGCTGGACTGCAAACGCTTCGGGAAGCGGCCTGCGTTTGCACTCCGCAAGCACGACCGCCACCGGTTCGGCGGCGCGCCCGCCAGTGCCCAGCATACGGTCGGCGAGATCGTCCGCTTCCTGCCGGGCAGCGCGAGCGCGCACGATCCGCTCGGCGAGGCGCCTGAGATTCTCGACGAGCACGATCCGCAATGTGATCGCAACCGCCCAAAGCTCGCCGATCGTCAGCGGCTGGACCTCCTGGTAAGCGCGTACGTAGCGAGCACAGCACGTCGAGATCGAAACGGCTGTCGGTATGAGCGACGAAGGCCCAGGCCACGCCGAAGACGCGGGGATAACCCGCGAATGGCCCGTCGGCCAGTTTGGGCAGCTGCCGGTAATAGCCGGCCGGCAGATCGGAGCGGATCTGGCGGATTTGCTTCTCGACGAGATGAAAGTTGTCGATCAGCCATTCCGCCGCCGGAGTGATCGCGTGTCCATCGTCGATGGTCGTGGCGACTGTGCGATGCGCCTTGAGTAGCACCGCTTCGTTGTCGGTGAGCCGGCCGGTCAGCGGATGACCCTTGGTCGGCTTGGCTCTGACTGGCTGGGCAACGGCGAGGCTGCGCGCGTGCTCCTCGAGACGCTCGACGCTGAAGAGCTCTTCGCGAACGGGTTCGTGGCTTTCCCAGGGCGATCCCGGTGACGCACGCCCCTAAGACTCGGCGGATGACGTTTAACAACTCAGCCTTTCTGTCTCGACTCGGGCGCGAGATCCGCCCGAACGCCCAGTTGCGATCGGAAAAATGGGGTCGCAACGGCCTCCACGATTTCATCACGCATAGTAGCACTCATATGCTCCAGCGGGCCAAAAGAGCTTATGGATAGGTCTTCTGCCCGATGTCCGCACTCCCGGTCGGCGGTTCTTAATTAAGTGCCTCCCAAATGGGGTGGGCTCCCATAGGCATTTTCCGAATCTAGGCGGCCGACCCTAAATGTGCGCTCCTACCACCACGGCACTACCTAATCGAGTCGGAGGAGGAGCAGCTCGACACATTGTCGTTCGCGGCCTATCGGCGGATTGCAACTACGATCATTCTACCGTCGTTGGGTAGCAATACCCGCATGAAGCAAGTCGTCACGATCGATCCCTTGGTCCTGGCCATGGCCCAGAAGCAGGATGCCAGCCGCGCGGAAGGATCGCTCTCCGTCGAGGCTCGAATAAGGCTCGAGCGTAGGCATTTTCCGAACCTAGGCGGCGTCGCGGCCCTGTGCGTAGATGTTTCTCTCAAGAGCCATTTTTGGAGTTTTTATCATGATCCGCACCCTATCAGTTGCGACCCTTCTTGCCGCCGCTGTGGCGCTTCCGGCCGTAGCTGAGGATACCAAGACTAAGATCGAACCCGGCGCGGGGCCAACGAGCACCATGACCGACACGGTCCCCCAGATGAAGCAAGATGCCGAAGCCATCAAGGAGGCTGGGCCGAACGCAGACAAGCCTCTTCCATCGACGAAGGCGATGGGCGAGGCCACACCGTCAATGCGACCGGACGACGCCGTGTCCGGGCAGTCGGACTCTAAGTCCAATGCTGGCGCGACATTGGCCCCGGCAGAACAGGGAACCGGCCTTGCGCTTACCACGCAAGAGGGCATGATCTGGATCAATAAGCCGGTCTACAGCAGCGACGGGGAGGAGATCGGCGAGGTCGCGGCCTTCGAGCGTGACGCCGACAACAAGGTCATCGGGATGCACGCGGACATCGGGGGCTTCTTGGGCCTCGGTGAGACCCGCGTCAACTTAACGCCCGCGCAGTTTAAGTTGGAAGGTGACCGCGTTGTGCTTGCCTTGACAGCGGAGCAGGCGAAGGAACTTCCGCCGGTCCAGAAATAAAGGTCCAACGCTATGGGGTGCGGGCACTCGGCCTGCGCCCCCCCATGGCGCCTAGAGCGCAGAGCGTCGACGTATTCCACATGCCGGCCCAAACCGCATGGACGCAAAACCGGCGCTTGACCTTGAGCGTCACTGTGCACCAGCGGTCGGTCGGTTGGCGTTACCGTTATCGCCGTCCTTGCGGTGTTCTTTACCCTCTACTTTGCGGCATCCCTGCTTGTTATTGGGTCAAGCAATCGTCCGGAAGGTGAGTCCGACGCTACACCCAGTTCACTCCCATCGATAATATCCGCCCCGACATGTGAATTCGGATTTGAGCATGCATGGGGACGTGTCCCTCGCTCACACGGCACTGCGTTGTGTCACAAATCCGGTAAAGCGCGAGGCAGATGCGAGCGGCTTGAATCAATGGGCATCACACGCGCGAGCCTTGCGGATTCCTTCAAGCAGGGGGCGAAGGGTTGGATCGCTGAGCGACGCGGTCAAATCGTAGCTTTCTCCATCGCTCACAAATCAAGCCAATCTGTTTTCGCGCTTTTCGTCCTGCCAGGCTACGAAAACTGTGGCCTTGGTAGGCGCCTGCTCAAGACGGCGAGCGAGTGGCTGTGGGATAATGGCGCCGACGTCGTCTGGCTCACGACCGCGCCGACCACCTGTGCGGTTTATTTCTATGAGCGCTACGGGTGGACACGTTCCCGCGTGGAGGCAAACGGCGAATTGCGTTTCGAGCTGAGACGGCCCGTAGCGGGCTGAACGCAGCGGTTCCGCCGGAAGCGTAAACGGACGTGTAAAAGAGAGCGCTCTAGCACACGTCTAGAGCGCTCCTGTTGCTCCGCCCGGAAAGGGCGAACGGCCTCGTCTTGCGGCTTACTTATCGTTCGGCATCGAGCCAGAGGAGCCCGAACTTGCGCCGCTGCTCGCCGTCCCGCCGACCAAACCCTTAGAGCACGCCGTGCGGAACTCCTTTGCGTCGAGCGAGCCATCGTTGTCGGGATTGGCTGCCTTGAAATCGGAGACGTAGGGCTGGGCTTGAGCTTCGGTAATCGTGGCAGCGCCGGTCGGATTGGCCTGGCTCCACAGGCTGTCACACTCTGCCTGGCTGAGTTTCTTGCCAGTTTCAGCCATCGCCAACCCGGTGCTGAGCACGAGCGCCAGAGACGTCAGTACGAAACGTTTCATGGTTTTTCTCCTTGGGAAATCGCACGCAGTCTTGTGACAACGTACGCAGTCTAGTGAAGCGCGCCGAGACCGATTGGTTCCAATCGATGCCATTGGGAAGCCATGCATTTGGCGCCCATGTCGCGATCGCGAAGCCTATGCAGTGGATCTAGGTACTTTCCGAGTCTGGCTGTGCTTGACGGCATGGGCTTCTATCGTTCAGCAACGTCGCGCTTAGCCGCGCAGAAGGGTGTCATGGAAGCCTCGCTCAGGGGGCGCATTATCCTCCTCGCTGAGGATGAACCGCTTATTGCAATCGATATCGCGCAAGCGTTCGAGGACGCAGGAGCAACAGTCCTCATGGCCCGGACTCTGGCTGATGCCCTGCTAGGTGTCGAAGATCAAGCCTTGTCCGCTGCGATCTTGGATCATGCATTGAGCGATGGTGATACCTCCACGGTTTGCGAGCGCCTGATTGAACGCAATATCCCGTTTGTTACCTATAGCGGCTACGGACCTCGTGGCGGAGCAAGCAGCCATGGCGTGCATGTGAACAAACCTGAAGGCGTTTCGGTGCTGATAGCAACCGTTAGAGGATTGCTCGCGGAACGTCCGGCGGCAATAACCGACTTCCAGCGATAAGAGGCCCCTTGCTTCCTTCGCTAAACACGAGCGGAGACAGGCCGTGAATCATCCTCAGAGGAATACCCAATGGCGCTATATGATCAAGACTACGCTGGCTGGAGATATCGGGCCCGCCATGCCTCGGTCACGCTTGCTCTTGGCATCATCGCCGCCTTGATTATCTTCTTCGCAGCGATCTCCATGAAGGCGCAGCAGCATGAAGCGTTGACCAATGACAGCTCGAAGCAACCGACGGTGACAACGGAGCCAAGTGCCACCCCTACTCCTCAGTAACAATCACGCACTAACTTCACGAAGCCCTAGGCCCCCCGGGCCGCGGACCACTGCTAGCCCGTTCCAACGAGCCGTGAGCACTTCCGCACCTGATGAAGGTAAAGCAGCCCAAACGTGGCGGAACCGTTGCCCGTGAGACGTGTCGTCCGGCCGATGGTTTCCATTCTAACTCGTGGACTAAGTCTTTGAGGGCTCTATGCGACGCAATCGCCTCAGGAATCAGAATAGACGTTGAATTCCTTGAGATAAGACCCGCCTACGAATCTGGGGGTCGGAGGTTCGAATCCTTCCGGGCGCGCCAGTGTTTTCAAATGCTTAAACCGAATTACAAACTAAGCTTCGGTGCTCATAGTGCCAATGTAGTGCCAATCGCTTCCGCCTACTGTCGACGCGGGCACATCCGCGAAATCTGGAGCGGTGCCGTACTCGCACGTGCAGACGGTTGAGCGATCAATGGCCCTCACGCCACGAGCTGCAGATTCCGATAATGAATGAGACCACTCGACTTCCACTTCGAGTACTCGAGGCGGAGCAGCTCTTTCTGTTGCGATAGCGGCTCATAGCCATTTGCCGCGCACCAAGCCTCGTAAGCCGACCGAATATCAGCCGCGCCCCGAACCGCCGGATGAGCCATGGGCATGCGATGCGATCGATCTTTCTGTGCGGAGGCCGGTGAGCATGCGAGCGAATGCATCTACGGAGCCTCCCGTGACCTCACGAGTCAGGACAGCGGCCCGGCGCGGGCGGCGGCGCTGTGCAGCAAGGCGCCGGCCGAGGCGACGGACTACTGCTTCACCGGGATCGGGACGATCGTCGGGGGCCTGTACGCCTCCAACTCCGAGCGACGGAAGGCCTGCGACGCCGTCTCGTCGCGACCAGCGCCTCGCGCATCCTGCCGGCAAGGCGCCGGCGTGCCCTCGTAGGCCCGTTACTCGACCGTCGCCGCGGCAGAACCGACCTCGGCGAGCTCCCGGCGCCGCCACCGCTCCGTCGCGCCGAGCTCGTTGAACGTGAAGACATGGAAGCCGCCCACGTTCGGCCGAGCGTCACCGAGGCTTCTCTGTAGCCCTTGAACCAGTGGGTGGGGGTCGAAGTCGCCGCTCAACACTCGTCTGAGCCAGCCTCCGTGCGTCCGCAGGAAGCGGAGCGAGTTGCCGACTCCGATCCGTGCAGATACGCGCATGAGCTTAGTGCGCGAGACGCGCCCGGGAACCCCGATGTGAATGGGGAGGTGGGTCCCTCGGTCCCACACCGCACCCACCCAGGCTGCCGTCACCCGGGGGTCGAAACAGATCTGGCTGACGATGTAGGTCGCGAACTCCTCCTTCTCGAACATCGACCTGATCGTCTCGTCGTCGGTGATGAAGGCATGGCTCTCCGGGTAGCCGGTGATCCCGACGTCTCGAAACGGCTGACCGAGCTCCGCCAGGGCGCGTAGGAGTGGGAGGGATCCGTCGAACTCTCCCGCGGGCTCCTCGGCGTCCCCGGCCATGACGAGCACGTCGCTCGCCCCGGCCTTGCGCAGGCGGTCGACGAGCTCGGCGAGATGGGTGCGGTCTCGGACGTGCCGCGCCGCGAGGTGTGGCACGACGTCGTAGCCGTGCCCTGCGATCCGCTCCGCGAGCTCGAGCGTGGGCTCGAGCCCTTTCTTCGGCGACGTCGTGACGGTCACCTTGACGTGGGTGGGGACGTGCTCGAGCACGGCGTCCTCGGCGCCCCCGAGCGGGATCACCTCGTAGCGGGGCCGGGCGAGGAGCTCGACGAGCCAGCTGGCCGACGTCTTGCTACTCGACGTGTGACGCATGCGCGGTCGCGCCGATCGCGACCTCCTGCTTCGGGGTGTCCTTCTTCGGGTCGATGAAAGGCTTCCGAACGACGACCGCCGCCTGCGTTCCGGCCGGCGTCTCCACCGCGAGCTCGGTGCCGAACTCCGTGAGCTCGATCGGCAGCATCGCATAGCCGATGTTCTTTTCGAGACGCGGCGAGTAGCACGCGGAGGTGACCTGCCCGACCCGGGAGCCGTTCTTCGAGACGGGGAAGTAGTCGATCATGGAGCTGTCGTTGTAGCTCCCGAGGCCCGGCCCGCCGATTTCGACCCCGACGAGCTTTCGCGACACGCCCTCCGCCTTGATCCGCTTCAACGCCTCCTTGCCGATGAAGTTCGCCTCCTGGTCGAGGTCGACCATCCACTCGTACCCCATCTCCACCTCGTACGGGTTGGTGTCGAACCACATGTCGCAGCCGAGCGCGAGGATGCCTGCCTCGATGCGCTTGATGTGGCACGGCCCGATCACGGTGAGCCCGTGCGGCTCGCCGGCCTCGAGGACGGCATCCCAGAGTTGGACACCGTCGCGGCTCGCGTTGCGCAGGTAGATCTCGTAGCCGAGTTCCCCCGTGTAGCCCGTACGCGAGACGACGACCTGCATGCCGTCGAGCTCGTACTCGCGCATGAAGTAGTAGGGGATCTCCACGATGCTCTCGCCGAGGAGGTCGACCATGACGTCCTTCGACTTCGGCCCCTGCACCTGGACCGGCCCGACGTCCGGCTCGCCGATCGTGACGTCGAGCCCGGCGTTCAGGGCCACTCCCCGAGCCCAGAGCAGGATGTCGCTGTCGGCGAGCGAGAGCCAGAAGTGGTTCTCGCCGAGCCGCAGCAGCACCGGGTCGTTCAAGATCCCGCCCTCGGCAGACGTCACGAAGACGTACTTGCATTGGCCGACCTCGCACTTTGTGAGATCGCGCGGCACGAGCATGTTCGTGAACGTGAAGGCATCCGGCCCGGTGATCTCGACCTGGCGCTCGACCCCGACGTCCCACAGGGTGACGCCGTTCAGGAGCTGCCAGTACTCCTCGACCGGGTCGGCGTAGTGCCGGGGGTGGTACATGTGGTTGTAGAAGCTGTACTTCTGCACGCCGTGCCGCCGGGACGCGTAGAAGAACGGCGACCGGCGGATGCGGGAGTAGAAGAGGACCTCGGGGTGCTCGTTGATCTCGGCCACGACGGCTCGACCTCCTGTGTTCCGTATCGTGGAACTGTCCTGTATACTGGAACACTCTAGTCCAGCCGTGGAGGCTCCGCAATGGTGCAATCGGTCGAGCGCGCATTCGCGATCCTGGGTGCGGTCGCCGACCGGCCGGCCGGGGTGACCACGCTCGCAGAGCGTCTCGACCTCCCGAAGAGCACCGTCGCGCGCCTGCTCGCGTCGCTCGAGCGGCTCGGGGCCGTCGAGCGCACCGACGGCCGCCGCTGGCGCGTCGGTCCCGGCGTCGCCGCGCTCACCGAGCTCGCCCCCGAGCGCCGTCTCGCCGCACTCGCCCGCCACGAGCTCACGCGGCTCGTCCGCTCGCTCGGGGAGGACGCCGGCCTCGGCCTCCCCGACGGCTACGAAGTCCGCTACGTCGACCAGGTCGAGTGCGACCATCCCGTGCAGGTCCGCGACTGGACCGGGACACGGGTGCCGATGCACGCCGTCCCTTCCGGGCTCGTCCTGCTCGCCCACTGGCCCGCGAGCGCCGTGGACGCCTACGTCGAGCACGGCCTGGCCGGTCTCACGCCGCATACCGTGGTCGAGCCGGAGCAGCTCCGCGCCCGGCTCGACGACGTGCGGCGGAGCGGGTACGCGTGGGGGCTCGAGGAGTTCGCGGAGGGAATTCAACTCCGTCGCAGCGCCGGTTCGCGACGCGCTCGGGGACGCCGTCGCCGCGATTCACGTCCACGGCCCCGCGTATCGCTTCCCGCAACGCGGTTCGGAGGAACGCGCGACGGCCGAGGTCGTCAGCGCCGCGCTCGCGGTCGGACGGCTACTCCCCTAGCCCGCCGGCTCGTGGCCGCGCGGGCTCGTAGCGGTAGAAGTCGACGTGCTCGGGAGGGAGCGGCGTCGCGCCGAGGACGAGATCCGCCGCCCTCTCGGCGATCATCATCACCGGGGCGTAGATGTTCGCGTTCGTGATGGACGGCATGACGGACGCGTCCACGACGCGCACGCCCTCGATCCCGTGCACCCGCAAGAGTTGGGATCGACGACCGACTGGTCGTCGAGGCCCATCCGGCACGAGCACGACGGGTGGAGCGCCGTCTCCGCGTCGCGTGCCACCCAGTCGAGGATCTGCTCGTCGGTCCTCACCTCAGGACCGGGTGAGATCTCGCCCGCGTCGTAGTCCGCGAATGCGCTCTGGCCGAGGATGCTGCGCGCGGTGCGAACGGCCTCCACCCACTCGCGCCGGTCCTGCGCCGTCGACAGGTAGTTGAAGCGAAGTGCCGGGTGGGCGCGCGGGTCCGGGGAGGTGATCGCCACGGAGCCGCGCACGTCCGAGCTCATCGGACCGACGTGGACCTGGTAGCCGTGTCCTCCCGCCGGCTGTGTCCCGTCGTAGCGAATTGCGAGCGGGAGGACGTGGAACATCAGCCACTCTTGATTTACCGCTACCTCTATGTGTCGCACGAAATGCTGATGACCAGACCGGAGAGGTGTTCGTATCCGGGACTGTCGATCGTGACTATGAACGGCCCCCGCTTCGAGAAGGTATCAACGAGGTGATCGCAAGCCTCGTCGGACATCCTCGGATAGAAAGTGGCATCGTGGCCGTCAAATCGGATCGCCGCCGTCTTGTCGGCCAATGCCGGCGAGGCGAGGCATAGGACCAAACCGACAAGGAACGCGCGCATGTCTGTGCTGAAAGGGATGGCGGGGCTCTTCACCGTTCACGCATTTTGTAAGAAGTGGCTCGGACCTGCATCAAGAAACTCCGGGCCATGCCGCTCGCGGGAGAAGGTCGACCAAGCCGCGAAATGTTGAGAGTGATATCCGACTTGCTACTTGGCGTGCGGCTTTGCGCCAACCGAGTTTTCCTGGCAACGGTGTTAACAACGCCGCCAAATAGGCCGGGATTAGATTTAACTCAACTTCGCGCCGAAGAACCTCACGAACCGATAAGCCGGTCTCCTCAGAAATCTCGCTGAGCGAGCGCGCATTTTCGAAACCTTCGCGCACCGCTGCAGCGCGCCACGTCTCTATGAGCTGCATCGGAGCGGTCCTTAGGGGCAAGAGCCCATTCCCATCCATCCTCGTTGATGTTATTTCCAACCTTACCACTACGTGTCTGCAATCTTACCTAACTGTAAGCATGGCGCCCTACAAAGGAGCGCGGTTCGATCGTGATACTTTCGCCGGACGGTCAGCTCAATCTGTCCGGTAGGTGCTGACGGGGGACAGTCGTCAGCTACTGGGGTGAGACCGGCCGTGCTGCTCATGTCAGGTGATGGGCGGCTCATGACCCCGAGCGGAAGTTTGAACTCACGGCGAGGCCATAGTCGTCGTTTGCGCATGTCGAAGAAGGATGTGGACCGTTATCGACCGCGCTCATTTGCCCGGCTTGCGTGCCCGCAGGTGTCCCGGCCGCAGCTCGCCGCTGTCGACCACCACCGTGAGCGCGCGCCACGCTTCGATTTCGTGGTCGACGAATGCCTTCCCCACCCGCGCGACCAGCTGATCGTAGAGCGGCCCGGCGACCGCATCGTGCTCCCGGTGGGCGAGGGGCCTGTACCATTCATTGCGGTCGATCATGCGGATATCGCAGAAGCCCGCTTGCGCCATGGCCGAGCGATAGCGCGCCGGCGAGGCGAGGCCGAAGCCGAGGCCTTCAGTCTTCAGGTAATCGGTCATCGCGTCCGAAAACGGTCCGTCGGTCGAACTCATCCAGTCGCCGGCAGCGACGTTGCCGCCCGGTCGCAGCACACGAAAGATCTCCGCGAACAGCGCCTCCTTGTCCGCGATATGCACTATGGCATCCTTGCTGAACACAACGTCGAAACTGCCGTCCGCGAAGGGCAGCGGTCCCGGCGTCACCGTCTGGAACGAAAGGCTGTCTCCGAGCCCGGCCTCGGTGGCGCGTCTGGTCGCGCGTGCGATGAGGCCGGCATCGACATCGATGCCGACGATGCGTGCGGGCCGGTAGGTCTCCGCCAGGAAGCGCGTGATGCCGCCGGTGCCGCAGCCGAGATCGAGCACTGCCTTGCCAGCCAGAGGCATGCCCTCGACGATCATCCGGATCTCATCGGGTCCACCCGGCGACATGTAGCCCTCGCCCCAGACCGCTTCCAGCACCGCCACCAGGGCGTCGTCGTATTCCTGCGACTGCTCGGATGTCATTGGATACTTCCGGGCTTTGATCGGCTTAAAGTCCTGGAAAAGTATTTACCTTGTACCGACCGGGCAAGTGCTCGAACAGATCTGGATTCGTGAGGTCTGCTTCTGGCCCAACCTCGCCGTTCCGATGGCCGGTACTTCGGGTCCGGAGTTTGAGGTAGAGCTGACGAAGACTGCGGTCAGATCAGATGCTGGCGAGAGCGTGCTCATCCAATTGAGCCGTCCGGTGTGCCGTCCCGCGCTTGCCCCTCGCTCAAAAGTAAGCGCCCCGAAGCGGGGGCATCGAGGCGCGGCCGCACCCAACGCGGAACAAGGAGGAGCGCGGCTGGGAGCATCTTATCGCCGGACAAATTAATGCTGGGTTCAAGACAGGCAAGGTGTCATCCACCCTCACTTGCGTTCGAGCATGGCGCGCACGCTCTTGGGATTGAACGACGGCCGCGCTCATTGACGTAGCCCTTAACCGCCAACTCACGACTGATCCTCTGCAGGCTGCGCCGCTTGCCGGTCATGGGACTGGCTCTCCGCAAACGCCTGGCCTCGGCCACGACTTCGGGGCGCTTCTCGGCGTGGGACTTGCGCCCTCACATTTCCCCCCTCTCGGCTTGACGGCGCGCGCGTCCCGGCGGGGGCGAGGCACGGCTGCGACGACATGCCTGCAAGCATTTGTCCCAGTTGTCCGCAAAAGGATTGGCGATTATCCGGTTACAAACCCCGCGAGAGGGCTAATCTATCTCTTGGAAGGAGATAGGCCATGTCTAACGCATCTCCACAGGAAGAGGCTCAACTGCTCTCCAGGCTGACGGTTCTCGAACTCGTCGTCGGCATGATGGTGCGCGACAGCATGATCAAGTCGGGGAAGGGTCCGCAGGACATTCTCGGCTTTGGCGAGACCGTGAAGAAGTTCTTGGAAGGCCGAACGCCGACCGGAGCAAACCCGGCGCCGGCACAACTTCATGTGGAGCCGCCGACAAGTTATTTTCGGCGATCGCGTCGGATCTCGGAAGCCAGGACAGCCATTAGGCTCGTCGGGGGGAATAGACGTCCTCATCGCAGAAGCACTTCCACGACGGCAGCGGCGTTCGCCAAGCTCGAAAGCATCGTCTGGCGGAAGGCCCTGCTTGCCCCCACTGCGGTGACAAGGAGCCGATCTTACTCGCTCGCAGGCGATGGGCGGTACTTTGGGTCGGGTCTGGGCAAGCCGACGGAGATCTGCGGTCCGTTCAGCTGTTGGCGAGAGAGCGAGTGCTCATCCAATTGAGCCGTCCGCTCTGCCACTTGCTGCGCTTGCCCTTCGCTCAAAAGAAAGCACCCCGTTGAGGATTCGTGCGCTCGCTTGGCCGAACCTGGGCGTCATCTTTCAACTCATTAGGAACACGTGAGCGGGGGGTGCGTGTTCGGCTACCATGCGCCTTTGTGCGCAATGGAGGTTCGCAATGAGTAGAACAACCTACGGTCTGAGAGTGTGATCGCTGCGGCCGCGGTTCTGATGTTCACCGCTTCAGCCCAAGCTGGTCCGGTGAGTACAGGAGTTCTCGGGAATGACGTCGTGGCGAATAGTGAGATCCGCCGCCCGCTGGCGTCGGCACTATGGCTACGGCTATTATCGTCCGTATCGCTACAACTACGGTTACTATCGGCCATATCGCTATCGTCGGTATGGCTTCCGTCGTTTTGGCTGGTGAGCGACCAATCGCCTGGGAAGCACGAGAAGTGCGTGTCCACGGGCACCGTTCTTCGGGCATGGCAGTGCTCCGTATTCTGCACGAACGATCGCGCTAATCAACTTTTCGCAGTCGCGGTTTACGATCATGACCTGCCCCGAGTGCCATCCTGCGATGAGCTGACGTGATGGCAACGTCGCGGCCTCACTTCCGCCTGAGCATGGCGCGCACGCTCTTGGGATTGAACGGCTGCCCGCGCTCGCGGCGGGAACGAAAACCACTGCCTAGGCATTCAAGTGGATCACGCCCACTGGAGAGGGCGAGAAATGGATCCTGTCACGCTCTACACGGTTATCGTGGTCATGGGAATTAGTTAGGCCCCCCCTTCCCGCTTTCCTACGGTGGAAGCCTGCAAGGCCTTCGTCCAAGACTACAGCGTGCGGTACGCTAACATAAAGTTCAAAACCTATACGTGTCTCAAAGATAGCGAGGGCTGCGCTCACCTGGTCTTTGCTGGGCTCCTTGTGATTGCCCTGGTGGCAGGCTCATTGAGCAAGTCTCAACGGCCCAAGTTGTCCCAAGGACAAGAAGCTACTCTCCGAGGCTAAGACGGAAGCTTGAGGACAATCGGAGCGCTTCGGTTTCTACGGCCTCGCCTTCTGCACCCGGCTAACTACTCGGGCAAGTTCTTGACGTGACCGCCAATCGCGTGCCAGGCCCCCCTGGCTGCATCGCTCCCATCTTCCAACTCGCGACTGATCTTCTGCAGGCTGCGACGCTCGCCGGTGGTGGACTGGCTCTCCGGAACGCCTGGCCCTCGGCCACGAGCCTGGGATCGACCGACCGTGCCGCGGACGTGGTGCGTTCTTCTCATCTTGACCCGAAGGAGACAGTTGCGAGTTCTTTGGACGACGCAAGACCACGCAAGCACCTGGGCAGCCCTTCACCAACAACCACTTGGAGCGCCATCCGTACCATTGCTCGCGGTTACCGGGGAGCGTAACCTTGCAGCCTGTTCCCCCTGTGGAGGGGGCCATGACCGGTCCAAGTAACCGACGCAAGCTGGCCGCGATCTTGAGCGCGGACGTGGTCGGCTATTCGCGTCTGATGGCGGCCAACGAGGCCGCCACCGTCGAGACCCTCAAGTCCTATCGCGACATCATTGCCCGCTTGGTCGTGCGCCGCGGCGGCCGCGTGGTCAACGCGCCCGGCGATGCGCTTCTCGCCGAGTTCCCGAGTGCGGTCGAGGCGGTCCAGGCTGCGGTCGAGATTTCAGAAATCCCTGGAAGGGCACAACATCGAACTCGAACCGGACCTGCGCATGGAGTCTCGCATCGGGGTCAACCTGGGCGACGTGATCGAGGAGACAGACGGTACGATCTACGGCGATGGCGTCAACATCGCTGCGCGCATGGAGGCGCTCGCCGAGGGCGGCGGCGTCTGCATTTCCTCCACCGTCTACGACGCGGTCGAAGGCAAGCTTACCTACGGCTTCGATTTTCTCGGCGAGCAGCAGGTCAAGAACATTTCGAAGCCGGTGCGCGTCTACCGCGTGCGCGCCGAGCCCCGGCCAATTTCGCGGCGTTCTGCCCTTCCCAATATTGGCTGGAGCAGCTTGCAATGTCGGCCGCCGCTCTGCTGCTGATCATTGCGGCAGGTTTCTGGACAATGAAGGACCAGAACTCCGTCGTCGCTGCCCGACAAGCCGTCCATTGCTGTCTTGCCCTTCGACAATATCGGGGCCGATCCCAAATGGAGCGGCTCGCAGATGGATCACCCAGGACATCATTACCGATCTCTCCCACTTCGAAGAACCTCATCGTCATCGCTCGCAATTCCACCGAGGTCTATAAGGGCAAGCTGATCGACATCCGCCAAATCGGTCGCGATCTCAACGTGAAATACGTTCTTGGAGGGCAGCATCCAGTCGATGGGCGAACGGATTCGGGTGACCGCCCAGCTCATCGAAGCCGCCACCAACAGCCACGTTTGGTCCGAGCGCTACGACCGGCCGGTCGATGACCTGTTCGCCGTGCAGAACGATGTCACGCAAGGAATTGCCGCCACGCTCGCTGGCTACGGAAGGGAGCGGTGGCGGAGGCCGAGCGCAGTCTTCTCAGGCGTAAGCCCCCCGCGAACCTATCCGCCTTCGACACCTACCTGCTTGCCATGGAGGCGAAACACAAGGTGACGAAGGAATCCTTGATCGAAGCAGAAGGCCTATTCCGCAGAGCGTTTGAGCGCGATCCGCAACTGGCACGAGCTTACGTCGGGCTGGTCGATGTCCAACTCTATTTGATCGACCTCGGCTGTACTCCGTCGAGGAGGCGCTGTCAAGATGATGGAGGCAGCCCAGAA